>JAAOIH010000002.1 GCA_015163875.1 Bdellovibrionales bacterium
GCTACCGAATATAACAAAACAAATGGTCGGGGAGACAGGATTCGAACCTGCGACCCTCTCGTCCCAAACGAGATGCGCTACCAGGCTGCGCTACTCCCCGAACTACAAACTCTAACTAATTTTTGTCCAGCCTACAAGCTAATAATAAAATCTTCTTGAAACCTAATTTCTTCGGTATTGTTTACAACTTTTTTTACAATCCACTCATTTGGCCTGCTAGATGGTTCGATAATTACTTTTGCTTTTTTGTATAAATTGGTTTTATTTTTTTCGTTAACAAAACTATAACTTAAGTTAATAAAAATTTGTTTTGAATTTTTAATTCCTATGCGGCTTTTTTGAATCTTAATATTATGGGCTTGTTTTTTTTCTTTTAAATAATTACTAAAATTTTTTACAAAAACTTGCTTTACCTGCAACAGCTTAGTTTCTGAAAACCTAGTGTTTTTTTGCAAGCCTCCCTTGCTTAAATTCATTAAAAACAGCAACGCAACAATAGCTAAAACATTCATATCAATAATCCTTTGATTAGTAGTAAGAATAAGGGTATTTCTTTAAGTATCAAGTTATAATTACGGGCATTAATATGATTTTAAATTCCTCTATAAACACACAATCTAAAGATTTTTTAGAAAATAAAAGCTTTATGTCAGAGCTTTTAAATCAATTAAAAGATGAAACACTTAAAGTTCATAATGCTGGAGGAAAATCTGCTTGCGATAAACATAAATCTAAAAATAAAATGTTAGCCAGAGAAAGAATTAATCAATTAATTGACACGGGCTCTTACTTTTTAGAATTTTCAACCTTTGCGGCGCACAACATTTACGACAACCAAGCCCCAAGTGCAGGAATTATAACTGGAGTGGGATTAATTCATAATCAAGAATGCCTTATCATCGCAAACGATGCCACAGTTAAGGGCGGAACTTATTTTCCACTAACAGTAAAAAAACATTTACGCGCGCAAGAAATTGCAATGGAAAATAATTTGCCTTGCATATATTTAGTAGACAGTGGAGGTGCGTTTTTACCTCTACAGTCACAAGTTTTTCCAGACAAAGAACACTTTGGGCGAATTTTTTATAACCAAGCCAGAATGTCTGCCAAAGGAATTCCTCAAATTTCTGCAGTCATGGGAAGTTGCACTGCGGGAGGGGCCTATATCCCAGCAATGAGTGATGAAAATATTATTGTAAATAAAACAGGAAGTATTTTTTTGGGAGGACCTCCACTAGTAAAAGCTGCAACAGGTGAAGAAGTTTCTGTCGAAGATTTAGGTGGGGCCGCATTGCATTCTAAAAAAAGTGGACTAGCTGATCACTATGTTGATAGCGACGAAGAAGCCATAACTTTGCTTCGCGAAATTTTAGAACACTTAAATAAAAAAAAACATTATCACCTAAACCGAAAAGAAGTTAAAGCTCCTTTGTATTTAGAAAAAGAATTGTACGGAGTTGTTCCAAAAAATTCTGCAAAACAATTTGATGTTCGCGAAATTATTTCTAGAATTATTGACGAAAGTGATTTTCATGAATTTAAAAAAAATTACGGCACAACAATTGTTACAGGCTTTGCAAATATCTGGGGTTACCCTGTTGGAATTATTGCAAACAACGGAGTTTTATTTAGCGAAAGCGCGCTAAAGGCAACTCACTTTATCGACATGTGCAATAAAAGAAAAATTCCATTAATTTTTTTACAAAATGTAACTGGATTTATGATTGGACAAAAATACGAAGCTCAAGGAATAGCAAAACACGGAGCAAAAATGGTAATGGCATTAAGCCAAGCAAGAGTTCCTAAATTTACAATAATTATTGGAGGCTCCTACGGTGCAGGAAATTACGGAATGTGCGGAAGAGCATTTCAACCTAGACAATTATGGATGTGGCCCAACGCAAAAATTTCTGTTATGGGAGGCGAGCAGGCTGCAAATGTTTTGCTAACTGTTAAACAAGATCAATTAAAATATAAAAAACAAAATTTATTAACCGACAAAGAAGCAGAAAATTTTAAGCAACCAATATTAGATAAATACGAAAACGAAAGTTCTGCTTATTACTCCAGTGCTAGATTATGGGACGACGGAATCATTGACCCAGCAGATACTAGAAAAGTTTTAGCACTTGGAATTAGAATGTCACTAAATGCAGAACTAGAAAAAGAATCTCACGGAATTTACAGAATGTAAAAAGTCAGAATGTAAAAAATTAGAATGTAAAAAATAAAAAACTAAGATTTAAAAAATAACTAAGGCAAATATATGTATGAAACTTTAATTGTAGAAGAAAAAGATTATATTTTATATGTTGGTTTAAATCGCCCAGAATGCAGAAATGCGTTTAACCCTCAAATGATTGAAGATTTAACAAATTTTTTTTTAACAGCAAATAAATCTTCTGCTCGCGCTATTTATTTATACGGACAAGGAAAAGCTTTTTGCTCTGGAGCAGATTTAAATTGGATGAAATCAATGAAGGATTTTTCAGAAGAAGAAAACATACAAGATGCTTTGCAACTTTTTAATATGTTTAAAGCAGGGCTATCTTGCAAGCTTCCAATCATTGGACACTTTCATAAATATGTTATGGGAGGCGCAATAGGCCTTGCATCAATTTGTGATATTGCACTTGCAGAAACTGACACAAACTTTTGTTTTAGCGAAGTTTTGTTAGGCTTAGCCCCTGCAGTTATTAGTCCGTTTGTTTTAAATAAAATGCAAAAATCTTTTGTTAGGCAATACACTCTTACAGGAGAGCAATTTTCAGAAAACATAGCTATGAAGTCAGGATTAATTCAGTTTTGTGGAAGCAAACAAGAAGTTAAAGATTATGCAAAAATATTATTTACACAATTTAAAAAAGCAGAACCTAATGCAGTTAAAAAAACAAAAAAATTATTACAACATATTCAAAACATTAACGAGTTAGAAGATATTAAATACGAAGCTGCAAGAATTATTGCATCTCTTCGTGTAAGTAAAGAAGGGCAAGAGGGGCTAGAAGCTTTTTTTAATCAAAGCATTCCAGAGTGGAAAATTATAGAAGAGTAAATTAAAAAAACTGTGTAAAAAAAAGTTTATAAAAAAATTATAGAAGAGTAAATTAAAAAAATTGTAAAAAAAAACTGTGTAAAAAAAAAGATTGTTATGAATTTTAATAAAATTGCCATTGCAAATCGCGGCGAGATAGCTGTAAGAATTATACAAGCTTGCCACGAACTAAATATTAAAACTGTTTTGCTGCACTCCGAAGCAGATATAAATTCTGACGCATATAATTTAAGCGATGAAAATATTTGCATTGGAGGTGCGCTATCCTCAGAGAGTTATTTAAATATTGAAGCAAACATACAGGGGGCACTGTCTTTAGGTGCGCAAGCAATTCACCCAGGCTTTGGTTTTTTATCAGAAAATTTTAAATTTGCACAAGCTTGCAATAAAAATAAATTAATTTTTATTGGGCCAGATCCAAATACCATGGAATCATTTGCAGATAAATTACAGGCAAAAAAAATTGCACAAAACGCAGGGCTGCCAACCCTCCCAAGTATAGAAGCATCTGGATTAGCAGACTTAGAGATAATAAACATTGCAGATAAAATTACATATCCAGTTATGTTAAAAATTACAGGAGGCGGGGGCGGCAGAGGTTTGCGAGTAGTTTTTGATGAAGAAAATTTATTACAATCAGTTAAATCAATTAAAAAAGAAGGTTTAAATAGTTTTTCTTCTAGTGATTTTTTTATAGAAAAATTTTTGTCACAAGCAAGGCATATTGAAATTCAAATTTTTGTAGACACTTACGGAAAAGTTTTTTGTCTTGGCGAGCGAGACTGCTCTGTGCAAAGAAAAAATCAAAAAGTAATTGAAGAAGCTCCAGCAATGGGTTTGTCAGAAGAATTAAAAAAACAATTATATGATTCGGCAATTAATTTAGTAAACAGCACATCTTATAAAGGCGCCGGAACTGTTGAGTTTTTAGTTTCTGGAAATCAATTTTATTTTTTAGAAATGAACACTCGTTTGCAAGTTGAGCATCATGTTACAGACTTAGTATATTCTGTAGATTTAGTAAAAGCGCAAATTTTAACAGCGCAAAATAAAAGTTTGTCGTGGAATGAAAAACAACTTTCTTCTAAAGGCCACTCCATAGAATGTAGAATTTATGCAGAAGATCCAGAAACTGGAATTCCAAGTTTAGGTGTTATAGAAGATTTAAAATGGGGGCAAGGCTCTGGAAGACATTTTCATAGTGGAATTAGCAAAGGTAGCGAAATTACATCTTACTACGACGCAATGATTGCAAAAGTTATTGTGTATGACGAAACAAGAACAAGGGCAATTAATAAAATAAAACTAGCCTTAAAAGAAAGCGTAATTTTTGGAATTAAAACAAATATTCCAACACTGTTAAAAATTTTATCTTCTCCAGAATTTATACTAGGTGAAGTTAATACACAATTTTTATCAGATTGTCATTTTGAAGAACAAAAATTTTCTACATTAAAAGATAATAAAGATTTTATAGTATCTAGTATTTTAAAAAAAATAAAAAACAATAATACAGGTAGTAATACAGACACCGATGTTAAAAAAGATTTAAACCCATGGTTAGTTAATTAGTTGTTGGAGCAATTAAATGCAAAAAATAAAATTAGAAATTAATAACAAATTAGAGCTTATAACTTACAAAAAAGTATCTAATAAAATTTACATTCACTGTAATGGTGAGTCTATTGTTATTGAGCCTGATAATAAAAAGAAAAAAAAATCTTACTCACAAGCATCCTCTATGCAGGTTAGTGTTGTGTCTCCTATGCCAGGGCAGGTTACTCAAGTTTTAGTAAGCTTAAATCAAAAAGTAAAAAAAGGAGATTTGCTTTTAAGCATGGAGGCTATGAAAATGGAATATAATTTTTTTGCCGAACGAGACGCTATAATTAGCGCATTAAATTGCAAGGTAGATGATCAGGTAGAATCTGAAAAAATTTTATTAGAGTTAAAATAATATGATCAATTTAAAAAATAATAATATAAAACTTGTAGAAGTCGGCCCAAGAGACGGACTTCAAAACGAAACAAAACTTATTTCGCTAGATATTAAATTAGAATTAATTAAAAAATTAATAGATGCAGGATTAACCAATATAGAAGTTGGCTCTTTTGTATCTGAAAAAAAAGTTCCTAGTATGAAAAATACCTACGAGCTTTGTGTAAAATTACAATCTTATTTAAAAAATAAAAAATATTCTTTGTCCACATTAGTTCCAAACTTAAAAGGATTAGAACAAGCGCTAAAGGCAAAAGTTTCAGAAATAGCAGTTTTTATTTCTTGCACAGAAACTTTTTCGCACAAAAATATTAACTGCTCTATTTTAGAAAGCTTAGATAGAGTAAAAAATATTACTGAAATTTGTAAAAAAAATAACATACAAGTTAGAGCCTACATAAGTGTAGTGTTTGGCTGCCCTTACGAAGGCAATGTTTTGCCACAACAGTCTTTAGACTTAATAAAAAAATTATTAAAATTAGGAGTTTATGAAATTTCATTAGGCGACACAATTGGGATAGCTAATCCACCTCAAGTAAAAAAACTTTTAGAATTATTAAAAGCAGAAAAAATTAATTTATCAAATATTGCTATGCACTTTCATGACACTCAAAAATTAGCTTTAGATAATATTTTAATAAGCTTGAAACAGGGAATTCGCATTTTTGATTCAAGCGTAGGAGGCCTAGGGGGCTGCCCATATGCAGACGGAGCAACTGGAAATGTTGCAACAGAAGATGTTATTAAATTATTAGAAAGTAATTCTTTTAAAACAGATATTGATTTACAAAAAATAAAAGACACCGCAAAGTTTATTAAAAAATACATATAAAAACACAACAAAAAAAAATGAGTTAATTATTAATTAACTCATTTTTATAATAATATTAATGTAATTTTTAGTTACAAATTTCTTGCCATTGAGTATAGTATCCGCCGTATCCATCATTAATAACTTGAGTTACTACTTGGCAATTAGCAGGTTTATAAAGATTTCCTGGGTAATAAACAAATCCAGGTTGTGGGTACAGACCAACTCTTTGTTCACTATTGTCTTCTTCACAAGAATCATTAGCTATAGATCCACCTAAAAGTGATCCACCAATCATTGCAGCATCTTTATGATTATTAAATAGGCTACCAAGTCCTGCACCAATTAATCCACCAATAATAGTTGGTGTGGTACATGATTGCGCAGCAACTGGCAATGAAGCAGACAGACCAATTGTTAGAGTAATTGCGATTATTATTTTTTTAAACATAGTATTCTCCTTTGTTTTGTTTTTATTTTACTTATGTTTCTTAATTATATAAGCAATGAATATGCCAAAAAATATATATAATGTGTTTTAATATGAGACACTTTTAAAAAAAATAATTTTTAGTTGTTTTAAACAGAGACAGTTATATTAAAAGCAACGCGTTTTTTGTTACTAATTAATGCTCATGAGCCATGTCTTTTTTTTCTGATCTTAAATAATCACGAGGGCACAGGCTTAAAAAATCGACTATAGTAGACATATAAATACAGGCAAATTTTTCGATCTGATTTGCAAAAAAACTAGGAGTTGTGCCTGTTCGCATTACATCACTCCAATAAGGATTATAAAAACCTTGTTTAGTTTTTATAAGAGCAGACAGCTTTTCGTCAACAGTGCATAATTTTTTGTTAAATAGTATTTTTTGTTTTTCATATTTTTTTAAATACATTTTGCTAATAACAGTATTGTTAAATTGTTTTTTTATTTTATCAGAAATTAATTTATTAAATTCGTTTTCTAAAGATACTTTAATGCCCATTAAGCTTTTAATTTTTGCATCTATTTTTAAACTTTTTTTATCTGCAGCTATTTCTTTACTTAGCTCTTCTACAACAAGAGCTGTTCTCCACGAACAAGATTTTTTTAACCTAACTATGTCTCCATAAATATGATCACCAATGTATAAAATATTTTCTGCATTTGTTTTTAAGGCCTTTGTTAACCAGTGCGAAGACCCAGCTTCATAAATTCCAGGGACTAATTCTTTATTATGCTTGTGAGTTTTTTTTGTAACTGGATCAATTTTTAAAAATGGAGTTTTAGTATAAAAAAAATCTGGTTTTTTAGAAGATGTTATACTGTATTCAAATAAGTCTTGCCATTTTTTATATTTTTTTAAAAAAGGATTTATGCTGTATTTAAGCAAAGCATTGGTGTACTCATAATTAGAGTTAGTTATAAGAAGTAATTTTTTTTTGTGTGATATAAAATTTTCTAAACCTTGTGCAATTTTTTTATCTTGTATAATAAATTTTTTTAAATTTTTTATTAAATAATTTTTTAAAGACCCATCTGTATGGGCTTGATCCAAGCTAAAAGAAAGATCTTTTGCTATTTTTTCATAAGAGGGCATTTTGTTTTTTATTTTTCCATAAGTTTTTTTATCTACAAGTTGTGAATACAACGAAGCAAAAGCAATAGAGAAAGTAGTATCTACTGAATCATACCTTGAATCACTTAAATGAATATAGGTTTGTTTGTAAGTATTTTTTTGCTCTGCATAGGGCATTGTTTTTAAGCCGTGATAAGCTTGTCTGATTTCGCCATACTTGCTTAGCTTTAATAAGTTTCCCTTTTTTTTATCTATAACTAATCCGCGAATACTTTGAGAAAACTTAAACGGCAGTTTTTGTATACTTTTTGGATATTTAAAATTAGTAACTAATTTTTTTAACATTATTTTATGCGCTAGTTGTTCAAAATTATAAGTATTATATTGAACAAGGGTAAGGTCCATATCAAAACCTACATACTTAATTTTTTTTAAATTAAGTGTTCGATTAATGAATACTGTTTTTTGTATTTTTGACAAAAGCTAGCCTCTGTTTTAAGTATAAGTATTACTTAGTGTAATGGGCCAACGCCCCCCTTGTAAAGGTATAAAAATCTGATATATAAGTAAGAGTTGTAGTTAAATTTGGAGGTATATATGACAGAACCCTTTATGTTTCAGGGAGTAGAGTTTGTAGAATATGCAACTCCCAATCCAGAAGAACTTTCTAAAGTTTTTTATTCTTTAGGTTTTAAAAAAATCGGACAACACAAAACAAAAAAAATTAGTTTATTTAAAGCTGGTGGCTTTTGTTTTATTATTAACTCTGACAAAAATAGTTTTGCCTATAATTTTCAAAATTTACATGGACCAAGTGCATGCGCAATGGCATTTCGTGTAAAAAATGCCAAAGAAGCTTTTGATAAAGCCGTTAAAAGAGGCGCAACTCCATTTACAAAAGATGAGCATAAATTTTTAGCAGTTTACGGAGTAGGAGAGTCATTAATTTATTTTGTAGATAAATATCAAAGCCTAGAAATGTATAAAGAAGATTTTGACATTACTGTAGACACTTCAGAAAAAAAAGATTTAAGTCTTTTGTCTATTGATCATTTAACAAATAATGTTCCACAAGGTGAGATGCAAAAAGTTTGTGATTTTTATTCTAACATATTTGATTTTACAGAAGTAAGATATTTTGACATTAAAGGACAGCAAACTGGATTAATTTCTAAAGTAATGAAGTCACATTGTGGAACTATTCTTATTCCGGTTAACGAGCCATCTACAAAAAATTCACAAATTCAAGAATATTTAGATGTATATAATGGAGCAGGAATTCAACACATTGCTTTTTTAACAAACAATATTATAAAAACAGTAGATAATTTAAAAAATAATAATTTAAATTTTTTATCCATACCAGATACATATTACGAAACTTTGCTTAACAGAGTACCTCAAGTTAAAGATTCTTTAGATGATTTAAAAAAATTAAAAATTTTAGCAGATGGCGATAAAGATGGTTATTTATTACAAATTTTTACAGAAAACCAAATCGGGCCTATTTTTTTTGAAATTATACAAAGAAAAAATCATTTTGGCTTTGGAGAGGGAAACTTTCAAGCCCTGTTTGAGTCTATGGAAGAAGACCAAAGGCGCAGAGGTTTTTTGTAATTAATTAAAATATAATTTACATAAATTAATAAAGGTAAAAAATGAATCATTATTCTCAAGGAAAATTTACTAAGCAGGCCCATAAAAATATTCCAGACGGACATTACGAAGAAGAGCAAGGTTTAAAAGGTTTTTTTGGCCCTGTTTCGCATTTAATAAAAAGCAAGCCTAGCACTAATTGGTCTAAAATTGACGGCAATTTAAAGCCAAGGTCTTTTGACATTAATCTTTTAACAAAAAAAAAAGAACAAAAATTATTATTACACAATCAACAGCTTAGGATTAGCTCTTTAGTTTGCCATCCAAGCTCTGAAAAAAAACAATCTGCTAGCAGAAGCGCCGATGGAGATCTGGTATTTTTTTGTCAAAATGGAAGTGGAAAAATATTAACAGAATATGGATTGTTAGAGTATAAAAGCGGAACTTATATTGTAATTCCTAAATGTATTTCTTATTTAATTTTTCCAAAAGAGACATCTTGGTTTTTAGTTATTGAAAATTTAAATTCTCATTACCAGCAACCAGACAGAGGTTTATTAGGACGAAATGCTATTTACGATGTAGATAGTTTAGGAAAGCCTAATTTAGAAAATTTATATTCTTTTTTAAAAGAAAAAAATATTGAAGTAAAACAAATAAAAGTAAAACATAATCAAGACTACACAAACTTTTTTTATGAAGAAGAAATTTTTAATGTTGTAGGCTGGAAGGGAGATTTATTTCCATTTACTTTAAGTGTTTATGATTTAATGCCAGTAATGAGTCACAGAGTTCACCTGCCGCCAAGTGTGCATACAACTTTTGTTGCCAAAGATTTTATAATATGCACTTTTGTACCAAGGCCTATGGAGTCAGATGCCGACGCATTAAAAGTTCCATTTTATCACCAAAATATAGATTACGACGAAGTTTTGTTTTATCACAAAGGAGATTTTTTTAGTCGTGATAATATTAAACCAGGAATGTTAACTTTTCATCCAGCAGGATTTCCGCACGGCCCACATCCAAAAGCTGTAAAAGCAGTTTCTGATAAAAAATTAACTGACGAATATGCAGTAATGATAGACAGTGCATTTCCATTATTAAGATCAAATTTAATGACAGAAATAGAAAACACAGACTATGTAAATTCTTGGAAGTAAAATTTTAAAGAAAAACAAAGCAAATAAAATCAAAGCAAAGCAAAGCAAAAACTATTTATCTTGAGAGTTAATTTCAGCAACCCACCGAGTGTATTGTTCTTGAACTTCTTCTATGCTTGTAGGCTGTATTACCTTTCCGATATGTAATTTTAACACTCCTGCCTTTGGAAAGGCCTTGCTTTTTGCAAGTAATTTATTTGCTCCCTCTAAATATAAAAATAAAATAGGTGTATTTGTTTTTTGTGAAAATATAGATATGCCTGCTTTTAGCTTTTGCAATGTTCCGTCTGAAGACCTGCTTCCCTCTGGAAATAACAACATCCAGATAGGGGTTAGATTATTTAACAAAGTTGTGCATAAAGAAATAGCTTCTTTTGGATTTTCTTTTCTGTCTATTGGAATTGCTCCAAGACAATGTTTAGAAAAAAAAGTAAAAATTGGATTAGAAAACCAATAATCTTTGGCAGCAGTTAAATATAAATGTGACCAATAGCCAACGGGTATAGTTGCAGCAATAGCAACGGCATCTAAATGACTGCTGTGGTTTGACATAATAAGTAATTTTGGGTGCTGTTTAAAAATTTTTTTCCAGCTAGGTCCAAATATTTTTATACGAATATAAAAAGTAAATATAATTTTTAAAATAAGTGCCCATAAGTATTTAAAAAAAATACTTACAAGGTCAAAACTGCGAGTAAACAAAGGCAAATGTTTTAAGTGGTTAGGTAACTTTAACCATTGTTCATTTTCGTAATCCCATTTTTCCATTTTTGTATTTACCTTAGTTTAATATATATTGATAGATAACAAAAAAAGCAGGACTGGTAAAAATAAGCTTATCCATATAACTTAAAATATCTTGTTTGCTAATAGAAAATAAACTAACTTCTTTAATTCCTAAATCTTTTTTAATTACTGTAACTATTATTCTTCCAAGATGGCTAGATAAACTAATTAGCAAGCCTAATAAAAGCCAGGCCTCTTGTTTGTGGTATTGAATATAAGGTGTTATTAAATCTTGAAGGCCAAGTGATAATACTAAAGTTAAAAGTACAGAAATTAAAAATCCTTCGACAGATATTCTAGACGAAATATTTTTAAAAGGGTAACGCCTTCCTATAATTTTTGTAAAGCTAGTTGATACGCTAACAGAAAAAGCACTTAATATATATAGATAAAGAACTAAATAAATTCCACCTGATTGATTTAATAATTTTCCTAAAAATAAAGGGGACCATGCAAAAAAAGAAAATGCCATTAAAGATAAAGACATATACTGAATCATGTTTTTAAAATTATTACTTATTAATGGTATTAAGCTAACGCTTGTCATTAAAAGACCAGGGCTGATAAGTAAAAAAATAATTTGATCTTGTTGAATATAATAAGCACTTGCAATGCTAATTAAATATGCAGACCACACAAATCCACTGCGATGATACATTCCAGTTACTTGAAAAAAACTTTTCATACTTTGAATGCTAATTAAAGTTATAAAAATTAATGGCCAAGGCTTACTTATAGCTAGTGCTAAAAAAATAAAAGGACTAAGTAGTAGCCAGTTCTTCCAGCTAGTCCAAGTGGCAGAATATCTTGCACTGCTTTTACGCTTGAAAAAAAGCAAAGTGCCAATTAGTATTAAAAGCACAAACACATACATTACAGTATTGGTAAATAACTCCGATGTTAAAATGTGTGTTCTAAACATAGTTGTATGTTGTTTACATATATCCTAAAGTCAAGAGTAGGAGTATAAGCTTATGTCAAAATTAAAAATCTTATTACTAGAGGCAACTCACCCCAAGGTAAAAATTATTTTAGAAGACGCAGGTTTTGATGTAACCTATGAAAGCAGAGCTTGGACTAACGAAGAATTAATAAAAAATGCACAAGACTTTCAAATTATAGGCCTTAGGTCAAAAACAAAACTTTATAAAGAAACATTAGAACAATTACCACAATTACTAGCCATAGGAGCTTTTTGTATCGGAACCGATCAAGTTGATTTGCAAGTAGCAAGTAATCTTGGAGTTCCAGTTTTTAATGCCCCATACGGAAGCACAAGAAGTGTTGCAGAACTTGTTTTATGCGAAATGATTGCGCTGTCTAGAAGATTATGTGATTTAAACAAAGCCACTCACTCTGGAACATGGGCCAAAAGTACTGTTGGTATGCAAGAGTTGCGATCAAAAGTATTAGGGATTGTAGGTTACGGACATATAGGATCTCAAGTTAGTATTTTAGCAGAATTTTTTGGAATGAAAGTTTTATACTATGATATTAAAAAAACATTAGCTTTAGGAAACGCCACTCCAGTAAATTCTTTAAGTGATTTATTACAGCAATCAGATTTTGTATCACTACATGTTCCAAATACAGAAACAACTAGTAATTTAATTACTAAAAAAGAACTTAGTTTAATGAAAAAATCCTCTTTTTTATTAAACGCAAGTCGCGGCAATGTTGTTAACTTAGATGATTTAAAAGATGCACTAACTTTAAAAAATTTATCTGGCGCTGCAATTGATGTGTACCCAACAGAGCCAAAAAAGAAAGGTGATTTGTTTAATATTTCTTTACAAAATATAGAAAATGTAATTTTAACCCCTCACATAGGCGGAAGCACAAAAGAGGCTCAAGAATCTATTGGAGAAGAAGTTAGTCAAAGCTTAATAGATTTTATAAAAACAGGAAGCACTTTAAGCTCGGTTAATACTCCCGCAGTTAATTTAGCTAAAGATAATCAATCTGATTATTTAGATTTAATTCATTTTCATAAAAATGAACCGGGGGTTTTAGGGGAGGTAAATAAAATTATTTCTTCTTACTCTGTAAATGTTAAGGCGCAAAGCTTGGCAACCAATGACGATGTTGGGTGTTTGTTAATGCGACTAGAATGTTTAGAGCAAGATATTTTTGAACAAGTGTTAAAAAAAATTCAAAGTTTAAAATCCTCTATTTCGGTTAGAAGTTTGTAATACAATAAATTTAAAGTTTAAAACCATCTATTTAGGTTAGAAGTTTGTAATACAATAAATTTTATTAAGATAATTTTTTTTTACTTATATTTTTTTTATTAAGATAATTTTTTTTTACTTATATTTTTTTTTATTAAAAAATAAATAGCTATAGCAAAAAGCAGGCTTATTAAAAAATAAGAATTTGCTTTTGCACTAAACTTTAGTATTGCGTCGACATTGTTTCCAAACCAAGAGCCTACAAAAACCCATATAGGGACACTAAATAATGCTGCCCCTCCATCTAGTAATAAAAAAATAAATGGGCTTACTTTTAAAGTTCCTGCAGTTAAAAAAATAGGACTTCTTAGGCCTGGCAAAAATCTAGCAGTAAAACAAATTAGTTTTGAGTTGTTGTTTACTTTTTTTGAGGCCATTTTTATTCTTTTTGGAGTAAAAATTTTACTAAATAAAGGTAATTTAAATACTCTTTCTCCCATGTAGTATCCTAAAAAAAATAAAATGCAGTCACCGGCCATTACTCCAAAAAACCCTATGGCACAGGCCCCTAAAAAACTCATTTTATTTAATGATACTAAAATTCCTGCAGTAATTAGGCTTATGTCCTCTGGTAACGGAACTCCAAGGCCAGAGATTAGCAAAACTCCAAATATTAACAAATAAGATTTTAGTATGCTAATGCCAGCTAACCATGCCAAAAGATTTACAATAAAAGTTTTTGATAATTGATGTAAAGACATAAGTAAGTATTTTAACTAATTTTCTTTTCTTATTCAAACAATATATGTTAGTTTTATTTATGCTTAAGTCTTTTATCACAGCTTTTGGATCTTTATTATTTGCTATATTTTTTTTATTGATTTTACAGCTAGACTGGAGAGGTCAAACATTAGAGTCACATTTTTCAAAATGGCTAAGGCAATCTAGCATGACAGCAGCTTTAAAAGAAAAATCTAAAATATTACAAAAAAAAATAAATAAAAAAATTGTAGAATTAAAGGCAAAAAAAAATCCAATTACAAAAGAATTAAACAGTAATAAAAACCAAGATAGGTTAGAAAAATTAACTGATTCTATTAAAAAAAAATTTAAACGCAGCGTTAGCAACAATAAAAATTAGCTGCAACAAATAAAATTAGCTGCAACAAATAAAATTAGCTGCAACAAATAAAATAAAAATTAGCCTCGCATTGAGACTAACTTTATATTTAGTTAACTATTTAGTTAGTTAGTTAGTTAGTTACTTACTTACTTAGTTACTTTGTGATCTACAGCTTTTTTGCTGTCTTTTTTCTTAACTAAGGATGCAACAGTTCTTTTGTCTGCGTGTTTATTTCCCTTAAACTGAGAGCTAAAAGGGCAATTTACAATTTCTTGAACATATCTATTTTCTAATTCTTGAAGAGTAGATATTGTTGATGCGTTTGCATGAGTAGCTATTAACCCAAAAAACAGTGTGCTAAGTATAAGTTTCATAATATTTCCTTTGTTTAATTGGCCAAAAGACCATGTTCTTAAGTAATACATCGGACAATAAATACAAAAACTATGCGTTTATTTAAAAAAAATATGTTCTATTTTAATACACTTTTAAAGGCTAAAAATATGTGACTATTTAGCGCTATCGTGTGAGTTGTAATCGTCATTTTTTGACAAAGATTTTGCAAGGCTTATGTCGTTTGTTTTGCTGCCATGTTTGCACGAATTATTTGCGTTAGACTGAGAGCTTAAATTTAGACACTCTTTATCGCTACAGCTTTGTGCTTCGGCTTTAAAATCAGAATCTGTAGTATTTGCCATGCCGTAGTTACTGCTAATGCTAATGATTAAACTAAATATTAATAATAAATTTTTCATAATTTCCTTTATTTATAATGTTTTATTTTGTGTGCTTACTGGACTAATAACTTGTAAAAAATTATTAAAAGTCTGTGTAATTTGATTTGCAACAAATGGACTTGGGCCAGTCTTTTTACTAGGCTTAATTTTACCAGAATTGGTATAACTTATATTAAGAGTTCCAAGCCCTGGCCTTGTAATTTTAGATGGTTTTCCAAATCTGTGGTCATAGCTTACAATAATATTTTTTCTAGTATGATCGGTAATTTCTCTTATTCGACTGTTATTGTCGTAGCGTACTTTTGCAGTTAGACCGTCGCTATTTTTTGCAAAAAATATATTACAAGCTTTGTTGTATTTAAAACTACTATTAATTTTATGTCTTTCTTTTTTTACATAAGCTAGTTTTCTAGTTTTCTTTTTTGATTTTTTTGGAGTGTAAACAAAAAATCTTTCTTTAGTTTTAGATACAGTGTTGCACTGTTTATTATATTTATAACTTGTAGTTTTAGAAATCTCATCTTTTAAAATTATTTGGCCAATAATGTTATATTTAAGTTTTAATATTCTTGAACCTTTTTGAATTTTAACAGGCCTTCCAAATTTAGAATGATAAGTGATCTCTGTGTATAAAGCATTTACTTTAAATCTAGAACGATATAAATACCTAGATCCGTTTTTTCTAGTTTTATGAAAAAATTCATATTTAGCTTGATGTGTAATTTTGTTTTTACATTTTTTAATTACTTGAGACCAATAGTGATCTAATGGATTTTTTTTATCTTCGCCATAATTATATGTTTCTTTACATTTTTTTTTGTTAATAAAACTTGTAGCCCAATCTTTGCTTAAATTATAACTAACAGATACAAAAGTTTTGTTAGGATAAGTGATACGAGTTAAATTATGCTGACTGTCGTACTTGTAACTTAAACTAACAGAACTTGAATTAGTAGATTTTATTAAATCATTACCCCTGTAACTGTAAGAAGAAGTTTCTCCATTAGAACCTTTTAGTTTTATTACTTTTTTTAAATTTTTGTTATAATAAAATAATAATCTTCTTCCATTGTTATCGCTAACTTCTGATATTAAATTATTTTTTCTTTTAATATTTAATAAATATTTATTTTTATCAACAGTGCGAACTAATTGACCCTTTAAATTAAATTCTTGTTTAATTCCATTTTTTAAATAACGAGTAAATAAATTATTTTTTTTAATAACATACTCATTTTTTCTTCCGTCAATAATATATTTAGAAGAAGAAACAGCCTGACCTTTTATATTTAAATTTTTTGCAAACTCCTCTCTTAAAAAAGAATTTGTTTTTAATTTTGTTCTTAAATCGCTTAAATATTTAGAGCTAAGATCTGGATTTCTGTTTTTAACTTCTTTTACAATTTGATCGTTTACTTTTAATATATCTTTTTGTTTAAAAAAAGAATTTTTATATAAACTTTCAAGCCCACCACCACACTCTGTTACCAATATGCTAGAGTCTGAATTAATTGCTAAAGTAGTTTCATAATCAGAGCACCAACCGTAACCAAAAATACTATTAAAAACACTTCTACTATTGTAAGTCCGTTTAATGCTTAAATCTAAGCCATTTCCCTTTACATGAATATCTAAAAAAGATTTAGAAAAGTTTGCAGTTCGCATATCAACGACTGCATAAATGTTAATCGAAAATAAAGTAATAAAAGTAATTAACACAGAGCAAAGAGAGTAAGGCGACTTCATAACAAAACATCCTTGTTTTTAATTTATGAATTATTATAGTGCTAATTATACTTTTATGTTAACTATTTTTTTTATCATAACCGCGCCAATAGATACTAAAATTATAATTAATATCAAAAGCCCCCATCCAACAGGGGTTACAAATAAAGGCTTCATAAAACTAGGGTTAATTCCGCCGATTATCCCCATTAAAACAAATGGAATTGCAGTTAAAATTCTTCCTTGAACTAGACCTTGAGCTGTTAGTGCTTGAATTTCTTTTTCAATTTTTTGTCTATCCCTAATAGTTTCAACAATAGTTTCAAAAGTTACTCCCAAGTTACCACCAGTTTCTTTTAAAATATTAATAGATGTTGTAAACATTTGAATATCAGATGTTGGCACTCTTTCAGAAAACTCTTCTAGACTTTGTTCCAGAGGCATTCCTAAGCGATTTTTATTTAAAATTAAATTAAATTCTTGAGACAAAGGACCTGGTATATTTTTAATTACACGATCCATAGATTGCGGAACACTAAGCCCCGCTTTAATTCCATTACCCATAATTACGCCGCCATCAAGCATCTGGTTTGTAACACGAGCATTTCTTTTTTCCATAATACTTTTAAATAAAATTTTTGGAACTTTCCAACCTAAAAGTGTAACAATGCTTCCTAATATAAAACCAAATATAATATTTGGCCATAGTAAAAAAAATATTAATAATCCCATTCCAAAACTACCAATAACCATAAAAGTTGTTAATTGTTTTTTGCTTATTGGTATAAACATTAGCTCGATCATTTTTAAAATTTCTTCTCTATTTCCAAGACTGGATTTATAAAGATACTCTAAAATTTTTTGTATATTTAAATAACAAACAACAAAAACACCAATGCTTGCAAAAATACTTAATAAAATTGGATTAGCCATTGCCGCCAACTTTTTTTAATTTATTTTTAAAAATGATACCAGATTTTTTAACTATTTTTTTATCATTAATAGATGTTACTTTAGAAGCCTGTGCAACTGGCCTTGCAGAAGTTAAAGAATTTTTAAAAGTAGATTTATTTTCGTTATCTTTTGTAGGTGTATTTTTTACACTAGAAATTTTTGTAATTGTAGACACCGCAGGCTTACTTGTAACAGAATTTTCTGTTGTAAATAAATTTCTTGGAATTTTAATTCCTTTTTGTTCAAACTTTTCAATAAAAGAGGGGATTAGTCCCATTGATTGAAACTTTCCAATAATTTTTCTATTTTTATCAAAGCCTTCTTCTTTAAATCTAAAAATTTCTTGCAAAGTTACAGTGTCACCTTGCATTCCAACAACTTCTGTAATGTACATAATTTTACGACTGCCATCACCAAGTCGTGAAATTTGTATAATTAAATCTACTGCACCAGAAATTTGTTCTCTTAAAGCCTTTGCTGGTAAATCCATACCTGCCATCATGCAAAGAGTTTCAAGTCTTGCAATAGCCTCTCTTGGATTATTAGAGTGGACAGTTGTCATTGATCCGTCGTGACCTGTGTTCATTGCAGAAATCATATCAAGGGCTGCACCGTCACGACACTCACCAACAATTATTCTATCTGGTCGCATTCTTAAACAATTTTTAACTAAATCACGAATGCTAACCTCTCCTGTACCTTCCATATTTGCAGGGCGAGTTTCTAATCTAACAACATGTTCCTGTTTTAATTGTAGTTCGGCTGCATCCTCAACAGTTACAATTCTTTCGCGATCAGGTATAAAACTAGATAAAACATTAAGCATTGTTGTTTTACCAGAACCTGTTCCACCAGAAATAATAATATTTAAACCTTGTTCAACACAAACTTTTAAAAAATCTGCCATTGCATGAGTTAAACTAGAAAACTTTTCGGTATAATCTTTAACTGTAATTCTATCAGCTGGAAATTTACGAATAGTTAAAGAAGGCCCGTCAATAGACAAAGGCTCTATTACTGCATTTACACGACTTCCATCAGATAAACGAGCATCTACATAGGGATTTTTTTCGTCAATTCGCCTTCCAAGAGGCGTGCAAATTCTTTCAATAACATTTCGCAACTGTAAGTTAGATGTAAATGTTGTTTTACTTAATGTTAATTTTCCAGATCTTTCAACATAAATATTATTATAACCATTAACCATAATCTCACTAACGGCAGTGTCTTTTAATAAAGACTCTAAAGGGCCAAGCCCAAGAGCCTCGTCTAAAACTTCTTGAATAATTTGAGCCCTAACATTGCGATTAAGATTTTTTGCTAATTTATCTGTTAGCTCTACAATAACTTTTTTTGTAGTATCTTTTAATTCTTGCTCTTTGTTTGGATTATTTTTTGAATCCATTGAATCTTTTTTAAGATTCATGGCTATAATAAGCTCTTTATGAATTTGTATTTTTAAACTATTTAAACTTTTTGTATCTGCAGAATCTTTAGATACAACAGTGTTAGCCCCAGACTCTGATAAATTTTTTAATTTTTGAAGCAAACCACCACTTAAACTAGTAACTAATTTTTTATAAGATTGCGACAAAGAAATATTTGGCTTATTTATTACAAACGGAGTAGAGCTTTGCAAAGCCCCGTAACTAGAAATTTCGTCATTAGGTAAAATAGATAAAATCTTTTTTTGTAAATTTTGCTCTATTGCGCTACTGCTTAACGCACTTTTAGAATCAAATTGATTAACAATTATTTGGCTAACCTCTCTAGGGACAGCCTCTAAAGTAAGCTCATTAAGTTTTCTTTTAGTGGCCGTGATAGATAAAGGATCAGCTTGTGTTACAAGTAGTATGGCATGCGAATTATTTGCAACTTGTTTTTGTAATTCTGAAAAGTTACTACCCAAGTCAATGATAATAAAATTATATTGGCTTTTTAATGATAGTAAGTATTGAAAAAATTGAGAAGAAGAAACACTTAATTTTTTTTCTGGACTAATAACGCTTGGTAAAAAAAATAAACCAGAGCTATGTTTTGTAATAGCTGTTTTAATATTAGAAGAAGAGTTTGCAACATCTTGCAAAGAGCTAGTAGGGCGGATTCCTAAAATTGTATTTAAATCTCCACAGTTATCGCCATCTAAATCAATTAACAAAGCTTTGCTATTAAGCTCTTTGTGAAGACTGATTGCTAAGTTAGCTGCAAGAGTACTTTTTCCGGCACCACCCTTACCACTAGAAACTGCTATAATAAAGTTATTGTTATCCATAATTAATTATTGTTTTAAGTTAAACTTTTTTCTTATTTTGTCAGAACCTGCACTTGCAGAACTTTTTATTAACGGAGTTATAAACACAACAAACTGTGATTGCTTTCTTTGAAAAGATTTAGAGGCGTGCAGTGGTATAATAGGATTTTTAACAGACCCAGATGGCAACTTGTTATAAAAAGTTCCAGACTCATTTGTAATTAATCCAGCCATTGCAGCGCTGTGCCCATTTTTAACTACTAAACTTGTTTTTATATTGTGACCAGCAGTTAGCGGCCCATCAGAACTTTGGCTAACCAAAGAGTTTACTTCAAAATTTATTTGTAACTGAATACTGCTAGATGCAGAACTTATAATAGTTGGAGTAACGCTACTTTTTAAACCTACCGTTACAAAACTTGTACTAATACTATCACCAGTTCCTGTTAAATAAGGAATACTAGATTGTGAATTTAAAGCTCCCTCTACTCCATTTTCTGTAACAATACTTAGGCTTTTTAAAACACGAGCGTGACCATGCTCTTTTGCCCAATTTAATTTTGGAAGTAAATTACTAATAGTGGCCTTTAAAATAGATGCAGTATTACGACCTGTTTCTAAACTTAATTTTGTATCAGATGACAAGCTTGGTCTCCAGCTAAAAGCAAAACCTTTTGCATAATCTTTATTTAATTCTACATAATGAAAAACTAATTGAATTAATTTTTTTCTTTCAACAGGCTTTGGAGGTATTTTTACAATTATTAAATCAATAATATCTAAAGTTTTTCTTTTTTGTACCTTTTGGCCATCACCTTCGTTTAATATAATATCTGGAACATAAGTTTGGGCCAATAAAAATGCTCTTCTTTTATCTGCAACACTAGTTACAACTCCCTCTAAAAGAAACTTTCCATTAATTGCACGAACATGCACTTCGGGATTATTAATTGCTCTTTCTATTAATTTAGAAATTTTGTTTTGCGCCAAAGGGCTAAGAGTAACTAATGATGTAGACTGCTCTGGATATTGATTAATAACACTTAAAATACGATTCATATCTGTTGGAATTAAAATTTCACCATCTACGATAACAGTATTATTAATAATTTTAATACTAATTCCCTCTATATCTTTTAACAAACTTTGAATATCTTTTGCAGCCTTGTGTAAATTAGTTTTTTTAATATCAATACGAAATTCATAAATCACATCACCAGTTTTAGGATTTTTTACAAACAATGTTCCTACACCTGTTTTTTTTGGATACAATCTTAATAACTTTCTTTTTGGATTATATTGCAAACTTAATAAACTTCTATAAGTACCGCCCTTAGAAAAAGTTTTTCCTGATTTAGGAACTGGGACATCTCTGTAAACACCAACAGATAAAGACAAATACTTTATTGGATGTTTATCTTTTGCTGCCAAATTTAAATTTGGAAGTAAAATAATAGATAGTAAAAAAAGAAAAATATTTTTTTTATACATAATTAATTCTCTTATAAGTTAATAAATCCACCAGTTTTTGGTTTTGGTTTTTTAGGCTTAATCACTTTTGCAGGCACTCTTCTTTTTTGCACAGGCCTGTTAAGAACAACTTTTGCAATCCCCAAAACATTATTAATAGAAGTAGTAGGAATACGAAATTTTATATGATCACTTGGGTGTCTTAAAGTCATAAATAAAGATCCAGGCGAGGTAGATAAAATATAAACTAAACTTTGAGCATCTTTTGGAGAAACCTCCACAGTGATTGTGTCAAAACTTGTGTCGCTTGAAATATTTTTAATATATTCATCGCCTCCAACTTTTTCATAAAGTCGTGGCAACTCATTAGTAACTCTTAATCCAGTAGCTAAAATTATTACATCTTGCATAATAGTTTTTATTTCTTTTTTTTGTTTTCTTCCTTGTCCAATATCTAAAGCCGCTAACAAATCAATTCTGTCACCAGGTTTAATTAATTTTGCAACTCCTCTAATTTTATCAACGGGAAGGGTAATGGCCCTTTTGTTAGGTGCTACTTGCAAAGACAAACCAGTTACTGGCCCTGGCTCAATAATTTTATTTTTTAAAATTTGTTCGTTTGCTTGTATAGGTGTAAGTGCAACAAGTCCGATGGCGTGATCTGGGTTATTAAGTGCACCTGGTTCTATAAAATCAACAGGTCGCTCTACAATTTTAAGCATAGTTTCGTTAATAGTTTCCATTGCATTAATTTGTTTAATTGCAATTACCACTCTCTTTTTTAATCCAAACTTTTTTGTAATCTCTGCACTTTTTTCTTGAGTGTAGCTGTAAATTAAAAAAACAGAAAATAGCCCAACGGCTACAGATATCCATAAATTTCTAGCTTCGTTGTTATTCATTAGCTCTCCTTTCTTTTTTTACAGCTTAAAATAGTTATCTAATTTTTTGCTACACAAGCATCAAAATTTAAACACATGCCGTACGCACTTCTTATCCAAATTTCTTTTACGCCTTTTTTTGTTTTTTTTGTAAAAATATTATCATGAGAGTGTTGTGACAAAAGGCCATCTTTTGTCTTTGACTGAACTGGAGAAAATCTACCGTAGTCAACAGCCAAAGGATAAGCTTGATCATCATTATTAGTCCGAACAACATAGTGAACTCGCGATCCAGCTTTGTAATAATTTATGATTAGTCCATCATAATGCTCGCCTGATATAATTTGTTGATCACGAAAATATGTAAGATCTGCTCTGTTTCTAAAAGTTTCAAACGCGTAAGCTCTTGCACTAATTGAAGATAAAATTCCCGAATGTACTGACATAAAAAAACCCCACATATTTCCTAAAATAGTCATAAAAATAATTAAAAGTGGCAGCGTTTCTACTATCGCGCTTCCGTTTTCTTTTTTTATTGTGTTTATCTTATTTTTATTCATTAAAACCCTCTTAAAGTCTTTTCGACCTATTGGGCTTAAGACTAAAGGGGGTTATGCTAGATTTTTGACTAGTTTTTTGACTAGCAGCCGTTGTCTGATATTTGAAAGACTGGGGTGACAGAACCAGACTGTTTACTTAGCTTATAGGCTCTTTCTTTTTCAAAATCTTTACATTCTAAAGCAGAGGGTTCTCGACCAAGAAATGATGAAATTTTTGTTCTAAATCCCGATTCTTTTTGCTCTTCAGCGCCTTTTGTTTTTCCAATAAATGGCAGGCTAAAGTCTAAAAGTTTTGAAATAAAAAAAGTCGATACACCTTGAAACATTCCAGGCTGACCTCCTGTATCTTTATTTGCATATTCGTGATTTTTACTAATACTATCACTAAGAATAAAAACAACATTGTCAGCAGAGTCTATTTTAAACCACGAAATTTTGTCAAAAAAATGTGACCAAGCTGTGTCTTTACGCAAACTGTTGTATTTATTTTTGGCCTGCTGCTCCTGATCTTGAGGTGTATTATGAGAGGCGTAATATGACCTAGCTGCGCTAAATGTAATGTATTGTGTAACTTCAATAAAACTTAAAGTTAACGACAGTGCTAAAATTAAATAAGTTAATCCCATAACTAACACAAAAGAAAATAAAAAATCCACACTAATGCTAGCTTTTTCTGAAGACAAATTTTTGTAAAATAAATTTTTGTTATTGTTTTTCATTTTTACACAATTTGATATTTTTTAAGGCACTAAAGATTGATGTTTGTCTATAGAATTAGGATGCACTGGATTTTTACCAATGTCACCATACCTAATAACATTATCAATTTTTTTCCATGGTTTAGATATTAATTTAGATACAAGCTTTCGTTTTTTAAATTCACCAGCTACAAAAACAAAAACTCCAAATAAAATACTCATTAATAAAATACTTTCTACAACAGCTTGTCCTGAATTTTTTAGTATTGGCAGATATCTATTGTGTTTATTTTTTTTCATAATTAAATTTTTTTAAAATAAGAAGTCAATAAAATGAAATTTAAGCACAACAACAGATCCCCAAGAAAAAAACAAAGCAACACTAAAAGGAATGCTATGCAAATTTTTATTGTTTTTTAATTTTTTAAAATCCATTAAGTTGGCAGCTAAACTAGATAATTGTCCAGATACAATAATTTGTATAATACCTAAAAGACTTGCCCAAACAAAAGAGAACAAAAAAACTTGAAATAAAATTTGAGGTTTTAACACTAAAGCTAGTAACATTAGTAATTTTAAATCACCAGCTCCTAAAATTTTTGATAAAACAAAAGGTAAAACAACAGCAACAGACAAAAGAACTGCAATTCCAGACCCAGCTAAATGTTCTAAAAACCCAGATTTTAAATTCCACGCTAGCAGTCCTAAAGTTATAGGCAGCAAAATAAGTAAAAGTTTGTTGTGTATTTTTCGACTGGCAAGATCATCAATAACAGCTAATAGTAAAATTCCACCAGATAAAAAACTAAAAAAAGAAAAGTCATACATAATTACTCAGGGTCTTTCCATGCAGGTACAATTCCGCCTGTTTCTTTATTTGTAAATTGATATCCAGTAGCTAAATTTCTTTCAACTCTAGAGGCCAAAATTGGCCCCGCTTGTGAAAATATTTTTACAGGACCATTTTCTCCCAACAAAGATGTTAAGATAATAGCCGCATATAAACTTAAAATTAAAATTAGCTCAGTGGTCATTTTTTAAATAGACTTGTTAAAGTTTATTTTTAACCAATAGCGTCGGTTATGTTACTTCCTAATTTTTGTATTATTTTGTCTACCTGAAGTGTAATTTCTTTTCTAAACAGTGCAGCAATCCCAACAATCGCTACTAGAATTAAAATATACTCCGTAGTTCCTTGACCGGATTCATCTTTTAAAATTTCTATAAATTTTGTTTTAATAGAATTTAATATTTTCACTTTAGCCTCCTTATGGCTTATACATTATATAGTCTTTACGGGTAGGCGGAGGTGTAACTTTAATTTTATTTACAATTATTTTAAATTTACTGCATTTTTAAGATATCAACCTCTTAAAAATAAGAGTCCAACCTCTTAAAAATGATTTACTGCATTTTATAGATTTATGCTTGGATAAAACTCTTTTTAAGAAAATAACAATTTAAAAATAAAGAAAAATATTACAGACATAAGTGCACCTGCAGGTAGCGTAATTAACCATGATAAAAAAATCTTGTTAATCATTTTTGTATTAATTGCTTTAATACCTCTGGCCAAGCCAACCCCTAAAACAGCACCAACTAAAGTATGGGTTGTTGAAATTGGAATTCCAGTAGCCGAAGCAATTACAACTGTTGTTGCAGCGGCAAGTTCTGCAGAAAAACCCCGACTTGGCGTAAGATGAGTAATTTCTTTTCCGATTGTCGCAATAACTTTGTGCCCGTAAGTAATTAAACCTAAAACAATTCCACCTCCACCGATAAGTAAAATCCAAGACGACAATGCGCTTTGACTACCTGTAACTCCAAGGTTGTGAACAATATTATAAATTGCAGCAAGTGGGCCGATTGCATTTGCTACATCGTTTGATCCATGTGCAAAAGCCATTGCACAAGCTGTGATTAACATTAATGTTGCAAAAATTTTTTCCATTTGTTTTTTTTCATCTTCGTGACTTAGGTTTAATGCTTTTGTTTTTTTCATTCGTCTTTTTGAAAAACGCAAATTTTGCATTAAAAAACCAATGCTCATAATAAACAAACCAAAAAATGTAGCTAATAAATAATTAGTGTCAGGCGCAAGATTCCACCCTAAATGTTTAAGACCTTTAAACAAAGTTACTAACGCAATAACAAAACCCATTATAAAAGTATATGCAGGAGTATATTTTTTAGCATTTTCTAATGGCTGTTTTGTGTTTATAACAAAATATTGTAAACTTTTATAAAATAAAAATGCCAGAGACCCCGCAATTACTGGCGACACAACCCAGCTCATTATAATTGTTAAAACTTTGCCCCAAGCAACCGCGTCTATGCTTACACCAACTGCGCCAAATCCAACAATTGCTCCAACAATAGAATGAGTTGTCGACACTGGCCAGCCGTAAGAACTTGCAACAACTAACCAAATTCCAGCTCCAAGTAAAGATGCCAGCATTCCATAAACTAAAAGTTCGGGGCTTTGTATAAAAAAACTAGTGTCTAAAATACCTTTTCTTATTGTGGAGGTAACCTCACCTCCAGCCAAAACTGCACCAATAAATTCAAAAATAATAGCTATAAAAATAGCCTGCCGAATTGTAATAGCCTTTGAGCCCACAGATGTGCCCATGGCATTGGCCACATCATTTGCTCCCACTCCATAGGCCATAAAAAAAGCAAAAATAATGGCTAATATTAAAAAAACACTTCCGTAACTAGCTAATATTTCCATTTTTTATAACCTATTTTTTAAAATTTTTTGACATCTTAATTTTTCTGTTGTGTATCTATATTTAAATGTTTAAATATAATTATATATACAAAGGGGTTTAAAAATGAAAGCAATTTTTTTTATTATTTTATTATTATTTGTTTCATCTTGCGGAGTTCAAAGCATTCCTAAGGCTAAAAATAAAGTAGCGTCACAACTTGCAGAAATTAGTAATCAATATAAAAGAAGATTAGATTTAATTCCTAATTTGGTTAAAACAGTAAAGGGCTATGCAAAGCATGAAAAATCTACTTTAGAGGCCGTAGTAAAAGCAAGAGCATCTGCAACCCAAGCTAAAATAGATATTAATAATTTAAATCCATCGCAAATTAAAAATTTTCAAAAAGCTCAAGCTGGTTTAGGCCAAGCTTTAGGAAGGCTTATGGTGGTTGTAGAAAAATATCCTAACTTAAAAGCTAATGCTAACTTTTTAGATTTGCAATCTCAATTAGAGGGAACAGAAAATAGAATTACAATTGCACGCCAAAGATATATTCAAAGCATAGAGTCTTTTAACAACTTGGTAACTGTTTTTCCAAGCAGTTTAACAAATAGTATGTTTTTTCATTACAAGACTCTTCCACAGTGGCAGGCTGATGAAAGCTCTAAAGAGCTAAAACAAACTCCTAAAGTACAATTTTAATAAAAGGCAAAACTTTGTTTATTTTTAGATTATTTTTTTTATTATTTTTTTTAAATTTTTTTCAAAGCCCATTAGTTTTTGCAAAAGATTTTTCTGTACCAAAACTAACTTCATCTGTTGTAGATAATGCTAATTTTTTGTCACAAACAACCAGCGATAGATTGCAAACAGTTTTTTCTTATTTATCACAAAAAGGCATAGCACAAATTGCATTTTTAAGTGTTAAAAGTTTACAAGAAGAAAGCATAGAAGGTGCAAGTATTAGAGTTGTAGAAAAATGGAAACTTGGCGACAAAGAAAAAGACAATGGAATTTTATTATTTTTTGCTAAAAAAGAGAGAAAAGTTCGTATCGAAGTAGGGCAAGGATTAGAGGGGTCATTAACAGACGCTAAATCTTCTAAAATAATTCGACAAGTTATTGTTCCGTTAATGAAACAAGGAAGCCCTGATAAGGCAATTTTGTATGGAGCATATTCTATTGTAGAAAGCATTAGCAACAAAACTACTGCCCAGCAATTATTTGGAAATTCTTTTGTTCCATATAAAAAAAAGAAAAAAAAGAAATCTTCTTTTATGTTTATTGTTTTTTTATTATTTTTTTTAATGGGAGGTAGGGGAGGCTTTTTTTCACTGTTTTTAGCATCTCAATTAGGCGGTCGCAGCTCTGGTTTTGGCGGAGGTGGTTTTGGCGGCGGAGGTTTTGGTGGAGGCGGGGGTGGCTTTAGCGGCGGAGGGGCATCTGGCTCTTGGTGATTAAAGTTTTTAAGTTTTAAAAATTAATATAAGGATTTTTTAGTATGACAGATTTACAAAATGTTAAATGGATTAAAAATTATTTATCTAAAAAAGATTTTGATAAAATAGAAGAGTCAGTAAAACAAGCAGAGCTTTTAACATCTGGTGAAATTGTACCAATGATAGTAAAAAGCAGCTCTACAGTTGGGCATGTGCCAATTATTTTATTTATATTATCTTTATTGATAGTAACATTAGGCAAAATTTATTTTGAATTATATTTTTCTACATATTGGATTTTTGTCTCGGTAGTATTTGTTTTACTTTTTACTAAAGTTTTATCATCATTTAATTTTGTATTAAGATTTTTTACAACAAAACAAGATCAATCAAGCCAAGTTTTATTGCGAGCTCAATTAGAATTAGAAACCTCCAATATAAAAAATACAAAAGATAACACCGGTGTTTTAATTTTTGTTTCGTTACTCGAAAAACAAGTTTGTGTGTTAGCCGACAAAGCAATAAGCCGACATTTTAAAAACGAAGATTGGAAGGTAGTGGTAAACTTAATTTTAAAAGGTTTAAAAAATAAAAACATGGCACAGGGTTTTGAAGATGGAATTTTAAAATGTGGAGATTTATTAAAAGAAAAATTTCCTATACAAAAAGACGACACCAACGAATTAGAAAATCATTTAATTATAAAGGAATAAAATGGAAATACCTAATGTCCAAAATTTATTAAAAGTTTACGAGCTATCTTATTTTGATTTTATTATTACTTTAATAGTAAGTATATTTTCTGGAGTTGGGTCTAAACTTGTTTTAAAGGGTTTTTTTAAATTTTTAAAAAAATTAAAATATTCAGTAGATCAAGACTTAATAGACCAAGTTTATAAACCACTATCTTGGTTATTATTTTCTGCAGTGTGGATATTTTCTTTAGAGTTTTTAAATTTAGCATCTTCTTTGTTAATTTTATTTAAATTAGGATTTAAATTATTATTTAGCATTACAGCAATTTGGTTTTTGTATTCTTTTTCTTATATTTTATCAGAAGTGTTAAATTTGTGGGCCTCTAAAACAGATAATAATGTAGACGACGAGTTAGTTCCTTTATTTTCTAAGTTACTAAGATTTTCTATTGTTCTTTTAGGAAGTTTAATGGCTTTGCAAAATGTTGGAGTAAATGTGATGTCGGTAATGGCAGGATTAGGGTTGGGGGGGTTAGCATTAGCTTTAGCAGCCAAAGATACAGCCGCAAATTTATTTGGATCTATTATGATATTACTAGACAGGCCTTTTAAAGTTGGCGACTGGATTGTTGTAGATGATTTAGAGGGGACTGTTGAGGCAATTGGATTTCGCTCTACAAGATTAAAAACTTTTTATCAATCTAGTATTATTGTTCCAAATTCTTTTTTAGCTAATGCAAGTATTAATAATATGCAAGAAAGAAGCAGCAGGAGATTAAAATTTCATTTAGGAGTTTCTTACTCTACCACTCCCGATCAAATAGAAGCATTTATGCAAGGAATAAAAAATATTATTTTAGCTCACCAAACTACAGACAAAGAACTTTATTATGTAGCCTTTGATGAATTTGGTGATTTTAGTTTAAATATTTTAGTACAATGTTTTTTTCAAGTACCAGACAGAAAGCAAGAGCTAAAAGCTCGTCGTATTTTATGTATGGAAATGCTAAGACTTGCACATAAATTAAAAGTTGAATTTGCATTTCCTACTCAAAGTTTATATGTAGAAAGCTTTCCTGGAAAAAACAACAACACAGATAATAAAGACAGTAATCAAAATAACAAAATCTTAAGCCGCGAAGAAATGCTTAAAGAATTAAATTCATTTGCAAAAGGCGGATCAGAATCTAAGCCACAAGGATTAGGGCTTTATCAAGATTAAAATATTAATGTAACATATTAGTATTTGTTATTAAAATTGCTGCAGAGCCATTAAAGGCATTTTTAGTCAGTGTAAAAAATACAATCAATCAAGCTTTCTCATTTTAATACATTTTTTTGTTTATAGTTGTCTTTATAGGTTTTAAAAGGCTTTGAGCGATTATTTATCTTTATTTTAAAAATAACTTTGGCACAAAATCTGCTTTAATTCTTATATATATAAAATAATAAAAAAAGGTCTGTTTATGCGCAAGTTATCTGTTTTAAAGTTAAAAAATTTTCTTAAACTATTTTCGTTTTTAATTTTTATCATATCTGCAAGTTGTTCAAAAAGTAATAATAAAAACAAACAAATAAACGACTCAATTAACTTATCTTCTTTTTCATCAAAAAGTGAAATTACTTGTAAAGATGTTTCTAAAAGGTATCAATTTATACTAAGTGATAAATCACCATATATTGGAAGGGCTACAGAGTATAAAGACTTTTTTTCTGCCGAGGTATTAGACAAGGCAATTGTAAAAGCTATTTTTAAAGCATTTGACACAGACAAAGTTTTTTTTACACAAAGTGAAATAAAAAACTTAAGCCTAAATCGCCATGACAATATTATCGAAAGTTTATTAATTAATGATTGTACATGGTACGATTCTTTTTTTAAATTATATTCAAAAAAAGTTAAAAGTATGCGCCAATGGTTTGATAAAAAAGTTTTATCAGGAGATCTAAACTCTGCGCTAAATAATTTTTTTAAAAAAACAAATGATAGTAACATAAAAGATTTAGAAAAAAAATTAAATAAAAAATTTGAAGACATAACTTTTGACGAGGCAATTGCAAATTCACTTTTATCTAAGCAAGATTTAAAAAATATTAAAAATTCTAATCAATTTGAAGTATTTAAAGCTATTAGGTTTCAATATAATAATACAAAAGATTTTTTTACTAAATACCCTTATAAAGAATACACTAAAGATGTAATATTAAAAAATGCAATTTTGAGCACAAAAAAGTATGCCTTATCTTATATAGATGATAAATACCACTCCTACCTTAGTGTGATTGTTCAATCTTTAGATGCTCACAGTAATTATACAAAATTAACAAAAGACTCAAAAAAGAATTCTATAGACAGGAATGGGCACGCAGGACTGGGAATTTTATTAAGATGTTTTAAAAATTCTTGCATTGTAATTGAATCTTTAAAAAAGGGACCATCTTCTGGAATTTTAAAAAACGGAGATTTAATATTAGCGGCAAACTCTGCAGAAAAAAAAGACATGTCCTCTAATGAGTTTATTTCAAATTATTTAAAAGGAGACAGTGACAGCATAGTTAATTTAAAAGTTAAAAGACTTGTTGATAATAAAGAAAAAATTATTTCACTTTCTGTTAAAAGAGGATTAGTGCAATCAGACAGGTTTGATTACAAATTATTAGATAACAAAGTTGCATATATAAAATTAAAAAGTTTTTACGAATCTTCAAATGGATTTAATTCTTCTTCAACAGATTTTATTTTTGCATTGTCAGATTTAGATAAAAAAGCAGATTCTTTAATTATTGATTTGCAAGATAATGGAGGGGGTAGTGTTGCACAAGTAGTTAATATATTAACTTCATTACTTGCAACATCTGAACTAGCCACCGTTGATATGATTGAGGAAAGATGGACTTGCGGAGAAGAAGAAAACTATACAGAAAACTATACAGAAAACGATACAGAAAACGATACTTCAAATATTTTAATTGAAAGACTTTACACGGGGGAAGAAGTATACAAAATTAAAGGAGAAAAACCTTTATACAGAATGCCAGTAATCACTTATTTTACTGCATATCCAGAAGACCAAACAACATTTTCTTTTTATTGCAACAGAAAACCTTATTTTTTACACAAACCTATAATAGTATTAATTAATAAAAACTCTGCAAGCGCTTCAGAAATATTGTCTTTAGGTTTACAAGAGGCAGGAATTGCACTTGTCGCAGGTAGTAAAAATAGCTTTGGAAAAGGAAGCGGACAGAGTATATTTAATAGCGACTCATTAAGAATAACTAGTTTTTTATGGGGGTCATTTCTTGGAAAATCTATTCAATTTACGGGTGTACAATCAGATATATTAGTAGATTTTTCTAATAAAGACAAAATCTTGCTTAAAGGTGATAAAGCAGAAAAAGAACTTCACAGAGCCTTGCCAGTTCTTGGTAATTTTAAATTACCATGGAAAAACAACACTTATGGAAAGATTGTTTTAGAATATTATAATCAAATCAAACAATTAATAAAACAAAAATTATCAATTCCATTAAGTAGTCTAAGTATAAAAAGACAGTTAAAAGAAATTAAAAAACAAAGTACACAAAACAGTAAAAAAAGAAGCGATGACGAACAAAAAAAATATGAAAATAATTTAGTTATAAAAGAGGCTATAAATATTTTAGAAGATTGGAAAGCTGTTTTGCAAAATATAGTAACTGATGAATACAAAGATCAATTTCAAGAAAATGTTGATAAAGAAAATAAAAATTTAAATAAATTTGACAAAAATTTTAATAAAATTGATAAAAGTAAAAATAAATTTGATCACTACAAAGATGAAGATGATTACTACAAAGATGAAGATAATTATTATCAAGATTAAATCTAATAACTAGACATTAAATCTAAAAAATAAAACATCTCCGTCTTTAACTTCATAAGACTTTCCCTCAAGGCGGGACTTTCCTGCCTCTTTTACAGCTTGTTCACTTTTGTATTTAAATAAATCCTCGCAGTGATAAGTTTCGGCCCTTATAAAACCTTTTTCAAAATCTGTATGAATAACCCCCGCTGCTTGCGGAGCAGTGTAGCCTTGTTTTATTGTCCAAGCTCTTACTTCTTTTTTTCCAGCAGTAAAATAAGTAATTAACCCAAGCATGCTGTAAGCTTTTTGAATTAATAAATCTAATCCTGATTTTTTTAACCCCAAGTCTTTTAAAAATTCTTCTCTTTCATCTGACTCTAGTTGAATAATTTCTGATTCTAAAGAGCTGCATAAAGCTAAAATCTCTGCCCCTTCTTTAGTTGCAATTTTTTGCACCTCTATTACAAATTTATTTTTTTCGCTATCAGTAATATCTGACTCTGCAATATTGCAAACATATAAAATAGGTTTAAAGCTAATTAAATTCCAAAGTTGTATAGTTTTTGTTTCATCAACATCCCACTCCCCAGATCTTACAGGCTCTCCTTTTTCTAAAAAGTTTAAAACTTTTTTCATAAGCTCTACTTCTTTTTTTAATAAAACATCATTGCTGGATTTAGCTTTTTTTTCACTTTTTTGTAATCGCTTTTCCATAGAATCTAAATCAGCAAGTAGTAATTCTGTATTAATTGTTTCAATGTCTCTGGTTGGGTTTATGTTACCCTCTACATGCACAATATTTTCGTCTTCAAAACATCTAACAACATGTATTATGGCATTTGTTTCTCTAATATGAGATAAAAATTGATTTCCCAAGCCCTCTCCCTTACTAGCGCCAGCAACAAGACCTGCAATATCTACAAACTGCGTGCTAGTTGGTATACTTTTTTCAGGATCTACAAAACCAATAATTTTTTCTAATCTTTCATCAGGCAAATGGACAATTCCAACATTAGGGTCGATGGTACAAAAAGGATAATTAGAGGCCTCGGCACTACCTTTAGTTAAAGCATTAAATAAAGTACTTTTTCCAACATTTGGAAGCCCAACAAGTCCACATTGTAAATTCATAACTATCCTTTTTAATTAATTAACTCAAATTAATTAACTCAAATTAATTAACCCAAATTAATTAACTATAAATTAATTAACTCAAATTAACACTGCCGTTGTTAAATTTATTAGCAGTTTTACTAAATCCATCTTTTATAAAATTTACCAAGCTTTTGTTAATTAACTTTAAAAAATTTTCTAAATCTGGAAGCTCTTTTTTAGAAAATTTTTCTAATACAAAATTACTTATCTCTACATTAGGATTTTCTGGCCTACCTATTCCTAATTTAAGTCTGGAGTAATTAGATGTATTTAGCTCTTCGTGAATATTTTTAATTCCATTATGCCCTGCGTGTCCGCGATCTTTTTGATACTTAAAAGATAATAAATTTAAATCCAAGTCGTCTTGAATAATTAAAATATTTTCTATATCTATTTTGTAATAATTTATTAAAGCCTTAATACTTTCGCCAGAAAGATTCATATAAGTTTGTGGTTTTGCAAAAATGATACTTTTGTTATTTAAATTAGTTTTAAGTATGTGCGCTTTACATTTATTTTGAAATTTCAAAGGCATCTTTAAATTATCTTCTATAAAATAATCTATAGCAGTAAAGCCAAGGTTGTGACGGGTTAAATTGTATTCTGTAGAGGGGTTACCTAATCCTGCAATTAAAAGCATAATAGTTTAGGTAATTTTAAAAAATTAAGATTTTTTTCCTTCAGTAGAGCCATCTTTTTTTGCATCAGCAGATTTATCACCAGAAGATTTTGCATCAGCAGATTTATCGCCAGAAGATTTTGCATCAGCAGATTTTGCATCATCAGGTTTGTCGCCAGAAGTTTTTGCATCAGCAGAAGCTGGGGTATCTGCAGGACTAACTGCCTCAACAACTTCTTCTACCTCTTCTTTTTTCTCAGAAACACTTGCTAAAGTTGTAGAAAGCTCTGTTAAAATTTTAACATCTGTTAAATTTAATTGTTTAGCTAGTTGCTCAACTGTAAAAGAGTCACCAGCTTTTAAGTCAGCTAAATTAATTACAGCAGATTCTGGAATACTAGTAGGTGAGCATTCTATGCTAATATTTTTTTGAGCTATATTAGCTTCTAAGTTATTTTTTTGTAGCTCGTCTATGCCTTCAAAATTTAAATCTAAATCAACAACAATATTTTCTTTCATATTAAGAGCATAAAAATCCATGTGAACAGGCTCTCTTTTTACTGGATGAATATTTGTGCTTTTGCATAATACTTTTAAGTCATTTAATTTTTTGTCTTCTGATTCTAATTGAAAAATTTCGTTATTGTATTTAGATGCAGAATATTTAATAGAATCTTGTATGCTAATACAAAAAATTTGATTTTCAGTTTTTGGCCCATAAACTACTGCAGGAACTTTTTTGCCAATACGAATAGCTTTTGAATTTTGCCTTCCTGATTCCCTAGAAAATGTTGTGATTTTAATAAAACTACTCATAAATTGCTCCTCATACAATAACCTAATAAATAACGCAGTATTTTTTTACTATTTTTAGTCTAAAGAGTCAATATTGCAGCCCTATTGAAACAACGAGCTAACTGATTGGTTATTTTGAATATTGTAAATCGCCTGAGACACAAGCTTACTAACAGATAAAACATGAATTTTTTTAGAAGATTTTTTTAAAGGTATTGTGTCTGTAACAAAAACCTTAGCTAGGCAGCTATTTTCAATACGCTCTATAGCAGGATCAGATAAAATAGGATGAGTCGCCATTGCATAAACTGCCTTTGCTTTGTTTTTTAATAAAACCTCGGCAGCCTGAGTTAAAGTGCCAGCAGTGTCAATCATGTCATCAATAATTATAGCAACCTTTCCCTCTACATCTCCAATTACCTGTAAAGCTTTTGCCTTGTTAGGATTAATTCTTTGCTTGTCTATAATTCCAATATTACATTTTAATTTACTAGCAAATGCCCTTGCTCTTTCTACCCCTCCAGCATCGGGGCTAATTACCACGCAATCTTCGCCCTGTAGCTTTTCTTTTTCAAGCCACTCTTTAGCAAGAACTGGAACTGCAAATAAATTATCAACTGGTATATTAAAAAATCCTTGAATTTGTGTTGAATGTAAATCAACAGATAATAACCTATTTGCACCAGAAGTTTCACAAAGTTGCGCAACAGCTTTGGCAGAAATTGGAGCCCTTGGACTAACTTTTCTATCTTGTCTTGCGTATCCGTAGTAAGGCATAACAACAGTAATTTCTGAAACAGAGGCCCTTCTTAATGCATCAAGTGTTAAAAATAATTCCATATAATGTTCATTGGAGGGGGGGCATGTACTTTGTATTACAAAACAATGACAACCTCTAACAGTTTCATTAATTTCAATTTGAATTTCTCCATCTGCAAAACGAGAAATAGAGCAATCAGCAAGCTTGCTATCAAGATGCTCTGCAACTTTTTTTGCAAATGCTGGGTTAGAGTTTCCAGAAAAAAGTTTAAATTTTGTAGAATTTGTTTTCATATGTAATTTTCTTTATGTAAATTTTCTTTATGTAAATTTTCTTTATGTTAAATTTCTTTATGTAAATTTCTTTATGTAAATTTCTTTATGTAAATTTCTTTATGTTAAATTTTATATTAAGCTTTATCCAAAGGAAAAAAATCACCAATAATAGATTTTTGTTTTTCAAATAATTCCATACTTGTTGATTGAGCTAATTCTGACATTTTTTGTAATTGCTCAAAACTAAAATCTTTTTTTTCTGCAGTCCCTTGTATTTCAATAAACGCATTGCGATTGTTCATAACAAAATTCATATCAACAGCAATTCGCGAATCTTCTTGATAGTCTAAATCTAATAAAATATCCTCTTTATCAATTCCTATACTAACTGCTGCAATATAAAAATTTAAAGGTATGTGACTTATTTCACCTTTTTGGTGAATAAAATTTAAAGCTAACGCAAGTGCAACAAATCCTCCAGTGATAGCAGCTGTTCTTGTTCCTCCATCAGCTTGCAAAACATCGCAGTCTACAAAAATTTGTTTTCCAGGAATTGCCTTTAAATCAATGCAAGATCTAAGACTTCTTGCAATAAGGCGTGAAATTTCTTGAGACCTTGCACCAGATAAAGCTTTTTCTCTTTTTATTCTTGTATGAGTTGCCCTTGGAAGCATAGAATATTCAGCCGTTAGCCAGCCCTGATTTTTGCTATCCAACCATTTGGGGGTATTTTTTTCAACAGTAGCTGTACATAAAACCTTTGTTCCCCCAATAGTAATAAGCGCGCTACCCTCGGCATAAGAATTAGGATCTGTTGTAATAGACAGTGGTCGCAACTGATTTAAAGCTCTTTGACTAGTTCTCATAATGAGATTACCTTAGCCAGACTCTGTGTTTTTGTAAACCAGTTTATATAAATTACACAAAATATTTTACAAAATAAAAGGAATTAAACTTTGATTATCAAAAAAAACATTAGCGACTCTGTAGCAGTTTTAACTTTAAACAGAGCAGAGTCTTTAAACGCCCTAAGTACTGAAATGATACTTTCGCTTAAATCTCATTTAACAGATTTAGAAAAAGACAAATCTATAATTGCAATAGTAATAAATAGCTGTTTGCAAAAAGCTTTTTGTGCAGGGGGCGACATTGTAGATGTGTGCAAAGACATTCGTGATAAAAAAATTACAAAAGCTAATAAATTTTTTAGACAAGAATATGACATGCATATTTTATTAAGAACTATAAAGACTCCAGTTATTGGAATTGCAGAAGGCTTTTCTATTGGAGGGGGATTAGGATTATTAAATTCTTGCAAATACAAAATAATTTCAGAAAGCTCGCAAGCCTCTATGCCAGAAGCATTGATTGGCTTTTTTCCAGATGTTGGTGCATCTAATTTTTTGTCTTCTTCTAAATTTGGTTTATTTTTAGGGCTAACCTCCCAAAGAATAAAAGCTTCTGATATGTTGCTTTGTAAATTAGCAGATTACTTTATTCCATCAAAAGATATTGATAAGTTGTTTAAATTTTTATCTACAGCAGATAGTTTAAATTTTACAGAACTATTAAATCAAAAATTAAAACTTTTAGACAAACGAGACATTTTAGAAGATGGAAATTTAATAAAAAATAAAAATTTTATAACAGAAGTTTGTAAAGCCAAATGCATAAAAGATTTTGATAAAAAATTAAATTCATACAGCGGAGACAGTGCTTGGATTTTAAAAGCAATAGAAAATTTTAACTACGGATCAAAACATTCTTTAAAATTTATTTTTGAACAATTAAAACAAAATCGTAATTGGGATTTAAAAAAACTTTTTGATAAAGAATATAAAATGGCTTTATATTTTTCAGAACATAATGATTTATTAGAGGGAGTAAGGGCTTTGCTAGAAGACAAAGACAAAGCTCCTGTATGGAAAGATAGCTTATATAATAGTGTAGATATCCCAAATGATATTTTAAAAGAATTAAATAGTTAATAAAAAAATGGAGAAAAAATGTTATTAAAAGAATATAAAAATTTATTAGTCACTAAAGAAGACAAAATTTTAACAATTAGTATTAATCGTCCAAAAGTATTAAACGCATTAAACCAAGAACTATTGTCTGAGTTAAAAACTTTATTAACTTTAATAACAGACACAGATTTTAAAGATTTAAGGGGAGTTATTTTAACCTCAGAGGGAGAAAAAGCATTTATTGCAGGTGCTGACATAAAAGAAATGGACGGATTAGAAGACGACAAGGCTTCTGACTTTTCTGCCCTAGGACAAGAGGTAAGTTTATTATTTTCTAAAGTTAAAGTTCCAGTTATTGCATGCGTTCAAGGTTATGCATTGGGAGGTGGGTGTGAAATGGCAATGTCTGCTGACTGGATTTACGCTACAGAAAACGCAATTTTTGGTTTGCCAGAATTAAGCTTGGGATTAATTCCTGGATTTGGAGGAACAAAAAGATTGGCGCAATTTGTTGGACTTGCAAAAGCTAAAGAACTTATTTTTACAGGAGGCAAGTGGACAGCTGCCGATGCTTATAAAAATTTATTAGTAAACAAAGTTTTTGCAAACAAAGAAGAAATGTTATCTTTTGCAAAAAAACAATTATTAAAATCAGAAAGACAATCAGCCCTTGGAGTTTTTTATTCTAAAAAAACAATGGAAGAATCTTATTTTTGCAATATGCAAGACTCAATGTCTATAGAAAAAAAATCTTTTTCTGCAATCTTTTCAAGCAAAGACAAACGCACCGGAATAAAAGCCTTCCTAAACAAAGAAAAACCAAACTTCCAATACTAAAAATGCACACCTGACCCCCAAACCAAACCAAACCCCCTTTGAGGGTCAGGTACACCCCCCTCTAAACAGGGGCCTGCCGACCAAGTCAAACCAAACCCCCTTTGAGGGTCAGGTACACCCCCCTCTAAACAGAGGCCTGCCGACCAAGTCAAACCAAACCAACTTTGAGGGTCAGGTACACCCACTAAATAGGGGTGTACCTGACCCTCAAATTTTACCTAAGAATAATATTGGCAATATCAACAACAATAAATAAAAATGATACCTGCACAATGGATTTATATGCCCCAATAGTTATTGGTATAATTGATAGGGGTATTTTTGTTTTAGAATTGTAATTAAAATTTTTTGTAGAAGCTGTTAGTTTAGAAGAAATATTTTCTATTCTGCTCATATTAAAATTTAAATCATAAATAGTTTCCCTGAGCATTTCTCTCACTTTAGAATGAGAGTCCCATGTTTTGCTAGTTTTTAATATCACGGCTAAAACATATTCAATATCGTAAATAAATTGTTGTATTTTATCGGAAGTTTTTCTATTTTCTGTTTTTATAAAATTCTCATAACTTTTATGATATGTATTTAGATTATCAAGCAAAGGCTTAAAGGTGTTACTCATCATTTCTGCCCCTATTGTGGTGCGAAGCTTCCATAAAATATTAGAAATCATCATAGAGTTTTCATGATTCATTCCAGAACGAATATCCAACAAAGATGTACGCCTATTTACATCACCTTCATGTCGCGCAACCCTTTCTTCAATATTGCGAAGAGGTGTATTGTCTTTATTAATTTTACCTATTTGTGGATTATTTAACATATGAGCCGCTCCAAAATCTGCAATGGCTTCATTCATAAAACTTTTGTTAACATAGGCAGGTATTGTGTAAGTGCTATGCATTAACGAATGAGTTCTTTCGTGGTACAGTATTGATTCACTCTCTACTGCGGCTTTATTACCGAACAAAGGATTCATAACAATAACTGTCTTTAGCTTTGGCGACCAGATATTTATTACAGGAGGGCCTATTGAGTGTGGACCACTTGCTGATGAATTATTAACGATTACACGGGTGATACTAGGTTTTTTAAATCCCATTTTCATCATAGTTTTATCAAAACTATCCAGGTTATTTGCTATTTTTTGTCCTATTTTTTTGGAATTTTTTAAATCTCCAACAACTTCTACAGTTTTATTATTTTTTGCTAATAAGCGATAAGGCCTAACAAGAAGTTGTGCCCAAGATGTGTCTAGTAACATGACTCTAAGAACATCCTTAAGCTCTGTTAAAACTTCTTTTACAGATAAAGATGTAGTATCTTTTTCTAGTTTTGCCCAATTCGCAATTTCATCTTCCTTATATATTTTGTCTTTTTTTAATCGACTATTAGTAAATTTTATAGATACCTGTTCAGCACTTTGATGAAGTTCTCTAAATTTCAAAGTTTGAATTACTGGGTCACCAGCAAGTTGCACTCTATATGTTTCTCCTTTTTGAAAAGAGCTTTCTTGTAAAGAAGAAAACAATGAAGAACAGACTGGCTGAGCTTTCCCTTTAATAGGAAAATATAAACTAATAGTACAAAGAATTATAATTAAGTATTTAAACATACTTCTTAATGTGCAAGGCATAATCCAGTTATTGTTTCATAGTAAAACACTTTATAAAAAGTAACTAACTTTGAGTAACTTTGAGGGTCAGGTACACCCCCCTCTAAACAGGGGCCTGCCGACCAAGTCAAACCAAACCAACTTTGAGGGTCAGGTACACCCCCTAAATAGGGGTGTACCTGACCCTCAAAAATTCTCAAAAATTCTCAAAAGTTTAGACACTTATAAGTGCCTGTATTTATTTTGAATATTGACTTTTGTGCATATCTGTATTCTATATACAGATATGCACAAAATAAAAAGAGATATCTTATCCTTAGTTGAAAAAAAGCTACAAAGTAATCCAGTAGTGGCTTTGCTAGGGCCAAGACAATGTGGAAAATCGACTTTAGCAAAAGAGTATTTAAAAACTAAAAAAGATACTGTTTATTTAGATTTAGAAAACGATCAAGATCGTTTTAAAATTAAAGATATTTGGGAATTTTTTAATTACCATAAAGAAAAATTAATTTGCCTTGATGAAATTCAAAGATTGCCAGAAATTTTTTCACAAATTAGATCTTATGTTGATCAATCTTCTGGCAATGGAAGGTTTCTTATTTTGGGGTCAGCATCTAGAGATTTAATTAAACAAAGTTCTGAAACATTAGCAGGAAGAATTTCTTATATAGAGATGGGGCCTTTTTCTTATAAAGAATTACAAGACACTCAGTGGTTAAATGAACATTTTATTAGGGGATCTTTTCCCCGTAGTGTTTTGGCCAAAAGCCATGAAGAAAGTTTTGATTGGCGTAAAAATTACATAAGAACTTTTTTAGAAAGAGACATTCCAAATTTGGGTTTTCGAGTCCCATCCTCTGTGTTAAATAATTTTTGGCACATGTTAGCTCACTTACAGGGGCAAATTTTAAATGCCGACAAATTAGGAACTTCTTTAGGAGTGACGGCACATACTGTAAAAAATTATATACATATTTTAAAAGAAACTTTTATGATTAGATGCCTGCCTGCTTATTTTTTTAATACAAAAAAAAGACTAATCAAGTCTCAAAAAATATATATTCGAGATACTGGAATTGTTCATGCTTTGTTAAATTTAGATAGTATAGATAATTTATTAGGGCACCCTGTATATGGTTTTAGTTATGAAACTTATGTTATAGAAACTTTAATAAATCTTTATCCTCAACATGAAGCTTATTTTTTTAAAACCGCAAAAGGGGAAGAGATTGATTTAGTATTAATTAAAGGACAACAAAAAATAGCTTTTGAAATTAAAGCCTCTGCAGTGCCAAAAATAGAAAAAGGTTTTTGGTCTGCATTGGATATTTTAAAACCTGATGAAGTTTGTATTATAGCTAAGGTAGATAAAGATTACCCAATACAAAATGGAGTGATGGTTAAAAGTCTTTCTAGCGTTGTTTCTAGCACTAAAGTTTAGTTTAAATAACTGGACTAACAGAGGCACACAGGTCTAGCTTGTTGTTGTTGTTGTTGTTGTTGTTGTTGTTGTTGTTGTTGTTGTTGTTGTTGTTGTTGTTGTTTTGTGTATTATATTTATAGAAGCAAAAATAAACACAGGAAATTTTATGAAATTTTTAGCACTACTATTAATATTTGCACTAAGTTCATGCAATGGCATGAAGTGGAAAACTTCAAAAAATACTAAACCAACTAGAAAAATAAGTTTACTAAAGAGAGATATTTCTTCAAATAAAGGAACCTCTACAGCCACAACTAAAATAATTTCTGGTGTCGAATGCTATTTATCAGTAGAAAGAAATGGCAAAATAATAAGAAGAAAAAAATTTCGAGAGCCATTAGGAACTGAATTCCATTTTTCTTCTAAAGTTGAATCTGGTGAATTTTATGCAATGATAGACCATAACCAAGAACATAGTAGAATTGCAATAAGCTCAAAGGCTGAAGACCTTTCATGGTCGTTTATTCATAATGGTAAAAAAGCATCTACTATTAAGGTTGCAGATTGTAGGAAAATAAAAAGAAACAAATTAGGAGCTGTGATTCGCTGTTTCCCTTCTGGGCAAGGGAGTACAAAAATTACGAAGAAAATTTCTTTTGATTGTGAAAGGAACAATAATGATGATTCTGTGTATACAAAGCATATTGATTCTTTCTATGCAACAGGTGAAAACTCTCAGGTGAGGAGGGCTCTTGAGATGCTTTCCAAAGTGCCTATCTCACTGTCCTTTAGAGGAAGAGGGAGTAGTAAGATTTATAAAGTTGATAATCACAATTTAGTTTTATTGAGATATTATAAGACCCCATATCCGGAAAAGACTTGGCAAAAAGAGGGAAATTATGCGAGTGGCATTTATGAGGTTACTGGAGGAAAATTTTGTGATGAAAACAGCGGGCTGTTCTGTACTCCTTCATATGGAGTGCCTATCTCCATTTGTGTGGCCAGAAAATCTGGTGTTTTGGTCCCTAATGACGTGGAGAGCGGCAGAACTAAAAAAACAGTCGCAGACAGTCTTGTCAATTATTGGTGGTATAACATGGTGTCAAACCTTAAGTCAGGATTAAAAAAAGTTTTTAACTACAATAAAACAGCATCTTCAAAACAACCAAAACTAGGAACACTACGACTACTTAGATATTCAAAAAACTTAGATGACGCCTTAAAATCTTCTTATGATAACGATACGCGACTTCTACCTGAAAAAAACACTCCCCATGCACTAAGTGGCAATTATTATACAAAGTACGCCGGTGTCAGCGTTGGAGTGCCGAAATGCCGCAATGGCGTGTCAGTACTTATGGAACATTCACAAGTAGAAAAATTAGAAGTAGTGTTTGATAGACGATATGACTATAACAAAAATAGGAATAAGAAAAAGTAGTTTGCTTCTTATTCTCATTGCTATGATGGTGCATACATACTTAGTGTACCTGACCCCCAAACAAATCTGATTGGCCTACTTGCCAATACTTTCTTTGTTCGTATATATCTCTATTTAAATAGAGATATATAATCATGAAAAAAATCAAACCATTTATTAAATTTTTTGCCAAAACAGAAATTTTTTTCTACTCATTAATTCCATTAATGGCATTGGTAGTTTTAGGCACAGTTGCGCAAAAATATATTGGTCTATATCAAGCACAAGCTACTTATTTTTCATCTTTTTATTTTTTAGTATTTAAATATATTCCAATCCCTGGCGGCTATACTATTTTATCTATTATTTTTGTTAATTTAATTTGCAAACTTTTTATAAGCTCTTGGAAGTTAAACAAATTAGGAACAAACATCGTTCATATTGGAGTAGCATTATTATTATTTGGAGGTTTTTTAACAGCAGTTTTTACTCAAGAGGGGCAAATTACATTAGGGGAGGGGGAGTCTAAATCTTATTTTACAGATTATTTTAAAAATGAATTAATTTTACAAAAGGTTGTTTTTAATAAAAATAAACCTCGGCCAAAGATGCCAGCATTTTTTTCTAAAAAAAAACCATCTTATAAAGTTTTAAAAACATGGGTAAAAACTGATTTTATTAAAAATAAAACAATATTTTTTTCTTCTGCAAAAATTAACATACAAATTTTAAAACATTTTAAAAATGTAGGTCTTAAAAAAAGAAACACAGCAGCGCCTGTTAATCAAAAAGGTTTTATAACTCAATTTTATTTATTTAATAAAAAAGAAGAAGTAAAAAAAGAACTTAACTCCGAGGCCTTAATATTTAAAGTTAAAGAAAATAAATTAGTGTATGGTATTTTTGATGGAATGCCTATTTCGCAAACCATATCAGTAAATGATAAAATATTTGTAATATCATTAAGGCGTAGGCGCTACCACCTCCCAATTAATATTAAATTAATAGATTTTAAAAAACTAAATTATACAGGAAGCTCTAAAGCTAAAAATTATCAATCTTTTATAGAGGTTAAAAATAAAGCAGGATTACAAAAAGCATTAGTTGAAATGAATCAACCTTTTAGATACAAAGATTACACTTTTTATCAGGCATCTTTTTCGCAAGAAAATAATAAAGAAACTTCTGTGCTGGCAGTAGTAAAAAACAAAGGCAGAATTTTTCCATACTTAGCAAGTTTAATTATGTGTTTTGGATTACTGTTTCACTTACTTGCATACTTGCCAAAAGTTTTAAGGAGAGTTTAAAATGTTTTGGTTTAAAAAAATAATATTAATTATTATAAGCTTATCATTTAGCACATCTGCTAAATCTTACGACTCTTTTTTATCTAAACAAAAAAATATAAATCACAAATCTACTTTTTTTAACAAAGATTTTAAATTACTTTCAAACTTACCTATATTAAGAGGTGGTAGAATGCAGCCCTTAGGTGATTTTGCAAAATCTTTTTTAAGCAAAATTTACTCGCGAGATACTTACAAAAATAAATCTGCAATACAAGTTTTTTCAATAATTTTATTTACACCAGAGCTAGCTAAAAATTTAAATATTTTTAATATTCCTTATCCAAATGTGATACATACGCTTGGATTAAAGTGGACAGCTAAACATCGCTACTCTTTTAATAACCTGATTAAAGGATTTCAAAAAAACTTTAAGTTAATTGAAGCTTTGTCTAAAGCCAAAAGAGATAAAATGAGCGTTTCTCAAAAACATATTATAGATGTGTATTATAATTTTATAAGTTTTTTTGATTTATCTCAAAGCTTAGCTTTAACTAATAAAAATTTAAGCTTATCTAGTAAAAAGTGGGCCAATAAATTAGGATTAAAAAAAAATACACTTTATTCTTATTTAGATTTGGCGGGGATTACATCTAAAACAAATTTTTTAGCAAAAAAACTAAGCAAAAAAAAATCTGTAAATAAACAAGATATTAATTTTTTACTTTTTGGGGCAAAACTACAAAAGCTAAGTGAATCTCAAAATTACTCATCAACTTTTAAAGTTATCCCCTCACAATGGAAATCTGGAAACTGGAATTCTTTATGGGGAACAATTTTAAATGGAGAGGCAACTCCAAATAGTTATGTTTTATTTAATTTATGGGGCAAAGTAAAAAAATCTTATTTAAAAAATAATTTATTAATATGGAAGCAGTCTTTACAAAAAATTAATTTACAGGGCCAAAAATTTTTAACACAAAAACAAAAAAGACAATTAAGCATGGAGTCTTTTTATAGCAAATGGGATTTGCTTTATAAATCTACAATTTTATATATTTTATCTTTTGTATTTTTGTTGATAAGTTTATTACTTTTGCCAGCTATATTTTCTAAACTAGCTTTATTTTCTGTATATTTAGCAATGCTTTTGCATGGCATAGCTATTAGTTTGAGAATTTTAATTTTATCAAGACCTCCAGTAACTACATTATATGAATCTATTTTATTTGTAGGATTTGCAGGAGTGATTAGCGCATTTTTTTTATTAAAATCAAAAACAAGTAACATTAATTTATTTATATCTAGTTTTTTAGGCTCAGCATTATTATTATTATCTTTTGGCTACGCACAAGGTAACGATACTTTTTCAACATTAGAGGCAGTTTTAAATACTAATTTTTGGCTAGCAACTCATGTGTTAATTATAACAATTGGTTACTCTGCTTGTTTTGTTGCTGGAATTTTAGGACATATTTATTTTATTAAATCTATATTTAGGCCAAACGAAAATTTACAAAAACTTTATAAACAAATGTTAGGAGTTTCTATTTTAGCCTTATTTTTTTCTTTATTCGGAACTATTTTGGGAGGTATTTGGGCCGATCAATCATGGGGAAGATTTTGGGGATGGGACCCAAAAGAAAATGGAGCATTGTTAATTGTTTTGTGGCTTTTATTTATGCTACATGGAGTGTTAGCAGGAAAAATAAAAGCTCAAGGCTACGCGCTTGGAATGGTCTTTATAAATATTATAGTCGCAGTCGCATGGTTTGGAGTAAATTTACTAAGTGTAGGCCTGCACTCTTACGGATTTAACGAGGGAGCTTTTTTTAATCTATTGCTGTTTTCATACACAGAATTAATTTTTGGCCTACTAGCCTACGCATGGATTAATTACAAAAATTATTGCCTTGATTTTAGTAAAAAGTAGATTCAGATTTAATTATAAAGGCTCTCATGCTCAGGCATCCCTTCGGGCTGAGTCGCATGATAGCCTTTATAATTAAATCTGAATCCCCAATTAAACCCATCTAAGACAAAAAATTTATTTTTTAAATCTATAAACTTGACTTTTTACACTTCAAACTCATATTTAGTCTGAAAACTTTATAAGGAGGCAAAATGTCTAAACAAAATGTAAGTGTTCGTCCACTACACGATCGTATATTAGTTCGTCGTACTGTGGAAAGTGATGTAACTGCTGGCGGAATTATTATTCCTGACTCTGCGAAAGAAAAACCTCAAAAAGGCGAAATTGTAGCAACTGGAAACGGCCGTGTTTTAACTGACGGAAGTATTCATCCTCTAGAAGTAAAAGTAAATGACAAAGTTTTATTTGCTAAATATGCCGGAACAGAACTTAAGTGGGAAGGCGAAGAATATTTAATGATGAAAGAAGAAGATGTGTTAGGAATTTTTAACTAAGGAGAAAAAAATGAGTAAAGAATTAAAATTTAGTGACGAAGCAAGAAGATCTATTTTTACAGGTGTAGATAAATTAGCTAATGCAGTAAAAGTAACTTTAGGCCCAAAAGGTCGAAATGTAGTTATTGAAAAATCTTTTGGAGCTCCAAATGTAACAAAAGATGGCGTTACTGTGGCTAAAGAAATTGAACTATCTGATAAGTTTGAAAACATGGGTGCTCAAATGGTAAAAGAAGTAGCTAGCAAAACTAACGAAGATGCAGGTGACGGAACAACTACTGCAACAGTTTTAGCACAAGCTATTTTTAAAGAAGGTTCTAAATTTGTTTCTGCTGGACACAACCCAATGGAAATTAAAAAAGGAATTGATAAATCTGTTGCGTTTATTAAAAACGAACTTGCTACTTGGGCAACAAAAGTAAAAGACAATAAAGAAATTGCAAATGTTGGAACAATCTCTGCTAACAATGATTCAGAAATTGGAAATATGATTGCAGAAGCTATGGATAAAGTTGGGACAGAAGGCGTAATTACTGTTGAAGAAAGCAAAACAGCAACTACTGAATTAGAAGTAGTTGAGGGAATGCAATTTGATAGAGGTTATTTATCTCCTTATTTTGTAACTAATCCAGACAGAATGGAAACAGTTTTAGAAAATCCATATATTTTATTTTTTGATAAAAAAATCTCTGCAATGAAAGACATGGTTTCTATTTTAGAAAATGTAGCTAAACAAAGTCGCCCTTTATTAATTATTGCAGAAGATGTTGATGGCGAAGCATTAGCAACTTTAGTAGTTAATAAATTAAGAGGAACTTTAAATATTGCAGCAGTTAAAGCTCCAGGTTTTGGAGACAGACGAAAAGAAATGCTTGATGACATTGCAGCTTTAACTGGCGGAACAGTAATTAGTGAAGAAGTTGGTCGCAAATTAGAGCAAACAACTTTAGAAGATCTTGGCCAAGCAAAAAGAGTAGTAATTGATAAAGACAACACTACTATTGTTGACGGAAGTGGAGATAAAAAATTAATTGCAAACCGTGTTGCACAAATTAAAACACAAATTGCTGACACTACTAGTGACTACGACAAAGAAAAATTAAAAGAAAGATTAGCTAAAATTGCAGGCGGAGTAGCTGTAATTTATGTTGGTGCTCCTTCAGAAGTTGAAATGAAAGAGAAAAAAGACAGAGTAGAAGACGCACTTAATGCAACTCGCGCAGCAGTAGAAGAAGGCGTGATTGCTGGTGGCGGAGCTGCTTTATTAAAAGTATCTAAAAAATTAGAAGAGCAAACTTGGTCTGATAACGAACGCTTTGGAATGCAAATTGTTAAAAGAGCTTGCGAAGAACCTATTCGTCAAATTGCATATAATGCTGGATTAGATGGCGCTATTGTAATTGACCGAATCTTAAATTCTAAGTCTGCAAACTTTGGCTTTAATGCTTTAACAGAAGAGTACGAAGATTTAGTAAAAGCAGGAGTAATTGATCCTGTAAAAGTTGTTCGTTGCGCATTAGAAAACGCAGCCTCTGTTTCTTCGTTAATGTTAACTACAGAAACTATGATTGCCGAAGCTCCAAAATCTGATGACACTTCAGCTCCAGCCGCACCAATGGGCGGAATGGGTGGCATGGGCGGCATGGGTGGCATGCCAATGATGTAAGCTTTTATTTTTGAAATAAGTTTTATTTTTGAAAAAAGTTTTATTTTTGAAAAAAGTTTTATTTTTGAAAAAAGTTTTATTTTTGAAAAAATAAAAATAATCTCCAAAAAGACAGACCTGCCGGGTCTGTCTTTTTTTTTGAGGATCAGATTTGAGGGTCAGATTTGAGGGTCAGGTACACCCCCTAAATAGGGGTGTACCTGACCCTCAAATCAAACAAAATTAACTTTGAGGGTCAGGTACATATAAATTTGATTTCAAAGAATAAATAGTGTACATTGTACACTATGGAGCAGTTTAATTGGGATGATGAAAAAAATAATTTATTAAAAGCTAGCAGAAACATGAGCTTTGAACAGGTTTTAGATTGTTTTGAAAATGGTAATTTTTTTGGGGTTTACGAAAATCCTAGTAGTAACTTTTCTCATCAGGAAGTGTTTTTAGTTAAAATAAATGACTACCCTTGCATAGTTCCTTTTACAAAAAACAAAGACGAAATATTTTTAAAAACAATAATACCAGATAGGCGGTTTAAACAATTTATCAAGGAGTAAGTTATGAATAAAAAACTAAACAAGAAAGAAAAAGAAATTGCTGATAATTTTGTAAGTGGTAAATTTAAAAAAAAAGCTTCTTCAAGTAATTTTAAAGCTATGGCACAAAAAACAAAAGAATCTAGAATAAATCTTCGACTGCAAGTTAATGTATTAGAGTATTTTCAAAAATTATCACTAAAAGAAGGAATACCATATCAAACACTTATAAACAGTGTGCTTTTTAAAGTGGCCTCAGGACAAATGATAGAAGGTAAGTTTTCTGACTTTGCAAAAACCATTGAAGAGTTAAAAAAGCAAATTTCTAATATGAATCGCAAAAAGCAAGCCTAGTAAATTTTGTTAGTTTGTCCAAGACTTGAGTATCAGATTTGACTTGAGGGTCAGGTACACCCCCTAAATAGGGGTGTACCTGACCCTCAAATCACTCAAATCAAACAAAATTAACTTTGAGGGTCAGGTACATATAAAATAGGTACATATAAAATTTCAGTTAGAAAATCAGATGCACTTAAAAAATCTTTCCGGGATTTAAGATATTGTTTGGGTCGAATATTTTTTTTATTTGTTTCATTATATTTATTTCTTCTTCTGTTTTGCTAAATTGTAAATAATCTTTTTTTACAAGGCCGACACCGTGCTCTGCAGAAACACTGCCTTTGTATTTTTTTATTAAATCAAATATTTGTAAATCTAATTTTTTATATGCAGCCATAAAACTTTCATCACTTTCGCCATCAGGCTTTAATAAATTAATATGCAAATTTCCGTCGCCGATATGTCCAAAATAAATTAGTTCATAATTTTTTGGCAGTAAAGAAATCAACAGCTGCAAGTCTTTTATAAATTCTTCTAAATTAGACAAGCGAACTGCAACATCATTTTTGTGGGGACTTCTATAATGTATTGATTCCGAAATATTTTCTCTTAAATCCCAAATAAGTTTATCTTGATCCTTGTTTTGCGAAATTGTTCCGTCTACAATTAATTCTTTTTCTAAACTTTCTTCTAAAATTTGCATTAAAACTTCTTCGTCTGTTTTATTTTGTACATCTACCTCTGCGGTAACATAAAAATCATGTTCACAGCTTATTGGGCAATTTTTTTTTGAGTGATCTAAACTATATTTTAAAGCTTCTTTTGTAAAAAACTCAAATGCAATTAAATTTGTTTTGTTTTTGTATTGAAAATAAACTTTTAGCAAATTACTAATACTAGAGCTTGCTAATAATAAACTAATATTTTTTTTTGCAGGGGAGGTTAGCTTAACAGTAACTTCTGTAATAATACCAAGACTTCCTTCGCTTCCTATAAACAGCTGACTTAAATCATAACCAGTTGCATCTTTTACAAGTGCATTTTTAAGATGTAAAATTTCTGCATTTCCAGTTACAACTGTAAGGCTTGTAATCCAATCTCTAGTATTTCCATATCTTAAAACTTTAATCCCACCTGCATTGGTTGCAACATTTCCACCAATGTGGCTAGATCCAGTTGCTGCAAAATTAATAGGATAAATTAAGTTATGCTTTAATGCCTCTTCTTGAATATGTTGAGTAATAACTCCTGCCTGACAAAATAAACTTTGTTCTTCTGGAATAAATTTAAAAATTTTATTCATTTTTTCTAAAGAAACTATCACTTCGTTTTTTGTTGCAGTTGCCCCTGCACTTAAACCAGTTCTGCCGCCAGAGCTTAGCAAGCCAATGTTATATTTTTTAGCTAAGCTTATAATACTTTGCACCTCTTTTGTGGAATGCGGAAACAATACAAGCGACCCGTTACCGATAAAATCTTTAGACCTGTCACTTGAATAAATTTTTATATCATCTACGCTAGTTAAAATTTGCTTTTCTGTTAAGCAAGATTTAATATCTTTAAAAAAATTATCTTTATTTTTTTGCATTTTTATTAATTAAATTTAAATCAAACTAAGATTTAGCGCCAATGCATATATATTCTTCTGTTAAATTTTTTAATTTTTTAATTTTTTTTATAACCATATCTTTATTTTTTTTAATATCCTCTGTTTTATCTGTCAATAATTGTTTACAAAGCTCCTCAACCTCTAAAGAAACAATAGAAATTTTATCAAAACCATAAGTTTTTCCGCTACCTTTTAATTTATGGCTTTCAGAATAAATATTTTGAATATTATTTTCTTTAATAAGCTTATCAATAATTTTTAAAACTTTATTAAGATAATTTTTACTTAAACTTTCTACAACTTTTTGAAAATCTTTGTCAGTTTTCATAATTATTATTTAGCTAAGCAGCTTTTTTAATTTTTTTTCTTACACCAGGTAAAATAAAGAAAAATATACTTCCACCAGTAGAGTTATCTTTAACACCAATTTCACCGCTATGCTGTTCAACAATAGATTTTGCAATAGAAAGCCCAAGACCGCTACCTTTTACTAAATGATCTTTTGGCTTTATTGACTGTCTAAAACTTTCAAATATTTTATGTCTATCTACTTTTGGAACACCAGGGCCGCTATCTTTAATATTTATTTCTATTTTAGAGTTATTAATAATTTTTTGCTGCACAATAATGCTGCTGTCTTTTGGGCTATATTTTATAGCATTAGATAATAAATTATATAAAACTTGCTGAATTAATTCTGCATCGATATTAACTTCTAGATCTACTATTTGTACATTTTCGATATTAATATTTTTTTGTTTAATTAAACTATAAAGACTTTGGCAAGTTTGTAAAATTATAGAATTTAAAGAGCACCACTGTTTATTAATTTTTAATTCACCGGATTCTATTTTTGCTAAATCTAACAAAGTATTTACAATCGAAACCAACCTGTCAGATTCTCGTTCTGCAATTTTAATAGCTTGTAAAGCTTTTGGAGGTATATCTCCCAAGTAACCATTTTTTACCAAGTTAAGAGAGCCTTTTATTGATGTAAGAGGCGTTCTTAACTCATGACTTGCGATACTTACAAATTGAGTTTTTGCACGCTCTAATTGTTTATGATCTTCTAAAGCCGCACTGTATGATTGAATTACAGAATTAAAAGAGGCCTCTAAATTACCTAACTCATTAGACGGCAAAGATGTACTTACAGGATAATGATTACTATGAAAAAAAAATTGAATTTTTTTTGTTAACAGTTTTATTTGAGAAAGTATTTGAAACTTACCAACAGAGTAAGTGTAAACCAGACTTAAAAATAAAAAAGCAGAGTTAAATAATAAAAATTCTTTTTGTATTTTTAAAGGTTGATTATTAAAAAATAATTGCACAAACAACAAGCCAGTACTAATAATATTTAGTAAAATAATAAAGCTAATTTTGCTAGATAAACTTCCCATATATTATCCTGCTTTTTGATTTTGTTTTTTAAAATTATTTACTAACTGATCAATTGTTTTGCATAAGATCTTTGGCTCAAATGGTTTTGTAATTAAACCTAAAACTATATTGTTTGTTATTTTTAATTTAGTGTTATTAGTATTAGCTGTAAAAAAAATAATAGGGCTATAAGTAGTTGCTGCTTTTTTATAAGCTTCATAAACTTGAAAACCATTTAAGCATGGAAGCATATCGTCTAAAAGTATTAAGTCATACGGAGTGTCTAAAATTTTTTGTAATGCAATATCTCCATCTTCAGCAGTTTCTACCTGATGACTTCCTATCATTTCTAAACTTATTTTAGTAAGATTTAAAATATCTGGATTATCTTCTACTAATAATATTTTCATATAAACCTTAAAAGCAACATTGCTATGTTTAAGGTTTATCGGTTATTTTTTCTTTTATAATAATAATTTTTAATAGGACATATCCCCCAAGAGCTAGTCAAAAGTAAGTAAACTCCAACTATGGTCCAAATTGGACCCCCAATAATAAGCCAAGTTAATAATATGATGCTAAAAATGCCACGAAAAATTCTTTTATAGCTAGAAAGATAAAGTTTCATAAAAAATACCTAGACTTTTGTCTTAAAAATAGGTTTGTTCCTAGCTTAAACATTTAAGTCTTATTTATATATTAAGAGAGTATGTAGATAAAGTCTATAAGTCTTGATATAAATAATAATATAAATTTAATTAAAATTTATTATTAAATACAACAGCCTAGGTACATTATGTTTAAAGACAATAGCGAAGCATCAAACTTTATGCAGATTAGCGAAGGTCAAAGAAAAAAAGAAAGAGCTAAGGCCAGAGATTTAAGACATAGCTCTTGGTGGAAAAATAAATTACAAGATGCTATATGTTATTATTGTGATTTAAAAATAAATAAGGAATTTTTAACAATGGATCACAAAGTTCCTATTTCAAAAGGTGGAAAAAGTACAAAAAATAATATAGTATTGTGTTGCAAGGATTGTAATACAAAAAAAAATCAAAGCACGGCGGCCGAAATTGCATATAAATAAGGAACAACTTAATGTCAAAAATTAAAACAAGCAGCACGGCAGAATATTTTTCAAAAAATTTACAACAAGTAGGTTTTTCCTCTCCATTAAAAGCTGTGTTAACAACTTTAAAAGAGGCAGTAGATAATTCTTTAGATGCTTGCGAAGATAGTGGAATTTTACCTCACATAAAAATTAATATTAGTAAAATAGGAAAGGGCTCTTCTAGAAACACAGATTTAATTAAAATAAAAATAGAAGATAACGGACCAGGATTATCTGTTCAAGATTTACCTGCAGTTTTTGGTGAGTACTTAGCCTCTTCTAAATTTGGAAAAGGACAATGTTCGCGAGGTCAGCAGGGCATTGGTATTTCTGCAGCAACTACTTGGGCACAATTAACTAATGCAACTGGAGTTTGCGTAGAAAGTAAAACTAAAAATATGCAACAAGCAGTATCTATGGTTATTGATGTTGATATTAAAAACAACAAGGGTCTTGTTAAAAAAAAAACAAGCATAAAATGGAATAAAAAAAAACACGGACTAAAAGCTTCTTTTGTTATTGATGGAAGGGTGCAATTAAATGGAGACGGTGGATTAATTACTTATTTAGAGGGCACATCTTTAGTAAATCCACATTTAGAATTAGATTATACTTTGCTAGAAAACGACCCAGTAAGTGTAAAAAGAGTTAGCGATGTAATCCCAAAAGTACCTCCACCAACTTTGCCGCATCCTCATACTATGAAGCTTGGTGAATTTATTACTTACTCTCATTTGTATGGAAAAATAAGTTTGTCCAAATTTTTAAAAACAGGATTTTCTAGAATATCAGATGCTACAATTAAAGAAATTTCTAAAAAAAATAAAATAAAATCTTCACTACTTAACCTTTCTCTTCCAAAGCTATTAGATTCTGATTTTAAAAAAGTGTTTGAAGCTTTGCAAGAAGCAACTTTAATGAACCCTCAAACAAATAGTGTTTTAATTATTGGCGAAAAAGCTTTAGAGCAAAGCATTCATCGAATAGGAGATGTAGATTTTTTTAGTGTAGTTACACGCAAGCCAAGAATTTGTGATTTTAAACCAGTGGTAATTGAAGTTGCCATGGCAAGACTTAATGACACAAAAGGAAAAGATGAAAACTCTTTGCAGCTTTTAAGATTTGCAAACAGAGTTCCTTTGCAATTTGATAAATCTTCATGCGCTCTTACAAAAGCTGTTGAAAGTGTAAATTGGAAGGCTTATGGATTGCAACAAAGTAAAAACAGCGTTCCTAGTGGTCCTTATGTTTTGGCAATTTCTATGACATCTCCATTTATAAAATTTAAAAATGCCTCTAAAGAAACAGTTGATGCCAGTGAAGAACTGGTAGAAGAAATTCGCAAAGCACTAATTCAAACAGGACAAAAATTAGGTCGATATATTAGAAAAGAAAAAAAAGAATTTGATTTAGAAAGAAAAATTCAGCATATCGAAAAATTTGCTCCAATTTTAGTAAATGCTTTAGTTAAAATTACTAAAGCTCCTATTAAGCGCAAAAAAAAAGCAGAGTTAGGTTTAATGAAAATTTTAGGCAGAGATGCAAAAAATGCAGAAGCAGAGTTAACTCAAGCTAAAGAAAAATTAAAATAAAAAGGAAGATCTATGGCTAAACTAAAATCTGTTTTTAAAATGAATCACGCACAAAAAGATGTTGGCAAATTAGCCCACGCACTGTGTGATACAATGTTAAAGGATTTAGAAGGAGCCAAAAGGCCAACACTTGAAGCAGTTAAATGTTCTTTAGATAATGCTATTTATAATTCTAAAGTTGGTTTTTTTACACCAGGGGACAAAAGGGTAAAAACAGAATTAAATGTATCTTCTGTTCAAAAAATGGCCAGAAGTGTTTTTTTATTAGATATTTTTTTAGAAAATTTAAAAGCAGGCGGTGTTAATACAAAAAGAGAAGTTTACTACAGAGCAAAAGGTTGGATAAAAAAAGATCCTAAATTGCGACCTATTGATTTTGAAGTACAAGAAGAAAGCGACTCTATTATTAGTTTTTTGTGTGATGCTTTGGAGGTTTACAGAGAAGAATTAAATTGTGTTGCAAACGACAGGGGCGGACAAACTTATTCTCAACAATTAATTGTTACAGAAAACCTTCCAGATGGAACAAAAGCACATATTGATTTAGGAAGTTTAGGTACAACTCCATTTCAACCTAAAAATAGACCACAAAGTTTTTCATTAAAAATGAAATCAAAAATTAAATTTTGTTTAGTTGTTGAGTCAGAGGGTACAGCCAACACTTTGGTTACTAACGGAATTACTAAAAGAAATAATTGCATTGTTGTTGGTGCGCAAGGTGTCCCTAGTAACGGCGTAAGAGGTTGGGTAAAAACTATTCAAGATCAATTAAAAATACCAGTATTTTTTTTCGGTGACCTTGATGCATATACTTTACAAAATATTTATAGAACTTTAAAAAGCGGATCTGCTGCAAGCTTGATTAGAAACAAAAATTTTTGCGCACCAGATGTAAAATTTTTGGGAGTGTTGCCAGAAGATGTAAAAAAATATGATTTAGATTGTTATTCTGTTAAAGAAAAAGACGCATCAGAGGCAAGGTCATTAAAAAAAGCTAGAGACGCTTTGCAAAATGATCCATTTTTTAAAGATGCAAAAAATAAAAAACTATCACAAGTATTAAAATGGTTATTAAAAAATAAAATTCGTTGCGAACAACAGGCTTTATTTTCTGTAGACCCAAAAGACATAACAGTTCCTGAAAAAATTATTTTAGATAAAATTAAAAATAAAATATATATTTAACTTAGCTGATGAAAAGGGGGGTAGGTCGTGAAAGATACTATAAAGAAATGGTTTGTAAAAGGAATTAGTATTTTAATAGTTGCTATTTTAGGATTTTATTTAAGCACACCAAAAAAAATAAGTAAAAAAAAGAAAATAAATGTTCTTTCTATATTATCACATCACAAAAAACACAAAAACACAAAAATACAAAGGCATTTAGCTATTAGTGAAGATATACCTCTATTTATCAAAAGCGAAGAGGATGATTTACTGTTAGACCTTCAAAATACAAGCGGAACAACTCACAACTTTTTAAAAAAATTTCAAACTATTATAGATAAAAGTAAAAAATCTGCTAGACAAAATGCAAATTGTTGGGGGTTGGTGCTGGAGCTGTTTGGTATTTTAAAGCGATCTAGATATGCTTCTGAAATGGAGCTTAATAACTTTTTAGTAAATCGCTGTGTTTTAGTCAAAGATGGGCGACCTAGAAAAAACGCTGTAGTTGTTATGAGAAATCCACAGAACCATGCGTATGTTGTTTTAGACAGTCATAAAATTTTAGAAAGAGAAGGCATAGGAGAGCCATATAGGTATAGATCTTCCAATAATTTTTTTAAAAACCCTAAAGAGAAATACTTAGGTATATATCGAATAATAGAACACCTTTTTTGCAAAGAATGTAAAAAACAATGGGTTGAGTATTATTTGTGTAGTGTTAATGCTCAGAAAAAAGATGTCTTTGGTTTAGATAAAATAAAACAATGGAATATTATTAGTTTAGCAACGGTTACTAATAAAAAAGAAATAATGGATAATTTGATAAACAGTGTTAAAAAAACTAATTTAAAAAAATTGCCCCAGCACACTTTAAGAGATCTTATGCTAATGCTTTATTATCACTCAAACCTCTTTGCAGGTAATAAGCTTCTGAATAAGACGGACAAGCAATTAGAAGATAATTTAATAAGCAGTTTGTTAAGTTACGATAAAGTTTCTCACTTTGATTACCTTCTTTTGTTAAGGCTAGGTAGATATAAAGAACTTGCACCCATTGTTTTTAAAAAGTGGAAGCATCTAACACATGAATTTAAAGAAAATTTTTTAATGTATTCAAAAAATGTTGAAGTTAAAAAATATATTTTTTATAAATTTTTATATAAAAAGAAACATGAGTATAAAGAGGCCCTATTGCTTAACTTACTTCTTTCTTTGCAAAAATCTAGGGTTAAAACAAACATAAACAACCCTTCAGTCGAGAATAACTTTGGTTTTGAAAAAAAAAGTAGTAAATTTTATTTTGATATATTGTATAGTTTTAAAGAGTTAAAAGTAAATGATGCTTATACTGCTAGGCTGTATAATAGGCTTATTATATTTAGCTTAGATGTGGACACATATGTACAGGATATAAATTTCCTTAAGAAAAAGAAGAAAGAGTTAAAAGATTTACAAATTAAATTAGATAAAGTATTTGTTAATGACCACTCCTTAAAAAATTTTTTAGATTATGAGATTAATGTTGTACAAAAAGGCATAGAAAATTTAAAACAACAAAAAATATTTAAAAAGAATTAACCAAAAATGATTTTAACTAGTTTTTTATTTTGTATGGCAATTTTTGCTTTAATTGGAATTTTAGCAAGTCACAAAAGCAAAGCTTCTTCTGAAGATTATTTGCTAGCAAGTAATACTATACCAGCAAGTATTTCTGCACTGTCTATGATGTCGTCTAAATTTAGTGGATACATGTTTATTGGTTTTATTGGCTTTGTATATTTAAAAGGATTTTCTGGAATTTTATTAGCAGCAGGCTTAGTTGCTGGAGATTTTATAGGGCTTCATTTATTTTCTAATAAAATAAAACAACTACATAATAAATATAAATCTTTAAGTTATGAAGATTTAATTTCACAAAGAGCGTCTGGAGTGTATAAAAAATTACGCTTTGTTCTTGCAAGCTTAATACTTATTTTATTAAGTATTTATATTTCTGCACAATTAAAGGCCAGCAGCAAAGCCATTCATGGAATTTTAGACTGGCCAGAAAACTCTGGAATTTTTATTTGTGCAGCTTTTGTATTATTTTATAGCTGGTCTGGAGGAATTAGAGCCTCTATGTGGACAGACGCAATTCAATCTATACTTATGATTGTTTCAGCAATTGCTTTAGGAATTTATTCTATTGTGCATTTGGGAGGAATCCATAATTTTTTTATTCAAGCAAATTCAATATCTGAAAGTTATTTTTCTATTTTTAAAAGTAATATTTCTATTGGAGGGGTAGAGGGGATATTAATATTTTCAATTGGATGGCTATTTGGTGGCTTTGCTATTTTAGGACAACCCCATGCAATGATAAGAATTTTGGCATTAAATAATATTAAAAATTTAAAAAGTATGAAAAAATATTATTATTTATCTAGTTTAATTTTATTAATTGCTTTATTTATTGTAGGAATATCTTGCAGATTAATTTTAAAACAAAATGGACTAGATGGTTTTGATCCAGAAATGGCATTACCTCTTTTGTCTTTACAATTAATGCCATCTATTTTTGTAGGTATTATTTTGGCAGGAATATTTGCAGCAGTAATGTCAACAGTGGACTCACAAATTCTTAGTTGCTCGGCTGCAGTATCACAAAGTTTGACTAAAAATAAAACCAGTTATTTTTTTAATAAAGTAGTAACGGTTGTTTTAATTATATTAACATCACTAATGGCATTATTTGCAACTGGAAGCGTTTTTGATTTAGTAGTTTTTGCTTATGCTATTTTAGGCGTAACACTTGGAACAGCTATTATTATACAAGTTATATTTCCAAAAATGAAAGAGTCTATTTGTTTAGCAATTGTTATTTTATCAGGAATGAGCTCGGTTGTATGGGTGCTTGCTGGCTATAAAAGTATTGCCACAGAGTCTTTAATTGGTTTTGTAGTAAGTTTTACACTAATGATTTTTTATAAAATATTTTGCCTATTTAAAAAAACTAAATAAAAAAATTAAAAAAACTAAATAAAAAAATTAAAAAATACCGCGATTGTCAGCGCTGCTATTTTTAATTTTTTTAATATCTACAACAACATTAAGCTGTCCAACTTCTTCTGCAGTAAGCTCTGGCAATCTTTGTACTAAATTTAAAAATCTTGTAGATTCTTCTTCAGTAATAATATCTTTTGTTAAATTTTTAAATTTATTAATATAATTTTCTCTAACAAAAGGTTTTGCTCCGGCTGGGTGGGCATTAGCTAGTGCCATTTCGTCTTCTACCTTACTGCCGTCATTCATATGTATTACAATTTTAGCACCAAATGCTTTTTTTTGTGGATCAATTTCGTGATAACGCTTAGTCCATAAAGGATCTTCTACGGTGCTAATTTTTTTCCACAACTCTATAGTTTCTTTTCGGCCTGCTCTTTCTGGAGCATAGCTATTTACATGATGCCAAGCCCCGTCTTCTAAAGCCACTGCAAAAATATACATAATACTATGATCTAAAGTTTCTCGACTTGCAGTTGGCGAAAATTTTTCAGGATCACCAGATCCTGTTCCAATAACATAATGAGTATGATGACTTGTATGAATAACAATCTTGTTTATATCAGAAAAATTTTTAATTTTTGTTCTCATTTTACAAGCTAAATCAATTAAAGCTTGAGATTGATATTCAGCAGAATGTTCTTTTGTGTAAGATTCTAAAATAACTTTTTGCTCTTCGCCTTTTTCTGGAAGTTCGACATTGTAGGTAGCATCTGGACCATCTAACATCCAAGCAATAACACTATCTTCGCCTTCATAAATAGGTGACGGAGATTTTTCACCTCTCATTGCTCTATCAACAGCTTCGATTCCTAATTTTGCAGAGTACCCAGGGACATAAGCCTTCCAACTAGAAATTTCTCCTTTTCTAGATTGCCTTGTGCTAAAAGAAGTATGAACAGCTTGCCCGATAGATTGATAAATAGTTTGTGTATCTAAATTTAAAAGTCTGCCAATTCCTGCAGCAGTTGCGGGGCAAAGATGAGCCATGTGATCAATTTTATGTTTATGCAAACAAATAGCTTTTACTAAATTAATATGAACTTCATAAGCAGTTACAATTCCAGAAAGTAATTGCTCGCCAGTACATTTTTTTTGTTGAGCCACAGCAATAAGCGGTGGAATATTGTCCCCAGGGTGAGAGTAATCTGCGGCTAAAAAAGTATCATGATAATCTAACTCTCTTACGGCAGTGGAGTTAGCCCAAGCCGCCCACTCCGCACAAACTTTAGTTTTATCACTTAACCCAAAAATTAATGCACCATCTTTTTTTGGATGACTTAAAGCCTGCGATCTTGCGTTACTAACCGGAAGCCTATTAATAGATGCTATTGCAACAGAGGCGTTATCAATAATGCGATTAATAACCATGTCTGACACTTGGCTTTTTATTGGAAATTTTTCTGAAGCAATTTCAGCTATTTTCCAAGCCAATTGTTTGCTTTGTGAAAGCTGTTCTTTGGAGGGGTAAACTTTTACTATATGTGTTTGCATAATCTATAATAATTTTAAAAATTATACTTCAGAATTTTTTTCAGAATTTTCATTTTTTGCATTCATATCAGAAGATTTTTCTTTGCCATCAAGCCCTTTTCTAAAACCTCTAATAGCTTCTCCAATAGATTTTCCAAGTTGAGGAATTCTTTTTGGCCCAAAAATTAAAATCACAACTGCAATAATTAAAATAATTTGTGGAACAGATAAGCCCATAAAAACTCCTTGTATTTTTAATACTTATTGTTTTTGTATGAGTGTTTTGTATCAAAGCTTAGCGGATAAGTCCAATTCCATTTAAGTTTTTTGTAGCCTATTTTGTGATAGCCAAAAACTTTTAGCCTCAGTGTTTAATAAATCAAACTGTAATGCCATTTTAATAGCAAGTTTAACGGTTTTTCGATGAATTATTGTATGTAATTCATGTGGAGTGTAATTGGGGGCTTGGTTTAAAGCTACCTGTAGCTTTAAGGCTTTTAGTATATTTTCTTGCTCGTATTTAAAACAACCCCACTCTTGAGAAAGCATAGTGCCAAATTGTGCATTAAGCTCCACTAAACTTTTTTTAGACAGTAACGCAATAGTTTGTTCATAATAAGGATTTTCATAAACATAGGCAAAAAATAATTTAGCAAATAGCTCTTCTGGTTTAATTTCGTCACTATAAAAATCTTGAGTTTTTAAAAATAAAAATGTGGAAGATTTGTACATAAAATGTTTAAAATCTTTATTTAAACTTGGACTAATTACTTTTAAAACTCCCAAGTCATGACAAGTTATAAAAGCTAAAGACGGGTCAGATAATTTTAAAAATTTTAATAATTCCTCTCTAACTCTAGATAAAGGAGATTGTTTTAACAGAGCAGAGTGTTTAATAATTGCAAATTTTATACAAGAGTCTAAATCAAAATGAATTTTATGAGTAAGCCTAATAGCTCTTAATATTCTAATTGGATCTTCAAACATTCTAACAATAGGGTCGCCTATCATTTTTATCTTACCTTTTTTTAAATCATCTAAAGCATTGGTGTAATCAAGTAATTCTTTTTTAATTGGATTATACAACAACGCGTTTATTGTAAAATCCCTTCTTAAAGCATCTTCTTCTGGAGTTCCAAATGTATTATCCTCACCTAAAAGCTCTGTGTTTTGATTTTGATTTTGCTGCCTAAATGTACTAATTTCGTATTGTTGATTTTTTCTTTGAGCAAGAACTAATTTAAATCTTTTTCCAATAATGTAAGCTCTAGGTATATTTTTACGAATTTCTGTAGGAGTTGCAGATGTAACAATGTCAAAATCCTTAGGTTTTTGCCCAAGCAATATATCTCTAATACAGCCTCCAACTAAAAAACACGCAAAACCTTTGTCATTTAGTTTTTTTATAATTTCTACTGCATCTTTTGGAATAAGTTTGTGGTTAATTTTATTTGATATACCCATGATTTAAATGTACTTTTTATGTGCTGGTATTTCGGTATTACAATAAAAATATCTATCACGAATTACCCACTAGGTCTAGGCTGTCTTTTAGAGGTGCTTATGAAACAATCTACAGAGTTAACTTTAGATAATTGGAATTATAAAATTATAGGAAAAAAATCAGCGCCTAAAATAGTTTTTTTACACGGAATAATGGGGTCTTTAAGCAACTGGCTAAAGGTTTCGGCATATTTTAAATCAAATTTTGAAATCTTGCTTTTTGATCAACGGGGTCACGGACGAAGCTTTCACGGAAACTCTTACAAACTTGCAGATTATGCAAAAGATTTAGAATTTATAACTAATAAAATAGGCTGGGATAAATTTCATTTAGTAGGACACTCATCTGGAGGTGTTGTAGCTTGTGAGTATAGCGCAACTTATCCAAACAAGATTTTATCATTATGTATTGAAGATGTTAGTATGGAGCCTAGTAAAAATATTGGCAAAAGAATAGAAAAAATATTGTTATCTATTCCCACGCCATTTAAAGATAAGCTAAGTTATGAAAAATTTTTTACAGAAAAAGTACCGTCTTTAACAGAAAATTTTTTTCAATCTAAATTCTTAGAAAGATTTTTAGCTATGAATATTACTGAAGATAAAAATGGCGAAAAAAATTGGAGATTTCATAGAGACGGGATAATAGAAAGCGTAAGGGAATCCAGGGCGGTGTCTCTTTACCCTAAATATTTTAACATTAGCTGCCCTATTTTAATAATTAGAGGAAGTAAATCAGAACATTTGCCTCCCGAAGAATATAAAAAAATGCTTACTCATAAAAATGCACAAGGCGTTGAATTTTTAAGTGGCCATGCGGTTCATATTGAACAGTGCGAGGGATTTTCAAAAGCTTTGCTCGACTTTATTAATGGACTGTGCTAGTTAAGTCTTGTATGAGTTTTTCTTCACTGGGCCTTCATTCTGATCTTTTAGAAAACTTAAAAGCTAAAGGTTTTGATACACCAACACCAATTCAAGTTTCATCTTTACCATTAGTTATTAAAGGAAAAGATGTAGCAGGCCTTGCTCGAACTGGAACTGGAAAAACTGCAGCATTTGTTTTGCCACTAATTCATAGAATTTTAAACAGTCGCGCTAATGACGAAAGTTTAAAACAAGAAAGTTTTGCCAGGTGGACAGATAAATCATATATTTTAATTTTAGTTCCCACTAGAGAATTAGCATTTCAAGTTCAAGATAATATTAACGAATTTAGCCCAACATTAAATATTGAATCTGCAGTCTTTGTTGGAGGCTTGCCAATTGAAAAAGATGTAGAGGCATTGAGTAAAAATTTAGATTTTATTATTGCAACCCCAGGACGATTAATTGATTTATATAAAAATCATAATTTACACTTAGGACAAGTAGAGGCAGTAGTTTTAGACGAAGCAGACAGATTGTTTGATATGGGCTTTGCAGATGATGTAAAATATATTTTAACTAGAATTCCAAAACATCGTCAGTTTTTATTATTTAGCGCCACTTTAAGTTTAGAAGCTTTGTATATGGGCTATGAGTTTGGAGCACAGCCTGTAGAATTAAGCGATAGCAAAAAAGAAATTCAAAAAGATTTAATAGAAGAATCGCTGTATCATATTTCTCGTCCAGAAAAATCTACTTACTTACTGTCTTTATTAAAAAGTAAATCATGGCGACAAGCTATTGTGTTTAGTAATTATAAAAATCAAATTTTAGATTTAGAAGTTTTTTTAGGTGCAAACGGAATTAAAAGCTTAGGCTTATCAAGTGTGTTAACACAAGCTAAGCGAAATAAAGTAATTACAGAATTTAAATCTTGCGAAAACAAAGTTGTATTAATTGCAACCGATGTTGCAGCTAGGGGTTTAGATATCGAGGGAGTTGATTTAGTTATTAATTACGACATACCTCAAAATTCTGATTCGTATATTCACAGAATCGGCAGAACAGGAAGAGCCGGAAGAAAGGGCGAAGCCATTAGCCTTGTAAGTGACAAAGATGCAGAGTGGTTAGTTAAACTAGAAGAAGATTTAAAAATAAAAATTTCTATTGGCTGGATTGAGGACAAAGATTTACTTAAAGATTTTGTAGAATTTAAAAGCTTAGCATTTATGGATTCTTCAACTCATCACAGTAAGCATATTTCTCAATCAAGAAGATCTGCGCAAGGCAAAGACAATCTTAAAAAATTTGTTCCATCTAAAAATACAAAAGATAGTCAGTCTTTAAAAAATATAAAAAGCAAAAAAGTAGTTGCTAAAAAATTTGTGGCATCTAAAAAATTTAAACCCAGCAAACAAACAAAGCAAAAATCTTCATCTTTTAAAATTATTAAAGGGTCTAAGCGCTCATTTAGAAGGGGAGGGGCTGCTAAATCTTCTTCTGGGGTTTTGTCAAAAATTGCATCTTGGTTTAAATAATCAGACTTATCAAACTGGTATGCAACAATGCTAATAAAAAATAAAAAAAACGAAATTAAATATATTATTATTTTATCTTGTTTTTTTTTATTTTTAACTTGGGTAGAGCTATATTTATTGCAAGTTAGTAGAAACCTGTCTTTTAGTGACACATTCTTTTTTTTATCTTTAGTTAATTTTAATATTCTTGTTTTTTTATTTTTGGGTTTTTTAATTTTTAAAAACTTTATTAAAATTTTTGGAGACTACTCTAAAACTTTTGGAAAAAGCTTAAAAACAAAATTAATTTCTGCATTTATATTTTTTAGCTTTATACCAACAGGTATTGTAGCTATTTTGTCTATATTTTATTTAAACAACAGTTTTAGCAAATGGTTTGATTATAAAATTACAGACGCATTGGCAAAAGTTGTAAAAGTTGGAGACTATTACCAAAACAGTATAAAACGAAATAATTATAAAATGGCATATATTTTTGAAAGACAACTTAAATATAAATTAAATAGTTGGAAAAAATTAAATAAACAAAAAAAATCTTTATTAATAAATAAATTTACAAAATCTTTTAAAAAGCAATATTTTTTAGATAAAATAACACTACATACAAATCAAGATTTAAAAAAACTTAAAAAAAACAATTTAAATATAAAAAAAGTAAAATCTTTTTTAAATGGCAAAAATTTTAGCACAATATCAACCACAGGTTCACACACAACTATAGAAAGCTTTATACCAGTTACTTTAAAAAAAGACTTTGTGGCAATTTCTGTTGGAACTTTAATTTCTACATATTTTTTAACTCAGTCTAAAGATATTGACGAAGTGTATAAAGTTTTAAACAAACAATCATTTATTTTTACATCTTCTAAAATGCTTTATTTTTCTACTTTAATTATAATGGTTTTGGTTATTATATTTATGGCAACTTGGTTTGGTTTTTATTTGGCCAAAAGATTAACTATCCCAGTTGAATTACTAAGCCGCGCCAGTCGAAAAATTGCAAAAGGAAGTGTTTTAAATAAAAAAGATTTATCTTTGTTTGGAGCTTTAGATTACAAATCCACCTCCAGAGAATTTGAACAACTGTTAAAAGACTTTCAATTTATGGCCGAAGAAATTAGAAAATCTAAAGCAGAGGCCTTAAAAGTACAAAGAGTAGAAGCTTGGGCAGAGGTAGCTAGGCGAATGGCACACGAGGTAAAAAATCCATTAACGCCAATTAGTTTGTCTGCACAAAGATTAAGTAAATTATTTTCAAAAACTCTTGATGACCAAAGATTTGATAAAAGTATTAAAATGATAATTGAGCATACAAATATATTAAAAAACTTAGTTAACGAATTTGCATTATTTGCTAGACTTCCTAGAACTAATTTAAAAAAACACTCTATCGTAGATTTAATAAAAGATGTTATTTTATTTTATACAGAATCTCACCCTAAAGTTAAATTTTCATTAAGCACTGATTTGTATAATTTAGATTGTCTGTTTGATAAAGAGCAAATTAACAGAGTTTTAATAAATTTAATTGCCAACAGTATTGAATCAATGGTTTCAGTTGGCAATCCAGAAGTTAATATCACTGTCATTGAAGAAAACAAAAATATAAATATTAAATTATCTGATAATGGCCCTGGGTTTAAGCCAGAAATGATAAATCGAGTTTTTGAGCCATATATTACTAATAAAGCATCCGGCACAGGGCTTGGCTTAGCAATAGTGAATAAAATATTAAAAGAGCATGGCGGGTCTGTAAAAATAAAAAACTTATCAACAAATGGAGCAGAGGTTACTCTTGTTTTTCCAATAAAAACTTAATAAGCCATAAAAACTTAATAAGCCATGGCAACTTTAAAAATAAATTTGTTTAGTCTTAAAATTAAGCTATAGTAATTTTATTATGAAGACTAAAATTTTAGTTGTAGATGACGAAGCCTCTATTGTACAAGTTTTATTAGATTTGTTAACAGACGAAGGCTACGAAACACAATCTGCGTCTAGCGGAGAAGAAGCACTTAGAATGATATCTAGTTTTCAGCCAGATATTATTTTGCTAGATATTTGGATGCCGGGTTCTTTAGACGGGCTAGATGTTTTAAAAGAAATTAAATCTAAATTAAATTTATCAGAAGTTATTATGATGTCAGGTCACGGGACTATCGAAACAGCAGTTCAGGCTACAAAAGTAGGGGCTTGGGGCTTTTTAGAAAAGCCTTTAGTTTTTGATAAGCTACATATTTTAATAAAACAAATTTTAATTATTCAAAAAGAACGAAAAGAAAAAAACTTTTTACTATCAAGGTTGCGAGAAGACATTAGTTTAATAGGCAGCAGCGACTTTATAAAAAATTGTAAAAAAAATATTTTAAATTGGAGCAAAGCTTCTGCACCAGTATTAATTTGTGGCGAAGCATCTGTTGGAAAAAAGATTTTAGCAAAAAACATACATTATATGGGCGAAAGGTCTCCTTATGATTTTGTTTCTTATTTTTGTGCTAACTCTGCACAAAGTTTGCAAATTGAAGAACTTTTTGGAAGACAAAAATCTTTTAGATTTCCACAAGAACCTGCAAAGAGATCGCAATTATCATATACTCACAAGGGAAGTTTGTTTTTAAGAAATATAGAATTTTTAAATTTAGATGCTCAAAAATTATTATGCTCATTTATAAAAAGCTCTGAATATCAATCTGTTGGATCAGATAAAAAATACAACAGCGATGTACATATAATTGCAAGCACCTCAGCTGATTTAAAAAAAATGGCAGACAACGGAACATTTTTAAAAGATTTATACAGTCAATTTGCAGAAGTAATAAATGTTCCTTCGCTTTCTAGCAGAAAACAAGATTTGCAAGATTTAATTTTATATTTTTTATCTTATTTTTCTAAAAAAGAATCTTGCGAATTAAAATCTTTAGACAAAGACGCAATGGATTTTTTACTTTCTGAAAAATGGCAATTTCATGCCAAAGAATTAAAAAACTTTATAGAAAAAATTTATATTTTTTATAAAAAACAAAATTTAAATATCGCAGATATAAAAAAAATATTATAAATTTAAGGATAAATATGCGCTGGACAAATATCGGAATTACTACAACTAAAGAAGCTCCTGTAGAAGCAGAGTTAATTAGTCACCAGCTTTTATTAAGAGCTGCTTATATTAAAAAAATGAGCCAAGGTATTTTTGTTTATGGACATTTAGCTTTAAGAGTAATTCGTAATTTAGAAAATATTATTAGACAAGAGCTAGACAAAGCAAACGCTGTTGAAATTTCTATGCCAATGGTGCAATCTGCAGACTTGTGGAAGTCCACAGGCAGGTGGGACAAAATGGGCGACACTATGTTGAGATTTAAAAATCGCACTCAACAAGAATTTTGCTTGGGCCCAACTCACGAAGAGGTTGTTACAGAGTATATAAAACCTTTTATTAAAAGCTATAAAAACCTTCCACTTAATTTTTATCAAATTCAAACTAAATATCGAGATGAAATTCGCCCTAGATTTGGATTAATGAGAGGCAGAGAATTTATAATGAAAGACGGATACAGCTTTGACACAAGCGCAGAGTCTGCACAAAAATCTTATGATAGCATGTATAAAGTTTATCAAAATATTTTTAACAGACTTGGAGTTTCTTATAGAATTGTTCAAGCAGATACTGGCGACATTGGAGGAAATCAATCTCATGAATTTCATTTACTAGCAGAAAGCGGAGAAGATATACTTTTAGTTTCTGACACAAGTGATTTTGCAGCAAATAGTGAAATTTGTAAAACTTTATCATTTTTAGAAAAACAAAATTTTGCTAAATCAGAAGACAAAGATAAAGAGTCAAAAAAAGATTTAACAAAACTTGATCAAAAATTATTAAGCACTCCAAATATAAAAAGCATAAAAGATTTATCAAAATTTTTAAATTTAAAAAAAGATAAATTAGTAAAAACTTTATTTTTTAATATAAAAACAACACAAGTTGAAAAAAAAGAAGTAAAACAAAATATTGAAAAAATAGTTGTACTTGTTAGGGGAGACCATGACATTAATACTTATAAATTAAAAAATTTTTTTAAAGCTTTAGAGGTAAGCCTGTTGACAGAAGAAGAAGTAATAGCATTAACAGGGGCAAATCCTGGAAGTTGCGGACCTATAAATTTAAAAGAAAAAATAAAAATTTATGCAGATTTTTCTATAGAAAAAATGATTAACTATACAGTAGGTGCTAATAAAAATGATTATCATATTCAAAATGTTAATAATTCTGATTTTATTTGTGAGGGGTTTTTTGATTTTAGACTTGCAGTAGCTGGCGACTTGTCTCCAGACGGAAAAGGAAGGCTTGTAGAATACAAAGGCATAGAGGCTGGACATATTTTTTATTTAGGAACTACATATTCTAAAAAATTAAAAGCTGAATTTTTAGACAGCAACGGAAAAACTTGCCCAGTAGAAATGGGTTGTTACGGACTTGGGGTTTCAAGACTTGTGCAAGCAATAGTTGAGCAATCACATGATGAAAATGGAATTATTTGGCCAATGATTTTAGCTCCATATAAAGTTCATATTTGTTTATTAGACCCAAAAGATGAAGAGATAAGCAAGTTATGCGATGACATTTATAAAGATTTAATCTCTAAAGGAGTAAGCGTTTTATTAGATGACAGAAAAGAAAGACCAGGGTTTAAATTTAAAGATGCTGATTTATTAGGCATGCCATTGCGATTAACTTTTGGTGCAAGGTCTTTAAAAGAGGGAGGAGTAGAGCTGGTTGAAAGAAAAACTCAAGAAAAACAACTTATTAAATTAAACGAAGTTGTAGAAACTATATTAAAAAAAGTTAAGCAATAAAAACAAAAACCAAAATAAAAACCAAAACAAAAACCAAAACAAAAATGAAATCAATATTAAAATATCCATTTTTTTTAGCCTTAGACATAAGTAGTCCAAGCGATGCATGGAAGTTTTTGCAAGAGCATCAATTAAATATTGGCGGAGTAAAGCTTGGTCCAAAACTTATTTTAAACGCAGGTTGGGATTTTGTAACAAAAGCATCTAAAATTGCCCCTGTTTTTTTAGATTTTAAATTTTATGATATTCCATCAGTAACTTTATCTGCGGTAAAACAAAGCTTTGATTTAGGGGCAAGTTTTGTTACAGTGCACGCCTCTATTGGTGCAGAAGCTTTGTCACTTATTTATGATTTTGAAAAAGAAGCTAATAAAACAAGAGCATTTAAAGTTTTGGCAGTAAGCATTTTAACAAGCTTTGCAGAAGATAAACAATTACCGCATTGGAAAGACGGAAAAATTATAGACAAAGTAAAATGTCTTGCTAATTTGGTTAAACAATCTGGACTAAAAGGCTTTGTTTGCTCACCTGAGGATTTAAAATATTTAAAACCTTTGTATCCAGAATTTTTTTTTGTAACTCCTGGAATTAGACTAAATTCTGATTTAAAAAAAATAGAAAACGATGATCAAAATAGAATTTTAACACCAAGCGAAGCATTGCAAGAAGGCAGCGATGCTTTAGTAATTGGAAGGCCCGTGTATAATAATGAAAATCCAAGCAATATTTTAAAATCTATTATTTTAGACTGTAAAAATAAATAAAATAAAACAAAAATAAATAAATAAATAAAATAAAAACTAAACAAATTAACTAAAAAGGAAAAGATGCAAAATTTATTCACAGCAAATCAATTTTTTAATATTTTTATAATAGCCCTATCTTTACACACTTTAACAGAGCTCTATTTAAATTTTAGACAATTTATTTTTGTCAAAAAAAATAGCAACACAGTGCCAGAATTTTTTAAAGAAGAAATTACTTTAGATGAACACAAAAAAGCAGCCAACTATAGCATTGCAAAATTAAAACTTTCTTCGGTAGAATTAATCTGGGGAGTTGTAGTATTACTTTTTTGGACAAAAGCAGGGGGGCTTGAAGAATTAAACAAATATTTTTCTTTAAGCTCATCTAGTCCGTGGTATCTTCCATCACTAATGATTTTAAGTTTTATTGGATTAAATATAATTATATCTTTGCCTTTTTCTTTATTTAAAACATTTTCTTTAGAAGAAAAATTTGGCTTTAACAAAACTAACTTAAAAACATTTTTTTTAGATTTTTTTAAACAAATTTTATTATTATTCTTAATTGGATTTCCAATAGCTTCGCTTATCTTGTGGCTACTCCAAAGCATGGGAGAGTACTCTTGGATTTACACTTGGTTATTTTGGGTTAGCTTTATGATTTTAATGCAATGGGCTTATCCAGTTATTTTAGCCCCACTGTTTAATAAATTTACTCCACTAGAAGATAAAGAATTAAAAGAATCTATTTTAAATTTATTAAAGCGATGTGGCTTTGATGGAGGCGGAGTTTTTTTAATGGACGGATCTAAACGAAGCAGTCATGGAAATGCATACTTATCTGGTTTAGGATCAAAAAAACGAATTGTTTTTTTTGACACACTTTTAAAACAGCTAACAACTACAGAAGTAGAAAGTGTTTTAGCTCACGAGCTTGGACATTTTTATCACAAACATATTCAAAAATTTTTATTGCGTTATGTAGCAATTAGCTTTGTAGCTTTTTTTATTTTAGGACAACTTTTAAATGCAACATGGTTTCATAAAGGCTTAGGAGTTGAGGGAACTTTTATATGGAATTTTTTAATTTTATTTTCTTTGTCTTTATCTATCTTTACTTTTTGGATGTCGCCATTTATCAATTTGTCTAGCCGTAAAAATGAGTTTGAAGCTGATCAGTTTGCTAAACAAAAAGCCTCTGCTAGCGATTTAAAAACTGCTTTATTAAAATTAAGTAAAGATAACGCATCTACCTTAACTCCTGACCCGTGGTATGCTACTTATCATTATTCTCATCCAGATATTTTAACAAGAATTAAAAAGATATAAGGCAAAATTATGAAAAAACCAAAACTTTCTACATCTCAAAACAGAGTAGGCCTACATGCCTGTTATGAATGCTTACTTAATAATCCAAAATCTGTTGAAAAAGCTTATATTTCTAGAACTAAACAAGATCCCTTATTTATAAAAATAAAAAAACTATTAGAGTCTAATAATATACCTACAGAAATAGTAAAAAAATCTTTTTTAGATTTAATGAGTTTTAATCACCAAGGTTTAGGATTAAAAGTAAACTCTCAACCAGAACTGGACTGGAAAAATTTAGATAACTTAGAAGAAAATAAAAAAAGCATGATATTATTTATTGACGGAGTAGAAGACCCTCACAATTTAGGAGCTTTAATTCGCACAGCATGGCTTATGAAAGTTAAAGCTATTTTTGTAGCAGAGCATCAGGGGTTAAGCTCGCTAACTCCAACAGTTTATAAAGTTGCCTGTGGTGGGGCAGAATATGTTCCTGTTATTTTTACAACTAAGTTGCCATTTTTAATTGAAAAAATAAAACAAAAATCTTATTGGGTTTACGGACTGTCACACAAGGCAAAAGAAAATATACATAAATGTAATTACTCTAATAACATTGCATTTGTTTTAGGGTCTGAGTCAGGTGGTATTCGTAAATCTGTAGAAAATACTTGCGATGTATTGCTAAGCATTCCTCAAATTTCTGCCAATGCTAGTTATAATATGTCAGTTGCAGGGGCATTAGCAATGTCTGCTGGGTCTTTATAATTGTCTAAACTTTAAACACCTTATAAGTAAACTTTACATTTTTTACATGTATTTAATTTTAATTTAATTTATGTGTTAGTTTTCATAGCATGAGGTTATTTTATTTTCTTTTAATATCTTTTATTTCTATTAACGCACATTCTAAAATTCCAAATATGCGAGTGCAGTTTGGATCTGGATTAAATAAAGAATGTAGTTTTGTAGATAACGAACAAGTTGTTGCGTCTTTAGAGGCATCTCTTAAAGTTTTAAATCAAATCGAAGAACAACGAGAAGAATGCAAATCTGTACACAGCAACTCAAAAGCTTTTTTAGATACTTATTTAGGCTATATGCGAAACAGAGAAGAAAGCTTGCAACAAGCAGTTGTAGAAGAATCAGTTATTAAATCCGAAATAGAAAGATTAACTTTAGATGGATCTTATGACAATCAATATGACTCAAGTTTGTTAGAAGTTTTAAAAACCAAAGCTTTAAATTCTAATAAAAAAAAACGAAGATCTAATGCCTTATTACAAACATTTCAATTGTCGTCTACTTTACTTGAGGACTTAGAAAAAAACCCAAAATGCGCAGCTTCTGTTAGCTCACATATTGTTGCACCAAGCATTGGAATATTAGGCCAACTTTCTGGGGCATTTTATTCAGGGGCCAGTGCATTTGGAATTCCATTAATTGCGGGTTTTGCACAACTGGTTTCTAAATTTGTATCTTATGTTGGAAGCGTAAGCGAAAACTCTTATGTTGGTTTAGAAAATTTAACTAAGTCTTCTAATTACTATCTTTCGTATAAATGTGCTTTTAAAAATATTGAAAAAATTAAATGCTCTCTTTTAGAAGAAGAACATATGCTTGGAAAGTTACACCTTCCTAACTTTGGCAAAAAAATTCTAAAATTAGATAAAACAAAACGATTTAAAACTTTAAGAGATTTAAAAAGACACAGATATAGAATTTTTGAACTAATAGAAGAGATAGATAAATTATTTAATTCGCCAGAAACTTTTGACGCCGTAACTCAAGTGGTAACTTTACAATCTACATTTTCTAAATTAGAGCTAGAGCCTAAAAACCCTCCCCTAAAAAATCAATTTTATATAGATGCTTTAAAAAAAGAGGGATTTGTTGTTATAAACCCAATTGGCATTTGGAGCTCCTATGATGTAGGTCAGCTTAAATGGTCAAAATGGTTTGTTCGTTATTTTTTAAATAGTAGTTTTTTAGGAACAGAGGTTCAAAACGCATGTTTAAAATCTGCAAGATGGTCTACAAATTTTACTGCATGTAAGGCAGTATCTTTAACTCAAGTTGCAGAGATAAATGATTTTATAAAAGAGGTAATTGTTCCTGCATTAATTAATACCTTAAAAGAGCAAAAAAGATTAAATGTTCAAATTAAAGCTTTTCCAAGCTTGCAAAGTTTGTACACTTTATTATCTGAGCAAGAAACTTATAAGGGCGATCCAGATTACAACGAATACTCTTTAAGCAAGCTGTTTAAAAAATTTAATAATTACAGTAAATTTTTTTTACAAAGCCCTGCTAGATTATTTTCTCAAGATATTTTAAAAATTATAAAATCTTTAAACCGACTTTTGATAGCCAGAACACATACAATGGCATTATTTTTACAAGAAGCAAGAAACGCTTACGACTCTCTTGCTACAATTTCTAATAACGGAAGATCAGGCGGAGTTTTGTATGTTTCATTTCTTGATGCAAAATTTTCTAACTATTTTGAATCTATAACTAGATATTATTTATTACAAGATCAAAAAGTAGCTTTAAATTTTTCTAAATTTAATGTTATGGCTAATTTATATAAAAAATATCAATCTAGATTAGTTCAGCCAAGCTCTGCTGGTAGTTCTAATTTATCTTTAATGACAGACATTCAATCTTCATTTTTAAATGTATTTTTGCCATCTATGATAGAGCATTTAAAAACAGTAAAAATGCGTTACCAGTCATCTTTACATAAAAAAGAAAAACGAGAACTTTTACATAGCTGTGCATTATTTTTACCATATTTAGATTCAAAAGGCTCTGACTACAGTCATACTAATACAAATTATAACAACAGCTCAAATAATGTACTCGGCTACAACGATGGTGATGACAATGGTGATTACGGAACACAAATTAGCTCTAACACTAATAATAATTGGGAGGGGGATTCATCTTTAGGTTTATTTTGTAAAAATTTATTACAAAAAGAACAAGGCCTTCCTTTTTTAGTTAGAGGCGAACAAAAATATTCATTAAAACCAGATCACAGACCAGCCTTTGATAAATCTTGTTATTACTATTATTACCAAAGAGAAGTTTCTATAAAACAAATTTCTCAAAAATTTGAATACTTAAATCAAAGTATTAAATTTTAATAAAATTATTTATTTAATAACTTATCTAAATCGCCATTTTGCTCTAGACTTGATAATTCTTGAAACCCACCAATAAGCTTATCGTTAATAAAAATTTGTGGAACAGTTTGCATTCCTGTTTTTTGTTTTAATTTTACTAACTCGTCCATATTAGAAGATAAATTAATTTCTTTAAATTCTAAATTTTTAGATGCTAAAAGTTTTTTTGCTCTTATGCAAAATGGGCAGTAATCTGTGCTGTATAAAACTATAGACATAAATTCCTTTTTTGTAATTGTTAAGTTATTTGTTTTTCTTTTAAAAAATCATCCATACAAATTGCAGGTATTTCTAAATCTTCTGCAAGGTCTGAAACCCAGTCTCTAACAGATTTTCCATCAGAGGAATTCCACATACCTATTATTACTTTTTTAAATTCATATTGTTTTTGCAAAGTATGCAAGCCTTCAGATAAAGTACCTGGCAAAACTTTAACTGTTAATATTATATTTTGATTATACAATGGCGCAACTTGTTGTGAAACAATTCTTTGAATTTGTTCAAAAAAGAATCCCTCTTTATCTTTGCCTTCTTCTGCGTGAAAAATTACAAATTCAAAATCATTTTTTTCATATTTTAAAATATGTCTTAAGGCTCTGTTAATTAACCATTGGCCCCTAATGTTTCCGGTACATAAAATATAATGAGGCAAGTTACTTGGAAGGTCTGATGTGTTTTTAAATTTTCCTAAGCCAAGTCGTAAATCATTTCGCCCCTCTAATCTACTTTCTAATAATCCCCACCTGTAGTATGCCATTAATAAAAGAGTAAGGGCTAATAAAAATACTAACATTAATAAAACACTTGCGTGAGAGTGTACAAGTAAAGTAGTGCTTGCTGCAGCTAGCACCACTCCCGAAAATAAAGGAACTACTGGAATTTTTTTATCTTTAAAAACAAATAACAAACTAGATAAATATTTTTTTGGAGTGTCTTTTTTTAAAGGTTGATTTCTTAATAAAATTACTCCTATGCAAAAACTAACCATTACTCCTAAAAATGCAATTTCGTAAACTTTAGCTAATAGGCCAACTTCGCCTGCAACAAGTGCAGACATTGTTAATGCTATACCAGCAAACGGCATTGCAATAAGTGGGTAGCCTTTAATGCTTGGGTAAATGTGAGCAACTCTCCACAAAAGTCTTTCTGGTAGATTTCCTTGTTTGGCCATTGTTTTTGCAAGCCCAATAAAGCCTACAAAAGCAGTATTAACTGCGGCATATAAAGTTAAAGTTGCGTCTACAACAATAATAGTTAGTAAAAATTTACCACCAAGCTTCATTGCAAGTCCTGACAAAAGGTAATTTAAATTATTTTGAATTTCTAAAGGGCTTAATAAAATTAAACATAAAAAAGAAATAGCTGGTGCTGTAAGACTTACTAAAACAATTACAGTTTTATATAATTTATGCACAGTTGTTAGGGTTGGAGTTTCTAGCTCTTCAACAATTTGGGCGGCTGATTCAAAACCTGTAATACCTAAAAATGCAGAGGCAAAACCATACATAAGAGTGCTAAAAGATAAGCTAATTGTAGGTTGTGTAAATCTTTGAAAACTAATTGTATCCCAATTACTAATTAAAAATCCACCTCCCCAAATAGCAATTACAATAAGTAATAAAAAATGTAACCCAGCAATAAGTGTTACAAGTTTTGCTGGCTCTTTTATTCCTTTTGTATTAAGAAGTCCAAACCCAACGATAGGAATAAAAGATAGCAAAACAATATGTGCAGAACTTAAGTCTGGAAATAAAGAAGATAAATAAAAACTACCAGCAAGTGCGCTTACTGCGGCGGTTGCAAGGTAGGAGACAAATGTTAAGGCTCCAGCAAAAACTGCCCCACGCCTGCCAACACTTCTTAAGATCATAGAATAAGCACCACCATTGTAGGGGCTCATTGCCAATCCCTCTTCGTAGGTTTTTTTAAATAACCACATCATAAGACAGCATGTTAATACAAATAATGGAGCATAGTAGCCAACTATTGGAAAAAGTATTCCTGTTCCATAAAATATAGATGTGCCAATATCGGCACCAACTATGCCGGCTGCAATAACCCAATTTAACTCGTCTTGTGAATTTTTATTTGGCATACAAAAAAAACAGTCTTCATTTTTTAACTTGTTGTCAAGACCAAAAGCCTTTATACATATTAGTTATGCGATATTGGTTAATGAAGTCAGAGCCATCTAGTTATTCTCTAGATAAATTAAAAAAAGATAAAAAAACTATGTGGGACGGCGTTCGCAATTATCAAGCTCGCAACTACATGATAAAAGATATGAAAAAAGGCGATGGAGTTTTATTTTACCACTCCAATGCTAAGCCATCAGCAGTTGTCGGACTTGCTAAAATTTCAAAAAACGCAGTTCCAGACATTACATCTTTTGACAAAAAATCTGTATATTATGACCCTAAATCTACGCCAGAAAATCCAAGATGGCATTGCGTTGAGGTAGAATACATTGCACACTTTAATAAATACTTACCTTTGGCTGAATTAAAACTTTTAAAAAGTTTAGACGGGCTAGCATTGTTAAAAAAAGGAATGCGTTTATCAATACAGCCAGTTTTAAAAAAACATTTTAGAGTTTTATGTAAAAAAGGCGTGCTGGATAAAAACCCTTTTTTAAAGTAAGATATTTTTTATAGTATTAATTTAATTACAAAAGGGCATCATGAGTAACAAAGAAATCATAAAAGAAACTCGAATAGAAACCGACAGTTTGGGAGACATAAAAGTTCCAAAAGATAAATACTGGGGAGCTCAAACACAAAGGTCTATTGAAAATTTTAAAATTGGTACAGATAAATTTCCAAGAGAAATGATTCGTGCATTTGGTGTTTTAAAAAAATCTGCAGCCATGGCCAATGATAAATTAGGCTTATTAGATAACTCAAAATTAAAATTTATTGTTAAAGCCTCAGACGAAGTTATTAATGGAGACTGGGATGATCAATTTCCATTAGTGATTTGGCAAACAGGCAGCGGCACACAAACTAACATGAATGCAAACGAACTAATAGCCAATCGTGCTAATTTTTTAAAAGATGGAAAAATAGATTCAAAAAGTATTCACCCAAATGATGATATAAATAAAGCACAGTCATCTAATGACACATTTCCAACAGCTATGAGAATTGCAATTGTTGAACAAGTTGAATCTAAACTTTTGCCATCTTTAAATAATTTAAAACTTGGATTACAAGAAAAGCAAAAAAAATTTAAAGACATTATTAAAGTTGGAAGAACTCACTTAATGGACGCAACTCCATTAACTGTTGGTCAAGAGTTTTCAGCTTTTGTTTACCAGCTAGACCAAGTAGAAAAAAGTTTAAAACAAGTTTTGCCATTTGTAAAAGAATTAGCATTGGGAGGGACAGCGGTTGGAACTGGCTTAAACACTCATCCAGATTTTTCACAAATTGCTATTGATTTTATTAATCAAGAAACAAAATTAAATTTTGTTAGCGGAGAAAATAAATTTGCATTACTAGCCTCTCACGATGCAGAAGTTGAACTAAGTGGAGTTTTAAAAAAATTAGCTTGTGCATTAATGAAATTAGCAAACGACATTCGATTGCTTGCTAGTGGACCACGATGCGGATTAGGTGAGTTACAATTACCAGCAAACGAGCCCGGAAGTTCTATTATGCCAGGAAAAGTAAACCCAACCCAGTGCGAGGCTTTAACTATGGTTTGTGCTCAGGTTATTGGAAATGATACAGCAATTTCAATAGGCGGAGCTTCTGGAAATTTACAATTAAATGTTTTTAAACCAATGATTGTATTTAATTTATTAAATTCAATTCGGCTTTTATCAGATTCTATGAAGAGTTTTCAGAGCAAATGTATTAATGGTCTAGATATTTGTGAGGATGTTGTTGAAGAGTATTTAAAAAAATCTTTGATGCTCGTAACTAGTTTAAACCCCCATATTGGTTATGATAAAGCTGCAAGTATTGCAAAATTAGCCCATAAAAAAGGACTTACACTAAGGCAAGCAAGCATAGAATTGAAGTTTTTGTCTGGCGAAGAATTTGATAAAATTGTAGATCCTAAAAATATGATAAATCCTAAAAAATAAAAATAAAAAATTTCTTTGGACAAAGGTGATAAATTTTGTATGATTATAAAAGAACCTAGTGTCTAGGCAAAACAAGGAGGCCAACATGGCAGTAAAAAAGAAGAAAAAGGTAACTAAAAAGAGAGTGGCAAAGAAAAAAACAACTAAAAGAAAAGTAGCTAAAAAGAAAAAAGTTACTAAGAAAAAAGTAGTTAAAAAGAAAAAGAAAGTTGTTAAAAAGAAAAAGAAAGTTGTTAAAAAGAAAAAAAAGGTAGTTAAAAAGAAATCTAAAACTAAAAGAAAGCCTAACGCTGCTTTTATGAAAGCTATGACTCCTAGTGCTATTTTAGCAGCTATTGTTGGGTCAGCTCCTCTACCAAGAACACAAGTTGTTAAAAAAATGTGGATTTATATTAAAAAGTACGATCTACAAAACCCTAAAAACCGTCGTAACATTATTGCTGATTCAAAGTTAAAGCCTTTGTTTAAAAAAGCAGAAGTTTCTATGTTCGACATGGCTAAAATTATTAACAAACATTTAAGCTAGTTTTTATGACTGTATCACAAGCAAGTGATATTAAATCTATGGAAAAAGCTGGGCAATTAACTGCTCAGCTTTTGTTTTATCTAGAGGGCTATGTTAAGCCTGGAATCACTACTAACGAGCTAGATAAATTAGCTTACGATTATACTTTGTCAAAAGGCGCAACTCCTGCTCCATTAAATTATAATGGTTTTCCTAAATCAATATGTACTTCTGTTAATGATTGTATTTGTCATGGAGTTCCAGACGAAACTATTTTAAAAGACGGCGACATTATTAATGTAGATGTAACATGTATTGTAAATGGATTTTTTGGAGACAGCTCTAAAACTTTTTTTGTAGGAAGCGTTAGTGAGTCTGCTAAAAAAATTACCAAGTGCGCATACGAGGCCATGAACAAAGGCATCGAGCAAATTTCTGGAACAAGCACAACAGGAGACATAGGTTTTGCAATTAATAAATTTGTAACACGCAATTCATATTTTGTAGTAAAAGACATAGGAGGCCACGGCATAGGAAGAAAGTTTCACGACGATCCATTTGTTCCATCATTTGGTAAAAAAGGAAAGGGAGTAAAACTAAAACCATGGACATGCATAACTGTAGAGCCAATGATAAACCAAACATCGGCTAAAATGAAAGAAGTAAAAATACCAAATTCCACAATTTTATACTATTTAACAGGAGACAAAACTTTATCAGCTCAATTTGAGCATACAGTACTAATTACTGACACAGGTTACGAAATTTTAACAAAATTGTAGTTTTTTATTTTGCAAACCAAGGCAAAGCATACTAATATTTTTTACATAAAAGTTACACATTAATTTAAATTATAATGTTTTTACAATTAATACCACAGTGAATAACACAGCTAATAACACAGCGAATAACACAGCGAATACAACGGAGCCACAATGAATAAAAAAACACCCTCTTATAATATGAAACACTCAGCTTTAGAAAAAGATTATAAAGTTTGTAAGCAAGCAATGAATGACAAAGCCGTTTTTGATAAACTTGCAAAATGGGGAAGAGAAGAAATCACTATTGCAGAATCAGAAATGCCAGGGCTTATGAGTTTAAGAAAACGATATTCTACTAGCAAACCTTTAGATGGTGCAAAAATTTCTGGATGTTTACACATGACAGTACAAACAGCAGTGCTTATGGAAACTTTAGTAGAGCTTGGTGCCGAATTAAGATGGAGCTCTTGTAATATTTATTCCACACAAGATCACGCAGCTGTTGCTGTTGCACAAGCTGGTATTCCAGTTTTTGCATGGAAGGGCGAAACAGAAGAAGAATTTAATTGGTGCATAGAGCAAACAATTACAGAGTGGGGAAGTGAAGGTTTTAATTTAATTTTAGACGACGGAGGAGATTTAACAAACATGATGCACGAAGATCGCTTTGCATCTATGATGAAAAATATTATAGGGCTGTCAGAAGAAACTACAACTGGCGTTCATAATTTATATAAACTTCATAAAGAAAAAAAATTAAAATGTCCCGCCATTAATGTAAACGACTCTGTTACAAAATCAAAATTTGATAATTTATATGGTTGTAGAGAATCTTTAGCAGATGGAATTAAAAGAGCAACAGATGTTATGCTTGCAGGAAAGTTAATTGTTATTGCGGGATACGGCGATGTAGGAAAGGGTTGCGCAAATTCTATGCGTAGTTACGGGGCAAGAGTAGTTGTTACAGAAATTGATCCAATTTGTGCATTGCAAGCATCAATGGAGGGTTTTGAAGTTACAACAATGGAAGAAGTTGCAAACAGAGCAGATATTTTTGTTACAACAACTGGGTGTTGCGACATTATTACATCTAAACATTTTGAAGCAATGAAATCTGGAAGCATTGTTTGCAACATTGGACACTTTGATATCGAAATTGATATGGAGTGGTTAAATAACAACACAGAAATGCGCGAAATTAAACCTCAAGTAGATATTCATAAATTTAAAAATGGAAAAGAAATTATTGTTCTTGCTAAGGGAAGATTAGTTAACTTAGGTTGTGCAACAGGGCACCCCTCATTTGTAATGAGCAACTCTTTTACAAATCAAGTTTTAGCACAACTGGAATTATGGGAAAACAAAAATACAGATAAATATAAAGTTGCAGTTTACACATTGCCTAAAACTTTAGACGAAGAAGTTGCGTCACTGCACTTAGGCAAAGTTGGAGCTAAATTAAGTATATTAAATGACAAGCAGTCTAAGTATTTAGGTTTAAATAAAAAAGGCCCATTTAAGCCAGAATATTATCGCTATTAATTTAAATAAAAAATAATTGAGGTTAGTTTTGAAACACACAACATACGACATTGCTTTAATTGGTACACATTTTTTAGCGCAAGCTTTAAAAAAACATTTAAATAGCAAAGGCTTTTCTGTTGCATTGCTAGAGGTGTTTAATTACGAAGAAAACTATTTTGAATTTTTTTATGGTTTAGAAGATACAGAAAAACATAAACAAGCTATCACAAATTTTGAATCTATTTTGGATTGCAAATTTTTAGATACTGAACAAAATCTTAATGTAAATATTTTAGATGATAAAAATCAAAAAATATCACCTATGTGGAAGTCTTATGTAGAAAGCGGACAAGCTATTTCTTTAGACGGGATAGTTGATTGGACTACAAAACAAAGAGATTTAAGTAAGGCGGATACTTTTAGTTTAGTTCAAGTAAAAAAAGAAATCACAGAAGACACAAACAAATCTTTTTTTAAAGTACAAATTTCTTCTGACAAAAAAGAAATTACTGTTAAAAATTTAATTTCTTTAAATTCTTTACAAAATTTAGAAAATTTTTGCAATCTTGATCAAAAATTAATTTCTTTTTCTAAATCTTTAAAACCTTTTTTGTATACCGCTGTTCATTTAAAATTAACTCACTCTAAAGATTTTGTTCTGCAAAAAGAAAATTTTGAAAAAAAAGATTTACACATATTTCAAAATAAAAACTTTCATCATTGTGTTGGAAGACTAAAGGAAGATGAATCTTATTGGACTTGTTTTATTCCTTACGAAGATTTTGAGTTTGACACAAGCCTGTCTATGAAGGCCATACATTTTTTAAAAAATAAAATAAAAACTATTTACCCAACTTTATTAGATTCATGTATTAAAGAAAAAATTATAGTAGAAACAAGCTTGTATGCTAATCAATTTTTTAAAGGCTTTTCTAATAAAAAAACTCAATTAGTTTTAGATAGTCAAAATTTTATAAACGAAACATGCAAAAAAGAAAATAAAGATTTATTTTTTGCCATTAGCTCAAAAGTATATTCAGAACACTCACTACCAGCCCTATGGACCTCATTTAAAACAGCCAGCACCCTAATAACCCACACTTGAGGGTCAGGTACACAATTAGCTCAGCTCAAACAAAATCCAACTTGAGGGTCAGGTACACCTCCAGAATTAAATAAACAGCACTTGAGGGTCAGGTACACAATTAGCTCAGCTCAAACAAAATCCAACTTGAGGGTCAGGTACACCTCCAGAATTAAATAAACAGCACTTGAGGGTCAGGTACACAATCCACGCAATTACAAAATCAGGTGCGCAATTACAAAAAACTAATTGGGTCGATGTCGATGTCGCATTTGATGTTGGATAATTTTTTTACTTTATTATCTAAAAGTTCTTTGCAAAAGTGATTTAGTATTTTGTAGTCAGGGGCTTTTATTAAAATTTGGTAGCGATATTTATTGCGCACTTTAAATAATGTTGCAGGGGAGGGGCCTCCGATAACAATATTTTTATAAAAATCATATTTTTTAATCCACTGATTAGCTAAATTAGCTAAATTTTTTGCATATTGATTAGCAGAATATTCATTAAGGCTTTGCACTTTTATTAACGCAATTTTATTAAAAGGCGGATACAAAAAATCTTGTCTATTTTTTAATTCTGATTTTGTAAATTCAATATAATTTTGAGTTGTAACAAAATCTAAACAAGGGTGGTCTGGATTAAAACTTTGAATAAAAACTTCTCCCTTTTTTTCAGCTCTTCCAGCTCTGCCACTCATCTGCACTAATAATTGAAAGCTTTTTTCGTTGCTGCGAAAGTCAGGAAAATAAAAACTACTATCAGCTAACAAAATTCCAACCAAGCTAAGATTTGGAAAGTCCAAACCCTTTGCAATCATTTGTGTGCCAACTAATATATCAATATTTTTTTTTTCCATATTGCTAATTAAATTTTCGTAATCTTCTCTTTTAGTAATTTCGTCTCTGTCGGCACGAGCAATATTTGCTGATGGAAATAATTGTTTTAAATCCTGTTCGACTTGCTCCGTACCAAGCCCAATAGCTTTTACATCTTGAGCTAAACATTTATTACAAGAGCTACTAAAACTTTCTGAATACTCACAGTGGTGACAAACTAAATATTGTTTTTTATGCAAAGTTAAATGAATGCTACAGTTAGGACACTCTGACGAATAACCACATTTAGAGCAAAGCACTTGCGACGAAAACCCCCTTCGATTTAACAACAAAGCTACTTGTTCTTTTTTTTCTAAAGTTATTTTTATAGCCTGTAACAAATCTTTATGTAACCAAAATGGAATATTTTTTTCTTTATTAAAACTTTGTGGTTTTTTTTTAACATCTATTTCTTTAGACTCTTTACATAAATTTAATATATTTACTGGAGGTAATGGTTGAGACGAAATTCTATTAGGCAAAGTATGCAATAAATATTTTTTATCTTGCGCCTGCTTCCAACTTTCAAGACTTGGAGTTGCAGAGCCTAAAAGAATTGGTATGTCTTCTATTTTAGCCCTAACAATTGCAGCATCTCTTGCGTGATATCTTAAACTTTCTTCTTGTTTAAAACTTTGTTCATGCTCTTCGTCTATTATAATATAAGCTAAATTTGGAATAGTACAAAACAGTGCAGAACGAGTACCAATTAATATAGATTTTTTTTTTAAACTAATAGATAGCCACTGATTAGTTTTTTCTCTTGGGGTTAATTGAGAATGAATAGTTGCTATTTGATCTGGAAACCTAGATGTAAACCTTTGTATTAGTTGAGGTGTTAAAGAAATTTCTGGAACTAATAATAAAACTTGTTTTTTTTCTTCTATAACTTTTTGTATAATCTGCATATAAATTTCTGTTTTTCCAGAACCTGTTACACCAAAAAGTAAATGAGTATTAAAATTTTTATATTTTTTTATATCTTTTATTACCTTTGATTGATCGGATGTAATAACGGGAGGTTTTTGTAATTTAGTTTGCGGAGTAGGAGATTTTTTTTTGCTTTTTCTGATACTGGCTTTTAGTGGAGGAAAGGCAAGCTTACATGTCATTCCAATAGGATAAATGTAGTAATTTGAAATCCATTTTATCCAGCTTAAATAATTTTTTGTTATTTTATAATCAGTTTCATGAATTTTTGATATTTCTTTTATTTTAAATTTATTATTTTTTTCTGCAGAACTGTCATTTTTTTTAATAATCAAACCCTGCACTAATCGCCTTCCTAAAGGAACACTAACTAATTGTCCAAGATGCAAATCACTTTTTAAATAAGAATAAGTTAAAGATTCTTTTAAAGGAGCAAAAACTGCAACTTGATATGTGACCATAATATTTTTAACGAAAATTCTTTAAAAATTTTAATAAAGTTTTAGATGATTTATTATTAATAAATTCTGACTTTGATTCTTTTTTATATTTTACTTGATTAAATTTATAAGCACTAATTGATTTAATTTTAATTGTAGAAATAGTAACACTTTGTTTGTCAAAAAAAATTTGTATATTTTTAGGAAACCAAAGATTGTTTGCAAATTTTTTGTAATTAGAGGCTTGCAAAAAAGTATTTGTTTTAAATAAAATTTGAGTAATATAAAATTTTAAATTATCAATAATAATATTTGGGCCATACTTTACAGGAGTTTTAGTTTTGTAAATTTTAGAAAGATTATTAATAACATATTGAGGCTTGCCATTAAATCTTAATAAATGACTAAAAGATTTATTTTTATATAAGTTTATTTTTTTTGCAGCATTAAAAAAACTATAAGAATTTTGGCTTAAAAAAAATCTTTGATAAAAGTAAGGACCAATAGGTGAAATAAAATATTTTAAATCTTGCCAAACTTGTTTTTTATTTGATGAGTAAATAATAAAAGTATTTTTATAAGAGCTTTTAAGTTTTAAAACTCCCTTATTAACAAACCAAGTTTCATTTAAAGTATATTTGTTACCAGAAAAAAAAATTTTTTGTTGAATTTGATAAGCGCCTTTGCCATGTTGAGTTGAAACTAATTTTGCAAGCCCCTCTACAGAAGGTACATAGGCTTTTGTCGTATTGCTTATTAATATTAAAGTTGCACTAAAAAATAAAAAAGACTTTAGGCTGTATAAAAAACTCATAAATAATATATGCCAGCATAGCCAAGACTTGTAAACTTTTCTTTAGCATAGCCGATAAAGTATATATGAAAGCTATCTTAATACTTATTTATTTTTTATTTATTTTTGGATGCAAAGATGATCCAAAAGAAATAACCACAGACAATCCATCATCTCCTCCAGCAAACTTAGATTTGTCATCAACTGTTCCATACGAATTTAAATTTGACACAATTGCGTATATGTCATGCAAGCAAAATGCTGGGCGTGTTGTATTAAATGGAAAAGAATATGGAGTAACTCCGCCAAAGGGAACTTTTTTTACTTTTAAAGTTGGAGCATACAACAAAGAATCTGGGTTAAAATTATCACAAGAATTTTTAAATAGAACAAAAACTACAGACAAAACAGCAAAGGAGCAATTTTTTTGGCGAAAAAGTATCTTTAAATCTTCATACAGCAAAAATTATAAACAACTATGGACTTTGCAACTTGGAATGCGCGGAAATGATTCTGAGACATTTAGAAATCTGCTTCAACGGAGTGCAATATCAGTGTTGGGCTTAGATTATGATTTTTTTATAACTGATTATTATGGATCTGAAAGTATGTTAACTCAGTTATTAAACTTGCATAATAAAAAAAATGATAAATATTTTCGTTACAACAGACCTGCACCTGTATCATCAGGCGATAGCACTCCAAAATTAGGTAGCTATCGCTATTTTGAACAAAGCATAGGGCTTGTTGGGTTTTCAAAGTCAGAAATAGAAAAAACAATTGAAAACAAATTTAATTTATCAACTTTTTATACTTATTATGAAAATTATAAAAACAGAAGCTCAGATTTATTATTAAATTCTGAAGCCCGAGGAAAATCTTTTAAATTGAGTTTTTCCAACCCAAGAAAGCTTAATTCAATTACGGAGTATAATGTAAATAATGATATAGAGTTGGCTGCAGGCGCAAGCTGGCGGTGCGACTCATATTATGTAATTAGAGATCAAGACAAAAACAAAAACAAACCAGGTGCAGGGTGCATTCCCGATGACCTACCTAGCAATCCTACTGATTTGCAAAAAACTATGGAAAATGTATGGGGTTCAACAGGATTTTGGAAATTTAATCATGCTAACAAATGTGCAGTTTATCAGCTAGAAGAATTTGAAGCCAGCACCCCAAAAGAAACAGATAGGTTAAAAAGAAACATGGGTATTTGCTATGATGATGTAGCTTTGCATGCTCTAGAAACAGGCACTCCAGAAAAGCCAGGAGGACATGTTGCCTACAGTAATGACGGTGAGGACTGTGGCCCAAGTGATGGCACTTCAAGCTGCCCACATTATTTAAGTGCTTGCTGGAAAACTAATTAATCTGCAAACCTCCAATACAAAATATTTATTTTCTATTGCTTATAGCTTATTGACAAAGTTTATAAAAAACTTCATATAATAACCACTATGGCTGCAGCATCAAGAAGAACAGATTCTATAAGAAAAAGAAAAAGAGCAACTCAAGGAGTTGCAAGAAAGGGTAGAGTTCGCAGATTAGGAACTACTTTAACTGCGGCTGAACTTTTTAAAGACAAGCCTTCTAAATCTAAAAAAAATTAATTCACAGCAATTTACAATCACTAAAGCAATCATTAAATCAGTTGCATACTGGACCTTTGTGAAGATATTTTTATTAACATAGACCTTTGTATATTTATTTTCTAACATTTGACTAGAGTCTAGTTGTTCTAGGCTTAAGAAATAAAAAACATGGAGGTTTTAGTGTTAAGAATTAAAATGATATTGGGCTTATTACTAGTAGGTTCTTTTTCTGCACAAGCTGCAGAATATTTAGTAAAGAAAAAGTCTAATAACGATCTTTTTTCTGTTCAATCAATACAATCTGTAAAAGGCCTAACAATTTTAGGATTTCATGAAGATGGAAATTTAATTAAGATAGATATTTCAGACGGTAATGAAATCAATGCTTTGTCAAAATTACACAAAGACTCTTCAGTTGAATATGTAGTTAAAAATTTTAGATTACAATTATTTAGTCCTAAAGCATCAGACATTGTAAAAGCTTTAGGTAACCGCGAACAGTGGGCTATTAAAAAAGTTAATGCAGAAAAAGCTTGGACTCTTGCAGGAAGCAAAGGTTCTAGAAAAATTACTGTAGCAGTTATTGATACAGGTGTTGAATTAAAACACGAATCTTTAGCAGCCAATATAGTTGATGGCTATGATTATTTAGACAACGACAGTGATGCAAACGATACTGCAGTAGATGACAAAAACCCAGGCCACGGTACTCATTGTGCTGGTATTATTGGAGCAACAGGTACTGCTGAAAATGGAATTTTAGGAGCAAGTCCTTTAGTTTCTATTATGCCTCTTCGTTTTATTAGTGGAAAAGGTGGAGACTTAATGGCAGGTATTAAATCTATTGATTTTGCTATTAAAAATGGTGCTAAAGTAATTTCTGCAAGCTGGGGAGCTCAAGTAGGTGCGGCACAAGCTAAGCCTTTAATTGAAGCTATTGAAAGAGCAGACAAAGCTGGTTTAATTTTTGTATCAGCCGCAGGTAACAGTGGTAAATCTAACGATAAAGTAGGTTTTTATCCAGTAAATTCTAAATACCCAAATGTTATTGGTGTTGCTGCAAGTGGTTCTAAAGATGAAAAACCACAATGGTCTAACTACGGTAAAGGAAGAGTTGATATTGCAGCTCCTGGTTTACAAATCATGAGTACTTTGCCAGGAAATAAATATGGCAACTTATCAGGAACATCTATGGCAACACCACTAGTTGCAGGCGCAGTTGCTTTATTGTTATCACAAAATGATAAATTAACTGGAGAAGAACTTCGTTCTTTACTTCAAGTAACTGGTGCTCAAGTAGATATTGAAGTTGCATGTAACTGCCGAATTGATATGGGCGCAGCAATGGAGTCTTTAATTAACAAAAAAATGTTTGTAGCTCCAGCAACTAAAACTTTAGCTATAGGAAAAACTCAAAACTTTCATGTTGTTTTTTCAAACTCTGATGTAAAGTTTGAAAGTACTAAACCAGAAGTTGCAACTATTGATAATAAAGGAATGCTAACCGCGGTAAAAGACGGAACTACTAGAGTAGTAGTTACAAACGCCGAAGGTAAAACTGCAAGCTCTTTAGATATTATGGTTGGCGAATTAAAAGAAGAAGCTGGTGGAGGAAGTTGTCCATTTGACCCTATAATTTGTGAAATTGGATGTAAGTTCTTCCCTATTCCAGGTATATGCCCAGGCAAATAATTAAACTAACTAAAGTAAGCTTGCTAAGCTAGCAGCCTACAAACTAAAAAACCTTTATGTAAAAACATAAAGGTTTTTTTTGTTTTACCGAACTTTTTTATCGAACTGTTTTACCGAACTTTTTTATTTAAAAAACTAAATAGATATTGGAGCTTTTATATTTTCTTCTGGTAAATAGTTTTCAAATTTAAAATCATTAAATTTAAATTTAAAAATATCTTTAACATCATTGTTAATATTTAATGTTGGCAAACTTTTAGGAGTTCTTTTTAATTGAATTTTAGCTTGCTCGATATGATTAGTATAAAGATGTGCGTCGCCAAGACTAATAATAAATTCTTTAGCCTGCAATCCACAAACTTGCGCAACCATGTGAGTTAAAAGTGCGTAACTTGCAATATTAAAAGGAAGACCTAAAAATATGTCAGAGCTTCTTTGGTAAAGTTGACAAGACAGCTCACCTCCCAAAACATAAAATTGAAAAAAAGCATGACATGGGGGAAGGGCCATGTCGTCTACTTCGCCAGGATTATAGGCCACTACCAAATGTCGTCTTGAATCTGGATTATTTTTTATTTGCTCAATAACTTTTGTAATTTGATCAACTGATTGATTTTTGGAGTTGCGCCAGTCTCTCCATTGAGCGCCGTAAACTCTACCTAAGTTTCCATCTTTATCTGCCCAAGCATTCCAAATTTTTACAGAATTATCTTGTAGGTATTTTACATTTGTATCACCAGATAAAAACCATAAAAGTTCATGCACAATAGATGGCAGGTGTAATTTTTTTGTAGTTAAAAGTGGAAAGCCTTTTTTTAAATCAAATCTTATTTGATGTCCAAAAAGACTTAATGTTCCAGTTTGGGTTCTGTCTGTTTTTATTTGACCTTCGGCTAAGACTTTTTCTAAAAGATTAAGATAAGTATTCATAATATTTCCTTGTTCTTTAAGAGTAAAACTTACTTGTTGTATTTAGCATTATTGCCAATAGTAGTCACTTGCCATAGTGCGTAAAATAATATACCTAATATTACTAATAAATATTTTTAATTCTGGTGTATATTTTTTTTAAAAAAGTTTATAGTTTTCAGGAGATAGCCTATATGTTAGAAATTAGAGATCCTTTTCACGGTTTTATTGCGGTGAGTAGCGAAGAGGAAATGATTTTAAAAAATCCATGCTTTCAAAGATTAAGATTTATTAAACAGCTTGGATTTACAGAGCTAAGCTTTCCAGGAGCAAGTCATAGTAGATTTATACACTCCCTTGGAACATGCCATTTAGTTTCAAAAGCTTTTGATGTTATTTTTAAAAACGCTCCATGCAGCCAAGAGTTTAAAAATAAAATAAAACAAAGTCTTAGATTGGCAGGATTATTACACGACATAGGCCACGGACCTTTAAGCCATGTAACAGAGGTTGTAATGCCTCACTTGTCTACATTAAATATGTCTAAAATTTCTAGTGAGTTTGCAGAAGACAGAAAGGCTGGTCATGAAGATTTTAGTATTAAATTTATTTTAGAATCATCTTTAACAAAAATTATTAATGATAATTTTAAATGCAAAGCAATTCATGTTGCCTGTTTAATTAATAATAATTTAAAATCTACTGATGATTTTTTTATTCATAACGAAATAGATTATCGACCAATTTTAAGCCAACTAGTTAGCTCCGAACTAGATATGGATCGAATGGATTATTTACAAAGAGATTCTTATTATTGCGGAACAAAATATGGGCAGATTGAATTTGATTGGATTTTAAATCACATGACTTGGTATAATTATAAAGACGCAATGTATTTATCTTTAGATCGAAAAGCTTTATATTCTTTTGATGATTTTTTACTGTCCCGACACAATATGTATTTAATGGTTTACTGTCATCATAAGGCAGTAGTTTATGACGAAATGTTAAAGCGTTATTTTATTGATAACAAAAATCCATTTTCTTTACCTTATGATTTGGAGGAGTACTCTAAATGCACAGATTTTTGGCTATATCAAATTTTATCAGAGTCTAAAAACACATGGGCTCAAAGAATTAACAAGCAACAAGAGTTTTCAAGAATAAAAGAATGGCATTCGGCTTTTTTAGGACCAAATGAAGTAAAAGATGAAGCAGATAAAGTAGAAAAAAATTTAAAAGACAATAATATTGAGTGCATTAGATCAAGCTCTAAAATGAAGATGAGCAGTTATTATAATTTAGAAGTAAAAAATCCAAAAAAGATTTACCCTTTATTTGTTTCGTCTCAAGAAAATGACATTTTTAAGGCTATTCCAATTGAAGAGTGCACAGATATTTTTAAAAAATATGCACAAAGCAGATATATTGTAAGAATTTATGTTAAGCCAGAAGATGTAGCTAAAGCAAAAAAAATATTATAATGATTCAAGTTAATAAATTATATAAAACTTTCTCTTCGGTAAGTTTGCTAAGCGATGTGTGTTTTACTTTATCTAAAGGTGAAAAATTAGGTTTAGTTGGCAAAAACGGCAGCGGTAAATCAACTTTGTTTAATATTTTATTAGATAAAATAGATTACGACTCTGGCGAAATATCTATTCCTAAAAATTATAAAATTGGAAGCTTAGAGCAGCATATTAAATTTTCTAAAGATACTGTTATAGACGAGTGTATGCAGGTTTTGCCAGAAGACGAACATTACGATTATTATAAAGCAGAAAAACTTTTATTTGGCCTAGGCTTTGAAGATCTTGATATGCAAAAACATCCGTCTACTTTTTCTGGAGGATATCAAATTAGAATTAATTTAGTAAAAGCTTTATTACAAAATCCAGATTTATTATTATTAGACGAGCCAACAAATTATTTAGATATTGTAAGTTTAAGGTGGTTAAAGTTTTTTTTAAAAACTTTTAAAGGCGAGGTAGTTATTATCACCCACGATAGAGAGTTTATGGATTCTGTGGTTACACATATTATGGGAATTAAAAGAACTGGAGTTAAAAAAATTAAAGGAACCACCTCCAAGTATTATGAAAAAGTAGAAGAAGAAGATAGAATTTACGAACAAACTAGAGTTAACCAAGAAAAAAAACGAAAAGAAATAGAAGGCTTTATTTCTAGATTTAAAGCCAAGGCATCTAAAGCAGTGCAAGCTCAATCAAGAATGAAGCAATTAAATAAAATGGATAGTTTTGATAAGTTAATGATAGAAAAATCAATGGGTTTAAAATTTCAGTATCAAAATTGCCCTGCAAAAGTATTTTTAGAAGCTTTTGATCTTAGCTTTTCTTATACAGGAAAAAAAGAAGATAATTTGTTTAAAAACTTAAGTTTTAATATTAATCCAAACGACAGAATTGCTATTATTGGAAAAAACGGCAAAGGAAAATCAACTTTATTAAATGTTATTGCAGGCGAGTTAAAGCCTTGTGAGGGGAATTTAAAATCGCATTCCTTGGTAAAAAAAGGACACTTTGGGCAAACTAATATTGGTAGATTAAATTTAAGCTCAAGTATTGTAGAAGAAGTTACATCTTGTAATATTAATTTAAGTATTACCCAAGTTCGTAATATTTGCGGAAGCATGATGTTTGAGGGAGACTTAGCAGACAAAAAAATAAAAGTATTATCAGGCGGCGAAAGAAGTAGGGTTTTGCTTGGAAAAATTTTAGCTTATCCTACTAATTTATTACTTTTAGACGAGCCAACAAATCATTTAGATATGGAATCTGTAGAAATTTTAAGTAACGAATTAAGTGTTTACGAGGGCGCGGTTGTTTTAGTTACTCATAGTGAGGCGCTGCTTCATAGACTTGCTAATAAAATTATTGTTTTTCAAAAAGACGGAGTTCAGTTTTTTGACGGAACTTATCAAGAGTTTTTAGATAAAGTTGGATGGGAAGAAGAAGCTTCTAGATCTTCTTCTTTGCCTTCTGTATCTTCGGTTTCTGGCTCTTCTGCATCTTTAAAAAAAAATAATTTAAAAGCATCTAAAAATAAAGAAGCAGTAGTTAAAGAAAAAAATAATATTTTACGCTCTATAAAAAAACAATTAAAAAATTTAGAAAAAAATATTTTAGATAAAGAGATAATAATAGAAAAAGAAAATTTAAAACTCAGCAAAGTGTATTCTGCAGATTCTAATCTTTCAAGAATTGAAAAAGCAAAACAAATACAAAGTTTAGGAAAAAGTATTGCTAGCCAACAAAAACTTTTAGACGAGTTATCTAGCGAGCACGAATCTTTGCTAAAACAGACTTTTGTTTAGCTTTTTCGTAGTAGTAGTAGTAGTAGTAGTAGTAGTAGTAGTAGTAGTAGTAGTAGTAGTATGTCTTTAAGCTTTTGGCTTAAGGAGATTTTATGAAGTACTTTTTAATAAGTTTATGTTTGCTTGCTATAAGTTGTGAGGGAATTGATCTTGCAGAAAACATACAAGGTAGTAAACAAGGTAATCGCGTAAGCCCAGCTACTACTCCGGCCAGGCCTTCTGAATCTGCATCTAGCCCTGCTGATAATTTTAATTCTGCAATTAGTTTATCTAATATAAATCAAGAACGCTTTAGTGATTGGAAAAATCTTTATCTATCTGAACATCCTATTTTATCTAGTATTAATAAAGAAGATATTAAATTTTATTTAAACTTATCTGATGAAGGCGGAGATCCTAGCACTTATAGTGGAAATATTTCTTTTAAATTTACAAGCAACCAAGAAGAAAAAGTTATAGTTAGTGCATATACCGGACAAGAAACAGACGAAATTAAATATAATTATGTATATGCCTATAATAATGAAGAAGGAGATTTGCGTTATGCATGGAAGGCTTTTTTTGAAAGCACATACGGAGCTTTTCTTATTGTATTAAAAAATGGCGTAGCTAATGAAAATAATAAAGTTATATTTTCTATGTCTGAAGGAAATTTATATTATAAGAATTGGATATACCTTGGAGATAGTGGAATAAGAGGAAGCATAGAGCCATCTAAACTTGGCAGTAAGTCTAAATGTTGGTTGCAACAAGAGGGCAAAAAACTTCAATCTAGCCACCCCACACGAAAACAATCAGGATTAGCTGATCTTGCAATTGGGTCCTTTGACTGTAGAACATGGAGAACAAGTTTTTTTGATAAATCAGGCGCAAATAGCACTCTTACTAAATATGGCGTAGATATTACTAGAAGCTTAGAGCCTGATGAGCTTTATGAATACAAATATCGTGCGATGATTGGAAGAACTACTTATTATAACTTTCATAAACGCCTTTATCCATACCCCCCTATTTTGTCTGATCCACCGAGTACAGATACTTTTTTCCTTGATGGGTACGATAGGATGGTTGGCATTTTAATTAAAAATAGAAATAAAACTTATTCAGAAATTCATGAAGCTCTTGATCCATATACTGCTACTGACCAACGCTACTTATCACGCATGATGTTTAGCGAACACTTCCGAACATTGGCCGCTGCTATTCCTATTAAATTAGCTAAAAAACCTTTGTCTTCATTAGCTCAGCAATCAATCTTAAATACATATAAAGTCTTGCTTGAGCGAGATGCTAAGGCTTTATTAGACTTTGACAATCCTAGTTTGAGACACGGAGATAAAACATTATTAGCAGTGAGAAAACAAATATTAAAAATCAACATCAAAGATATTGGCAATGAATTTATCCACATCAAAAATATTAGCACTCAATACAGACCATTTTATAATAGAATGCGTAATAATGGGTTTGGTTACACTTACAAATCACATAGACAAAGTCAGCCGACACAATCTCCTTTGTCCAAAACTTATGCACTCCCACCTCCTCTATGGCAAACCTCATATATTAAATTAGCAGATTTTTCTAATAGCAATATAAAAATATCATTTGATCTAAATGGAGCTGCCAGAATAGCCTCTTTAAAAAAACAAAGTAACACAAAAGGTAATTTTTCTACAAACTTAAATAATCAAAGAAGCATATCCTCAGTTAAAAGTGAAAAAAAATTCAACTTAATTTATAAATTCTTAATTGTAGGCTTAGGCTTATTGTTTGTAGTTTTTTTGATCTTTGTTATTAGAAAAAAGTTAGCTTCAAAGTAATTATAATTAATAATGATATTTATATGAAACTTATATTTCTGATTATAATATTTATTAGTATTTTTTGCCAATCTTCTTTTTCTAAAAAAAAACTTTGTGTAATTGCCATTCATGGTTATGGGCAATATAAAAATTTTTATAAAGGAAAGCTGAATGCTTGTTCTCAAAATGGTGCTCATATTATTTATATGGGATTAAAAGGCTTTGGTCCTGCCGAGATTATTCAATCAGCAAGTGCCGCTGACTGGTCCCGACAAATTCAGGCTCAAGTAGCATCAGCTAGGCAATCTTGTGAAAAAGTCACTCTTCTTGGCAATTCCACTGGAGGAGCTTTAGCTTTAAGTCATGCAATGAATGCATCATTCCCTCCTTATAATATTGATGGCTTATTTTTAATTAATCCTGCTTTAAATAGCCCTACAGCTAAACTTGCCTGCGAAGGGTCTAAGTTGGCCACTTCTATTCTTGGTCCATTTTCTGACTTAGGACATATATTAGGTGAAGTAGCTATAAAATACTTTGCAAAAAAGAAAAAAAATATAGCAAAAGGCTCTACTATTGGCAGGGTAAAACTAGCCTGTAGTGTTAATGATATTTCTAAGCATATGATGCAAAATTATTTAACCGAAGCTAAGCCCCCTTGCAATAATTGCTCGGCATCTGTGGCCTCTGCAAATTTTGATGCACATATACAGTCTGCACAAAAGGCATACCTACCAAAAATTGGCTATAATCTTTCTAAGAAAATGCCATTCTCTTTGGTTTACTCTAGAAATGACGAAGTAGTTTCTGGATTTATTACAGAAAAATTAATTAGCCAGAGAGGAAACAATATTGATTCCATGAATATAAAAGGAAAGAATGTTCATAATCAAGTATTATCAGATACAAAGCAGAGAAAAAAATTAAGGAATTTTTGTTGCAAAAAAGAATTTAATCTTAATTGTTCACAATTTGCCAAACCTACTTCTGCAAAACCATCTGCATTACCATTGCGCACGCCAATACAGTCTTTTAAATTAAGCAATACTTTTCCCACTGGCAGCAATAAGTTTTCTGGCATAGGTCATAAAAAACCTGTGGCAAAAATTGCTATTAATAATAAAGTAGAAAAAAAAGTTGTAAAAAATAATAAATTTATATCAGGCAATAAAAAATCTGGTAAATTATCTGGCGCACTGTCAGGTAAATTAGCAAGCAATTTAACAAGAAGGTTGTCAGTCAATAAATTTAAAAAAAATAATATTACAAATTCTGATTTGTCTAAGTTAAGAACAAAAATTGTAAAAGGCCATAGAAAAATTAATACTTCTCTATTCTCATCTTCAAAATTTTATCAACCAGTAATTGCAATTGAGGATTATGTTCATATTAAAAGTGTAAACAGAAATTCTGTGAAGTTTTGTCAATTAGCACATTGTCCACCTAGTGCTACTAATTATTTTCAAAAAAATAATAAAATGACCAATGTTGTGAAATCTGATTCCAGATTTTTTTATACAATAAAAACTAATGCTAAATTAAGAAATAAATATAAAAATAAAAGAAACCAAACTTTAAAATCCTTAAAACCTTTTGTAATAGATATTCAAAAAATAACAGTAGATAAAAGAACTATTAAAACTGGTACACAATAGTGGTCGTGGCTTTTTTAAAACCCCAAAGTTAACCCAACACTTACCATATTATTTGATAGATTAAATTTTTTAGATAAAGTTTTATATACTTTGTATTCTGCAAAAATAAAAAAACTGTGCATGTCGTAATCGTTTCGTAATTCTTTTTTAGAGCTGCTCCAGTTTATCATATTTATTCCTAATCCAGCGGCCATGTGGCTGGCAGGGGCTAGTGCTAATTTTATTTGTGCACCACTGCTTTGTGGGCTTTCTATTATTCCAAATGCTGTGATACCTGCTTTAATATACGGACTTATAAATGGATTAGAGCTATATTGAAATCTGTAAATTAAAGATACATGATTTGGAATTAAAAAGAAAAGTAATTTTTCGTGAGACCTTTCTGAAAGATTGTTGCTTTTAAGTCCATATGCAGTTGCAGACATCAAGCCACTTCCCAAATCAAAAGATAATAATCCAAAAGATGAAAAAATATTTTTTTCATAACTAAGTAGCATCATAAATTTTTTAGAAAGCCCGTAAACTTCTGTATAAGAAGATTGCCCTCCTGTTAAATTTAAAGGAGTATATGAGCCAACTTGAATAGAATAAAATTCATATTTTGCATTAAGGTAGTTAGTTTTTGATTTTAAAAGATAATTATTTTTTTTATACAAAATTGACTTAGCTTTAATATTTTGTGTTGGGTAGGATAAAAAAATACTAAATATTAATAAAGATACCGCAGTGACTATTTTATTTTTTTTTAAAAATATTTTTAAACCTAATAATAAGCTACTTAATGATAACAGAATGCTTAAAAAATAAAAAAAGTTTAAACTTATCCAAACTAAAATAGCTAGGGGAGTTAGAATTAATCCAGAAAATATTTTTAATACTGGATATTTTTCTAAAACTAAACTTCCTTTAGCGCCCCATTTGTAATATTTTTTAGTTAACCAAATACCAAATTTAAATTTTAATAAAATTTTGTTTCTAAATTTTCTAAAAAGCCTAACTAGCGATGATTGATTTGACCCATAAGTTGCAGTAGTTATAAAGCAGTTTAAATCTTTTGTTAATATTCCAACAACATCTGCTGGAGTTGAGCAGTAGGGGCAAGAGTCACACTGACTAGCAGTTAATTTTTCAACACCACTGCATACATTTGAAATTTGTTCATCAGAGGTAATAAATGCTATATTGTTTGATTCATCAACAACTGCAACTCTAAAATAATATTGAATTCCATTTTCAAGAGGCCCAACAATAAATTCTTCTTCTAAAGATGTGTCAGGGCTAATGGAAATATCCACACTATTAGACAAAGGAGTTACTTTGTTAAAACCCTCTGATGAATAAAATACTCTTAATTGATTAAATATACTGTCTTCCCAATTTGGAAATTTTTTACTTTTTTTAATTTGCCCAATAAAGGATTTTTTATTTCCAGAAAAAATTTTAAAATTACAAACTCCAGCTTTCGCGCAATCCAAACTGCTAAGATTTGCATCTTGGCTTTTATTTGGATTTTGAATTTTAACAGTAACAAATCCGCCCTCTTTTGTGTTTATGGTTCCGTCTTCGTCGGAATCAATCCCAATTTTTATTTTTATATTTCCTGCAGACTCATTACAAAAACCTGTTCCATTAACAGAGCATAATTCTGTCCACTCTACATAAGCTGTAACAACTTGGCCAGGTTCGGCTGGTTCTTGATTTCCATAAAAACTACTTTGTTCAATTTCAACACCTTGCTCTGTTGTAATTAATATTGGGCCAATTGCTGGTGCTGAATCTACATAAAAAGAAATTCCTAATATCAAGTTGTCAGAAATTCTATTAGTATTGCAAGACTGAAATTGATTTGTACAACTATTACAAGTACTAAGTAACTCCCCCAAAGCAGAGTCATCGTCACTACCTTGAGCTGAACATTCTGAGTCATCGTTTGTAATGTTAAAAGAAGTTCCTCCAAAAATAGTAACATTGTCATTTTTGTCAAAACTAATATTAGATGCGCCAGTTATATTTTTATTTACAAATAATTTTGCATCAGCAACTTGTGGAAGTAAAATAAAAATAAAAATAAAAAACTTCATGCTCTATTATGGACACATAGGCTACACCTTGTCAAAAACGAGCATTGTGTTTTTATTTTATAATTCTCTCTGCTATTTGAATGGCATTAAGGGCAGCGCCTTTTAAAATATTGTCACTTGTAATCCACATTAGCCAAGAATTTTGATTATTTGGATTTTTTCTAATTCGACTAATAAATACATTTGGTTTTTGATGAGCAAAGTGAGTTAATGCTACATTTTTTTTAATTATAGTTATGTTTTTATCTTTTTTTATTATTTTTAAAAGTTCAGGCTTAGTTATTTTTTTATTTAGCTCTAGCCACACCGCCTCGCCATGTGTATTTAAAGTAGGCACGCGAACTGCAAATGCACTGATATTTAATTTTGGTTTTTGTAATATTTTTCGCGTTTCGTTAATGATTTTTTCTTCTTCTTTAAAAACACCTTGTGCATTTACGCCTCCTATACATGGAAGAAGATTAAATGCTAACGATGTTTTTTTTGGAAAAATAATTTCACTAAGTTTTAATTTTAAAAAATTTTTTGATTTAATAAGTTTTTTAGAAAAATTATACGAATCCCTTATTAGGCTAAGTAAATGTTTATGTCCAGCACCACTAATAGATTGATAGGTTGCAACTTGTATTGATTTTATGCCTATTTTTTTTTCTAAATTATTAATTGCAGCAACTAATTGTATTGTCGAACAGTTTGGATTAGAAATAATAGTTTTTTTATTTATATTTAATTTATTAAAATTTACTTCTGGCACAATAAGAGGGGTGCTTGTTTTTTTACGAAACTGCGAAGAGTTATCAATTACCCATGCATTATTTTTTTTAGCAATAGGGGCCCAAACTTTACTAATTTTTGACCCAGCACAAAAAAATACAAAATCTAAGTTTTCTAAATTTTTTTTTGATAACTTGTAAATTGTATGTTGTTTTTTATTCCAAATAATTTTTTTATTTACATTTTTTTTTGACGCAAATAATTTTAATTCTGATATAGGAAATTTTCTGTCTTTAAGTAAGTCTAAAAAACTATTACCAACTAAGCCAGTTGCGCCAACTATACCAACTTTATACAAATTTTTTGATTTTTTTAACTTCATTATGTAATTTGTTTTTTAGATTTATGATTTAATATTTTTTTTCCTGTGTTCATTGCTCCAAAAATAATTCCTAAAATAGTGTAAAGTAAAAAAAAGAAAAAAAACATAAGTTCAGGCGAGTAGCCTATTACAATAATTAAAAGTATAAAAAAAGCTAAATAACGAGCAGGCCGCCTTTTTTTTAAATCTAAATCTTTAAAATTGCGATATTTAATATTACTAATCATCACAATTCCAAGCACAAAGCACAATGCCAAGCTAGGCATAACAATATCAAAGTTTAATAAAAAATCTGTGCTCACTTTATGATAAGCTAAAATTGCGCTGGCAATAATACCTGCGGCAAGTGGAATTGGTAAACCTTGAAAGTGTCGATCATGTTCGTCAGTTTCTTTTTTTACATTAAATCGAGCCAATCTAATAGCTCCACAAGCTACTAAAAAAAAACAACTAAGCCACCCAATTCTACCTAGTTGATGCAGCGAAATCTGATACAATAATAAACTTGGCGCCATGCCAAAACTTACCAAATCACACAGTGAATCATATTCTGCTCCAAAAGCAGAAGAAGATTTTGTAAGCCTTGCAACTCTTCCATCTAGTAAATCAAAAAACGCAGCTGCAATAATTGCGTAAGCTGCAATTATAAAATTACCTTGAATTGAATAAATAACAGATAAAAAACCTGCAAATAAATTTAAAGTTGTTAATGAATTTGGAAGTATATATAAAGTTTTAGAATTCATTTTTCTCCTTTTATTTTTTATATGTTAAATATAGAAATAACTCCCCATAAACCAGCAGAGCTAAGAATTGGTATTACAAAGTTATCATCTATTTTTAAATCTAAGCTTTCTGATAAAGTTGCTATTATTCCAGAAGTAATACTAACTATTAATAAGCGTTCTAGCATTAAAGAATTTGCTAAAAAATAAATAAGAGATAAAAAAAATGCTGATAAAAAACCAGCAACGCACCCATGAAGGCTTGCGCTTGATGATATTTTGTGATTTTTTCCATATAAAATACCAAAAAAACTAGAAATAGGATCAACAAAAGCTAAAAATAATATCGCAAGTGAATTTATTTCGTGACTAAATAAGCTGGTAGAAATAAGTATTCCAACTAAAGTGTAGCTGATCCCTGACATTTGAACTTTTTCGTAATCTCTTATTACTTCTTTAAAAAGGTAATAACTAATGTTTCTAAGTTTTTTAAAGTAGCGTTTAAAAAAATCAATACTTGTAAATATTAGTGTAAATATAAATAAGTATTGTGAAAATACTGGATAACTAAGCTTTTCATACAGAGCAAGAATTATTAAAACACCAGCTATGTGAAAAATTTTTCTTTTTATTCCAAGATGATTTTTGTTCATATTTTTACATTACTTAAAAGTTTTTTTTTGTAACTATATATAGGTAAAATCATTCTTAATCTATCAAATTTATTGCGTTGCATTATTTATTGCATTATTCACATTATTAACAGCATTCAACAACTAAATAATAAATTATTAATAAGGCAAAAAGTTTTTGACTAGCTTTATAAAACAGGCTCTACTTTTAAAGTATATTTGTAAATAATAAATAGAATAATAAATAGAATAATAAATAGAATAATAAATAGAATAACAAACAGGAGAAGTTATGAAATATATGATTTTAGCAATGGCCTTATTTTTAGGAGCATGTGGAGGAATATTAGAAAAAACATTAGAAAGTAATCCAGATATTATTTTTAAATTAATTGAAAATAATCCTAAAAAATTTATGGACTCTGTAAACAAAGCAGTTAGATCTGCAAGAGCTGTTGCAAGACAAGAGGCCGAAGGTAAAAAAGCAGGTCAAAAAGCAAAAGAATTTGCTAACCCTAAAAAACCTGTATTAAAAAAAGATAGAGTTTATTTTGGAAGCCCATCTGCCACAATTACAATTGTTGAATATTCTGACTTTCAATGCCCTTATTGCACTAGAGGTTTTCAAACTATGAAAGCTTTAGAAAAAAAATATGGAAAAAAATTACGAATATTATACAAGCATTTGCCTTTAGATGATTTGCACCCTCAAGCTAGGTTAGCTGCAAGATTTTTTGAAGCAATCGGACTACAAAGCCCATTAAAAGCTAGAAAATTTCATGATAAATTATTTCAAAACCAATCTAAAATTAAAAAAGGAAAATCTTATTTAACAAGTGTTGCAAAACAAGTTGGAGCAAATGTTGCTAAAGTTTTAAAAGATATTAATTCTTCTAAAGTAAAAAATAGAATTAAAGCAGACATGGCTGAAGCTCGTAAGTTTGGGTTTTCTGGAACTCCTGCTTTTTTAATTAATGGAGTATCTTTAGCTGGAGCTTATCCGGCACCTGCATTTATTTCTATTATTGAAAAACACTTAAAAAATAAAAAATAACTTTTATACAAAGTTGTATTGTTAGGCCGAAGATATGATTAGGCAAAATTTAAAAAAACCAAATTGGATTAAAGTCCGACCTCCAGATGGAGATCGGTTTTTTAATATTAAAAAACTAGCCTCATCTTTAAGTTTGTCTACAGTTTGCCAAGAAGCCAGATGTCCAAACATAGGCGAATGCTGGCAACAGGGCACTGCAACTTTTATGGTTATGGGCGACACTTGCACAAGAGGCTGTCGTTTTTGCTCTGTTAAAACAGGAAATCCAAAAGGAATTTTAGACAAACAAGAACCACAAAAACTAGCTTACGCCATTAAAACAATGGGCCTAGATTATGTAGTTGTAACAAGCGTAGACCGCGATGATTTAGATGACGGGGGCGCAGAGCATTTTGCAAACTGCATTAACGAAACAAGAATATTAAATCCAAAAACTTTAATAGAAGTTTTAACTTCTGATTTTGCAGGATTTGAAAACAGCTTAAAAATAGTTTTAAAAGCTGGGCCAAATGTTTACGCCCACAATATAGAAACTGTTGAAAGACTTCAATCTGCAGTTCGTGATCCTAGAGCTAATTACAAACAATCTTTACAAGCTTTAAAATTTGCATCACAATTTAAAAAAAATCAATTTACTAAATCATCTATTATGTTAGGACTTGGAGAAACTGACAGCGAAGTTTTGCAAACTTTAAAAGATTTAAAAAATGTAGGCTGCCAATTTGTAACCTTGGGCCAATATTTACAACCTGCAAAACATAAATTATCTGTTCAAGAATATGTTAGCGTAGAAAAATTTAATCACTGGAAAAAAGTTGCAGAAGATATGGGGTTTTTATATGCAGCAAGTGGACCATTAGTAAGAAGCTCTTACAGAGCTGGTGAATTTTTTATGAAAAGTTTATTAAAAAAACAAAAAATACACACAAAAGATGCATAATTAAAAATTATTTATTTACAAGGAACAAATGAGCAAAGAACAAGTATTGTTACCAGATTTAGGAGAGGGAGTTGAAGAAGGCGAACTAGTGCAGTGGCTTGTAAAAATTGGCGACTCAGTTGTCGAAGATCAAACTATTGCAGAGGTAATGACAGATAAAGCAACAATGGAAGTTCCAACAGCAATTGCAGGAGTGGTAACTTCTTTAAACGCAAAAGAAGGTGATATTTTGCATGTTGGGTCTTTGATGATAGAGCTTAAATCAAGTAAATCAAATTCTTCTAAATCAAACACCTCCAAATCAAAAAATTTTGATGATGATAAATCACAAGCTGTAAAAAATAATACATCACAAGCTGTAAAAAATAATGAAAAAAAACCAATCACAGAAAAGCCAAGTTTGCATTCGGCAATAAAATCAAAAAACACAAGTGGAATTTTTCCCCCACCTGTTGCAGGTCATGTTTTGGCCGCACCCTCTACTCGTAAATTAGCCCGCGATAATAATATAGATTTAAATAAAGTTGTAGGCAGCGGATTGTCTGGTAAAATTACCAGAGACGATGTAATAAATTTTTCTAACAGTGGAGGTAGCCAAGGCTCTGAATCAAAAACCTCTTTTGCAATTACAGATTTACCAAAAGCTGCTGGGCCAGAAGAAAGAATTCCTTTGCGAGGCATTCGTCGCAAAATTTCAGAGCAAATGCAAAAAACCAAACACATTGTTCCTCATTTTACTTTAATGGATCAAGTTGTAGTAGATTCATTAGTTGATTTAAGAGAAAAGTTAAAACAAGAAACTTTAAAAAAACACAAAATAAAAGTTACTTATTTACCGTTTGTAATAAAAGCTTTAATTAAATCTTTAAAAAAATTTCCAGAATTTAATGCCTCCATTGATGATAAAAACAGCGAAATTGTTTACAAAAAATATTTTAACATTGCATTTGCAGCAGATACTCCACAAGGTTTGTTAGTTCCCGTAATTAAAGATGCAGATAAAAAAGATATTGTTGAACTAAGTAAAGAAATTGTTTTACTTGCAACAAAAGCTCGCGATGGAAAACTAACCAGAAGCGAAATGTCTGGCGCTAGCATGACAATTACTAATATTGGCTCGGTAGGTGGGACTTACGCCACTCCAATTATTAATCATCCAGAAGTTGCTATTTTAGGAATGTATAAAATGACAGACCAGCCTAAATGGGAAAATAATTCTTGGGGTCGCGAAAAAGTAATGAACTACACAATTACTTGTGACCACAGATTAATTGACGGAGCAAAGGCTGCACAATTTTTAAAATTTTTCTTAGAAAAAATATCTCAACCAAGTAGCTTGTTATGAAAAAAAATTTTGATGTATGCATTATTGGCTCAGGCCCAGGCGGATATGTTTGTGCAATTCGCTCAGCACAACTGGGTTTAAATGTTGCAATAGTAGAAAAATCTTTAGTTGGAGGTGTTTGTTTAAATGTTGGCTGCATTCCATCAAAAGCTATGATTACTGCAGCTCATTTTTTACACAGAGCAGAGCATGACGCTCCAGACATGGGGTTTAAAATTTCAAAAATTAGTTTAGATTTTAAAAAATTACATTCTTGGAAAAATTCTGTATGTGATAAAATGTCTAAAGGAGTTAATCAATTACTTTCGGGAAACAATGTCACTCTTATTAAGGGAGAGGCAAGTTTTGTAGATTCTAAAAATTTAAATATACAAATTTCTAAAAATGAAAAATTAAATATTACTGCAACAAATTTTGTAGTAGCAACTGGCTCAGCTCCAATAGAAATACCAGGATTTGCAATTGACGAACAAAATATTTTATCTTCAACAGGGGCTTTAGATTTAAAAAAACTTCCAAAATCTTTAGTTGTTGTTGGTGGAGGTTATATTGGTTTAGAAATCGGATCTTATTTACAAAAATTAGGAACAAAAGTTTCTGTTTTAGAAGCCGAAGGCGAACTTTTAAAATCCGTTGTAGATAAAGATTGCGTTAAAGTTTTACAAAGAAGTTTAAAAAAATCAGGAATAGATTTGCATTTAAACTCTTTTGCAAAATCTTTTAAAAAGCAGGGAAAAGATTTAAATGTTTCTTTTGTTCAAGAAGAAAAGCAAAAAAACATTAAAGCCGAAAAAGTTTTGTTAACAGTTGGAAGAAAGCCAAGAGTTAATGAAATGAATTTACAAAAAATTGGATTAGAGTTGGCAGATCATGGAGGCTTAGCTGTGGACTCGCAATGCAGAACAAATATTTCTAATATTTTTGCCATTGGTGATATTGCGCAACCTCCGTTACTTGCTCACAAAGCATCTTATGAGGGAGTTATAGTTGCAGAAGTTTTAGCTGGAAAAAATAGTGTTTACAATCCAAAAGTTATACCATCTGTTATGTTTGTTTCGCCAGAAATTGCATCAGTAGGTATGAGCGAAGCAGAAGCATTGCAAAATGGCTATGAAATTAAAGTAGGAAGCTTTCCATTTGCAGCAAACGGAAGGGCAGTGTCGTTAATGGAAACAGATGGTTTGGTAAAAATTGTATCCGAAAAAACAACTCATGTTATTTTAGGGGTGCATATTGTCGGGCCAGAGGCTAGCCAGTTAATTTCTGAAGCAAGCATAGCTATTGAAATGGGAGCAAGGCTTGAAGACTTTACCCAAACAATACACCCTCATCCAACTTTGTCAGAGCCAATAATGGAAGCTGCTGAGGCAAGCCTTGGACACGCTATTCATATTATTCAAAAACCTTTGAGAAAATAAATCTTTTGGAGATTAAATTTTTTGAAAAAATTAAATCTTATTAATTCTAATTTGCATTTTGAAAATTGGGGACTAGTTGATTATAAAGTTTCAGTTGATAAGCAATTAAAATATATAGAAGAAATTTTTTTAAACAACAGACCAGAAACAATTATTTTTTGTTCACACAATTCTTTGGTAAGCACGGGAAGGGCAACAAAAAAAGAAGATCTTGTTTCTTGGAGCGGCGATATTGTTAAAAGCTCCAGAGGGGGAAGGGCCACTTATCACGGCCCCTCCCAATTAGTTATATACCCTTTGGTTAATTTAAATAAAAAACGAAAACACTTAAATCAAAAAGATATTCACGCGTATTTAAGATTATTAGAAAAAATTTTATTAACTTCATTAAAAGATTTAGGCTTTAATGATTTTGTTGGAAAATTATTAACAGACACAACAAAAGACAATTTAGAAAAAACAGGTTTATGGAAAGGTAATTTAAAAGTTGCCTCAATTGGAATTGCTATTAAAAAATGGATAAGCTACCACGGCATTGCATCTGCTGCAGGTGTGGCATCATTGGCGGCAAAATCTCCATTAGC
>JAAOIH010000030.1 GCA_015163875.1 Bdellovibrionales bacterium
ATCCATAAGCATTTAGTACAGCTTTGTTTTTTAAATTAATAATAAATTTATTTAAAATAGCTTTTGAGTTATTTATATTAATATTTATATCAGAATCCTGTATTGAAGGTATTATTTTATCTGTATTTTTTGCAGCAAGTTTGTTTATTTTTATGTTTCCATTAAGCAGTGGCTTAAAAAGATTACCAGTTATTTTAAGATTATTTAAAAATAAATTTCCAGAAGTTATTAATGATTCTGATAAAAAATTATTAAATAAAGCTAAATTTATCTTTGAGTTTATTTTTATATTAAGTTTATCTAAATTAGAATTTGGATTACTATAAACATTCATATAACCAGATTTTCCTTTTAAAGAAAAATTTTTAAAAAAAAGAATATTATTTTTTAAAGTTACTAACAAAGGTTTTTTATTTTTAAAGTTTATATCTGGGTGTTTAAAGCTAACAGAGGGTATATTTAAAGCCCCCGAGTATTTATTGTTTTTCTTTTTAACAATACTAAGCTTAGCCGTAAGTTTTGATTTAATATGTTTGTTTGTTTTAGAGTAAAAATAAACTAAAGATGAATAATCCCAATTATCAGCCTTAAAAAATAAATTATGTAAATACATTTTTTTTACATTCCATACTAAGTTAGTTGATACAGTTTTGTTAAAAAAATTAGCCACAACAGAGATCTTGTTATTGCTATACTTAACAACAGCAGCACTATTTTTTTGTATAATTTTATTAATGTAAGTTTTATAAAATTTTAAATTCATTTTTACATTTAAATTTAAAATAGTGCCTTTAATTTTTGACTTAATATCCACTAAAGATGTTACAGAACTAGGGTTGGCAAAATTAATAAAATTTTCTAATGCCATTTTTTTAGCACTTAAGTTTAAAAGTAATTTTAAATTATTAAAAATATAACCACTAATGTTAAAAGTTTTATTTAAACTATCTAAATTTATCAAAGTAAAATTATTAGTTATATTTTTTTTTAAATAAATATTAATTTCTGGAAAGTAGACTTTTTTTATTAATAAATTACTAATTACAAGTTTTGTGTCAGAAGAAAGAGGTTGAAAGTCTAAATTCCACAATGTTTTAGAAAATATTTTTTTTATTTTTCCGTAAAAAAAATGCTTTTGTTTTATATTTAAAAAAGGCTTTATCCTAGATAAATTAATATTTTGAGCTTTAATATTACTGAATAAAGAATTTTTTTTAAATAAAAAAACTAAACTACCATTAATCTGTTCATCTCTGTTTTTAAAAAATATTTTTTTTATAGCTAACTGTTGATCTTGATAAAGGCTATTAAATTTTAGCTTTCCTAAAAATTCTTTTCCCAAAGATATATTATTTGATTTAAAACTATTTTTATTAATAGTAATATTTTTTTTAATTTTTACACTACCGCTTATCTTTGCATCACCTAACAGATTTTTTTTAAAAAAAGTAATAAAAGACAAATCTTTTAAAGAGGCTTTGTAATTTATAATTGAGTCATCATAGTAATTTATGTTAGCACTAACTGTTATTTTATTTTTATTAGAATTTGTTATACTAGAAAAAGAACTTTTAAAATTAACAGAATCAGCGCTGATATTTACCTGAGACAGCCCCTTTAGCGCAGGGGCATGTAACACCTCTTTTTTGTTTTTTAAATAAATTTTAACATTATCTACATGGGTATTTGTTAGCGAGCAATTTAAAAGAAATGGAAAAAACTTTCCCGAACAAGAGGCCAAGCTTTTTGCAAAAAGACTAATATATTTGTCGCCTAATAAATTATGTAACTTAAACTTGTCAACATTAGCATCAAAAGATATATGATAGGGCTTTTTGTTTAAATTAATAACAAAAGACTTAGTTTGTCCAGCCCAAATAGGGGACTCTATGTTTACATAATTTACATTAAGCTTAGAATTTTTTAAAATACCATTTGATTTTAAATCTCCAATTTTAAACCCATGACTTTTAAAATTACTTAATTTAGATGTAAAAGAAAACGCATTATCAGATTCTTTTTTTATGGTTAAAAATAAATTTCCATTTAAATGGTCTAAACCTTTTTGTAAACTTGTCTTTTGAAGAATTTCTGACAGGCTTTTTAGTTTAGTAACTATACGAAATTCTGTAAACTTGTTTTTTATTTTTATTAAAGCAGATAAATTTTTATATCCAATCTTAGCCCTCAACAAAAGATGTTTATTTTTTATTTCAGATTTTAAATGCAATGAAAAAAATTCTTTTTTTAACAAGCTGCCCGGAAAGCTTACAGACGCAGAAAAAAAATCTATTTTTTTATTTCTTTTGTTAAGATTTAAAGTAATTATAGAGTTGTTAATTTTAGCAATGTATTTATTATTTTTTTTGTTAATAATATCAATGTTAGCCTCTAAAATATTTAAACTGCTAATAGGCAGATTAAGAAAGCTTAGTAAATCTTTATTTTTTTTTATATTATAAACTTCGTTATTAAGTTCGGCTAAAAAAGATTCTGGAGTTACATTATTTGTTTTATTAGTTTTAAATTTTATTTTATTAGTTTTTATTTTTAAATATACTTTAGGTATAGTTAATTTAAATTTAACTTTAAGAGCAAGCAAGCTCCACCAATCTAGATCTAAATTTAAGCTATATATAGATATTTTTTTATCAGGCTTAATATTTATTTGTATATCTTTTAAATTTACCCCATCTACATTCATTTTAATTTTTTTAAATTTAATATCAATATTAGGATTATTTTTTTTAAAATGTTTAATTTTGCTATCTATGTAAGTAATAATATTTTGTTCATAATTTTTTAAAAAAATAATATAATTATTATTATAAAATAAAAAACTAAAACATAGCACAAGCACAGATAAAACAAGGCTGATTATAATATATTTTTTAAAAGATAAAAGCTTGTTCATTTTTATACTTCTTTAAGATAAAGTTGTTTTAAAATTACTGTATTTCTGTAATTTTTTTTAATTTTTAATATTTCGTCTAGTATTTGTAATGCTTTTTTAGTTTCTCCTAAACCCTTCCATGCCAAAACTTTTAAATAATTGTAATCTAAAAGATACTTAGGGTTAATTTTATCTAAGTTGCTATCTATTAAGTCTAAAGCTTTTAAAAATTTTTTTGATTTAATAAAATTATGAGCTCTTAGCCACACAACAGACTCTGTTTGATCTAAAATATTAGATAAAATATCCTCAGACAGCTGGTGCATTTGAAGGCTGTTAGCTAATAAAGAAAGGTCATAAGACAAATTAGGATTTTGTTTGCTTAAGTCTGTGCTAGTTTTAATTAAATATTTTTTATAATCAGGGTCTAGGTTTAAATCGATTTCTTTAGCTTCTGTATTTTTTTGTTTATATTTTTTTGATGTTTTTGTTAAAATATTTTCTAAATTTTGATGTTCAAACTCTGTTATTAATAAGTTTATTTTTGGATCTGAACTATTTTTAAATTCTGCTTTAAGTTCGTTTATATTTTCTTTATATGTATCTTCTAAATTATTTAAACGACAATACTCTATTTTTTCTATTAGCTCTTCTTTAAACTGCTGAAAGTCTATTTTTTTTGTATCTAAAGCTTTAGTTATTAAGTTTTGTATTTTTTTTGAGTTAGTGTTTATAGTAAACTGGCTACAGTCACCATATTCGTCATTTGTGTACTTAATAGCCTGTGTTATTAAGTCTTCTAACTCAGGTTCTATATTGTAATCTAATAGCCAAAGTAAATGACAAAAAGAAAAGCTTTCGTTAAATTTTAATTTTTGCAATATCCAATTATAAACATGTTTTTTTTGATTATGTGCTTGTAAAAAAAATATTATAGATTGGCTATCCTTAAAATTAAGAGTTTCTATTTTTAATTTTTGAAAAAAAAAATCAATACAGTAGCTAATTGAATTTTCTTTAAGATGTTTGTTAATTGAAGCTTCCACAGATCCCTTGTTTGCTGTGTTTATTTTTATTAGATTTTTTTATCACTAACTTTTTCAATATACTCTCTGTTTTTTGTATTAATTTTTAATATGTCTTCGTTAGCAATATGTAAAGGGACTTGTATGGTTAAACCTGTTTCAAGGGTTGCAGGCTTTGTTGCCCCAGAAACAGTGTCTCCTTTTAACCCAGGTTCGGTGTAGGTTACTTTTAAGTCTACAGAAGAGGGCAACTCTATACTTATTGCTTTATTTTTAAAAAAACAAATATTTACAGGTAAATTTTCTGTTAAAAAATCTGTATCTTTAGACACTAAATTAGCTTCGACAGAAATTTGTTCATAGCTTGTTTGATCCATAAAAATAAAAGAAGATGCATCTTTGTACAGATAAGTTGTGTTTGAGTATTCTATGTCTGGAACATTATATTTTTCGCCTGATTTAATAGTACGGTCTAAGTTTTTTCCAGTAATTAAATTTTTTAATTTTGTTCTTGTAAATTGATTTCCTTTACCTGGCTTGTAATGTTCAAAATCTAAAATAACATGAGGCTGGTTATCAATTAAAAGTTTTAAACCTTTTTTAAAATCACCTGTAGACACATTCATAAAAGATCACCATCTTTAAATAAAACTTTTTGTAATTTAGAAATATTTATTCTTGTTTGCATTTTTTTTATTTTTTGATTTTTTATTTTTTCTAATTGTCCTGTTGCAGAAGTTATATGAACATCTGGTACAGCATTTTCTAATTTTTGTATATATGTTATCAGCTCTGTTTTTAGAGGGTAAAATTTTATAAGTTTTTTATAAATAAGCAAAGCTTTGTTTTTATACCCAATTTTTTGTAGCAACTTAGCCTCTTCTAGATAAAAAAAATAATGCTCAGACGGGTGGTCTATTTGATTTTTTTTAATTGTCTCAAAAGCCTCTTTATAAAATAAATTTTTTTTTAAAAGTTTAATTAACTGTAATTGAAATTTTGAACTATTAGGCTTGATTTTTACAATAGCTTTAATAGATAGCAAAGCTTGAGTAAAATGAGAATTATTAATTTGAGAGTTTAAAGTATTTATTAAAGCCTGTAAGTTTAAAGAAGGCTCTTGTTTTTTTAAAATATTATACTTTATTAAAATAGGATTTAATAAAAAAAAGACTTTCTTGCGAATTTTTTTAATTATGTCCATAATGAAATAATGACATTGAAAACTAATAATCGCAAGTGTATTTCTGGTTTAATTTTGGGCTTAGACCCTGGAAGTTACCATACAGGTTTTGCCGTAATTGATGCAAAACAAGACCTACCTGTTAATGTTATATCTTATGGAGTGTGGCATTTTTTAAAAACAAAAAGCTTAGCTTTACGCCTTAGTGATTTAGCAAAAAATTTAGAAGATTTGTTAAAAAAATACAATATAGACACCCTAGTTTTAGAAAACATATTTTTGGATAAAAATGTAAAAGCAGCTTTTGTCTTAGGTCATGTTAGAGGTGTTTGTTTAGCTGAACTAGCTAAAAAAAAATCAAATATAGAAATTTTAGAATACTCTCCAACTTATGTAAAAAAACAAATTACAGGGCAAGGGCATTGCTCTAAAGAAAAGCTACAAGAATTTTTATATAAAACATATAATTTAGATTTTACAGACATGCTATTAGACGCAAGTGACGCTGTGGCTGTTGCTTTGTGCGGAATAAAAAGAAAGACTACAGGTGATGCTATAAAAAAACAAAACTTAAGACTTTAGCAAATTTTTATAAGTATAGAAAAATATTAGTAATTTTTTAAAGGTATTTTTATGATTGGTTTATTAAACGGAACAATTTCTCATATATTTGAAAGCTCTTTAATCTTAAATGTTGGGGAGGTGGGATATCAAGTTAGTTTAAGTAATGTAGAGGATTACTCTGTAAATGATGATATTAAGTTTTGGATTTACACTCATGTTAGAGAAGATAATTTGCAGTTATTTGGATTTTTAACTTTAAAAGATAAGGAATTTTTTTTAGCACTAATTAAAATTTCTGGTATTGGGCCAAAAATGGCAATGCAAATTTTATCAGGAACAACAATAAATAAATTAATACTCTATATTGAAAACGAAGATATTAAATCTTTAACAAATTTGCCAAAAATAGGTAAAAAAAAAGCAGAACAAATGATTTTATCATTAAAAGGCAAGTGGTCTGTGCCTAAAATACTTAAAATAGAAAAAAATTCAGAAAAATTACAAAATGAGGTTTTATCTGCTCTATTAAATTTAGGATTTAAAAAACCAGCCATACAAAAAAGTTTTGAACAATTAGAAGAGTGGACTGACTTTCAATCTGTTGTTAAGCTTTGTTTACATTACTTAACTAATTCTTAAAATAGTAATTAAATTTTTTAAAAAACTACTAATGCACAAAACCTACTGAGCAATAAATGAAAAACAATAAAAAAGACACAACATCTGATTTACAAAAAATATCAAAAACACCTTTAGACAAAGCTCTTAGACCTTTGTCTTTTAACGAATTTCCAGGGCAACAATCTGTTAAAAAAAAGCTAGAGGTTTTTGTTAAAGCAGCTAAAAGCAGAAAAGAGGCATTAGATCATATTTTATTATCAGGCCCTCCAGGATTAGGAAAAACAACTTTGGCTCATATTATAGCCCATCACTTGGAGTCTAGATTAGTAAGCACCTCTGGACCTGCTTTAAATAAAAAAGGAGATTTAGCAGGAATATTAACTAATTTAAAAAAAGGTGACACTTTATTTATTGATGAAGTACACAGGCTAAGTAAAGATGTTGAAGAATATTTATATAGCGCTATGGAAGATTTTTTTATAGAAATTTTTACAGGCGAAGGATTAGATACTAAAAGTGTTCAGTTTCCACTTTCACCTTTTACTTTAATTGTTGCAACAACAAGAGTTGGTTTATTAAAAGCTCCTTTTAGAAATAGATTTGGAATTATAGAAAGATTAGTTTTTTACGAAAAAGAAGATCTAGTTAAAATTTTAGAAAGGTCAGCATTGTTATTAGATATTAAATTAGACAAAAATGCTGCCTTTGAAATTGCAAGTCGTAGTCGAGGAACTCCCCGTATTGCTAATCGCCTGTTAAGAAGAGTTTGTGATTATGCAGAGGTTAAAAATTTAAAACTTATTGATCAAAAATTAGCAGATTTTGCTTTAAACGAACTAGAGATAGACTCTTTAGGTTTAGATTTTATGGATCGAAAAATTTTATTTTGGATTAAAGATAAATTTAAAGGCGGACCTGTTGGAATAGAAAGTTTAGCTGCTGTATTAAACGAAGAGGTAGATACTTTAGAAGAAGTTTATGAACCTTTTTTAATTCAAGAAGGATTTTTGCAAAAAACATCTCGCGGAAGAACTATAACCGACAAGGCTATTCTTCATTTAAAATAAAAAGTACTTAATAATAAAACTAATATTTTTTTATAACAACAGGCTCAACAGCGGGTCCGTAGATATTACGACCCATGTCTCCTTTGCAAAAACCAAGTTTAAAAAAAACCCATATATTTGCTAAAGGTACAAAGCCTAATAATATATAATACCCACTTAATCCTAAATCATGAAATCTTTTGATAGCAATTACTGTAACAGAGTATCCTGAAATTATAAAAAACATTATAGAAAGAGTTGTAAGATTTAAAAGATGTAATGATAATGAAATTAAAAAAAAGAAAAGCTGACCTTTGAGCCAAAAATCCCTTCTATTAACTCGACCTTCATATGATAATAAAAAATCCCAATCAGGCAATAAAGATGTTAATTGTTCCATAACTATGTCAATAATATAAATATCATGAAGCAAGCGCAAGACTTATCTTTGTTAAAAGACAAAACTAAACTTTTTCCATCAGAGCCTGGGGTTTATTTAATGAAAAACCTCCAAGGAAAAATTCTTTATATAGGTAAGGCAAAAAATTTAAAATTACGGGTAAAATCTTATTTTAATAAAAATATTAATGTAAAAACACAATATTTATTAAAGCATTTACATAAAATTAATTATATTTTAACTCAAAGTGAGGTGGAGGCTTTTTTACTAGAAGCTTCGTTAATTAAAAAACATAAACCTCGTTATAATATTCGTTTAAAAGATGATAAAAGTTACCCTTATATTTGTTGTAATTTAGAGCATAAATTTCCAAGATTTTATTTAACTAGAAAAGTAAAAGATCAAAAAAGTCAGTATTTTGGCCCTTATACTAATTCAGTTATTGCTAAAAAAATGATAGAGTTTTTAAGTCATAGCTTTGCTATTCGTGATTGCGAAGACAGAACTATGAGTAATCGAGCCAGAGCTTGCTTGTCTTATCAAATGCAAAAATGTAGTGCTCCATGTGTTAAAAAAATCACCTCTAGTAATTATAAAATAAATTTAAACAAAGCTTTAGATATTTTAAATCATAAAAATAGTAAAGTGATTAAAATTTTAGAAAAAGAAATGAGTGCGTATTCTAAAATAGAAAATTTTGAACAAGCTGCAAAAAAACGAGATCAAATTAATATTATTAAAGATTTTTGGGAAAAACAAAGATTGCAAGGTGCAAATAAAAATAAAGATCAAGATTTTATTAACTGCTTTGCCGATGACAGGGGGACCTCTATAGAAGTTTTACATTTTAGAAAATCTTATTTAGTTGGAAGTCAGTCTCATTTTATATCAAAATTTAATTTTTTAAATAAAAACGAAGAAGAAAAAGAATGGCTAAGCTCTTTTTTAAATCAATTTTATAGCGAACATATTATACCAAATGAAGTTTTTGTTCCATTTGAGATGGGGTATAAAATTGTAAGTTTATTGCAAAAAGTTTTTTTAACCAGACAAAAAAATAAAGTTAAAATAAAACATATATTTCAAAAAGATGAAAAAAAAATAATGGATTTGGCATTAAAAAATGCAGAAGAACATTTTAAAACTTATGTAAATAAACAAGAAGACTCATTAAAAGCTTTAGAAATTATTAAAAAAAAATTAAAGCTAAAAACTATTCCTTACAAAATGGAATGCTTTGATATTTCGCACTTGCAAGGCAGCAACACAGTTGGGTCGCAGGTTGTTTTTCAAGACGGAGAGCCTTTAAAACAAGAATACAGAAAATATAAAATTAAAGCTAAAGCTAACTCTGATGATTATCTTTCTATGAAAGAATTATTAACTAGGAGGCTTGTAAAAAATAACTTTTCTAAAGATACTCTATTAGTTATAGATGGAGGAAAGGGGCAGTTGCAGGTGGCAGTAGAGGTGTTAAAAGAATTAAAAATAAAAGTAAGTGTAGTTTCGATTGCAAAGGCTAGAACTTTAAAAGATTTTAAATCTAAAAAAATTAACGAAACAGAAGAAAGATTTTTTTTACCAGGCCAAAAAAACCCTGTTACTTTTAATAAAAAATCAGAAGCTTTGCGTATTTTGACTTACTTAAGAGACGAAGCTCATCGTTTTGCTATTAGCTATCATAGGTTTTTAAGAGAAAAAATACCTAAAAGAAAAAATACATAATAAAAAAAGCATTAACTAAAAGCGTCATTTTTGAGTTTTTTTATAGAGTTTATCCTAAAAAAGATTATATTAAGCTCGTAATAATATCTTCAATTAAGAATAACAAAAGTAATAAAACCAGCAAAAAAAAGGGAAGCGCATGTCTTTTGAATTAATTAAAAAACACGGTGATCACGAAGAAGTTCTTTTTGTTAATAATAAAAAAACTGGGTTAAAAGCTATTATTGCAATTCACAACACAGCATTAGGTCCAGCCCTTGGCGGATTAAGAATGGTAGATTATAAAACTGAAGAAGAAGCTTTAATAGATGTGTTACGACTTTCTAAAGGCATGACTTACAAAGCAGCAGCCTCTGGATTAAATTTAGGTGGAGGAAAGGCAGTTATTATTGGAGACCCTAAAAAACACAAAACAGAAGCATTGTTTAGATCTTTAGGTGCATTTATAAATTCTTTGCAAGGCAGATATATTACAGCAGAAGATGTTGGAACAACTGTTCAAGACATGGAGCATATTTTTATGGAGACACCTTATGTAACTGGTATTTCTAGAGCATTGGGAGGTTCTGGTAACCCAAGTCCTCATACTGCTCAAGGTGTATTTATGGGAATAAAAGCAGCTATTGAAATGCAGCTACAAGAAGATTCTGTTAAAGATATGAGAATTGCAGTTCAAGGTGCAGGCAGTGTTGGCGGACATTTATTAGAGATACTTTATAAAGAAGGTGCAAAAGTATTTATATCAGACATTGATACAGAAAAATTAAAAACATTAAAAGAAAAATATCCTAATATTACAATCGTAGACCCTAAAGAAATTTTAAAAACTCCTTGTGAGGTTTTAGCCCCTTGTGCTTTGGGAGCAGTAATTAATGACGAAACATTACCTTATTTACAATGTAAAGTTGTTGCAGGAGCGGCTAACAATCAATTAGAATCTTTTAAACACGGTGTTCAATTACATGATAGAGGTATTTTGTATGCTCCAGACTATGTTATTAATTCTGGAGGATTAATTAATGTGTTTGTAGAGCTAGAAGGTTACTCTTATGAAAGAGCTTCAGAAAAAACAGCACAGGTGTATGATAATACAAAAGCTATTTTTTCTTTAGCTAAAGAAAAATCTATACCTAGTCATCAGGCAGCTTTAGATTTTGCAGAAAATAGAATTAAATCTATATCGGCAATTAGAGAAACCTATCACGGTAGATTGTTAAGACCATTTTCTCATTTAATTGGAATGAAAAACAGACAAAAGTAATTAAGCAAGTTAAAATAATTAATAAAAAAAGAGAATTTTATGAGCACAGACAAAACAGGTAATTTTAATTTTTCTATGAATCTTTTATCTTTTTTAGAACTACATTTAAAAAAAATTATTATAGTAATTATACTACTTACTAGTGTATTTTTAATTAAAGAATGGCAAAAAAATAATACAGAAAAACAATCTAAAAAAGTTTCTCAAATTTTTTACTTAGTACAAAAAAAAATAGAACAAAAAGAACAAGCTTTAGCAGCAGAAGTTAATAAAAAAAATAAAAAATTAAACAAGAAACAAAAAAAATATATTTTACAAAAAAACAAAAAAAAATTACAAACACATTTTGCTTCTGTAATTGTAGAATATAAAAAACTTTTAAAAGACAACCAACAAACTTCTGTATTTTTTGGAGCAAGTTTAAATTTAGCTAAATTTTTATACTCTTATAAAGATTTTAATTCTAGTGTAAAAGTTCTTTTGCAGGCTTCTGTTAAAGTTGATAAAAAATCTTTGTTTTACCCTTTAATTTTTCAAACTTTAGGATTAAATTATTTAAAACTTGGCCAATATGACAAAGCGGTAAATGCTTTTATTAATATTACTAGTAAACAAAAATTATTTGTATTTATACAACCAAGCAGTTTATTAAATTTATCATTAGCTTATTTTAAATTAAAAAAATGGAATTTATTAAAAAAAAGTATTGCTCAGTTAGAGGATAGATATCCTCAAAGTAGCCAAACTGCTACAGCACAAGCAATAAAAAGATATTTAATTTTAAACAAGAAGTAATTAATGTTAAAGTATTTTTATTACATTTGTTTTTTATTAATTTTTAGCACTAAAGCATCAGCTGTAGAGCAAAAAATAATTTGGGCCAAAACTGTTGCAAGCAAAACTAACACTAAGTTTAATTTAAACTATTACTCAAGCTTGGCTCCGTTAAAATATAAAAAAAATATTATTATTGCAAGCTCTTCTGGGCATATTAGCTCGTTTAATAAATCTAATGGATGGAGAAATTGGACTAAATTTATCAAAAAAGAAAGTTTTTATTTTGCTAAAATTAATAAAAATATTTTATATCTAGGTTCTTTAAGTGGCAAAATATTCGCTTTTGATTTAAATAAAAAAATAATAATTTGGAAAAAAAACTTATTAGAAAATTCTTTATACAAAGCAGCTATTTATAAAAGACAATTACTACTTCTTTCAGACAAAGGGCAATTGTGGTCTATTAATAAAAATAATTCGCAAGTTTTATGGTCAAAAAAAATATTTAATACCAGCTTAAGTTATGATCAGGTTGATGTTAAACAAAAAAATAAAGATGATCTGTTTGTTAATAAAAATAAATTATATATTAAGCATTTGTCTAAAATCTTCTATTTTAATTTGAGATCAAAAAAAATACAATGGAAAATAAGATATAAAAACAACATAAAACAAGCAAAATATTTTAATAAACATACTCATGTGTGGATAATTAAAAACAGAAAAAGATATTTAGCAGGCGATGTGCTTAAAGAAAAATTGTTTGCTTATATATATACTCAGTCTAATAGTTTAATTAAAGTTTTACTTACAAATAAAAAATAAGTGATAGAACTTTCTAGAAAATTTTTTTTTAGTTGTAGTTTGTATAATAATAAAACTCACACAGGTTTAAATTTAGTTTTAGAAGTATTTTTTAAAGGCAAAGTAGACAAAACCTCTAACTTAGTTATTAATTTTTTTAATATAGACGATTTTTTAAAAAATAATATTAAAGACTGGGATCATAAAGAATTTGTAGATACAAGTTTTTCTGACCTTGCAAATGTTTTTGCCTTAGATATTAAAAAAAATTGGCCTTTTAATGAAGCAGAGTTATCAAAATTAAGTATTTCTGTAACCGAACCTTTTAAAAAAGTAGAAATTTTTTTTTAGATTATTAAAGCATTAGTTTTTTTTGAATTTTTTTTAAACAATGAATATTTTTTAGATTCTTATAAATTTTTTTAGATTATTAAAAAATTATTCTTTTTTTGTTTCTGGAAAAATTAATTGTATGTGATTTATTAAATTTAAATAATCTAATACATTTCCGTTTTCCC
>JAAOIH010000031.1 GCA_015163875.1 Bdellovibrionales bacterium
GTTTTCCAATAGCAGTTATTGCGCAGGTGTGATCTTCTCCTTCTGAAACAGACCTTGTTCCTGTGTCGAATTTTCCTGTTGGAACATCAGCTTGTCTGTAATTATTTCTGCCCCAGCATTTTAGTTTGCCTGCTGAGGTGATGGCGCATGAGTGGTAAAAGCCTTTGGGAACTGATAAATATCCGCCAGCTACATTAGGCCTACCTTCAACTTTCATCTTTCCTAAAGTTATTTTGGCTTCTTCTAAGCCGTCACATGTTGCTAGGCTTGCATTTTTGCATGCCTCTTGTCCTGATAATACTTTTAAACCTTTGTCTTCTTTTTCTACTTGTACTTTTTTAAATATAGAACCTATGCTGTCTTTGTATTTAAAGCCTTTGCTAAAATCAGGATTATAATTACCAGATAAAACTTTTAACTTTCCACCTCCTAAAACTAATGAACTAAAACTAACAGGTATTTTTGTATTACTTGTTGGTAGGTGTACATTTCCGTTTATATATACTGGGCTTTGAAAAACTATTGCTTTTGTTTGCGTTGTTGTTGTGGGCAAATTAATTAGTGAATCTGTTGTGCTGCTTGGTTTGCAGACATCACTTTCTCCCTCAATAGTTCCTGCCGATGGTACATCAGAATTTTTTCCTAGCCACAAATCTCTTCCAGAAATTAATGCAAAACTATTTAGCTCGCGTGGAAAAAAAATATTTTTAGATTCCATTACATAAGTTTTTTCTGGCTTGCCTTGGATTTTTGCTGTTAGTTCAATTGTTAAAATTACAGAAGATTCTCTATCTAGTCTTATATATTCTTTGTCGCGTTTAATAATTATTTTTAATGCGTTAAAGTCTACCCCACTAACTGCGGCAAAAATTTCAGCAAGTGGTGAATCTTTTATAGATATACTATCAAAAGAAATTTTATCTAAAAATATTTTTTCAATGTCTGCATATTTTATCGGAAGGCCCATCTCTTCCAAAGCTTCCCTTCCTGTCACGCTGTCGTTATTGGCAATTATCATTTTTTTGAAATTAAAAAAATTTGATTCTGGATTAGACACATCGTCATCTAATAAAATTCTTTCAGTGTTTCTAGTGCTAGTTAATTTGCATGGCGTTGCTTTTTTAAGATTCCTATCAAAACACAATCTGTTTTTTATTCCTACTACTACAAATTTAGATGTGTATTCTAGTAACTTTGTAATTTCTATATTTGCATTAATATTTAAACCAAATTTATATCCCCATGGTACTTGCGAGCTAATAATTCCAATGCTGATGCTGGTTACTAATGCCAACATCATTGCTGAAATAATTGAGGCACCTTTATTGTTTAATTTTTTATATGGCATAAAACATTTTTACATAAAACATTTGTATTTTTAAATCATAAAATATTTTTACATAAAACATTTTTTTTTAAATATAGTTTATACTGTTTTTTAAAACTCCTTATGTCTATATTATTTTGTAGAAGACAATGCTCTTATGCTTTTATAAGCTTTTGGGCCAGATGCAGAAAACCAAATATCAATAATTTCTGATTTTGCAAAATTACCTTTGTTATTTTTATAAGTAAAAAAAGATCTTTGAACAGCCTTTGCCCTGTTTCCGTAACTTTGCTCGATGTTTTTTGATTTTAAAGATATGTAATATAAATTTTTATCTTTTAAAGAAAATAGTTCAGATTTTTCACTAATTCCATTTCCATTTTTGTCCTTCCATAATTGTAATTTGTTAAATGCTTTGTCGCCGCTATCAATTAATCCATCTTTATTACTATCTAAAGTTGCCAAATGTTTAAATCCATTTGCATGTTTATCAGAGTCTCTAAATAACTCACTAGCTTTAGTTATTTTGCCATCTTTATTGCGATCTAAAACTAAAAAATAACCAGGAGCATTTTTTTCGGGCCAATGTACATAAGAGTTTTTTATTAATGGAAAGCTACTAGAATTTTTAAAACTTGGACGCTTTTTATTAAAAAATACCATAAGTGGTGAGTAGTAACCTCCACACCAGCTATTACTTCGAGTTCCTACATCTGCGTAACCAGGTATAGAAAATGTAACATCCACTATGCTACCAGTGCCTTTTGCATCTCTGATTTTAACGCCTATTTCTCCAGCTAGGGGGCTTCTGTTTCTTCTGCCATGTTTTGGATCTTCTTGCATCAATTTATATGATTTAATTTTAGTAATTTTTTTATCATTAAATTGAAATCCTGCAGTATTGCCTCGGGCTGATGCAAATTCAGCTTTTGTACCACCTATCTTTGTTTCCTCCTTCTTAATAACTATGCTTCTCTGACTTGCTACACTAATTGCAAGATCCTTTGGAACTGTTATTTTTAATGTTTCTGAAGCTCCACCTTCTAGTTCAACATCAAGTCTTAAAAAAATATTTGCTGAAGAAGATTTTAATAGATTAGCCACTTTTCTTAAATTTCCTGGATAGCAAGATGCCCTTACATAAACTAAAGTACGCTTGTCTGAGAGTTTTGGTATTGGAGTTTCTGGAGCCGATTTTCCATAATGAATATCATCTAAACTTTCTATTGCTGAACTTTGCACTTCTATATCTTTTGCAAATAAAGAATTTGTTTGCACAAAACTAAATGTAAAAATAAATAATAATATTTTCATAATTACCTCTCATGTTTTTTATTATAATAATCTTTTCGACATTAATTTTTATAAGTTTAGACAATAGTCTAGATAAATAAAATTAAGTGTATTGTTTTGAGTCATTTGAGGGTCAGGTACACCAAACCTAGCTTTAAAACTACTTGAAAGCTACTTGAGGGTCAGAGCTACTTGAGAGCTACTTGAGGGTCAGGTACACCCCATTTTAGGGGGTGTACCTGACCCTCAAGGGTGTACCTGACCCTCAAGTAGCTTTACAAGTAGCTTTAATTTTAAATAGGCTTTGAGGGTCAGGTACACATTATATCTCACATAAATATTTTGACAAATACATACTATTACTGTATATCTGACAAGTATGTGGATTAAAAGAGATATTTCTAATTTTATAACACAACAAAAAGAGCTTATACAAGTTTTAAGGGGTCCTAGGCAGTGTGGAAAATCTAGTTTATTTTTACGCTTAGATTCTGATTTTACAGAACTATCTTTAGATGACCCTCAATTACGCCTGCTAGCCCAAAATGACCCTGAAGTTTTTTTAAGTGCTTTTGCCGAAAAAAATATTTTTATTGATGAAATACAATATGCCCCCAATCTTCTGCCCTCCCTTAAACGAAAAGTTGACTTATTTAAGAGGTCCAACAAGCCACTAAAAACTATAATTCGACTAACAGGGTCTAACCAAATCCTTATGGATAAACATATTAAAGAAAGTCTTGCTGGTAGAGCTAATTTTTTTAATTTAAATACACTATCTATTCATGAAATACTAAATCACTCAGAATTTAGTATTCAAAAAATAATCTACTATGGCGGCTGGCCTGAGCTATATGCAAGAAAAAACATTAGTGTTAAAAAATATTTAGATGACTATATTAGTAGTTATATTGAAAAAGATATTGTTTTAGCTGCTGGTATTCAAAAAAGAAATCAATTTTTAAAGTTTGTGCAATTACTTGCGGGAAGAGTTGGCAACTTATTAAATTATGATAACTTGGCTAAACAAGTTGGGGTAAAATCACAAACTATTGTTGAGTGGGTTTCAATTTTAGAAAAAATGCACATCATATCTCTGCTTCAACCTTTTAATACTAATTTATCATCACGGCTTACCAAGTCTCCAAAAATTTTCTTTTTAGACACTGGGCTTGCCTGCAGACTTCAAGGCTGGACATCAGCAGAGGCAATATTAACATCGCCACAACAAGGGGGTCTGTTTGAAAACTTAGTGTATACTGAACTTTATAAACTGATTTCCAATTACGGGCTTGATTGGAAAATTTTTCACTGGAGAACTAAAGACGGCGAAGAGGTGGATTTTTTACTACAAACCTCACCTACTAATTATTTATTTTTAGAAGCCAAAGTTAGCCACCAGTCTTTAAATGCTATTGATCAATATCGAGAAGTAAAAAGAGTTTTTAGTAAAAATATACCAAAAGTATTTTTATGCCATCAAGAAGGCTCTATGGTTTTAAAAAATAACATTCCTATTAAAAAGCTAAGCGAATTTTTGCTAAAAGAATTTAGTTAAATTTTAGGCTTTGAGAGGTTTTGAGGGTCAGGTACACCCCCTAAAATGGGGTGTACCTGACCCTCAAGGGTGTACCTGACCCTCAAGTAGCTTTAATTTTATGATGAACTTGTGTACCTGACCCTCAAGTAGCTTTAAACTAAATTTAAAACTTTACATAATGTTAAAAATGGCAAAACACGGATGCCAGCTTCTGGTGAATAATCTTTTTTTCCAAAATGTACTTGATAAAAATAAGGGATTTTTGTTCTGTGTTTAAAGTATGAAATATTTTTAGACAAGTTTTTTTCGCCAGTCTTACACTCCACTGCAAATAATGGAATTTTATCTTTAAGAACAACAAAGTCCACCTCTCTACGATTAGTATCTCGCAAAAACCTAAGCTCCATTTTATAACCTTGTGTATCTTCTTTATGATGACAATATTTTAATAAATGTGAAGCCAACATATTTTCTAGTTTTGAGCCTTGATTTTTGCATGCGCTCCAGTCCCATAAATATAGTTTTTTTTCTTTTTTTATAGCTCTTATTTTAGGAGCTCCGTAAGGCATTATTCTAAAACAGTAATAAGTTTTTTCTAAAATTTTAATCCAGCTTTCTATAGTTCTAAAATTAAATTCTAAATCCTCTGCAATAGAGTTTATAGATAAAGTAGATCCAACTTTTTCTGGCAAAACTTCTGCCAAAGTTTCTATAGAGTTGTACTCTCTAAGATTTTCTAAACTTCTGATGTCGTCATTAACAAGTCTATATAATCGTTCATTTTGCCATAGTCTCCAGTTTTTTTCAGTTCCATTTAAAAAAGGTTCTGGAAAACCACCTAGTTTTAACAAACTATTTAAATCTTTTTGTGTAGTTATTTTTAATTCAGGAGCAGAAAAAGGATGCAGTCTTAAATGTCTATAGCGCCCAAGTAAAGAGTCACCCCCTCTTCTATAATGATCCAACATTGCAGACCCTGTTACTATAAATTTTTGTACTTCTTTTTTTTTGTCATAAAAGCCTTTTACTAAATTTCGCCAATGTTTATATTTATGCAATTCATCAAAAACAATAATTGGAGAATTAGCCAGCTTTCCTGTTTTTATATTTTTTTTTACACTTATGTCATCCCAATTCATATAGCTATTATTAGTTGGCTTTGGAGGTTTTAAAAAGCTTAAGCAAAGTGTTGTTTTTCCAACTTGCCTAGGCCCTCCAATAAATGCCATTTTAGTTTTTAAACAATCTTGAATGTCTTTTTTTAAATACCTGTCTTTCAAATTAACCTTTTGTTAAGATTTTGTAGTCAACTACAATTAACTCATTAAGATTTTGCAGTCAACTACAATTAACTCATTAATAGGGTCAGGTACACCAAACCTAGCTTAAAGCTACTTGAGAGCTACTTGAGAGCTACTTGAGGGTCAGGTACACCCTCGAGGGTCAGGTACACCCCATTTTAGGGGGTGTACCTGACCCTCAAGTAGCTCTCAAGCTCTCAAGTAGCTCTTGACCATCAAGTAAAATATATTTTTGGCTATTCAAGAGTATTAAAAATATTAATTTTTAATCTCTGCATGCTTTTTTAGTCTTATCGATTTCTCTAGTACAGCCATAATAGTTGCATTTTCCGCCATCTGACCAACATCCATAATAGTTACAGCCGCCCCTAGGGTACCAACATCCATAATAGTTACAGCCACCACCTTTAGCAAATTTTCCATAATAGTTAACGCCATGGCATCTTAAATTATTTCCGCGATTTCTTCTGTGATCACCTCGACGGCCTTCATCGCGGCTGTCATTGCCTCGAGATAAATCTTTTATTAAAAAATTAATTTCATCTTTAAAGCACAGAGCTTCTTTTTTCCAAGCTCTATTATTTGTTTCACAAAAATTATACAATCTTTTAAGAGATTTTTTTATAGTTCGCCTTTGGCTTTTACATATTTTGCTTGTAACTTCGTTTTTTACAGCCTTCTCCAGCCAAGACTTACCCATAACATCATTAGAATAAAAAGTACCAGCAATTAATAATGAAAAACTAATTTGAAAAAATAATCGACCAAACATACATACTCCTTTTTTATTTATGCAGTTTGTTTTATAAAAACTACATATTTTATCTTTTGTGACAATATCAAACTTACCAAAAAAAATCAGAAAAAAATGCTTTTATGTATTTTTTTCAAATCGGCTTAATTAAAATGATCTGTTAAAAAGATCTACTTGAGGGTCAGGTACACCCCATTTTAGGGGGTGTACCTGACCCTCGAGGGTGTACCTGACCCTCAAGTAGCTCTCAAGTAGCTCTTAGCTCTCAAGTAGCTTTAAAATGCTAAGGGGGTGGGCTTTTTTAAACTACTTTTTTAGAATCAAATGCGTCTCTAACGCCTTCGCCAATAAAGTTAAATGCCATGATTGAAATAAACATTGCTAAAGAGGGGTAAGCGGCTAGCCACCATGCTACGGTAAATTGTTCTTTTCCTTGGCGTAATAATTCGCCCCAGCTTGGTGTTGGTGCGGGCAATCCAAAACCTAAATAATCTAAAGTTGCAAGGCCCGCTATGCTACCCGCAATAACAAATGGAGAAAAAGTAATAATTGGAACAAGTGCGTTTGGTAAAATATGAGTAAACATTAATCTAAAAGTTCCACCTCCCATAGCTCTAGAACTTTCGACAAATTCGCGATGTCTTAATTTTAAAAATTCTGCCCTCATGTAAATTGAAATACCCATCCAACCAAAAAATACAAAAAATCCTACAAGAAGTGAAAAGCTTGCTCCAAAAATTGAAACCATAATGATTAGCAAAAATAAACTTGGTAATGATTCTATTATTTCTACAAATCTTTGCCCTATTAAATCAACCCAGCTTCCAAAAAATCCCATAATAGATCCTAAAAAAACTCCAATCACATAGCTGACAATCCAAACTAATAATGCAAAACCCAAACTGTATCTAAGCCCATAAACTAATCTTGCCAAAACATCTCGGCCCCTGTCGTCTGACCCCATCCAATGTTGATAGCTTGGTGGAGCCGGATATCCTTCTAAAGTTTTATCTGTTTCAAATGGATTCCATTTAATAATTGGCCAAATACTTTTTATATTAGGGTTTTGTTTTTCTAATTTTCTGTAGTCAGTAATAAACGCATTTTTTTGTCCGAATGTAGAGGGGTGATAATTTTTAATTACTGGGAGGTAGGTTGTGTTATTGTAAACTAAAATCAGCGGTTTATTATTTACCCAAAATTCTGCGGTAATACTAATAAACAACATTAAAAATACTAAAACTAATCCAAAAACAGCGCGCTTAGATGCTAAAAATCTTTTTAATCTTTTAAGTGATTGTTCGTTTTTAATATATTTTTCTAACACTGCGGCACCTTTTTAAAATTAATTAAAGTCCATGCGAGGGTCTACTATTACATAAATTATATCGCTTATTAATCTTCCCAATAAAGTCACACAACTTGTAATAAACAACAGTGCCATAATTACATTATAGTCTCTGTCTAAAGTTGCCTTAAATCCTAAAAGTCCTACTCCGTCTAAATTAAAAATTTGTTCTATAATTAAAGAGCCTGCAAAAAAAACTCCGATAAAGCCGCCAATTCCTGTTACAACTGGAATTAATGCGTTTCTTAATGCGTGTTTGTAAGTTACTTTTTTTTCGTCTAAACCTTTTGCTCTTGCTGTTCTAACATAATCTTTTTTTAATTCTCCTAGTAAAGAATTTTTCATTAATAAAGATAAAACAGTAAAGCCGCCAATCATATAACAAACTAAAGGTAAAACAAAATGATGAATTCTGTCTTTAACTTTTTCAAAAAAAGATAAATCGTGATATTGGTCAGAATATAAATCCCCTAATGGAAACCAATCTAAAAAAGACCCGCCTGCAAAAAAAATTAAAAGCAACACTCCCAACATAACTGCTGGGATAGAATATAAAACAAACAAACTTCCAGAGGCCATAAAATCAAAAGCTGTTCCCTCTTTAACTGCCATGCGAATCCCCAATGGAATACTTACTAAATAAGTTAGTATTAAAGATATAATTCCAAACTGCATAGACACTGGCAGCTTGCTAATAATTACATCAATAACTGGTTCTTCATAAGAAAAACTTTCTCCAAAATCTAAAGTAACAATATTTTTTAACCAAATAAAATAACGAATATGAACTGGCTTATCAAAACCATATTGTTTTTTTAAAGCAGCAATTACTTCTTCTGAAACTCCGTAGTTAGAGTTACTTGTGGAGGTTGATGAAGACTCGCCTCCACCTGAATTTCCAAAACGAATTTCTTTTAATCTTTGCTCTACTGGTCCGCCAGGGGCTGCGTTAATAATAAAAAAAGAAACTAATGTAATCCCTATAAAAGTAGGGATCATCATTAAAATACGCTTTAAAATATATTTAAACATTTATTAAAAACCTTTTTTTACTTTTATTTTTTATTTTTTAAAAATCTTTTTTTACTCTGACTTTATTTTCCAAAAATCTTCGCCAATTGCATATTTGTAAGTTGGTTTTTCCATTTTTATTCGACTAGTGTGTCCGTATAAAACATATTTGCTATTAAACATAAACACATAAGGCGCATCGGTTGCAATAATTTTAAATACTTTTCTAAAAATTTTAATTCTTTTTGCTCTGTTAGATGTTAATCTTCCTTTTTCAATAAGATAATCTACTTGTTTATTGCTATAGCTAACAAAATTAGATCCTCCGTTTTTGCTACTAGATGAGTGCCATACTTGTTTTGGGTCAATTTCAATTCCTGCAGACCAGCCAAGAACAACTGCTTCAAACTTTTTTTCGTCTAATGCTTTTACAAAAGAATTCCACTCAATTTGTTTTAAAATAATATTAATGCCTTCTTTTTTTAAATCTTCTTTATATATAGTTAAATATTTTTCATGGGAGGGGCTTGCAAATAATAATGTAAAACTAAAACTTACTAATTTGCCATTAATTTTTTTATCTAAAATTCCATTTTTATCAGAGTCAGCCCAGCCTGCAGATTTTAAAAGTTTAGCTGCTTTTTTAGGATTAAATTGCATGGCTCTTACACTTGGCGAAGCATAATCACTTTGTGCATACCATGGACCAGTTGCAAGAATGCTCATGTTGTGTCTAAATTTTTTATTCATTAAATCACGATTCATTAAGTGTGCAAGTGCCTGTCTTACTTTTTTATTTTTAAATAATTTATTTTTTAAATTCCACCCAACAAAGCCATAACCTTTTCCAGATTTATTAGAAACTTTTTTTGAAAATACTTTTGTTCCCCAAGGTTTGCCTTTAGTTTTTTTAACAAATTGTTCTGGTGTTAAAGACACAAGATCAATTTTTTGTTTTTTTAAAGATTCAAATCTTAAATTTTCGTCACGAATAATACGAATAAAAATATTTTCAAAATTAAAAGCTTTAGATAAATATTTAGTTTTATGTCCCCACCATTTTTTATTCTTTTTTAATACAATAGACCTTCCCTTGTCATACTTTCCTAAAATATAAGGGCCAGATCCCATAATAACTTTGTTTAATTTTTTTTTTGGATCTTTGTAAAAATGTTTTGGAACAATGTCCATTCCACCTATAATATTTAAATTTTGAAAATATTGTTTTTTAATATGAAACCTAACTACCAAAGGCGAAATTACTTCTACAGATTTTATGTTTTCATAATATGGTCTTTGATGAGCTGACTTAAATGCGTCGTTCATAATGGCATCAAAACTAAATTTAACATCTTCTGCTGTTAGTGGATTTCCGTCATGAAACTGCAAACCTTTTCGTAAATAAAAAGTATAATATTTTTCTTTTGGGCCAACTGTGTATCGCTTAGCAAGTGCTGGCTCTAATTTATAATTATCAATGTTTCTAATTAATAAACTGTCTAAAATATAAGATTGCAAACTACTAGAATATACATCTGTGCTTGTAAAAGGATTAAATGTTGTAGGCTCTGCAGAAAATTCTATATAAAAAGTTTTACTTTTACTTCCGTCATGTTTGCTGTCTGTAGATTTTGAGCTACATCCAAGTGCTATCAAAAAAACTAATAAAAATAATACTTTCATATTCTCCCCTTTAAATAATTTGCATGGCCTGTTAACAAAAAAGCCTACACTTTGCATAAAAAGATATCAAGGCTTACTGCCTTAGGTTAAAGCAGGGTTTGCAAAGCTTGTAAAAATGGGCAAAATCAATATATGCCGTATCAAAAAAGCCAAAATATTTATTACAATAAATTTAAAAAAATTTTAAACAACAAATATAATAAAGAGCTGTTATTTTTTTTATCAATTCTTGAGGCCATAATGTTCCCCCTCCCAATTGACCCTTTGTTAATAGGTATGGGAATTTTAAAGCCTAAAAAAGCTCTATTATATTCTTGGATAGTAATTGCAGGCACAATTGTTGGTGCAATTATAGCCTATGGGCTTGGTTTGTTGGTGTGGCAATATATAGAGTCTTGGGTTTATACATATATTTTTAGTCCAGAAAAATTTAAATATATTTCTAATCAATTTCATGAAAATAGTTTTTTAACTTTATTTTTGGCCTCATTTACTCCAATACCTTTTAAAGTATTTACATTAACTGCTGGTGCTATAAAAGCTCCATTTATTTCTTATATATTAGCTTGTGTTGTTGGTCGAATTTGTAGATTTTTACCTCAGGGAATAGTTATGCATTTTTATGGAAAAAAGGCTGGCGTGTTTTTAGAAAAATATTTTAATTATATTAGTATAATAATTGGACTATTAGTTGTTGTAGGTGTTGTTATATTTAAGTATTTATAAATTACAATAAACTTGCTTTTTATAACAAAAAGCTTTTAATAAAAAAACTATGCCTGATTGCAAAAACCTTTTTGAAAATCTTTTTAAAAAAACTTGTTCTTACAAAAATGCATCTGTTATTGTGCAAGCCGCCCCATGGGAGGTTACTTCATCTTATGGAGGTGGAAGCTCCCTTGGTCCGCAAAATATTGTAAGGGCTAGCTCTCAATTAGATTTTTTTAATTTTACTACAAAGTCTGAGCCTGATAATTTTATTTATATGCACAAAATAGATAAAAATATTTTATCACTAAATAATAAATTACAAAAAAATGCTCAAAAAATTATGCAAGCTTGTGAGTCTGCTGGCGACAAACAAATAGACTCTGTGTTAAAAGATTTGCAACAAAAAATTAACCAAGAATCTGATAATCTAAATAACACAATTTATAAAAACACTATTAAAGTTTTAAAAGACAAAAAAATTCCAGCTTTATTGGGAGGGGATCACTCCGTATCTTTTGGAGCTATCAAGGCTTGTTTAGCAAAACACAAAAATCTTAGTATTTTACATATCGACGCACACGCTGACTTGCGAAAAGCTTACCAAGGCTTTAAACATTCTCACGCATCTATTATGTATA
>JAAOIH010000032.1 GCA_015163875.1 Bdellovibrionales bacterium
GAAAATCTCGTAGCAGGTCTAATAAAAAAAGTATGTTTGGAAAGCGAACTTCTTCTAAAAGAGAAAGTGCTTTGGGAAAATCTCGTAGCAGGTCTAATAAAAAAAGTATGTTTGGAAAGCGAACTTCTTCTAAAAGAGAAAGTGCTTTGGGAAAATCTCGTAGCAGGTCTAATAAAAAAAGTATGTTTGGAAAGCGAACTTCTTCTAAAAGAGAAAGTGCTTTGGGAAAATCTCGTAGCAGGTCTAATAAAAAAAGTATGTTTGGAAAGCGTGACTCTAGTAAAGCCAGACTTGCCAGAATGTTTGACAGAAATTCTAAATCAAAACCTGCTCGACACTCAGGAGCATTGGGAAAAAGAAATCGTTCTGGATCTAGACAAGGATCTATGTTTGGAAGAACAAAAGGTGACTCAAATAAAACTAGAACAGCAAGTGCTCTTGGAAATCGAAACGGTCGAAGCAAAAACTCTTATGGAAATGCTTTTGGTAGAGGTGGAGCAGGGTCTGGAAAAACTTTTGGATTGCCAAAAGGTATTCGTGATGCTCGTAGTTTAAAACAAATGAACGGAAACCCAATACCTAATTATCCATATCAATCTCGTGTTCGTAAAAATCAAGGTGTTGTGTTTTTAGTTTATTATGTAAATCAATTTGGAAGGGTAAGCAGAGTAAAAATTCACAAAAGCTCTGGCTTTTTTGCTTTAGATGACTCTGCAAAAAAAACTATTTCGCGATACAGATATTATAAAGGTCAATCGGGTTATGTAATTCACCCAATTGAGTTTACACTTAACGGAACTGTAAAAGTTAAAACTAACGGAAAAAGTCGTATTTAATTTTTATATTTTAATGTAATTTTTATTTAATGCTCGCCGTGTTTATCGTGTGAGCATTTTTTTTTGTTATAGTTTTTTTCGTTTTTATTATGTTTGTCGTGATTGCATGAATGTTTTTTTCCGTTTTTATTATGTTTGTCGTGATTGCAACTTTTTTCGTGATTGCAACTTTTGTCGTGATTGCATGAATGTTTTTTTCCGTGCTTTCCATGCTTTTTGTGATTGCAACTTTTTTTGTGATTGCAACTTTTTTTATCTTTATGATGAGGGCAGTTTTTAACTCCGGGGCAAGCTAGAGCAAAACTAGAAAATACAAATACAACAAATCCAATAATTAAACTTTTTTTCATAACATAACTCCTTATAGTGTTTTTTAAATTTAAATTTGTTTTTTAATTCCAAATTCCAAATTCCAAATTCCAAATTCCAAATTCCAAATTCCAAATTAATGCAAGTAATCCAATCTTGCATTGTCTATCAAAAATTTAATCATGTCATCTATATTTAAATTTTCTTTTTCTCCAGATTTTGTAATTAAAGACTCGTCTGTAAAGCCTGGGAGGGTGTTGATTTCTAGCATATACATTTTGTCATCTTTTGATAAAATAAAATCAGCTCTTCCGTAGTGACGAATATTTAAAAATTGAATTATTTCTTTTAATTTATTTTGAGCCTCTTCTAAATAAGACATACTATTTTTAGAAACTGGGGTATTTATTTTATCGTTATTTATTTTTTCTAAAATTGTATAATTTGTGCAACCTTTTGTGTATTTATTTTTGTAATCATAAAAACCTTGTTTAGCACTAATTTTAATAGGCATTAAAAAAGAATTAGCAAAAAATGGAATCGTAATTTCTTCTCCATCAATATATTTTTCTATCAAAACTTCTGAATCTGTTTCCAACACTTTATTAATAGCTGTTAAATATTCTGATTCTGTTTTTATAATAAAAGTAGCTATGCTAGACCCACCTCTTGATGGCTTTACAACTAATGGCAAGCCGACTTGTTTTAAAAAAGATTCTGCATTTTTTAATGAGTGCTTTGTAACTCCGCAATATTTAGGAGTATTAATATTTAAAGATGTAATAATTTTTTTAAAAATAATTTTATCCATACAAACTGACGAAGCCAAAACTCCTGACCCAGTGTATGGAATTTTTAAATATTCTAACAGGCCTTGCAAAGTTCCGTCTTCTGCATATTGTCCATGAACTGCTATAATTGCTTTTGTAATTTTTTGGCTTATTAAATTTTGACTTATATTATCATCAGCCTCTAGCAAAACATATTCATAACCCAATCTTTTCATAGATTTTTGTATGCTTAAAGAAGTTTTATAACTAACTTCTTTTTCTGGGCCTTTGCCTCCTTGAATAATTGCGATGATTTCTTTTAAATTATCAGACATAATTTTTTTCCTTTAAAACTGAAACTGAAACTGAAACTGAAACTGAAACTTAATTAAAACTAAAAACTAAAACTAAAAACTAAAACTAAAAACTTAAACTTAAACTAAAAACTTAATTAAAACTTCCCATTAACTTTACCTCTAAATCTAAAGAAATATTTTTTTTTTCAAGTACTGTTGTTTGTACTTTTTTAATTAAGTTAAAAATATCTTGCGACTTTGTTCCCTTTTCTGCAACAATAAAATTAGCATGAAGGCCAGAAACAGAGGCACCTCCAATTGAGCTAGATTTTAATCCACATTCGTCAATTAATGCCCCTGCAGAATGTCCATCGGGATTTTTAAATACAGATCCGCAATTAAAGGTATTAATTGGTTGTTTTGTTTTTCTAAAAACTTGAGCTTGTTTTACTTTATCTAAAATTAAAATTTTTTCTTCTGCAGATTTATTAATTTCTTTTTTTGAAAAACAAAATCCAACTTTGGTTATAATATCAATATTTTTATTTTGATCTTTTGATTGCCAATTTTTACAAGATCTGTATCCCCATAATAATTCTGAATTTTTATAACAAGTTGTTTTAAAATTATTAGATACTTTATTAAAAGACAAAACCTCAACATAATCTACAATATCTTTAAACTCTTTTGGCTGAACTTTAAAACCAACACCTGCGTTCATCACAACTCCTCCGCCGATACTACCTGGGAGGCCTGCTAAAAAAATACTTGCTTGCAAATTATGATTAAAGCAAATAGAAAATAAATCATTTTTTGGAGTTCCCGATAAAAGCGAAAAAGACAAACCTTTGTCGCAGTCAAAAGAATTTTTGTCGCCGTCGCCGTCGCCGTCGCCGTCGCAGTCACCGTCACCTTCGCCTTCGCCTACAAAAGAATTTTGTATTTTTTTAATTTCATTTATATCAGTGCGTAGTTTTTTTAAATTTAAAACTAATCCGTCAATAAAATTATCACTTACTAATAAATTAGTTCCATCGGCTAAAATAAAAATTTCTATTTTATAAAAAGAAGTCCACAAAAAAATATCTTTTAATTCTGCAACAGAGCTTGGGGAGGCAAAATACTTAGCCTCGCCCCCAACTCTCCAAGAATTTAATCTTTTTAAGCTGTGTTTTTCTTTAATTGTTTTTGGTTGCTGCATATACTGCCGCTCTCCTTTAAGGCTGTGCAAATTTTTTCGTTCCATAAAAAAATATCTCCAGCCCCTAGGCTTAAAAAAATATCTCCTGGTGATAAATTTTTAGAAAAATAATTTAAAATTTCTGAGTCTTTTAAATATTTAGATTTTGTGTGTTTAATTTTTTTTGCTAAATCAATTGAGTTTACTCCTTTAACGGGAGTTTCGCCAGCTTCGTAAATGTCCATTAAAAAAACTTGATCTGCCCCTTTAAAACAAGTTAAAAAATCTAACCAAGATTCTTGAGTTCTGCTATAGCGATGAGGTTGAAATAAAATTTTTAATTTTTTATTTGGATAAGTTTCTTTAAAAGCATTTATAACTGCAGCAATTTCTGTTGGATGGTGACCATAATCATCATAAAATAATACTGATTTTTCTTCTTTTTTAAATTCAAATCGTCTTGATAGGCCTGTAAATAATGATAAATTTTTACAAGCATCTTTAAATGATAATCCAGCTTGGTGACCAGCAATAATTGCAGCCAAGGCATTTAGTATATTATGTTTTCCAGGCAATGGAGGTGTAAAAGTCCCAACAACTTTATGAGTTTTTTTATTTATAATATTTATTTTTTTATTTTTGACACTGCCGCCTGCTGAATCGATGTTTGTGTCGCTGCCGACACTGCCGCCTGCTGAATCGATGTTTTTGCCACTACCGCCACTGCCGCCACTGCCGCCACTGCCGACACTGCCACCACTACCGCCACTAACTTTTTGTAAATAAAAATCATTTTTTTTATCCCATCCGTAATAAATAATATTTTTATGAAAATCTTTAAATATTTCTGGGAGGTGTTTGTCATCTCCGCAGACAATTAAAGAACCGTAAAAAGGAATGTTTGATCCAAACTCTAAAAAATATTTTTTTAAATTAGCAAAAGTTTTATAATAATCTAAATGTTCTTTATCAATATTGGTGATAATTGCAATTTCTGGTCTTAATTTAATAAAACTTCCGTCACTTTCGTCAGACTCAACCAAGCACCACTCGCCGTCACCTAAATAACTATTAGATCCAAGTAAATTTACTCTCCCCCCGACTACTGTTGTTGGTGAAAAAGGAACAAACACAGAAGTTAACATTGCAGTGGTTGTTGTTTTTCCGTGAGAGCCTGCTACTGCAACCCCTCTTTTTAAAAACATTAATTCTGCTAAGGCTTCTCCTCTAGAAATTAAACTTAGTCCTAATTTTTGTGCTTCTAAAAATTCAACATTATTTTTTGGTATTGCGCTAGAGTAAATAACAACATTAGCTTTTTTAACATTTTCTGCTTTGTGTCCAATAAAAATAGGAATTTCTAAATCTTTTAACCACAAAGTTTGTTGATTTTCTTTTAAGTCGCTGCCAGAAACCATTGCGCCCATATTAAAAAATATTTCGGCCAAACCGCTGACTCCAATTCCGCCAGCACCAATAAAATGAATATGCAAATGTGATAATTGAGGTAACTGCAAAAAATCATTTTTACCAGACTGTTTTAGGTGAGAATTAATTAATTTTTTGCTCATTACTATTGTTAACACAAAAGATTATGTCAGTAAAGTTAGATTTCTGTTACCTGAAAAAAAGATTATGTCAGTAAAGTTAGATTTCTGTTACCTGAAAAAAAGATTATGCCAGTAAAGTTAGATTTCTAGAGTGTCAGAGATTTTGTTTATTATTAGCTCTTTAGAATTGTCTTTATAAAAACTTGCAATGTTTTTTTCAAGATTTAGTAAGTCTTTTGGATTTTGTATAAAATTTTCTATTACACTTTTTGCCTTAAGTGTAGAAAAGTTTTTTTCTTCAATCATTAATGCTTGATTATTTTGCTCTAAACTTTTGGCATTTTTATATTGGTGATTATCTGCTGACAAACTGTATGGAATTAATAAACTTGCTTTTTTACAAGCCGAAAGCTCAGACAAAGTTCCTATACCTGCTCTTGCAATTACTAAATTTGCCCAACGGTATTGATTGTAAATATTTGGTAAATATTTTTCTATTTTATATTTTAAATTTTTGTTGTCATGAATTTTATAATCTTGTTGCGTTTTTGTAAAATATTTACTTCCCGTTTGATGTATAATAGAAATTGGTTGATTGTATAAAGAAGACCAAAGTTTACAAAAATTAGTGTTTAAAAAATCCGAACCCAAGCTTCCACCTACAATTAAAATTTTAAAAAGATTGTCCTGACTAAAATTTGCAACACCCGAACCACTAACAAAATTATCAATATTATCTGTAATTTCTTTTCTTAACGGGAGGCCTGCTGCTAAGCACTCACCTTTTAATTGATTTTTTACTTCTTTAAAAACAATAAAATTAATACGCGAAAAATAAGACAACAATCTATTCGCTAGTCCTGCTTTTGCATTGGGCTCCCAAGTAAAAAGTGGAATTCTTAATAAAAAGGCTGCAATTCCAACAGGTACTGCGGCATAACTTCCTAAACTTAAAACACATTTTGGTTTTATTTTTATTAATAAAATTATTGCCTGCAAAATTGCAATTGGTAAATGAATAAATATAGATTTAATTTTAAAAAAAATTCCTTTTTGATTAAACGGTCTTACAAAAGTTGTTTTTAATTTGTACTCAGTATTAGATAAAATTTGTTTTTCTAGTCCGTAATTGGACCCGATAAAAATACTTTCTTGAAAATCTAAAGTCTTCGTTTGTTGTGACAAAGTTTTAGTGTTTAAATCTTTAGTGTTTACATCTTTAGTGTTTAAAGATTTGTTTTTTAAATATTGAGCCAAGGCTATGCCGGGGTAAATGTGACCTCCCGTGCCGCCGCCTGCAAATATAATTTTTTTATTTTTCGCCACCATTTTAGCCCCAAGCTTTTTTGTAAGTATTTTTTTTATTTGTTCTGTCTATATTTAATAATATAGCAATAATTATAGTGTTTGCTAATAAATTACTTCCCCCATAGCTTAAAAATGCTAAAGACAAACCTTTTGTAGGTAGTAGTCCTAACTCGATTGCAATATTTAAATACACCCCCAGTCCAAAAACTACTGTTAAGCCAGTTGCTATATATGATTTATAAATTTCTTTACTTTTAAAAGCTATCACAAATCCTTTGTAAATAATATAGGTGTATAAAAAAATAAAAAAACTAACTCCAAAAAAACCAAGCTCTTCGCCTAAAACTGCTAATGTAAAATCTGTGTGCGCCTCTGGTAAAAAAAATAATTTACTTTGTCCATCGCCAAGGCCTTTTCCAAACCAAGAGCCAGAATAAAATGCTAACAAACTTTGTATTAATTGAAATCCTTTTCCGTAAGGGTCAGACCATGGGTCTAAAACTGCTTGCAATCTTTTTAATCTGTATGGCTCTATGATAATTAAAGTAATTAAACTTGTTAATGTTGAAAATATTCCTAGTAAAATCCATTTTAATTTAATTGGTGATATAAACAACAAAGAGAAAAAAACTACTAAGTAAATAACTAGGCTTCCAAAATCTGGTTGCATTAATAAAATAACTACTGGTGTAAAAAATAAAAATATTTGTATGCATATTGATTTTTTGTTTTGCATCCAATCTTTAAAGCTTAATAATCTTGCAAAATAAAAAACCATAATAATTTTAAAAAATTCTACAGGCTCTATGCTAAATGAATTAAATCTTAACCAGCGTTTTGCTCCACCTACTTTAGTGCCAAGCCCTGGTATTAAAGTTAAAATTAATAACAATAATATAAAAAAAAATACCCAAGGCGATACCCTGACTATAAAAGTCCAAGGAGTTTTAATTGTTATATAAAATATAATTAAAGAAAAAATAGTAAAAAGTAATTGTTTATTAAAAAAATATAATTGGTTTCCATATTCTTCTAGTGCAAAAATGTAACTTGAAGAATAAATATGAACTAAACCAAAAAAAATAAAAAAAATAAAAGACAAAAACAAACCTTTATCTAATGGAAAAGTTTTTATCTTACGCACTTAACGCCTTTAACTTACTTAATATCTTGAATGCTTTTAATTTTTTTAATGCCTTTAACTCACTTAATGCCTGCAATGCCTTTAATTTATGCATTAAATTCATTCACCATTTTTTTAAAGTGATTTCCTCTTTCTGCATAGCTGTCAAAAACATCAAAGCTTGAGCAGCCTGGTGATAATAAAACCGTGTCACCTACTCTGCTTTTTTGGTAAGCTGTGTAAATTGCTTCGTCAAAAGTTCCGATAATTAAAGTTTCTGAAATTCCACCTAAGTCTCTGTTAATTTTTTCTTTTGCTTCGCCTACTAAAATTAAAGTTTTTACTTTTGCTTTAATATCTTTAGCTAAAGATTCGTAATTTAAACCAGTGTCTTTACCTCCCATAACTAAAATAATATTTTCGTCAAAAGAGTTTAATGCTTTTTTTACTGACTGAACATTGGTTGCTTTAGAGTCGTTGTAAAATAAAACTCCTCCCACTCGCCTAACATATTCTAACCTGTGCGGTAGTCCTGAAAAACTATGAACTACTTTTTTAATAGCTTGCATAGACGCGCCATGTTCCATTGCGGCAAGTAAGGCTGCCATAATATTTTCTACAGAGTGTAAACCTTTTAACTTCATGTCTTCTAATGATAAAAAATCTAATTGTGGAGTTGCCTTAATTTGTAATTCATTTCCGACTTTCACAACCCCTCCAATTGTCATAATTTGTTGTTTAAAATAAGGGTTTGTTGAAAAATAAAAAATAATACTTTTTTGATACACAATTGGGTCGCGAGCTAGTGCTACAATGTTTTCGTCGTCTGCATTTAAAATACAAGTTGTGTTTACATTGTTGTTTACAAAAATTTGTTTTTTTGCTTGCACATAAGCTTCAAAACTTTTGTGTCTGTCTAAATGATTTTCTGATAAATTAGTAAATACAATAGTTTTTGGAGTAAAAGTTTTACACATTTCTAGTTGAAAACTTGAAACTTCTAAAATTACAACATCTACTTTTTTTCCACTTAGTAAATAAGATGATGCTGGGTCGCCGTAGTTTCCACCAGCCCAAACTTTTACTCCTGACTCGTGTAAAAAATCACGAATTAATTTAACTGTTGTAGTTTTTCCGTTTGTGCCTGTTACTGCGATGATAGGTTCTTGAATAAATGCTGATACAAATTCCATTTCGCCAATAATAGAAACACCATTATTTTTTGCGTATTGAATTACTTTTAATTCTGGCGAAACTCCTGGACTTAGTATTAATAAATCTTGTTTTAAAAATAATTTTAAAGAGTGTTCTCCTAAATCATAATTAATATCTAGATCATCAATTTGTTCTAAATAATAAGCTAACTCTGGAGGTGATTTGTGATCACTGATTGTAACATTTGCTCCCAAAGATAATAAAAATCTAGATAAAGACACGCCAACTTTTCCCATGCCGACAATCATTATATTTTTACCTTTAACATCTTTCATAAAAACTCCTTAAAAGTTTATCAAAAAAACAAAACATCTTTCATAAAAAGTTATAAACAAACAATAGTCTTAACGCAACTTTAAACTTAGCAAGCTTAATACGGCTAGTAAAATTGATACAATCCAAAAGCGAATAATTACTTTGTTTTCAGCTATTCCGCTTAGCTCAAAATGGTGATGTAGGGGGGCCATTTTAAATACCCGTTTGCCTTTTAATTTATAAAAAAATACCTGTAACATTACTGACAAGGCCTCAATTACAAAAACTCCAGCGATAACAATTAAAATAAGTTCATTTTTTGTAACAACGGCCAGTGCTCCCAAAAAACCTCCCAAGCTTAAACTTCCAACATCTCCCATAAATACTTGGGCGGGGTAAGCGTTGAACCATAAAAATCCCAAACTTGCAGCAATTACAGAGGAGCCTAAAACGCTTAATTCACTTGATTCAGAAATAAAAGGAATATTTAAATATTCTGCAATTACGCTGTGACCTGCCACATAACTAAAAATCATTAATGTGCTAATTGCAATAATTAGTGGGACTATTGCAAGGCCGTCTAAGCCGTCTGTTAAATTTACAGAATTTGCAGAAGACACGATTACTAGTGAACCAAAAAATGCATAAAACCAAGATAAATCTATTGCCGCGTTTTTAAAAAATGGAAAATGTAATTCTGTGCTAATGTAGCCTTGCATAATTAAATAAATTAAAAAACCAAAAGATAAACAAAATTCTAAAAACAATCTTAACTTTCCCGACAAGCCTTTTGAGCTGGTTGATTTAATTTTTAAATAATCATCTAGTCCTCCTACACAAGAAAAACTTGCTAAAATAAATAATAAAAATTGCACTAATGGGTTAGAAAAATCTAACCAAAAAAAAGATGAAATAGTTACTGCTAATAAAATTATCCAGCCTCCCATTGTTGGAGTGCCTTGTTTTTTTAAGTGAGTTTGTGGGCCGTCTTCTCTGATGTTTTGTTTGATTTTAAATTTTGCTAACCATTTAATAAGGAATGGTCCAAAATATAAAACTACAAAAAAACTTGTAAAAAAAGATAAAAAACTTCTTACTGTGATGTAGTGAAATACATTTAAAATTGGAAAATCATAAACAAATGTTGAGAATAGTTTAAACATTTTTTGTTGGCCTTTTTTGGTTTTTTTGGTTTTTTTTTGGTTTTTTGGTTTTTTTTTGGTTTAGGTTGGGTTTTTTTATCTGTAGTCGTTAAAGTAGTCTATTTTTATTTCTTTTTTATATTCTTCGCTTTGTTCTTCTTCTACAAATACTGGGGCTGTTGAGTATTCTGCTTCAAAAAATTCGTCAATTAAATTAAATTTTTTTAAACTTGATTCTATTTTATCATAAGTTTTTTTATCTAAAACTTGTCTTTCTACTAAATCTAAAATACTTTTTTGAGCAGCTTCTTGCGAAAAAAGATAATTGTCCATAAGGTCTTTTCCGACATTAATTAATTGTTCTAAATTAATTTTATCTTGTTGAAAGCAATCTAGTGCAATTTGAAAACTTGTGTATGTTGGCAAAACTCTTGATCCAAATTTTTGATAATATTCAACATCTGTCCCCTCTTCTAAATTAATATAAATTCGCTTAACAGGATCGGCTGAAATAATTTTAGATTGCAATTCCATAATTGATTTTCGTTGAGCTGAAACATGAAAATGTTTTAAAACTTCTTCTAAATCTTTTCCTCTTAATCTGTGTGCACAAATATCAGAGTATAAATTGTAAATAACTGCGTCCATTTCGCTATCATCGCCCCATAAAAATTGAGATAAAATTTTAGATTCTCCAAGTAAATGTAAGTGAAGAAGTGCTTGTAATTTGTATCCAACATGTTGAGCTAGTAGCCTCCATCTGTTTGGAGGGAAAATATTTTTTAAATTATTTTTAAAAAAAATCCCCCACGGACGAATTCCGTCTAATCTTAATTTTCTAAAAATTTTTTCTTCCATCTGTGGAGGTGAAGCGGTAATAAAAAAAATAGCAGCACTTCCGCCACCTGCATCATCTAAAGATTGTAATAAAGTTTTTGTTCCGGGGACATTTGATTTGTCTTTTGATTTTTCAAAAGCAGTTTTAAATAAAGATTTTATATTTCCAAAGCGAGTGTCTAAATAAGTTTTGTCTAAATCCCAAACATAAAGAGATTTTACAGATGGCAATAAGCTTAAATCTTTATAAGAAAAAAAAACTACATCATCAGAAATACTTTTTGTAAAATTTGAAGCCATAATATATAGGGTATGGTGATATTTGTATTAAGTCTAGGTTTAGTTTTTGGTTTAGTTTTTGGTTTAGTTTTGTAGTGAGGTTTGGGTTTAGTTTTGTAGTGAGGTTTGGGTTTTGCCTAATAATGGGGTTGAAAAAAAACTGTCTCCTGTGTTTAGGCCGGTGATTTCTATTAGTGAGTTTTGGTTTTTGTCTGCGATTGAGTTTTTGTCTGCGATTGAGTTTTTGTTTTCGCTTGAGTT
>JAAOIH010000033.1 GCA_015163875.1 Bdellovibrionales bacterium
AGTCCCAACATTTTTAGAACCACCAACTTCCAAATCAGAACCAACTTCCAAATCAGAACCAACCTCCAAAGAACCAACCTCCAAAGAACCAACCTCCAAAGAACCAACTTCCAAATCAGAATCAACCTCCAAAGAACCAACCTCCAAAGAATCAACCTCCAAAGAATCAACCTCCAAAGAATCAACCTCCAAAGAACCAACCTCCAAAGAACCAACCTCCAAAGAATCAACCTCCAAACCTGAACCACTAATATTATTAATAGAAGCTTGGTTAGTATTTTTATTTAAAAAAAGATTTGTAGAGTCTGAAGGCGAAAAACTAAAAGATTGTAGACCTTTTTTTTCGCTTAAATAAACAGAAACTAATTGATCAGAATTATTTATTTCTTTTTGATGTTGAGGGTTATTTTGTAACCACTTATAAGCTTTTTGTAATGTTTCGGAGCTGTATGCGTGAGGTGCGGTAGTCATATTGTTAATATCCTAAGTGTTAGGGGCACAGTAAAACCATTTATAGATTTATTTTCAAGACATAACTCTATGCTTATAAAAAATATTTTCCAATAGTATAGTATTGTATGGCAATGCACGCTTTTTATTGACTTAAAAAACAGTTTTAAGCACTCTTTAGGTAATGAAGAGCATATTTATTAATTTTTTTATCCTATTTTTTTCTATAAACGCCTACTCAAAGGCTTTAGACTTAGATATCTCTGGTGCATACACTTTGGTGGCTTACTCATTATTTAAAAACACAGAAGGCGAGCCTAACAAAACAACATTTGAGCATGCTTTTACAATACAACCATCGTGGTTAATTTTAGACCATTGGTCTTTGCACTCCCGTTTAGATTTTTTATCATCTAGCTTAGCAAACCAAGAAAACCAAGAAAACCAAGCAAACCAAGAAAACCAAGCAAACCAAGCAACTAAAAGCATATCTCTTAGAAAAAATTTTAAATCTGGAATTACTAAAATAGACGACACTTTTTTAAGCGAACTTTATTTAAAATATGATTACAAAAATCACGGAGGTCATGCGGGGATAAAACCTTTGTCTTTTGGATTAGGAATAACTCATAGTGATACTGATTTAATTTCTTCAAACGACAGATTAATATCTTCTGCAGATCCTTCATTTTCATATTGGTTTAAATTTGGATCTATCAAAGCAGAAGCTTGGCATATTTATTTTAAAGAAGATAAAACAGATGCAAGCCAAGACACTACTTATAAAAGTGCCTCTACATTTAAACTTTTGTATGGGGGAGAAAACTGGGGATTAAATTATTTATATTATAAAGACCTTAAGTTTTCATCTCATAATGTATTTGTAAATAAAAAAACTTTTCTTGCTAACACTTCATTAGAGTTTGTTTTAAGTTCGCCATTAAAAGGTGAAGACTACACTAAATCGGCAGCATTGTTAAATGTAGATTGGGGATTTAATTTTAATAAAAATTTTATAAAAATAAATAATACTTTTGTTTATGCCTCTGGAGACATTAACAACACGGAAGATATTAATGAATCTTATACTATTTCTTCTAATAAATTTTTAGGTAATTTATTTTATGTATATGGAGGCATAACAAACACTATGGCTACATCAATGAGGCTTGAAAAAACATGTTTTAAAAATGTTTCTTGTGCAGCCTCTTTATTATATGCAAAAACTTTAAAGGGAGAAGATAAAGATTTGGGTTTTGAGTTGTCCACATCTGTTAACTACTCTTTTAACGAAAGGTTAAATTGGTTTGGAAGTCTGTATTTTTTATTGCCAGGAGAGGCTTTAAAAACACAGGTTCCAAAAAACTCACTTGGATTTTATTCAGCAATTGCCATCAACTTTTGAGTGCATCTTGATAAACATTTTAATTACATCTTGATGGCGTAGCCCAGGGGATTGTCCCTGGGCTTTTTTTTATATTCAGAGGATTGTCTCTGAATTTTTTTTTATAATATTAATAAGTCACAAAATCTAAAAACTAAAATCACAAAATCTAAAAACTAAAATCACAAAATCTAAAAACTAAAATCACAAAATCTAAAATCACAAAATCTAAAAACTAAAAACTAAAATCCACCTCTATTATCTAATATTTTTTTAGAAGGAGTTTTATTTAAATTTTTATCTGTAGTTTGAGTTGTATTTGGCCACCCATGAGATTTTTGTATATTTTTGTTTGAACCCCATCCACGATTTGTTTGTGTTGGCCATAAAATATCATTGTCATAATGTGAGTTTTTTCCACTATTTTTGTTTTTAGTTACTCCATCAATATATTTTTTGTAAATGCCTGAGTTTTCTGCAGACGATATATATTTTTCTGCTTTATCAATTTGACTAATAATCCATTTATTTTCTTCACTTCTAAATGCGTTATTTTGCTTATGTACTTGTAAAGAAAATATATAATGTTGAGCCTGTTGATGCAAAATAATAGACTTGCCTAAATCACTGTTGTTTTGTATTTGAAGAAAAACATTATCAGTATTTTTTTTCTGCTCTACTTCTACTTTTTCAGCCAAACCACGGGCTTGATGTTCGTTTAACAGTGCAGAAAGCAGATTTTTATCAATTCTATAATCAAATAAAAACATATCTATTCTTTTCTCTGTTGCATAAGATATATTTAAATCATGAAAGTGATCTAATAAAAAATTTTCAATTTGAACTAAATTAATTTTTAAATTAACATATTTTTTTATATCCTTTTTATCACCAGTTTCAAAATCAGTAATTTTTAATAATTTTAAAGCAGATGTTTTTGCTCTATCTAACTTTCCAATTAAAGACATCATATATTTGTTATAATGTTTTTCAGACACTTTATCAGTTTTTTCACTAAGAGCGTTTAATTTTTCTCCAATAGAGTCTAATTGTTTTTTAAATTTTTCTACTGTAGAGGTAATTTCTATTTTATCGTCAGCTTTTAATAAAGGCTTGCTAGCATTTTTGTTTTTAATAGCTAATTGTATTTGTTTAAGCTTCTCTAATAATTGCTCTTTTGAGCAATCCTCTAAACATTGCGTGATATCAGCTTCTTGGCTTGATCCATAAAAATTTTCTTCTGTAAAATTTGTTCCTAAAAGAATTAAACTACTAATTAAGGCAACTCCTAAAGCTCCCAAACTAATAAAATAAATTTTTTGTTTTTTAAACTGATTAGTCATAAATACTCCTTAATTATCTTATAATTGCTATATCGGAGATAAATTTTAGATTTTATATAAATTATTTGCTTTATATGCTATTAAAAAGTAGAAAAAATGTACAAAAAATATACAAAGATAAAAATGGATATTGTTACTTTAGCAGACATAAAAAAAGCTCATCAAAATTTACCATCTAAGTTAAAATTTACAGAATTTAGCTTTTCAGGTAATGCAAGCAGGCGGGTTAATAGCTCACTTTATATAAAATATGAAAACTTGCAAAAAACTGGAAGCTTTAAAGTTCGCGGCGCGTATAATAAAATTTTTTCTTTACTACAAACTAATCCAGAAATTAAACAAAAAGGAGTATGGGCTTGCTCTGCTGGTAATCACGCCCAAGGTGTTGCGTGGGTGGCCTCAAAACTTGGCTGCAGTGCTACAGTGGTGATGCCAACAAAATCTTCGCTAGCAAAAATAGAGGCTACAAAAGAATACGGAGCAAAAGTTATTTTAAAAGGTCAAGACATTGTCGAAAGCGCTGAGTATGCAATTGCAGAATGCAAAAAACAAAATTCTTTTTTTGTTCATCCATACGAAGATTCAAAAATTATTGCCGGCCAAGGCGGCATTGGTATAGAAATCTTAGAGCAGTTTTCAAAAATTTCTAATCAAACTTTAGATTCAGTAATTGTCCCTATTGGAGGGGGAGGTCTATCATCGGGAGTAGCCTTGGCAATTAAATCCCTAAGCCCTAAAACAAAAGTTTACGGCGTGGTTTCAGAACTTTGTCTTACAGGCTACTCTTGGTTTCATAATTTAAAAGAAGAAAAAGAGGATGTAAAAAATAAAACTAAAATAAGTTTAGCTGACGGCACATACATTAGCAGGCCAAGTTTATATAACTATAAAAATTATATTAAAAAATATATAGACGATGTTATTTTTGTAAACGAAGAAGAGCTTGCAGAAACAATGGTTTTTTTACTCGAAAGAACAAAAACTTTAACAGAGGGATCTGGAGCATTATCAATGGCCGCAGCATTTTATGGAAATCTTGATTTAGGAAAAAACTCTTGCGTGTTATTATCTGGAGGCAATGTGGATTTACATTTTTTTCCAGATATTATTAAAAGAGGATATAAAAATAAAAAAAGGAAAATATGTTAAAAGTTTCTAAACATATACAAGATTTAAAAGCCTACAAGCCGGGAATGTCTTTAGAGTCTATTAAAAATAAACACAATTTAAGCAAGTTTTACAAGCTATCCTCTAATGAAAATTTAGCAGGTTGTAGCAACGAGGTAAAAAAAGTATTAGTTAAGGCAATTGAGTCTGCACATTTTTACCCCGACCCTCAATGCACAAAATTAAAACAAAATTTTTCTGATTTTTATAAAATTAAAACTGACTACTTAAGTTTTGGAAACGGGTCTAACGAAATTATAGATATTTTAATTCGTACTTATTGCAACCCCATAGAGGGCGAAAAAGTTTTAACCTCGCAAGGGGCTTTTATTGCTTACAAAGTTTGCGCGCAAGCTGCAAGGCTTGAAGTAAAACAATGCCCCTTAAATAAAAACTTAGGCTTTGATATTGATGCAATAAAAAAAGCTATCAATGAAGATGCTAAAATAAAAATAGTATTTATTGCAAACCCAAATAATCCTACAGGCACTTATGTTTCTAAAGACGAACTTTTAAGCTTGGTTTTATTTTGCAAAGATAAAAATATTTTATTAATTATAGATGAGGCATATAATGAATTTGTAACAGCTACAGACTTTCCAAAAACTTTAGACTGGGTAAAAACTTATAATCATGTTGCAGTTATTAGAACTTTAAGCAAAGCATACGCTTTGGCAGGTTTGCGATTAGGGGTGCTAATTGCAAATCCAGAAATTATTTCATACTTTGATAAAGTCAGAAATCCATTTAATGTAAACTCATTAGTGCAAGCAGGGGCAAGTGCTGCAATTAAAAATACAGATTATTTAAAACAAATTTATGAAAACAATAAGCAAGGTTTAAGTTTTTTTTACAAATCTTTTGACTCTTTAAAAATAGATTATACAAAGTCGCAAGCAAATTTTATTTTATTTGACTGCAAGCAAGACGCACAAGATTTTTGCAAACAATTACTAACAAAGGCTTTAGTTTTAAGGCCACTTTTGCCATACGGCTTTAAAACCCAAGTAAGAATGACAGTTGGGCCTATGGAGCAAAATCAAAAAGCTGTTAAGATATTGCAGGATTATTTTAACAAAGCTTGATGCAAACTGGCCCACAATAATGGTCACAGAGTTTTTTAAACTATTAGTTAAAGCCCAATAATGGTTGATATGCTTAAATTTTTATTATAGATTTTAATTTCGGGCTGGGTTAGCTCAATTGGTAGAGCAACTGATTTGTAATCAGTAGGTTGCGGGTTCAAGTCCCATACCCAGCTCCATTTTTGTTTTTATATTTGGAGGGGTGCCTGAGTGGTTAAAAGGGGCGGACTGTAAATCCGCTGGCTTCGGTCTACATAGGTTCAAATCCTATCCCCTCCACCATTTTAAAATATATCTTTTATTCCAGATGGAAAACTTAAAAATTCAATTTCGTTTTCAATATAATTATTAGGAGTGTTGCATATAACAATGCACCTGGCCTTTGGATAGTCTTGCCTAATGGACAATATATTTTTTACCTCTTGTGCGGTAGGGGAGGTGGATGATTTTATTTCTATTGCAATTGGGTTTGATTGTAAATTTTTTTGTAAAATTATATCAATTTCAAGCTCGTGATTACTTTTATAATGAAATATTTTATAATCATGGCCTAACAAAGAATTAATTTTAATAATTTCATTAACAACTAAATTTTCAAATAATAATCCGTACCTAAAAGATGAAGGCTTAAGCTCTGTTTTTAATTCTCCAGTTAAACTATTGATTACACCGTTATCAAAAAAATAATATTTAGCAGCTTTTTGTAATTGTTTTTTTACAGAGTTAGTCCATGCAGGAATTTTAGACACAATCAAAGTGTCTTCTAGAATTTCATAATGAGATTTAACAGTATTGTCAGACACTCCTATCTTTTTAGAGATATTTCTGTAATTAATTTGAGATCCATTTAATTGCGCAGCAAGTTCTAAGAATTGATTAAAATTTCCAATATTACGAACTAAAGATTCTTGCATTATTTCTTCTTTTAAATAAACGCCTGTGTAAGTTTTTAAAAAATCTATTTTGCTTTCTACATTATCATCTAAAAAAACTTCTGGTAATAAGCCAAATTGTAAAATATTATTAAGATTATTTTTAAAATCCACCTCTTTATAATTAAAAGAAAAAAATGGAACTAAAATAGCTCTACCTGCAAGAAGATTTATATTTTGTTGCTTTAGTTTTCTGGCAGAAGAGCCTGTTAAAATAAATGTACAACGATTTTTGTATGCCTCAATTAAAAAATGAACCTCATTTAATATGCTTGGTACTTTTTGTACCTCATCAATAATTACAATTAAAGTTTCTGTTTTTTTTAGTATTTGCTCAACTTCTTTTCTTAATAAAGATGGATCTGCAAGGTATCTTGTAAAAATATCTGTTTTTAACAAATTAATAGAAAAAAGATTTTTTTGCTTACATGTAAGCTTTTCTATATAAACACTTTTTCCGGTGCCCCTTGGCCCAAGTATTAGGCAAGATTTTTTTCGCTTTATAATACTTGGTACATTAGTGTGCCTGTTTAAATATTTAAACATTAATCCTCTTTTTGTATAAAAAACAATATAGGGTTCGAATATATCGTATTATATCGAAGTAGTCAATAGATTTTATACAAAAAAGAATTGTAAATCCGCTGGATTCGGCTTGTACGGGTTCAAATCCTATCCCCTCCACCATTTATTAGGACACATTTTTGCATGCTATACCTTTAAATATAAATATAAGGAATTGTAAAATGCAAAAAATCACACTTTTTAGTTTGTTAATTGTTGTAAGCTTTTTAACCTCTTGTGGAGACAAGCAAACATGGAGCATTGCAGAGCCTATTTTAATTATTAATCCTAAAGTTAAACAGCCTCATATAAATAAAATTAAAAATGCAAAAACTCAAACTTCTAAAAAAAATACTATTCCACACATATTAAGTTTTTCTCAGTTTAAGTATTTTTTAGATTTTTCTGACAAAAAATTTTCTAATTTATATTTAAATTTAAAAAGTCAGCTTCATTTTCAGACAAAAGATGTTGGGCTTAATTTAAAAGTAACAAGCCTTTGTGCTTTTGTAAAAACTAATCAGTTAACACATATTACCCATATTACTGAAATAAAAGTAAAAAATAAACTCTCCTTTATTAATTTTTTACCAGAGGAGGTTTTAAATATTACTCAAAAATCTTTAATTAAAAAAGATTTACAATGTAATTTTAAATTTACTGTTATCAATAAAGACGGCGATAATCATACTTTTAGATTAAATCAAAAAATGGTAAACATAATAAATACTGATATTTCTTTAAGTGATGTTAGTTTAAATTTATTTAAAGCAGAATACAGAAAAACACTTAAAGAAAAAAAACTATCTTCTAACAAATATCTTAGTTCTAAATTTTTACAATTTAAAGAAAAAAATTTAGACGAAATTTATATTAACTCTTTAAATATGTCTGAAACTTTAGCAATTCAGTGCCAAAATAACGAACTAAATAACGAGCTTAGTTATTCTGCAAATTTAAATAATAAAAACAAACAGCATGTTTTTTTATCAGACATTATTAACACTAAAGATTTAAAGCGCCATGATGTTTCTAAAAACACTAACTGTAGAGTTATTAAATACGATAAATATAATAATATTGTTAAAATTAGCCCAATGTTTTTAATTAGCCTAGACAATATTACTTACACAAAAAACAGAACATACGAATCTGACCCATGCGACTCCAGAACAGGCAAGCCATTTTCAATAAGCTGCCAAAATTCAAAATAAATAAATCGCAAGCAATTTCGATTTGAAAATCTAATTTCGATCTGAAAATCTAATTTCGATTTATTTCCGATCTGAAAATCTAATTTCAATTTATTTCGACTTGAGGGTCAGGTACATCTTTTTTTTTCTTATTGGAGGTGGTTGGCTGCCTTTTTTAAAAATCGGTAGCTTTAATTTCGACTTGAGGGTCAGGTACACCCCTTTTTAGGGGGTGTACCTGACCCCGGGGTCAGGACCCCCCCTAAAAAAGGGGTGTACCTGACCCTCAAGTCGAAATTACTCAAGTCGAAATTATTTTTGGCTGGTTTGAAGTTTGCTTTTTATAAGGTCAATGCTTGATTGACTAACAGAATGTTGGATTGCAAGTTTTTTCCAATAGCTAAGCGCGTTTTTTGTTTGATCAATGGCTTGGTTGATTAAATTTTTATCAAGGTTTGCATCTAAGCCTAGCTTTATTAAATGATCTGTTCTTGGATTTTTCCCCTCACCCATAAGCATTGTGCTTTGTTCACCTTCAGGCCCAAAAGAAAATGTAATGTCATAAGCAGGTGAAAGTTTCCAGGCTCCATTTTTGTCCATTAAAAAACTAAAATTTTTAGAATGATCGTCTCTGTTATGGGCTAGAACATTAAAGACAGCTAGCCTAAACATTTTTTCTACTTCGCGAATGTCTTTTGTAATAGCCCATGTTAGTGCAGTTAAATTTTTATAATCTAGGCAGGGGGTGCGAAAATCAGAATGCAATAATCCACAAGCTGTGTGCATGTGAAATCTTTTTTGATGATTTCTGTCAAAGCGTTTAGTAGAAAAATATCCAGCGCCATGTTGTGATTTAAACAAATGCACTTCTGAAATATTAACTCCAGCTTTTTTTGCCATCAACGCATACACATACTCAATTGCTCCAGCATCTATTGTGTCTTGTGAGTTAGTAAATTTAACTAACCAATATTCGTAATCACTTGTTAGCTTGCAAGCTCCGTAATAAATATTTTTTTTATCTTTGTCTAGCCCAATTAAAGCTTTTGGCCTTGCCCCAGCAGATGATCCATTTAAACTTAGTAATTCTTGTAAAACATTTTTAGAGTTATCTTTTAATATTGTTTTAGATTTAATTGCAAGAGTGTCTAAATTTATAAAGTTTTTTGCATCGCCTTTTGTTTCTGACAAACTGTAGTCAGGTTTATAAACTAATGCACCAATTCCATTATCTCCAACATAGGAAAGCCTGTCTAATGGAGTTAAATTTTTTGAAAAAACACCATTACTTGCCATAAGGCGATCAAAAAGTAAACGCCCCCAGCCGTCGGGCAAGCTGTCGTTAAATACCCCTGGCAATCCATCAAATAAATTTGTACTAGATGTAGTAACTCCTTTTTGCAGTGGAAGTTTTAGTGGTGAGATTTCTATTTTATTTTCTATAAATGATTGATCATATTCAAAATAAATTTTTTGCTCACTTGTTGCAAGTCTTCCAACTGGAATAATTTTTTTATCAAAATTTAAACCAACTTTTATTTCTTTAACAGAGGGGTAATCTTTGGAGGGGTTTGAAGAATTAAATTTGTAGGTAGTTTTCATTTTCGCCTACCTCTTTTTCTAGAAACTTTGGTATTTGAATTAATAACATCGTCTATTGATAAAAAAGTATGTTGATTTTTTTTACTTGCTTGTAAAAAATCATCTAACAAACCTAAAGCCATTAATATTTTTAAAAAAGAGCCTAAAGATATACTAGATTTTTGCTCAAATTTTCGCAAAGTAGGCAAGGCAACTCCAGACCTTTTAGACAAAGCATCTTGAGTTAAATTCATACTTAATCTTTTTGTCCGAATATTTTTTGATAATATTTTTTGCGCCTCTAAAAGAGTTATAAGTGATACCATAATATTAATTTATCCCTAATTTTAAGATTAGTAATATTATAGTATTACTAATCTTAAAATATTACAATCCTTTTACCAATTTATTTCGACTTGAGGGTCAGGTACACCTTTTTTTTTATTGGAGGTGGTTGGTTGCCATTTTTAAAAATCGGTAACTTTTAATTTCGACTTGAGGGTCAGGTACACCCCTTTTTAGGAGGTGTACCTGACCCCGAGGTCAGGACCCCCCCCTAAAAAAGGGTGTACCTGACCCTCAAGTCGAAATTAAGACTACCAGTTTTTAAAAAAAATTAATTATCCATCTTCAATAAGAAAAAAAAGATGTACCTGACCCTCAAGTCGTTTTAGTTGAAGATTTGTGTATTAATTTGAGAAAGTTTATTAAACACAGTCTTTTGTCCTAAAGTTTTACCTCCAAATAGTCGAAAAAACTCTATCCTGGAGGATTTTATGAAATTTTTTATATACATAATCAGCTTTTTTTTAATATCTATTGATGGGCATGCCCAATCAATAGTGGGAACATGCAAACACCATGGTGATTTTTATGATGTTGTTGGCACTAAAGAGAAAATACCTGATGCTGCAAAAAATTATTACTTACAGAATGCCCGTACATGTGGATATGGGATTGTAGAACTAATAACAAAAAAACAAAAAAGAGCAGCAGGCGGTGAAAAAAATCTACAAACAGGACGTACTATTGCCACAGATGTAGGTAATACTGGATCAACAGGATTGAGCAATTCTATCTGTAAATCAAAAGAAAAAATATACGCTAATAATAGTGGACAATGGATGCACGTTAATGGCACTGCTAGAAATCTAGAAAATGTT
>JAAOIH010000034.1 GCA_015163875.1 Bdellovibrionales bacterium
GCCGACAAGGCCTTATACGAATCTAAGGACGGAGGGCGAAACAAAGTAACTGTCGGTTAATCTGTCGGTTAATCTGTCGGTTAATTCTAAAAGGGAGTTTTTCTGTCTAACACTAGAATTATTTTAGATACAAATATTATATTATTTAATGCTTTATCATTAACTAGTTTTCACAACGCATATATTTATATTCCAATTACAGTAATTGAAGAAGTTGATAAATTTAAAAGAGACCCTGGCGAAAACGGACGACACGCAAGGCACTTTAGTCGCTTTATTGACGAGCTAAGATCTCGTGGAAATTTATCAGAAGGCGTAAAATTAGAATTAGAAAAGTCCACAGTTTATGTAACTATTAATCCAGTTCTTCCAGATGATATTTTACATAAATATGATTTAGATTACAAAAAAAATGATAATTTAATTTTAGCAACAGCATTAGCCATAAAAATAAAACATCCAAAAGATAAAGTAAAACTTATTACAAAAGATATTAATTTAAGAATTAAAGCAGATCTTTGTCAGGTAATGGCAGAAAATTATGAACCAGATCAAGACAGAGAAGATCAAGCCTATGATGGTTATTCTACAATTCCAGCCACCTCTGATGAAATAAATTTATTTTATAAACAAAGATATTTAGATCCAAAAAAAGATTTGGTTTTGTACCCAAATGAGTATGTTATTTTAGAAGACTCTGGTCAAAATAATCATAAGGCATTGGGGAGGTATGATGCCAGACAAAAAAAAATTGTTGCACTACATTTATCTACAGAAAGTATTTGGGGGATTCAGCCTAAAAATATGGAGCAAAGTTTTGCATTAGACAGCTTGTTAAACGATGATATAGCACTAGTTTCGTTAGCTGGTAAAGCTGGTACTGGAAAAACATTGTTAGCTATTGCGTCTGGTCTTTATAAAACTTTAGATGAAAATCATTTTAAAAAACTTTTAGTAAGCAGACCAGTATTCCCTATGGGAAAAGATATTGGATATCTTCCGGGGAGTGTGGAAGAAAAATTAAATCCATGGATGCAGCCTATTTTTGATAATATTGATTTTTTAATGGGCTCTGAAAATAAATCATCCAACAGAGCTCAAGAATTAATTAATCAAGGAATGATTAGCATAGAACCGCTTACTTATATTAGAGGTCGAAGTATTCCAAATCAATTTTTAATTGTAGACGAAGCACAAAATTTAACTCCACATGAAATAAAAACTATTATTACAAGAGCTGGTCAGGGAACAAAAATTGTTTTAACAGGCGATGTTTATCAAATAGATAACCCGTATTTAGATGCAGCAAATAGTGGCCTTGCTTATATTAGCGAAAAATTTAAAAAACACGCAATAGCAAGTCATGTAAATTTACAAAAAGGTGAAAGGTCAGAGCTTGCTGAGCTGGCGTCTAATATTTTGTAACTTAAGTTTGTAATTAAGTTTGCAATTAAGTTTGTAACTTAAGTTTGTAATTTGTCTGTAAAATTAATTAACCTTTGTACGGCTTGTTTAATAATTTTTTCTTCTACGGCAAAACTTAGTCGTAAATAATTTTCTGTTCCAAACGCACTTCCTGGAACTGTTGCTAATGCTTGGTCTTCTAGTAATGCTTTGCAAAAATCTTCAGAGTTTTTTATAATTTTATTATTAAAAGATTTTCCTATATAATATTTAATATTTGCAAACATATAAAATGTTGACTCTGGTTTAAAAAAAGAAATTTTAGGAAGTTTTAATAATTCGTTTTGCAAACATTTAGCTCTTTGTTTTAACAGCAGATTGCTTTCTTGGATATTTTTTTTACAATCATTTAAAGCAGTAACACTTGCTGCTTGAGAGATAGACGATGCCGAGCTAACAGAGTGGCTTTGATAATTGCTCATGGCTTTAATTAAATGCTCTGGCCCAACTCCCCAGCCGCAACGCCAACCTGTCATAGAAAAAGATTTAGAAACTCCATTTACTAGCAAAATTTGATTTTTTAAATCTGGAGCCACCTCTAATAAATGCATATAATTATTATTATCAAAAATTAATGACTTATAAATATCATCGCTAATAACTAACAAAGACGGGTGCTTGCGCAAAACTTCTGCCAAATCTTTAAAGTCTTGTTGTGAATAAATTATTCCAGTTGGGTTAGACGGACTATTAATAATTAAAATTTTTGTTTTTTTAGTAATGGCATTTAATAAATTATTTTTTTGTAACTTAAATTTATTTTCCTCTGATGTTGAAATATATTTTACAACTCCACCTGCTAATTTAATCATTTCTGGATAACTTACCCAATAAGGTTTTGAAAGCAAAACTTCATCACCTGGGTTTAACACAGATTGCAATGCCGCAAATAAAATAAATTTAGCTCCAGTTGATACGCTAACCGAGCTTTTGTCATATTTAATGCCAATATCTTTATAAGTAAATTCACAAATAGCTTTTTTTAAATCATCAGTCCCCGACACTGGCGTGTATTTAGTTAAGCCGTTGTTAATAGCTTTTATTCCTGATTCTTTAATTGCAGAAAAGGTATCCCAGTCAGGCTCGCCGACTGCTAAAGAAATTACATCTATGCCTTGTTGCTTTAATTGCTTAGCATAAGCTGATAAAGCTAAGGTTGGTGAAGCAGTTATTTTTTTTACTGACTCTGATAAACTAATTTGAAAAGAATTTTTATTTTTCATTATTTAATTTATAATAAACTATTTTTTTAAAAATTCTGCAACACATAATGGAACAAAGTTTTTTAAATCTGCAGGGTACGGAGCTAACTCTTTTACTAAAGAAGAAGAAATATGTCTGTACTTAGGGCTAGCAAATAAAAATATACTTTCTAAGCTATCTGATAAAGTTTTATTTGTAACAAACATTGATTCCTCTAAGTCTATGCTTTCAGCGCCACGAAGCCCTCTTACTAAGCAAAAATGCCCATTATTGTTCATATAATCTGCTAATAATAATTGAGATGAATCTGTCTCTATGTTTTTAATATTTTCTGTAGATTTTTTTAAAAAATCAAGCCTTTGCTCTGTAGTAAATTGATATTTTTTATTTTGAGAATTAAATACAACTACAATTAATTTATCACATAAATTACTTGCTCTTTTTATAATATCTAAATGCCCAAGGGTAATTGGGTCAAAGCTTCCTGCATACACTAAAGTTTTCATGTCCACCTCTTTATTAATATAACTATAACATTCTTGAGTAAAAAGATAACTTTTTATCTCCAAAATTTTTTTGATCCTGTAAGCCCCACTCCAAATAGCTATCTTTAATTACTTCATGCTTACTAGATTCAATTATAATAATAGCATCTTGTTTATTAAAATTTAATGTCGAAATTGCAGTCATAACTTTATCGGCTAATTTTTGTGTAAATGGAGGGTCTATTAAAATAATATCCCAATCACAAATAAAATCTTTTTTATCTAAAAAAGAAAATACATCTTTTTTAAAAATATTTATTTCGTCTTCTATTTTTATTAATTTAATATTTTCTTTTAAAATTTTTACAGATGATGGGTGCTGTTCTACAAAATCTACAGATACCGCCCCCCTAGATAGGGCCTCTATTCCAAGCGAGCCAGTTCCAGAAAATAAATCCAAAACTTTTGCACCGTTAATTTTAAGTTGAATTTTATTAAATAAAGTTTCTTTAACTTTAGACATAGTCGGTCGAATATTTTTATTCTTAAACGATTGTAAATTTTGACCCTTAAATCTTCCTGCTATAATTTTCATACTTGAGTGTTACAATAAAAAAACTTTCTTCACAAGAGAGAATAAAATTTTTATTTATCAAGCAGGCCTTCTATTTGTTTAAAGCTTTCAAAAATGTTTAAAAATGGCTTGTGTAGAAACAAATCCACTCCGTTAAAGCTATGTGATTGAATTTTTTTTAACTCTTCGTGGGCTGACATTAATACTAACTTTGCTCCTTTTAAATCTAATTTTGGTATAAATTGCAGGGCATTGGCATCTGGCAAAAAAACATCTAACAATACAATATCAGGCAAAAAAACACTCCACATATCTATCCCCTCTTTCATAGAAAATGCCGACTTTACTGTATAATTATTTAATAACGCCACTTTGGTTAAAGCTTTATTTAAAGACACCTCATCATCAATAATTAATATTTTAGACATAATAGTTTTTATTTTTTTACTTCTGCTCTGGAAAAATTAAAGTAAAAAGACTGTATTCTCCATGCACTGACTCTACTTTAATTTCGCCAGAAAATTTTTTCATTATATTTAAGCTCATGCTTAGGCCAAGGCCTGTTCCTTTATTTTTTTTTGTAGTAAAAAACGGAGTAAAAATTTGTGACTGCACATGCTTGCTCATTCCTTTGCCATAATCTTTGATTTCTAAAATAACTTTTTTATTATTTTTATAAGACTTTATAATAATTTTATCTCCATCATTAATTGCCTGAACGGCGTTAATAATTAAATTAAAAATTACCTGTTGTATAAGTTGTCTAGAGCCTTGAATATTTAAAATATTTTTATCTAAATTAACAGAGTGTAAAGATTTTGATAAAGCAACTTTAGATAGCGCTATTACATCAGTTACTAATTTGTTTAAATCAAAAATTTGTATTATGTTATTTTTGTTAGAAAAATTTTTTAAATTTTCTATGATAGACCTACATCGCCAAGTTTCTGATTCTATTTCGTTTAGGCTGTCTAATAATTTATCATCTTTGCTTGGTTTATCTGTTTTCTGTATTGTTTTGTTTATTGTTTTTTGTATTGAAAGTTGCAAAATTTGCACTAAGCCCCTAATTCCAGCAAGTGGGTTATTTAATTGATTAGACAGTTGGCTTGCCAAGCCTCCAAGGGCTTCCATTTTTTTTCTTTGTAATAAATCTTCTCTTAAAAGTAAAATTTTACTAACATCTTTGTAATGGCAAAACTTAACTTTGTCGTTGTCTGCAGTTTTAATGTCATAGTAAGCTGGCTCATATGTTTTGTCTTTTAATGTAGATTTTTTAAAAATTTCATTTTTTTTTACAAAAACAGAACTTTCTATAGACATTGGGTCCATGTTTTTTTCAAAAGCTTGCTCCCATAAAAAACTAAAAAATGCTAATTTATTTTGTGATTGAATTTGAGACAAGCTTCCTGAAAAGCAATCATAGTATTGATAAAAATCTTGTTTGATTTTGCTATATTCATCCGCACCATCTGGGTCTTCTAAGCACAAAACAGAAGATTGCGACAAAAAAGGAATTACAACTAATGGCAATACTGGTTTTTTTAAAAGGTCTCTTAATAATTTACAATAATTTTCTGACCATAGTCTTTGGCTGCTATCAATAAAAATATTGTCCACAGCTTTTGTGCCATTTATATTTTTGTTATCAGTTTGTATATTTTTAATAAAAGAAAACTTTTTATCTAAATTTAAATCTGTATGTATTTTTTTGTTTTTAAGATAAACTAAATTAGTTGTTAATTTAAAATCTGTGTATAAAAAATAAGCCTGTGTTTTTTTTCTGCCAGATAAATTTTTTACAAGGTATTGTAAAAAATCCTCGTAACTTTCTAGATAAAATATTTTTTTTAAATCTAACTGGCTATCTTTCATATAATGAAATATACAGCAAACAAAAAATTAGTTTAAGCTAATTTTTTCTCTAATTGTTGAATGTCTCCATCTTCTGATTGCTCTAGTAATGAGACAAGCCTTTCTTCACTACTACAGATGTCTTTCCATAATGTGTCGCTTTCTTGAAAAATATTTTTTAACTTTTCGCTTTCAATCCCTTCGTAAATTCCAACCTGAATTTTAGATAAGCTTTGCATAAATTGACAAATTTGTATTAACTCTGGCAACAAAACATCTCTTTCTTTAGAGAAATTTTTAAAGTTTTTTTGAAGCCTTGGTTGGTGTAAAAAATTTTTACTTAAATCTAAAAATTTTTTCATTACTAAGTTTCTGTGCTCTAGCATGTATATAAAGTATTGCATATTTCCCCTTGATAAAAATATAATGACACAAAATTTGAAAAAAAAAGAGTATAGTTTTTCTCGACTTTGTGATTATGTTTTAAAAAAGCTATAAAGATTAAGGCATTAAAACAGTGTCAAAAAACTATACAAGCCTTTTTCTGTTTAAAAGTCTAAACTCTTAAGGCTAGTTAGTAATAAATATTTTTAGAGTATTAAAATCTTAAGACTAGTTAGTAATAAATTGTTTTAGAGTATTAAAATCTTAAGACTAGTTAGTAATAAATATTTTTTAAAATTATTAAATTATAAAGTATTAAAATAATATGCAGCAGACAATCTAGATTGTGGATCTTGCGCGCTTCCTACCCAGCCCTGAATTTCTGCTTTTATATTATAGCGAACATTAGTTCCCTCTTTTCTGTTTTTAGGCAGTCCATCTAAATAAACCGTAGCGCTTCTTTCTGGGCTAGTCAGTAGGCCTCTCGGCTTTATCTCTTCAATTCCCGTTGAGTCAGTAACAATTTGATCTACCGATGTACTAATAATTTTTTTTTCTTTGGTGGAGGTGTTTGTTACTGTAAATCTAACCCCAACAATTGTAATAATTTTTGTGTGATTATTTTTTATTTGAAATTTAAAACGCGTTAAATTTGCCTGATAAGTTTTTTTAACAACATTATCTTCTCCAGATCCAGAATTGTCTGTAAAATCTTGATCAAGAACAAATGGAGTTAAAGGTGTCGGTTGCATTTTTACTATCTGAGTAGTTTCACCACAAGATATTAAATTTAAACTAAATAAAAATAATAAAATAATAAAATAATTTTTCATGCCCCTAGCTTAATAAAAAGCCAAACAAATAGCAACTTAAGGACCAGCTTAAATCAACCCAAGAACCAATCTAAAGCAACTTGAGGGTCAGGTACACAAATCTAAAGCAACTTGAGGGTCAGGTACACAAATCTAAAGCAACTTGAGGGTCAGGTACACAAATCTAAAGCAACTTGAGGGTCAGGTACACCCGTTTTTTACTTAATAGTAATTTTTTTCTGATTCTTGATCGTCTTGGTTGTCTTGGTTTTTAGGTTGGTTTGTTTTAGTTGGAGGTGCTGACCCTAATAGTAATTCTTCTGGGCTGATAAAAAAATGAGTGTCTACTGGACATGAATCATGATTATTTTCTGAAAACCATTTACCTATTAATTTAAATACATTTGATGTTTTTTCATTTGTTACTTTAACAAAAATATTTTTATGTAACTCACTTTTGCTTGAACTAAAACCTACTATTTTTAAATTTAAATTATTTGGTGAGCAAAATGTTCCAACCTGCAAAGATGACCTTGGATTAATGTATCCTTTCATAAAATTAAGTTCTTTAGATTTTAAAGTTATAAAACCTTTTACAGCTAACGGTAATATTTTTTGACTATTAGATTTAACAAAATCCCCTATTTTTATTATATTTTTTTTTCCATCAATATCTTTAACTGTTAGTTTGCTGGTAGAAAAATTTTTCTTGATAATAGATGTTATATCCCCCTCTAAGCTTAAAAATTTTAACTGTGTTGCATAAAAAAGATTAGCGTTTTGTTTTAAAAAAAACTTTGACATAAATACATGCCCATCTTTGCAAAACTCTTCGTTTGGGATATCCATAAGGCTTGTGTAATCTAATAAAGCTTGATCGCCTTGAAATCCTAAAAGCTCTATTCTTGCTCCAAACACAGGTTTGCATTTTTTTAACTTTCCTTTTTCTGATTTAAATAAAATATCATTTGGAATAGCAATTTTATAAATTTTTCCAATCATTAATTTTGTTACTGAGCTTACAAATCTTTTATTTTTTACTACAGGTTTAGTCCAAAAAATATTTTTTATCCATGTTTTTTTTGAATATTTTTGTCCCATAAAACTGCATGAACTTAACATAAATATAACAATTAAAAATTTCACAAAAGCTCCTTTATTATATGCTTAAATTTACAAATACTTAAAAAAGTGTATTACAGTAAAATAAAAATGATAATACAATAATTATCACTTTATTAAATCTAGCAATTAGTCTGTTTTTTTTATTAGGATTGGCCTTTTTTGTGCAAATAAAATATTAATTTTTTTTTAAACTAGTAATTAGTCTAT
>JAAOIH010000035.1 GCA_015163875.1 Bdellovibrionales bacterium
ATACAGTACAATTCTATAAATTTAAAAAAATAATTTTTTTTAAACTTTGACACAAAAAAAATAAAAACACCTCCAAATCATTGACAATATTTTTCTTTTTACTAGTACTGTTATATAAAAAACCACAACCACCCCTCCCCCTCCAACAAAAAATGAAACTAACTTTTATATCTGACACTCATAACCATCACTCAAAATTAAACCTCACCTCCGGAGACATTTTAATTCACTGCGGAGATTTTACTAATAAAGGTTCAATATCTGATGTTGAAAATTTTTCTACATGGATGCAAAAACAAAATTTTAAATATAAAATTGTTATTTCTGGTAATCATGATTTTGGGCTTGAGGATGAAAGAAGATTTGTTTCTGAATCTTTGTTAAAAGAAAAAGACATTATATATTTAAACGACACTGGAATAGAAATTAAAGGAATTAAATTTTGGGGATCTCCTGTGCAGCCTGCTTTTCGTAATTGGGCTTTTAACAAAGAAAGAGGCGAAGAAATAAAAAAACATTGGGATTTAATTCCACAAAACACAGATGTTTTAATCACTCATGGGCCTGCGTTTGGCATACTTGATAAATGTAAAACCGGAGAAAATGTTGGATGCAAAGAACTATTAACAGCAGTTAATAATATAAAACCAAAAATTCATGCCTTTGGACATATTCACGAAGCCTACGGAACTCAAGAAACAAATGGAATTAAATTTATCAACGCATCTAATTTAAATGAACTTTACCAATGCTCAAACCTGCCAATAAGTTTAGAAATTTAATTTTAATAAAATTATTTACAGCAAAGAAATACTTATCTAACTAGCCTGTTAATATTTTCTGCTTCATATCTTTGCAAAATTTGAAAACACCTTGATTCTATAAATTTATATAACTCTCCATTTAGTGAATAGTCAGCAGGAGTAATTAAATCAGCTCTTCTGCCTGAACTTAAATCTTTTAAATTTTTTTTAATATCTTCATTAGAATCTGATTTATTGTATACGGCAACACCAACTCCTCCCCTGTCCCTAATTAATGACAATGCTGGAATATCAGTTGGCCCGTCACCAACATAAATCATATTTTCAAAAGGAGACCACATTTTTTGCTTATCTACTCTAGCATTAACTGATTTACTAGGATCTTTAAAAGAGCCTTTGGAAATTTCAAAAATTGATCGTGTTTTCATTGTTTCGTCCATGCAAAAAACTGGAATATTGTTAAATATTTTTTTATCACCGCTGACTTCAACATCAGTTGCGTATCTACATCCAAAAGTCATATCTATCAAACTAGGCTTAAAACACTGCTCTATTAAATCTTTTAAACCAGCAGAAACAATAAAATGTGAAATATTTAATTTTTCTTTTTTAAATCTTTTTAAATTTTTAAGATCTTTAAGTTTTTTTAAAAATACCTCTACACCTGAGTATAAAGAAATATACTCTACAACTGCTCTGTTAAAAAAAGATTTATTTAAAAGTAGGTTTTGATTAGTTGCAATCATAGACAAAGAATACATCCAAATAGGGGCGTCAGAGGCAAGGATATGTTTCCACTTTGGCTTTTTTTTATCACCTCGCAAAGCTTTTATATTATCCCAGAATACCTTTGGAGAAGGTCCTAATCTTTTTGTTAAAATATTTACAGTTTTTGTTGTTGAGCAATCAGGAGTTAAAGTTTTGTCAAAATCCCAAATAATAGAAATGTTTCTTTCCACTATTTATTCTTTTTATTTTTTTTTATACTAGAATTAAAATTTGAAGATTTATTATTTTTTTTATTTAAAGAGGTATTCTGATTACCATCTTTGAATGGAGGATAATATGATAACTTAACACATTCGCTCATATCAATTTTGCCTTTACGCATATCATCAGAGTAAGCATCTATTCTTTTCAAAGCACTTTTCATTTCTTTGTTTGTCATAATTTACCCCTTTAATTAATCTTAACATATAAATAAAACAAAAAATATTCATAGTCACGGACTATAGCATAATTAAACTAAAACTTTACTATAGGCTATGAAAATCATTTAATAATTACAATTATTTATAAATATTTTCACACCTAATCTTAAATAAAATATATTTTCTAAGGAGTTAAATCTGGCTTCTCGTTGTCTTCTAAATATTTTTCTAATTCAATAAAAACTTTTTTAATATTTAAAGCTCCTCTGCCGTAAACATTATCTGTTCCGCTAGCGCCTATGTCGTCGGCGGTTTCTAAAATTAATTCGGCAATGTGTGCGTTTGTCCATCCGTCTACTCCACTGCTTACTCGTCTTTTTATTTCGGCAGCTACTTTTGCAACAAGAGGTGCGCCGTGACTAGTTCCTTCAAATATTTCTGAGTCTTTTTTATACCTGTAATATGTAGACACCCATCGATCTTTTAAAACACTTCCTGGTTTTTGGTGAAGTTGATATGAGCCTTGCAAATAATCAGCGCTATCAGAAACTCTATCAATTCCAGCAGAGCCTACTATTATCCAATTTTGTTTATATGATTTATCTTCTTTAATAATTCTTGCCATTCTCATGTCACAAGATTTTAAAAATTTTCTTACTTTGTCACACGCAGGTGTAGTTATAGATTCACAGCTGTTGTCATTATTAAATTTTCCTAAAAGTCCTGCAGGCAAAAGACCAACTTCCTTTCCTATTTCATAAGCTTCTTCTGTGCATTCGTTTACTCCATTTCCTCCACTAGTTATAACCAAAGGATAAGTTTTTCCTAAAAAAGATGTTTCAATTTTTTTAATGCTATCGTCATCTTCCGCAACATAACCACTTCCACCAGGAGTAAACAGTCTTCCTAATTGTTCATCAGAATAACTTCTACTAGAACTAATAATTAATATATCTGCTACACTGCCCTCTCCCAATTCAACAGGATTTTTTTTTGTAACTCTAACATCTGCATGAAGATTAAATAATATTGAATTACATATTAACTTTTCGGCATTGCTTAATTTATCTGGCCTTATTTCATTTTTAAAAGTTTTCTCTACAAGCGTTTTGTGTTCATCAGTGTCAATGCCAAAAATTACTGCATGAACTCTATTAACAGTATCGGCTGCAACAGGATACCCGCTTGGTAAATTATCTAAATTGCACTTTATAGTTGGAGGTGTAGGTGTACCTGGTTCTGGTTCTGCGGGAACAATTGAATATCCATCGCAAGATAGTAAAAATAAAAATATTAAATAAACTAAAATGTTTGAAAAATTAAATTTAAAGATTTTTATTTTTTATCCTCTGTAATGTTTATTTTTTATCTTTTTGCTTATTTATATAAAAATAAAACAAAAAAGATTAATAGTCATTTATTTGTAAAATAACTTACACAAAACTTTACTATAGACTGTGTTCAAAAAATATTACTAATAACTTAATAATTACAAATACTTACAAATACCTCTATAACTAGACTTAAGCCTATTTTATTACTATACTGCAACCTATGCATATTAAAAAATTACTACTTGCTTTGTTGTTTTATTTTTTTTCGTTTAACACAATCGCCTCTACATCTTTTAATGTTTGTAGTTCTAAAAATTTTTTATATGAAGTTACTGGAGGTGAAAAAGATAAAAAAGAAAATCCCTCTGCTAATAAACTTTCCTATGTTAAAAAAAACTTAATTAAAGTTTGTAATTTTTTTGCACCTTCAAAATTACAAATACCAAAAGACTTAAGTGTTCTTGTGGTTAAAAAATCTAGCAATGCTTTTTTTCATGGACTATTTAATATAATTTATATTCCAATTCAATTTGAATTAAAAAAAGGCGCAACAAAGCACCCTTCTCACTCCCAGCCAATTGCAGTTCATGAATTAGGACATGCCTATTTTAATAGTAATGTACTTAGCTTAACAGAAAATAAAACTTACTCATCTATACAAAATAAATGGAAGCACTTAAGTTTTAATCTTGTTACAAATATAACAAAACAAAGAATTGATTATTCTGACCCTTTTACTGGTTTAACAGAACTTTTTTCAGATTGCTTTGCTGCTATTTATTTTAAAAATCCTAAAATTATTTCAAGAAGTTTATTTTTTACATCTGCCCCTACAATTCATACAACAGCAAAACAAAGAAATTTTTTAAATAGAAATTTTCAACATTTGAAAAATAAAAAATTTAAAAACATAGCAGTTCATTCTCAATTTGATAAAGCTCGTCATCACCTTTGGAAGTATTATTTATCAAATGCTAAATATAAAAATAAACCAAAAGTAATACACACTATCTTACAAATATTTTCTATCTTTTTACATCAAAAACAAAGCGAAGTTAATTTTTCAAACACAGATGCAATTGTTGCAAATAATCTTCTTATTTCACTAATTGATAAAAAATTTAATACTTTTTACGGAAATGATTTATAAAATAACTAGCTCTAAAAACGATCACTTTAAACGCTTTAAAAGTTTATTTACTGCAAAGGGAATAAAAAAACATAATTCATTTTTTTTAATGGGGCAAAAACTTGTAGAAGATGCTCTGCTAGATAATTTTTATCCTTTTTTTGAGGTGATTATTCCAGATAATTATTCTGATGAAGAATTAGAAAAATTAAATTTAACTTACTTAAGCTCTAAATATTTAGACAGCCTAAACCCTTACTCCAGAAGTAAAGCAAAAAATGAAAAGCTAGAGCAAAAAGATTTACATGCTTTTGTTTTACACAAAGAACTATTTGCAGAGCTTGACATAATGAACACAAAAGCTCCACTTTTAATTGGACATTGCCCTAAAATAAAATCAATAAACATAGACGAAGAGGCCCAAGGCCTAGAGGTTTTATGCGCATTGGGAGAGCCTCATAATTTAGGATCTTTATTTAGAAGTTGCGAAGCTTTTAATATTAAAAAAGTTATTTTATTAAAAGAAAGTTGTAATCCATTTTTACCAAAAGTTATTAAATCTTCAAACGGAGCAGCCTTAAGATTAAAGCTTGAGAGGGGCCCATCAATTAATGAATTAGAAACCTACACTCATGTAAATAAAAGTCCTTTTGTTGCCTTGGATTTAAAAGGTCAACATTTATCAGATTATAAATGGAGCCCAAACACTCGCTTGCTAGTTGGGCAAGAAGGCCCAGGGCTTCCTCGCAATATTGCTGTCGAAAAAGTAACAATTCCTATTAATGCAAAACTTGATTCTTTAAACTCAACAGTTGCATTAAGTATTGCTTTGTATGACTACCAAGCAAAATCTAAATTATTATAAAAAAATTTAATTTGAAACTTTAATTTAAAAAAATAAAATTTAATTTGAAACTTTAAAGTGAACAGTTTCTGAAAAATTATAAGTTTTAAAATTTCCTGCCTTATCTTGTACATAAACTTCTTGCAATCCCCACTTTCCAGCAGCAGAACCTTTAGGCAAAGTTACACTTTCTGTAATTGTTTGCCATTTTGTTTGGTCACCGTTTTTATAAAACAAACTATATGTGTTATCATGATAAAAATAATAATGATGCCTTCGTCCTACTGGATCAACTAAGTAAAATGACATTCGCCCCACTCCAGATTTATCATCTTTAACTTTTACGCTAATCTTAACTACTGTTTCGCCATTTAAATTATTTTTATCCAAAGGAGCTGCAGCAATACTAATTCCATTTTTTGTAATATCTAATTGAGGGGCTTGGTTATCTCTATTCCCTGGAGTAATATGTATTAAAGTTATTACTTCATCACTAGGAGACTTAGAAAAATATTCATCTCCAGCATTTAAAGATTGATCCACCATTTTGATATAAGAAATTCCATAGTTTCCAGTTGGAAAATATTCATTTATTAAAAACTCCACTGTAGCAATTTTTGTTGTGCTATCTATACTTCCATATTCTTCTAAAGAATAAATTCTATCTTTACCTTGAAAAGATAAAGTTGCGTAAGCTCCAGACCTTCTAAAACTATTTTCTTCTTTAACTTTCCACTTTGCTGTAACTTTAAATATTTTTTTTCCATCTATAACAATTTGCTCAACTAAAAGCTTCATTGATTTTTTTATATAACTTGGAGCTATTAAATCTTCTTTATCATTATTTAAAAAAACTTTTAATCCATAATCATCAGAGTCTTCAAATCTTTTATTGCCAACCAAATCTACCACTACAATTTGCTTAGTTGTCCAATATCCTTTTTTTGCAATTTTAGATAAATTAAAACTTCCTCTTAAAAGATACTCATCTCCTTTAACAGGATACAAATGCAAATCTTTAAAAGTTTTTGTTCCTGTTTCAGGATTTGGCGAGCTAACTAATCGCAAATAAGCTCGACTTGCTCCGCCTGCGTATCCTTTAACTTTATGTAAACCTAATGTTATGGTAATTTTTTTATCTTGAGTTTTGCCTCCCTCAACATTTACTACAACTTTATTAATTTTTCCAGGATACACATAATCAGGAAATAAATTTAAAACTTCAAATTGTAAATCTTCTCTAATTTTTGTTGTATACTTGTAGCCATTCATAATATTTTGTTCAATAAAATTATATTTTTTTAAAGCCACGCTTTTTAATTTTGCTGGATTAGTAATATAATAAGCCAAAGACTCTGCCATATCTTCATTCGGATTTAATAAATGAGCATAAGCTGTAACAAAATTTGTAGTAGATCTTGAAAGCCATTTAGTTTTTTTATTTCCATTGTTATCTAAACCATCTGGAACTTCATACCACTGACCTAATTGTATCCAAGCTTGTTTTAGTTTTTCACTAAAAATATTTGTCCATAAAAAATGAGATTTTTCATGTATTACTGTTTTAACAATTTCACTTGTTGTTCTGCCAGTTGAAAAAGCTTTTTCCATAAATTCAATATAGCTATCATTGTTAACTCCCCTAGGATGTGCAACAGCTATTGCTTCTTTATAAATAGGATGAGGTTGTCCATCGCGACGACGCAATAAATATCTTAATCCAGAAATTTTAAAAAATCCTTCTGGAGTTTCAGACAAAGATGTAATAACTTTAACTAGCTCATTAGGTTTAAAACTTTGAAAGTGATCCCAATGTTCACCAGTTAAACTTTGTATATCATCATTATTTAAAGATATTTTTAAATTAAATTTATCTTGTAAAATTTTTGTTACAGCATTAGTGTTTTGCCCTTGATTAGTGTAAAATTTTATTAAAGATTTAAATAATCTTCTAGAAAAAAAACTTCCCCTTTGTCCGTTTAATTTTACAAGTAGAGGTTTAGCATAAACAAATGCTGCGCTAGATAAAGTAATAGTGCTTTTTTGTTTATCAATAATAATATCGTCTACTAAATATTTATCAGTTAATATTACTTTTATTTTTTTTGTTAATTTATAAGGAATACTTTTAACATTTTTTAATAAACTGCTAATTAAATCACTAGTCCATTTTTTATCACCATCGTCACTAATAATTAAATTATATTCTTGTAATAAAACTTCTGAATAAGCTGAAACAGAAGAATAATTTATTTTGTTTTGTAAAAACTCTACTGTATTTACACTTTGCTCGCCTAAAGATTGCTCATACTGACGGCCTTTAAGATCGCTAGTCCACCTATAATAATATTTTGATTTTTTTGTTTGTTCGCTTTCTTCAATATTTTCTGACACAACTGGAATTGGAGTTGATGTTACAGCTGAAGCAGCAACTGGAGCTGGGGTTGATGTTACAGCTGAAGCAGCAACTGGTTCAGCAGTTTTTACAATTGCGGCAGCAGCAACTGGAGTTGGAGTTGGAGTTGATGTTACAATTGGCGCTGGCGCAACAACTGGAGTTGGAGCAGCAACTGGTTCAGCAGTTTTTACAATTGCGGCAGCAGCAATTGGAGCAGCAGCTGTTGGAGGCTTTATCTCTTTAGCATTTTTAGATTCTGACAACTTGCCT
>JAAOIH010000036.1 GCA_015163875.1 Bdellovibrionales bacterium
ATTGATAACAGTTATAGTGATAAAGATTTGGATTTTTCTATTTTTAAAAAATTAACAAATAAAGAAAAAAAATATTTAGCAAAAGTTAATTTAAAAAAATATCATTTAAACAAAACTCAACAAACATATATTAAGAGATTAGCTTATAAAAATTCACTAACAAGATCTGCGTATACAAACAATACAGATTTATTACTAACTATGTTAATTGCATCTGTAGACACAATACCTGTTAGTTTATTTTTAGCACAAGCTAAAGAAGAAAGTAATATGGCCCAATCAAAAGCAGCTTATACTTTAAACAATTTATTTGGAACACAGATACCTCCAAATAAAAAATTTAATTCTGAAACTATGGGTAGAGTTTGCGCAAGCGGAACAGTAAGGCTAAGAAAGTTTAACAGCCTTTATAATACATTTAAATTTCAACTAGATGTATTTAATGTAAACAAGCCTATGCTTTTAATAAAAAATAATAGATTTTTACTTAGACTAAAAAACAAAAAAAATATTACTGGACAAAGCATCTTAGACGAAATGCCTGGTTATGCAGAAAAAGGTGGATACTTAAACAGACTAAAGCATGCTTTAAAAAAGTTTGTTAACTCTAAAGGAACAGAGATAATTAACTACAGAGACATTTAAAAATTATTTTATACAGAAATTAATTCTAAAAACATATTGTGGTCAAGGCTTGCCCCTCCCACTAATACTCCATCAATATTTTTTTGACTAACAATGGATTTTACATTTGATGGTTTTACGCTGCCGCCATAAAGTAATTCTAGTTTAGGATACTGCTCCTTAATTAAACTTCCAATTTCTGTAATGTCTTGGTCAGAGGCTTGCTTGCCAGTGCCGATTGCCCAAATAGGCTCGTAGGCTAAAATAATTCTTTTGGAGGTGTCTGTGCAATCTAAAGATTGGCTTAATTGATTTAAAATAAATTTTTTATACTCACCGCTTTGTCTTAGTTCTAAAGACTCTCCAAAACAAAGTATAGGAACAAGATTTAAGTCTTGTGCTGCTTTTATTTTTTTAGAGGCGTCTTTATTTGTTTCGTTAAACAAAGTTCTTCTTTCGCTATGCCCTATTAAAGAAAAGCTTCCTCCCATTTCTTTCATAGTTAAGGCAGAGTTTTCGCCTGTGAAAGCACCTTGGTTGTTATAAAAAATATTTTGTAATCCCCATGATAAATATTCTTTTTTTAAAGATGTGTTTTTTTTTAAAAATTGATTAAAAATATTTGATATTTGTTCTGATAACAAAGCTTGTGGAAAAAAAATTAATTCATTTTTATTTTTTAAAGACTCTGTAAGTAAATTAGATTGTAAAAAAACAGAAAAAAATTCTTGTGCTTGTTTTTGTGTTTTGTTTAGCTTCCAGTTTGCAGCAAAAATCATATTAACTCCAAAAATTTAAATTAAGACCTCTAGGCCTGGTAAAGTTTTTTTTTCTATATACTCTAAAAAAGCTGCTCCGCCTGTTGAAACATGAAAAATATGCTCTGCAACTCCAGATTTATTAATTGCAGAAGATGAATCTCCTCCACCAACAAAGCTTGTTACATTAGACTTTGATAAATCATGTGCAAAGTTTATTGTTCCATCAGAATATTCTTTTGTTTCAAACATTCCAAATGGTCCATTCCATAAAACTTGCTCTACATTTTTAAGTTCATTTTTAAAAGCTGCAGATGTTAAAGGCCCTATATCAACTGCCATTTTTGAAGAAGGAATCTCTGACACTGTTTTAATATCTTCTGGTTTATTTAATTCAAAAACAACTTTATGGTCAGTTGGTAAAATAATTGTTTTATTTCTTAATTTAAATCGTTCTAAAATTTTTTTAGCAGTATTAACACAAGATTTTTCTAAAAAAGATTTTCCGACTTCTTTTCCTTGAGCTTTTAAAAATGGATAGGCCATAGCCCCTCCTATAATAACTGTGTCAATTTTATCAACAAAGGCTTCTATTAATGCAATTTTATCACTAACTTTAGAACCTCCAAGGGCTAAAAGCATTTTTTTTTCACTAGATAAAATATAATCTAAAGATTGTAATTCTTTTTGTATTAATAAACCTACTGCTTTTTTTTTAATTTTTTTTGGAACATCATTAACGCTTGAATGTACTCTGTGGCAAACTCCAAAAGCATCATTAACATAAGATGTAATATATTTAGATAAAGAGTTACTTAATTCTGAATTATTATTTTTTTCTCCAGCTATATAACGCAAATTTTCTAACATAATAATTTGGTTTTTTTTTACACTAGGTAATAAAAATTTTGCTGTGTCACTTACAGGGTCTTCTATTAAAATTATTTCTTTTTTTAATAAACCTCCCAAAGCTTCGGCTACTGGAGCTAAGCTGTATTCTTTATTATTTTTTGGCCGCCCTAAATGAGAGCCTATAATAATTTGAGCTCCATTAGAGTTTAAATACTCAATACTTGGTATTGCCGCTTTAATTCTACTTAAATCTAAAATTTTTTCATTTTTGATTGGCACATTTAAATCTAAGCGTAAAAAAACTTTTTCATCTTTCCAGTCTAAATCAGATAGTTTTTTTATTTTTTTTAAATTAAGCATATTCTTGTCCAACATAGTTTACTAAATCTAACATTCTGGCAGAAAATCCATTTTCATTATCATACCAAGATAAAATTTTTAAAGTTTTATCTTCTAAAATCATAATAGATTCAATATCAACAACTGAGCTGTAAAGACTTGAATTAAAATCAGAGCTAACTAATTGTTTTTCTTCGTAAGATAAAATAGATTTTAAAGAACCGCTAGATGCTTTTTTAATAACATCTATAACTGCATCTTTAGTCATATTATTTTTAGAATTCATTACAAAATCTACAAGACTAACATTTGCTGTTGGAACTCTTACAGCTAGGCCATCAATTTTACCTTTTAAATGTGGCAAAACTTGAGTAACCGCTTTAGCAGCGCCCGTGCTTGTTGGAATCATAGAAAGTGCCCCTGCCCTAGCTCTTCTAAAATCTTTATGAGGGGCATCTAAAATATTTTGATCATTAGTGTATGCGTGAATAGTTGTCATCATTCCAAAATTTATTTTAAAAGCTTCATCTAAAACTTTAACTAATGGAGCTAAGCAATTAGTTGTGCAAGAGGCGTTGCTTAAAATTTTATGTTCTTCTGTTTTATAACTTTCGTGATTAACTCCATAAACTATAGTGCAATCTACACCTGGTGAAGGGGCTGATACTATTACTTTTTTTGCTCCAGCTAATAAATGTGCACTAAAGTCTTCTTTGGTTTTAAAAATTCCAGTACATTCTACAACAATATCTGCTCCCAAGGCTTTCCATGGAATTTTAGAGGGGTCTTTATGCTGAGAAAGTGCAATGCTTTGTCCGTCTATTACTAAATTATTATTTTTAACTTCTATATTTTTATCCCACACACCATGCACACTATCATATTTTAATAAGTGGGCAGATAGCTCTGGGGAGCATAAATCATTTATTCCTACTATTTCGACATTTTTAAAAGCTTGTCTAAAAAACACCCTTCCTATTCTACCAAATCCGTTAATGCCTACTTTTATTTTTTTCATGTTTACCCTTTATGATTAAATTTTTTTAAATAATAATTTAGTATTTTTAGCTAATTGTTTTGATAAATCATCAAGACTTACGCCTTTTATTTCTGCTATTTTTTGAGCTACATGAACAACATAAGCTGGTTCATTTTTTTTACCTCTAAAAGGTACGGGAGTTAAATATGGAGCATCTGTTTCAATATGTAGTCTATCAAGAGGTGTGTTTTTTACAATTTCTCGTAACTTATCTGCATTTTTAAAAGTAACAATTCCACTAATAGATAAATTATAACCAAGTTCTAAAACTTTGTTTGCAAAATCTTGGCTTCCAGAAAAGCAATGTATAATTCCAGAAACATGATTTTTAAATTCTTTTAATAAACTTATTATGTCATCTTCTGCATCTCTTGAATGAATTTCTACTGGCAAATTAAAATCTTTAGCTATTTGTAATTGTTTTTTAAAAACTTGTTTTTGTAATTCTTTTGGAGCGTTGTCGTAATAGTAATCTAACCCAATCTCGCCTACTCCTACTACTTTTTGATCTGTTAAATGACTTAGCATAAAACTTTCTGTTTCTGGGTCAAAACTTTCTGCCTCGTGAGGGTGAACTCCTAAGGTGCAATATACATTTTTATGTTTTTTAGAAAGATCTAAAACTTTAAAATGGTCTTTTTTGCTAGTTCCAATAGTGATGATCTTGTCTATATTGTTTAAAGATGCATTTTTAATAGCCTGTTCTGGATTTTCTAAGCTGTCTAAATGAGTATGAGTATCAATCCACATATGTTCCTTAAATTTATTTATTTATTTATTTATTTATTTATTAGCTTGTATACAAAAGTTTTCTAAGCTTAACAATGGATTTATGTTGTTTTTTATATCTTTTTCTAAATTTAATAATAAATCTAGTAAGCTTATGCAGTTTATTGAATTAAGATGGCTAAATAATTCATTTAACTGCGGCACTCGCAATGTATTTAATTTAATTTTATCTAATAAAAGTTTTTTACTAATATAAATAAACATTTCTATATTTTCTTTTTTTGATAAATCTTTAGAAATAAACGAATACACTTTTTTATCTTTTTTTAAAAAAAGAGTCCAAAATTTTATACTTTTGTCTAAAAGCTGATCTTCTAAAACTTCTTTCCATTTTTTATAATCTTGTAAGCTGTAATTAAAAAAATCAATATCTGTTTTAGATTCTTTTATAATAGAAAAAAATTCATCTTTTTTTAAAGAAGAAAAAGCAACTTTTATTAATCTAGAGCTAATAGTACTTAATAAACTTTTTATAGATGGGCTTAATAAAATAATATAATTATTTTTTGATATCTCTTCTAAAGTTTTTAATAATTTATTAGAGCTTTGTGTGTTTAAAAATTGTGCTTGGTCAATAATAATTACTCTAGCTGATGCATTTGTTTTTAAATTTAAAAAAGATAAAATTTCTAAGCTTTGCTCTACCTTAATAATATTTTTTACAGGCTGTATTGTTAAAATGTGTGGAGATTTTTGCTCTTTAACATCTATGCATGATTCACAGTTTCCGCAAGCTTTAGAAAATAAATTATCTTTGTTGTCTGTATTGTCTGTATTGTCTGTATTGTCTGTATTGTCACACAACAATGCTTGTGCCAAAGCATAGGCTGTTAATTTTTTACCAACAGAGTCTGGCCCATAAAATAATAAAGCAGAAGGCAGTCTTTGATTTTTCCATGCCTTGCTTAAAAAATCTTTTGCACTATCTTGTCCTAAAATTTTATTAAATAAATTAGATTGCACTGTATATTCCGCTTTTATTTTTCTTTAAATATATTTTTTAACTGAAGCTGTTTTAATAAATTTTCCCATAACTGTTTTTCACCTAAAGAGGCGTCTAAAATAATCCATGTGTTATTAGAATTTGCTATAGATAAATAAGTGTTTCTGACATTTTTATGAAAATCAGATTTTTCTTGTTCCATTCTGTCTAATTTTTGACCCCTGTCGTTTCTGCGTTTTTCGCTTTCTTCAGTGCTTATATCTAATAATATATATAGATCTGGCTCTAAATTTTGCGTTGCGTAAGAATTTAACCACTTTACTAAATCTTCCTTAATTCCTCTAGCTCCAGATTGAAAAGCTAAAGAGCTTGCAGAATATCTATCACATAAAACCCACTGATTATTATCTAAAGCTGGCTTAATTTTAGTTTCAACTAACTGGGCTCGCGAGGCCTGATATAGCAAAAGCTCTGCCCTTGGTACTGGGATAGAATCTTTATTTGTGTCTAGTAAAATATCTCTAAGCTTGTCTCCAAAAACGCTTCCGCCTGGTTCGCAGGTGTGAATTGCCTTAATTCCTTTTTTTTCAACATAGGTTTTTAATTTTTTTAATAAAGTACTTTTTCCAGAGCCATCTAGGCCTTCAAACACAATAAATGCCATAATAAACTCCTCTGAAATTTTAGTTAGTCTAAAAGAGTCAGGTATATTTTTAGTCCCATTATTAAAAAAAGCAATGAAAGATTTGACTAATAAAGCCCTACTACATAAAACTATTATAGTATTAATTTGAGGGTTTTATTATGATTTCATTTTTTGTAGTTATTCATGTTATTTTAGCTGTGTTTTTAATTGTTTTTATTTTATTACAAGACTCCAAGGGAGGGGCTTTAGACGGACTTAGTGGTCAGTCAAAATCTGTTTTTGGAGCCTCTGGTGCTAGTAATTTTTTAACAAGTACTACAAAATGGTTAAGTGTATTTTTGGCTGGAACTAGCTTAATTTTAACTTATTTAGTTGGACATCAAGAATCAAGCTTATTAGACAAATATAAAACTCCACAAAAAAAATCACAAACAAAATCTTTAAATACTAAAAAAAAAGAAAGTCAAAAAAATGAAAGAAGTAAAAAAAAATAAAACTTCTATAGGCTCTGTACTTTCTTCATTAGTTTTATTATTTTTTTTTATAGGTTTAGTATTAATTGCTTTTGTAAAAAAAGATAATATTTATTATTTTACAAAATCATTATTTGTTAACAATGTATTTTTTGCCAAAGTAACTAACTTTAAAGGTAATATTTTAATTAATGACAAGCTTGTAAATAGCTTAAAAAATACTTTTTATAAAAATGTTTTAGTTCAAACTGG
>JAAOIH010000037.1 GCA_015163875.1 Bdellovibrionales bacterium
GTTTAAACTGCTAAGTTATTGAAATTATTAAACCCGATTATTTATTTTTAAAAAATAAACCTCAGTCACTTCAGGAAATATATTAAAAGTTCAGTCACTTCATACACATAATTAAAAGCTCAGTAACTTCAGGAAATATATTAAAACCTCAGTCAGTTCAGAGATAAAATTAAAACCTCAGTCAGTTTACACACAAAACCAAGATCTCATATTATCTCAAATTGAAACAGTGTCTCAAAACAAAACACTTTCTCAAAATGAGACAGTAAAGTGTTCAAAAAATATACACTTTCTCAAAATGAGACAATATCTTGTTCAAAAATTATACAATATCTAAAATTGTATCACTCCAAAACACATCTCTTAAAAATAAGTATGCAAGCACTATGCCAAGTACTATCTCATATTGAAACAGTTGAATTGGCATAATCTTTGCTTAATCAAAAGTATCAAAATAAGACATAAATATTTAAAAAAGTATTAAAGTCTTAAAAATTGATACCGATAAAGATATAAGAAGTAGAAAAAAACAAACAATAGGAGAAATACAATGAAATTATACGACATAAAACAAAACATTATATATACAAATACAAAAGCTACTACATTAAAAGAGTTGGTAGAATTAGCAGTCAAAGAAAAAGTTAGCTTAGACAATGTAGATTTAAGTCATGCAGATTTAAGTAGTGCAAATTTAAGTAGTGCAAAGTTAGAAAATGCAAATTTAAGAAATGCAGATTTAGAAGATGCAGATTTAAGTAGTGCAAAGTTAGAAGATGCAGATTTAAGAAATGCAGATTTAAGTTATGCAGATTTAAGATATGCAAATTTAAGTAGTGCAGATTTAAGTTATGCAAAATTAAGTAGTGCAGATTTAGAAGATGCAGATTTAAGTTATGCAGATTTAAGATATGCAAATTTAAGTAGTGCAGATTTAAGTAGTGCCGATTTAAGTAGTGCCGATTTAGAAAATACAGATTTAAGAAATGCAAAAAAAGACTAATAAAATAAACAAAACATAGGAGTAAATAAAATGAAACAATTCGCAATAATAAAACTATACAAAAAAGATTTAAAAAAAGTTATGTCACTAAAAAATGCAAGGGCTTATTTTGTAGTAGATATGCAAAAACAATTGGCTGGACAAATTGTAGCCCACGGGCTTAACAAGTTTGGTAGCGATACAAGTCTAGACTGCATAGTTAAGCTTGAAAAAAGCCAAGATGGTGAAATTACTATTTTAGACTACATAATGTATAATCATAGGCCAGAAAAACTAAACACAATTTTTAACTATTAAACAAAAAATAGGAGCAATAAAATGAAAAATTTAAATATAGACAAAATTTACAAAGACTATACTGATAAGAAAACTAGCTATAATACTTGGCTTGAGCAGATCGATCGCTTTCATGAGCAACAAAAAATTAAAAACCAAGGTAGACAGATAAAAGCACTAAGAAAACAATTAAAAGAAGTTATATCTTATTATCGATCAAAAAAAATAGGAGCATAAAAATGAACAAGAAAAATTTTAATGAGCGAACTGGAGCTTTAATAGCTTTTTATAGAAAAATAAATAAACTAACTCAAGACAAATTAGCAGAAATTTTGTCAATCTCAAAAATAAAACAATCAAGAGTCGAGACAGGAAAAACAAAAATCGAGGCATACAGTCTAATTATATACGCAAAAGCACTAAAGATACCAATTGAAGAGTTTTTCAAAGATGTTTCAAAACAAGACAGCTAATGGCATAGCCCTTGCATACTCTATAATGTATCAAAAAAAGACATAAATAATCAAAAAAAGATTAAAGTCTCAAAAAATGATACCGATAAGAATAATAAGAAGTAGAAAAAAAACAAACAATAGGAGCAATAAAATGAAATTAACAATAGAGCAACACAAAGAAATTTTTAAAGATAGAATAACTAAAGCCCTAGTTGGGTTAGAAGATGAACAAGAATTTAAAATGGAGTTTAAAGATCTAGTTAAGAAGTATCCAGAAATAAAAAATCATTACAGGCAATGGATAGCTAGCTTAATAGTACAGCTTGATACATATATAGTAACTCATAATACGACTACAGACACTTTAATAATTACGACAAATTTAAGTTTCAGCAAAAAACAGGAGTAATAAAATGAAATTAACAATAAAACAATTAAAAGAAAAGTTAACAACACTTGATAAACATCCTAGAAATTTTGGATATTATGGACATCTAAGCAGATCAAAAAAAAGCGATGCTTTATTAGAGGATGTGGCTTTAGAGCTTAACATGACAGAGTCACAAGTCGATTTTGTATTAAATTCTAGCTTAGCCAGGCACACAATGGACAAAATAGAACCTAGAAACTTTAATCAAAACCACGCAGTGCAATTACTAGGATTAGGATTAAATAAAATTGAAAAGGTAGAGGCTAGTTATAATGAAAAATTAGGCCGACCTTATCGGGATAATTATTTTAACTAAAAAAAAAGGTGGTATAAAATGACTCATAAAAAAATAGATGTACTTTTTTCTATAGCTTTCTTAATAATAATATTACTTATGATAGGCTCAAATATTATAGCAAGAAAGCAACACATAAGAGATGTAAAAAACTACAATGCCACACACAAAGTAAAATTACAAATACCAAATAATTATTTTAAATAAAACAAAAAATAGGAGTAGTAAAATGAAAGAAAAAACAATATACAACAAAGCAAAGAAACTAAACCTAGACATACAAAAAGACGGCTCTATATTGTCTAGAAATAAAAAAAGAAAATTAGTAATAAGAAAGTCTCAAGGTGAAGTTATTTTTATAGCTGTGGAACATATCACTCAAAAAGAAAATGATCCTTTTCGTGGCAATCCGCAATCTTGGATTTTTGAGACTATAAAAGGTGCTTTTGGTTACATGAAAAGCGTGGAATAAAATGAAACATAATATTTAAAGGAATAAATGACAAAAGAACTAACAAAAATTACAGAATATCAAAAGCAAGCATTAAAAGCCACAGGATACGATCAGTTATTAGGAGAGTCTTTAAATGAACTTAGCAAAGTATTTATAAATAAATCAGTGGAGGAATTAGCTGATATTTATAATATTTGTAATTATGATAGTAAATCAGCGATAGAATATTATCAATACAAAAGCTACCTAGAAACTATAGTAAATATGATTGAATATCTAACGGGCTTAACTCATGGCTACAGTTTTATAGGTGAACCAGAAGAATTTGAAAAATTAAAAACAATAAATATAACTTTAGAGGAATAAATGAAAAAAACAGAAACACAAAGAAAAATAAGAGATGAAATAATATTAAATATAATAGTAGAAAGTAAAAAAAGCCACACGCATTTAAAAGCATATTTATTAAAAAATGTACGAGATCTTAAGACTTTTAACTCGATCAGGCGTGTAATTAGACAGCTAGGAAAAAAAGACATTGAAGATTATTTAGAGGAATACAGACAAGCTTTTAAATTGCCAGGCGACAAGTAAAATGAAACATAAAATTAAAGGGAGAGTAATAAAATGAAAACAGTCAAAGAATTAGAAAAAGAGTACAAAGAAAATGTCTTAAAAGCTTGTGAACATCTAGAGAATAAGGATTACACTCACAAAGTAGATATTAATTTAAAAGGCAATAATGTAGAGGTAGCTAGTCAATTTTATGATTTACTTGATATGTGGCACCTAGAAATACAAGCCGAGAATTGTTGGTTAAGAGATTACTGCTTTGATCTAAGGGATAATAACAAAATCTTAACTATAATACACAGGAGATTATACGAAAAAATGCGAGGTAATGAAATTGCTACAGAGCATAATTTTAAGGGTTATAATGCAAGATAAAATAAAGAAGTTAACACCACACAAGCTAAGCAAAGAAACATCTCAAATATATGAAGATTATTCAAGAGATAAAATAAACTTTAATATATTCAGAGAAAAAATCAGACAAGCTGAATATAAGCAAGGAATTATAGATTTAAAATCAGAAGTAAAGCTATTAAAACAGAAACTAAGAAAAACACAGATCGAACGAAATAAAGCAATATATAAGCTAGATAAAAACAAGCAAGGAATTAAGCTAAAAAGGAAATACTAATAAAATCAAAATCAATTAAAATAACCCAAATGAAACATAATAAGCTTTAAAACTGCTTTAAATATTATCGACATTAGATAAGTTACTGAAATTATTGAGCAAGTAACGAAAAATGCAAAATATATAATGTATCATAATAATACAAAAATAGTCAAAAATTGATTAAAGTATTAAAAAAAGACACCGATAAGCTATATAAGTCATAAGGGATGGCATGAAATTAGCAATAAAGAAGTAAACAAAAAATAGGAGCAGTAAAATGACTAAAGAAATAAATTTATTAAAAAAATTATTCAAAAACAGAGAATACGAGCTAAACACAGAAAACAAAACTTTATTAGTTACTATTATTCAAGATGAAGATGACTCTGATTATACACAAGCATCAGAGTCTGTGAGATATATTTTTAAAGATTACAATATAAAAGAAATTCATCCACAAAATGACACAAAAGTTTTATATGAATTTTCTAATTATAATTAGGAGCAATATAATGAAAAACTTCAACAAAACAGACAAGCTAATAATGACAGTAATTCTTATAATTTTAGGAGTTACTGGAGTTTATTTTGAAAAATATAAACATCAGACAATTATTGGACAAGTTTTAAATAAAGGCCTAAAGTAAATAAATGAATACTAGACCTTTCAGAACCAAACAAGAAAAACAAAAATTAATAGAAGATGCAATTAGTGTAAAGTTATTTTTTATGAATGACTATATTCAAATTACTAAAAAGTCCGCAATTCAGCTACTCAAAACTTATGATAAACATTTAATAATTAATCCAGATACTAAAAATAGTAGTCTTATAATGCTAGATGTATTAAAAAGAATAGATATAAATACCTTATCTTAAAAAATACTTTTCAATCTTAGCTACATCAACATAAGTAAAAGAACCACAAAGAAGTTTACTGTCATAAGACTTTAAAGATCGACCATGTTTTAAACCCAATAATTGATCGGGCAAAAATAAATGAACTTCATCAACAAAGCATATTAAGAAAAATCCAAAGCTTTTTTTATTAGTAATATCAGACAAACATTGAGCTTGATGCAAAGTAGAGCTACAGCTATGAATTGCAGAATACGATAAACTATTTTTTTCACGGAGCTTAACATCAAAAAAAAATGAGTTATTATCTTTAGTAGCAAAGAAGTCAAAAACATTAGGCATTAAAATAGTACGAGTCATAGGATGGGCTCTAGATAAACTCTTATCACCTACCACTTTACAGCCCGTCAATATTTTTTGTACAGAGTAGCCCTTATCTTCAAAAGACGCTTTAGAACAATCCTCGAAAAGCTCCCATAATTTTTTAATTTTCATCGTTGTCGTTTTCGCTGAAATAACACTTCATACTTAATAGCTCACGACATGAATGAAGATCTAAACGCTTAAGTATAGAGTGTACATGGAATTTAATAGTAGATATTGTAACGCCCAATAATTCACTTAATTCTTTATTAGAATAACCACCAAAGGCCATAAGATGTATAATTCTTTGCTGTCTGGCAGACATTGTTTCAAGCTGTCTTTCAAACTTAGTCAATTGTGCCTCTCTTAAAAATTTAACATGAGGTAGGGTTTTTTTATCTTTAAACATATTTGTATTTAAAATTGACCTAGCATTAATGTCAATTGTCAAAATACACAAACTAATAAAAAGGCT
>JAAOIH010000038.1 GCA_015163875.1 Bdellovibrionales bacterium
ATCAACAGAATTAAATAATTTTAAATCTTTGTTAGATCCTTTAAAATTAGCATAAGATAAGTTTTTGTTTAAAACTTTTCTAGCCCCTGCTTTTAGACTTTTTCCATCAATATCTTTATTGTTGCCTAATAATTTTGCTAAAGAATATAAAATTTTTAAACGATTACTTTGCTCTCTATCAAAAGCTGTTAAAATACTTGATGCGTAAACCAATTGCATGTTCTCTGCATATATGCATGTATCTGTAAGTATTTTATTGAATGTATTAACATTTGCAATAGTCTTGCCTACTCCTGTAAATGAAGCAATATTGCTTGGTGCTGTCAGACTGCTTACTGTAAGTGTTAAGTTTCTGCAAAATTGATCTTTACTGGCGACTCCTCCTTTTGTTATTATTTTCCAAGGGTAAATATCTGATATACAAATAACTGGTAATTTGTGACATTTTCCTGGTGGACTTTTGGTGCTCGGATTTGTATATGTTTGAAAATTATCAAAACATCCTTCTATGTCTGTATTAGAATACGTTTTTCCAACAGCGGCTGGATGAACTAAACCGGTATTGTTACCTGAACCGGCGGCACTGTCTGTCATAGAACTTGTCCCCAATACAAAATATCTAAATGCTAATAATTTCCATGCTTGTCTAATTTGATAATTTTGGTGGGCGATGGCGTTTAGGGATTCGGCTTGTCTTTGAGCAACATAGTATGCGGCTAAGTCTACGGAGTTTTGCAAATTAATTTTATCGTGAACAATTAATCCAATATTAATAACCATTGCAAATAAAACAAATAAAACTTGAAAAATTAATACAATAAAAACAGCCATTTGGCCTTTTTTATTTAGTAGTGCTAATGGATTAATTAATTTTTTCATAAAACTTTTTAAATGTATTTAATTTAGAGTAAATGTTCTTGCCTTTGGGTGCAATTCTACTAGACTTTAATCATGTGGTATTACTTATTTACTTATTTAATTTTGTTTATCTTAGTTTCTGTAAATGCTGTGGCCTCGCCAATCCCTTTGTCTTTACAAAAAACACAGCCTAAGCTTTGGGATATTAGACATAATATATTTTCGCAAACAGATAAAATTGGTAGCTGGAGACAAAAATTAACATTTAACTCTAATGCAAAAGTTTTTACATTAAGCAATTACTCTAAGCGTGATAAAAATTTAGGCAGCCAGCAGATAGAAGAATTTTTAACAGCTAAAAGTCATTCTACTTTACAGCCTTTGTCTTACAACTATGTTTTAAAAATTAATAACAAAATAACAAAAACAATTAGTGCTAGATTTTATAAAAAGTGGAAAACAAATATTTTAAAAACTAAAAGAAAAAAATTTACAAAAAAATCAAAAGTTAGTAAAATTAAAAATACTAATCAACTACTAGTTAAGCTGTCGGTTTCTTATTACAAATTAGGCAAAACTAAAAAAATATCTTTTAAAAAAATATTACCCTCTACTACATTTTTAAGCTCTTTTTTAAGTTTAATTTTAAGCCAAAAAATGTCTAATTATTTATCTAAAAAAAATATTGTTAACCAAAACAATAATTTACTTTTTGGCCCTATTTTACAAATGCCTTTTTCGTTTATTAGTTTTTCAGAAGAAACTTTTAAATTAGAGCCAGGTAGTGCTAAATTAATTTCTCAAAACAATAATCAGTTTACATGGCAGTCGCAGTATAAAAATTATAGTTTTAACACTACTGTTGATAACAAGGGCAAGTTAATTAAATCTAGCATGCCTTTAAGGCAGCTGCGTAGCCAAATTATTTATTTATAATTTTATATTTTGTAAATATGTTTACGAAAAATTTTTTTTATTTTTTAGGAATACTTTTAGTTATATGGGGAGTGGCTAGCTTTTCTTTTTTATTAATTCACATTATACCTGGCAACCCTGTTGATCAAATTTTAGGAGACATGGCCTCAGCTGTTGAAAAACAAAAACTTTATTATCAGTTAGGATTAAATAAAAGTTTGTTTAATCAATATTTAGATTTTTTTAAAAACTTACTTAGTGGAAATCTTGGCTACTCACTTTACAGTAAAGCTTCTGTAGTTAGTTATTTAAAAAACAGCCTACCTGCAACTATTGAGCTAAGTTTTGCTGCAATGTTTATGGCTATTTTATTTTCTATTCCGTTGGGAGTGTTTTCGGCTTTAAAAAAATATTCTTTTTTTGACAACAGTCTTTCTACTTTTTCTTTATTTACTTTATCTACCCCTGGGTTTTTACTTGGCCCTTTTTTAATTTGGTTATTTGCTTTAAAGTTTCAGATCTTCCCTGCTGGCGAAAGAGGCGAATTAATAAATTTATTTTTACCAGCATTAAGTTTAGCATTACCATTGGGGGCTGTGTTAACAAGAGTTTGTAGAAGCTCGCTTATTGATACTTTGTCTGAAGATTATATTCGCACTGCAAAAGCAAAAGGTCTTTCTAATTTTAAAATTTATTTTAAACATGCTTTAAAAAATGCAATTGGCCCTGTTATTACAACAATAGGTTTGCAGTTTTCAGCTCTTTTAACAGGAACAGTTATTACAGAAACTATTTTTGATTGGCCAGGCATAGGAAAGTTATTACTTGATGCAATTAAGCAAAGAGATTACCCCATTGTTCAGGGCTGTGTTTTGGTAATTGCGTTAATTTATGTTTTAATTAATTTGTTAACAGACTTTGCTCACAAATATTCACAGGCTAATCAAAAATGACTACAAAAGTAAAATTTTTTTTATTTTTTTCTATTTTACTTTTATTATTATTAAGTATTGTTGCAATTTTTGCTCCGTGGATAGCAAGTCATGATCCAAATGCTATTAATTTAAATTTGCAATATGTATCACCTAACAGCCTCCACTGGTTTGGAACAGATAATAATGGATCAGACATTTTTAGCAAAGTTGTTTGGGGAGCTCGTTTAAGTTTAGGAATTTCTATAAGCGTTGTTGTAATTAGCGCAACTGTTGGACTTTTGTTAGGGAGTATAGCTGGAGTAATTGGAGGTAAAACAGATTATATTATTATGCGCACAACAGATATTGTTTACGCCTTTCCAAATTTTTTATTTGCACTTTCGTTAATTGCTTTTTTAGGACCATCATTTAAAAATTTACTTTTTGCATTATGCTTTAGCTCTTGGGCAAGTTATGCAAGACTTGTTCGTTTAGAAATTTTATCTATTAAGGAAAAAGATTTTATCAACAACGCAAAAGCTTTAGGCGCAAACTCAATTCGTATTTTATTTTTTCACATTTGGCCTTCGTTAATTAATCCAGTGTTAGTTTATATGACATGCTCAATTGCGGGAGTAAGTATTGCCGAAGCTGGATTAAATTTTTTAGGACTTGGAGTTTCGCTAGACACTCCATCTTGGGGATCTTTATTAAATCAAGGAAGGTCGTCTTTAAGTTTGGCCCCTCACATTAGTTTGTTTCCAGGTTTAGCGATTTTAATTTTAGTTTTAGCTTTTAATTTATTGGGAGAAGGTTTAAGAGAGTATTTAGATCCAAAACAAAAACATAGTATTTAATTTTTATTTATGACTACAAAAAATTTACTTTTTAATTCTGGTTTGGGCTTGGGTTTGGGTGCTGGTTTGGGTGCTGGTGCTGGTTTGGGTGCTGCGGATTTGGGTTTGGGTGCTGGTTTTGGTTTGGGTGCTGGTGCTGGTTCTGGTGCTGCGGATTTGGGTTTGGGTTTGGGTGCTGGTTCTGGTGCTGCGGATTTGGGTTTGGGTGGTTTGTTTTTTGTTGGAGTTAAGGGTTTAAGTTTAAGTTGTGAAGAAAAAAAATGGATTACAGAAAATGATATTTCTGGAGTTACTCTTTTTAACAGAAACATTGATTGCCCAAAACAGTTAAAAAACTTGTGCAAAGAAATTCAATCTTTGTCACAAAATACAAAAAGCAAACTTCCACTTTTTATTGCAATTGATATGGAGGGTGGCCGAGTTCACAGATTACCAAAAAATAATTTTTTAAATTGGCCCGCAGTTGGAACTTTATATAGTGGAGGAGACATTGGCCCTGCAAAACTTAAAGCTTTTGAACATGCTTACAGCATGGGAATTTATTTAAAATCTTTAGGCATTAATTTAAATTGGTCTCCATGTTTAGATATTTTTACTAATAAAGAAAATAAAATTATTGGCAACAGAGCCTTAAATTACAAATATTATTCTGGTTCTTCTGGTTCTTCTGGTTCTTCGGGTTCTTCTGGTTCTTCTGGTTCTTCTGGTTCTTCGGGTTCTTCGGGTTCTTCTGGTTCTTCTGGTTCTTCGGGTTCTTCTGGTTCTTCGGGTTCTTCGGGTTCTTCGGGTTCTTCGGGTTCTTCTGGTTCTTC
>JAAOIH010000039.1 GCA_015163875.1 Bdellovibrionales bacterium
AAACAGTATTAGCTTGGTGGGTTCGTGCCTGTCTATGCTATATAATATTGCAACATGTGCCGAAGGTACAATATGTAAAAACAATTTTCATACTATAGAAATTCTTGTTGGAAAGTGTTATGATCATGCTTTTTCTGCATTTTTATTAATAAGCCATGGATTTTATGATTCTTCTGATGTTCATGTTAGAAGCCTAGCAGAGATGAATAATTTATTATTGTTATTCTTATTAAAGCCTGAAATTTATAAAGAATATTATAAAACAAAACCAGAAGAATTTTCTACAAAGTATGCTTCCTCTAAAATCAGAAAAATATTAAAAAAACACATAAAAGAAAAAGGCCTTGGTATTGATTTGCCAATAGATAATATTGCATACAGGAATTTAAGCTCCTACATTCACACTGAATGGAAAATACCTAACAAGTATTCCTCTTGTGAGAGAGGCCGCATTGGAGGCATATATCAACAAGCAGGTTTTAAAAATAAAATACAAATACTTTTAGAACATGCTACATATACAATTATTTTTGCTATAAAACTCACAAACAGAACTGATTTAAAACATAAATTTGAACGAATTTTTATAAAAGAACAAGAGTGCAAGTGATAAAATTAAAAATTCAATCACTAGTCCGCCTACTATTTTTTAAATTTTTTTTGTTTTTAACTGAACATATAACACAAGAAAAACTAACTCGCCGCAGCTTTTAACCATTATTTAAATGATTTACTATTACTGAATAGGAGTTTTTATGCAAACAGAAATACGAAAAATGTGTGATAAAAAAAATTTAATCAATATTATTAAATCGTCTTTAGAGTCTTTGAAAATATCTAGAGCTACAGAGATAGAAAAAGAAATTATCAATATTCATGATCATCTGCGTGGAAGGAAAAATAACAAAAAACATAAATTTACTTTTATTGATTTATTTGCAGGAATTGGCGGAATGAGAATGGGGTTTGAAAGTGTTTACGGTAAATGTGTAATGAGCAGTGAAATTGACAGAAGAGCTCTGGCTACATATTTTTGTAATTTTGGAGATTTAGTTCCAGCGGAGCACAGAGATATTACAAAACTAAAAGGGGCAAAGGTTCCTGATCATGACATTTTATTAGCAGGATTTCCTTGCCAAGCATTTTCTATTGCAGGAGAGAGAAGAGGGTTCCAAGACACAAGAGGAACTTTATTTTTTGACATTCAAAAAATAATAGCGGCAAAACGCCCAAAGGCATTTTTGTTGGAAAATGTTAAGGGTTTAATAAATCACGATAAAGGAAAAACATTTAAAGTAATATTGCATACTTTAGAAAAGAAATTAGGTTATCAAGTTCATTATAAAATTTTAAACACAATGGAGCATGGTAATATACCTCAAACTAGAGAGCGTATATATATTGTAGGTTTTGATAAAAAGATATTTAAAAATATAAAATTTGATTTTCCAAAACCAATAAAACTAAAAAAAAGAATTTCACATTTGTTAGAGAAAAAGCAAAAAGACGATACTTTGTTTTACGAAAGGTTTGGAATGCATTCAATTTTGAAAAAAGAAATAACCAAAATAGATGTAGTTTATCAATGGAGAAGGGCTTATGTTAGGGAGAACAAAAGCAATGCTTGCCCAACTTTAACTGCCAATATGGGCACTGGAGGGCATAATGTTCCTTTAATAAAAGATCCGTTCTGCAAAAGAGTTAGAAAGCTAAGCCCAAGGGAGTGCGCTAATTTTCAAGGATTTCCTTCAAGTTATTTTATTCCCAGCTTTCTAGCTAAGTCATATTTATATAAACAATTTGGCAACTCTGTTAGCGTTCCTGTTGTTCAGAGAATTGCTGAAAATATTTTGAAAGCTATTCAGAAGTGATTTTATTATTATTAATTAGTTCTTTGAAGTGGTTAATAACACTATCCCAGTGTTGTGAATACTTTTTACCTAAATTTTTTAAAACAATAGGTCTAGATTTACTTTTCTTTTGAAAATATAGAGAATAATTATTTTTCCACTTCAAAGGACAAAGTCGCAATTCTAACCTTTTTTTAGCTTTATATATTTTAGCATTTCCAAACTCTTCGGGTATGATTCCATTAAGGAATACACTGTTTTCAGTAGAACGATTGTCATTTAGTGTTACATTTTGTAGCTCTTCTAAATTTAATTTACACCCAGTTAAATAAAATTCTTGTTTAGCCCTTAGTATAAAAAAATAATATAAATGGTTAATGCATGGATGATCTTCGAAGACCTGTTGATATTTATTTTTTAAAAACTTTACCCATAAATTTTTAATACTTTCATAGTCTGATTCATTAAAGTATCGATCTAGATTTGTAATGGAAAAGTTCTGCAACAGGGATGTTTCCCCAGATGAGGATTTAGTTAATTTTCCTTCTTTATTTAGTTTGCAGGAAAGCATTTTAATATCCGCCCCAAAGCCACGGTTATCTATTATGTCCACAGGATAGCTTCCAGCACCTACTGGTTGTGACCCTAGAGCTTGGACACAAAATTGCTCAATATGTTCTTTTGGTATGTGTACTGGCAGTTGTTGTCCGGGGAGCTCCGATGGTTGGAAATATGTTGATGTTAGAAGCAAATCAGAAACTATTTGCTGTGCTTCGTTATCAAAAATTTGAGTTAAGTCACTTTTTGTCATGGGACTTAAAAAAGTACTTGTCATTTTGTATATTTCCTTTTTAATCTTTTATATTATGGATATAACCTATACTAAGTTAGAGTCAATTTTTAAGAATAATTTGTCAGACAAGATTAATTCTATTTCTGTGGGTAATTATGCTCATGAAGTTATTGAAGAGATTGAAATTGAGCATGGCATAGAAATTTCTGAAGAAAATGTATCTAAGTTAATGAGCTTATCAGCAGAGAGCTCTTTTTTGTTTAGTTTTTTGAAGCAAAAAAAACAAAAAGAAAGTCACATAAATAATAGCTTATAATTAATTAAAGAATGTGCACTAGTATGTTGTATTACTATTTACAGGCTGGCACATAATAATGGTTATGGCATCTTCCCAACTCTTAATTATTTGTTAATGACAGTCTTTTGTTAGCTTTAAAGTTATTGTGAGATTTTCTTGCTTTAGATGTTCATCTAAAAATTAAAAAAATTTTAAAAACATTAACAGACAAGAAATATCTTTGGTGTCGTCTTTGCAAAGCAAGAAAGAAAAATATTCATAAAGCTTTATGGTTGTCGGTGATGACAAAGCAGTGATTAGAATTCACCCTTCGGACATGGAGTATAAGATTGATAATAGCGGAGATAATAAAAACTTGGAATTGTAGGTCACAAATTAATGAATTAGGATTTTATGAAAAAAATAGTTAATATAGAGCAAAAACAATTTAAAACAGATAAAAAAGTAGATTAATATTTTAAACGCTTCTTTACTCCGTTATAAAACGCATAGGTGGAACATCTTTGTCTAAATCTACGGGAATACCTAGAACAACCCTTTATGACATGTGCAAAGATGAAGGTAATCCAACTCTTGAAAACCTTTGTCTTGTTATTAATTTTCTTACATTGCAAAAAACAGCTTAAAAATTTACGCAGAGATATTTTTGCAGTAAATTTGTAACTATCTCTAAACCATTATTGTTGGTCAGTTTGTACTGTTAAGAAGTTTCTGTAGTTTGCAACAATTTAGTATCTTTTAATAAAATATCTAGTGTGATAGCTGTTTTTAATAAATGAGATTGTAATGTTAGTTCGGTTGTTTCTATTTTCTTTTATAGCACCCTGCTTAATTAAATGTGGCAATATATTTTTATGATATATATTCTTCCCATCACATAACTCTTTTGCTTTTTTCTTAGTTATAGGTAATTTTTCTTTTGCTAAAACTTGCAAGAGTGTCTCTCTTAAAGTACATATTTAGGACATCAAAATTAAAGTTTTTAAAAAATCCCACACTAGTTTAAGTTCTATTAAAATTATTCCGATAAAAATTAACATATTTAATGATTAATAAAAATTCATTTCAAAAAACAGCAATTAATAAACTTCTTTCTTCTACAGGGAAAGACTTCCTTAAAAAAATATTTTTTTTAAATAATTTAACAAGAAAAAAAATTCACA
>JAAOIH010000003.1 GCA_015163875.1 Bdellovibrionales bacterium
CTGACAATTTTATTAATGCAATTTAATCCAGTTAAAGGCAGGTTACATTTTTTTAAAATTTTAGGATTTCCTTTTTTGTCGGTGTGTTGCATGGCTACGATTACATTTTTAGAGCCTGCAACTAAATCCATTGCCCCTCCCATGCCTTTAATCATTTTATTTGGAATCATCCAATTTGCAATGTTGCCTTTTTGATCTACTTGCATAGCGCCTAAAACGCTTAAGTCAATATGGCCTCCTCGAATCATTGCAAAGCTATCTGCTGAAGAAAAATAACTAGCGCCTTTAATTGATGTTACCGTTTGCTTTCCTGCATTAATTAAATCGGCATCAACTTTATCCTCAGTTGGAAAAGCTCCAATACCTAATAATCCGTTTTCGCTTTGTAAAAATACATTTTGCTCTGGCTTTATATAATTTGCTACTAAAGTTGGAATTCCAATACCTAAATTAACTGTAAAACCACTTTTTACTTCTTTAGATATTCTTTGTGCAATTTGTTCTTTTGTTAAAGGCATGTTTCTCTTTTTAAAAATTATTTGCTAATAGTTTTTTGTTCAATTCTTTTTTCGTAATTTGTTCCTTTAAAAATTCTTTGTACAAACACTCCTGATGTATGAATATGATCTGGGTCTAACTCTCCCACAGAAACAAGTTCTTCTACCTCTACAACAGTAATTTTTCCGGCAGTTGCCATCATTGGATTAAAATTTCTTGCAGTTTTGTTAAAAATTAAATTACCAAAGTGATCTCCCTTTAAAGCTTTAATTAATGCAAAGTCCGCTGTTATTGCAGTTTCTAAAATATAATCGCGTCCGTTAAATTGTTTAACCTCTTTACCTTCGGCAACTAAAGTTCCAACTCCTGTTGGAGTGTAAAAGCCTGGAATGCCAGCTCCGCCTGCTCTTATTTTTTCAGCTAAAGTTCCTTGAGGTGTAAATTCTACTTCTAATTTTTTATCTAAATATTGTTTTGCAAATAAATTGTTTTCGCCAACATAACTTGCAATCATTTTTTTAATTTGATTATTTTGTAGCAACAAACCCAAGCCAAAATCATCTACACCTGCATTGTTTGAAATACATGTAAGATTTGTTATATCTTTCATTTGGCTAAGAGCGTTAATTAAATTTTCAGGAATGCCACAAAGTCCAAAACCTCCAACAAGCAAATGCATATTACTGCTAATTCCTGCAAGAGCTTGATCTGCATTTTTATAAACTTTATTTTTTAAATAAGAATCACTCATAGATAAAACCTTTAAACATATATCTAGTTTTTATAAACCCGAGAGCTTGCCTTGTCTAGGAATAAGAATATTTGACTTATACCGTGATATGGTATAGTGTAATAATCAAGAGGCATCATGATTGATAGTTTTGGAAATAAAATAGCTAAAGATATTTGGGATAAAAACAGCTCTAAATCATTGCCTAAAGAGCTTTGGCTAAGAGCAAAAGCTTTGTTAACTATTATGCACTCCTCTGACTGTTTGAATAATTTGAAAATTAAAGGGCAACCACCTAATATTAGATTACATAAGTTAAAAGGCAATAAAAAACAATATTGGAGTTTAACTGTAAATTTACCATGGTGTATTACTTTTCAATTTAAACAAACTAAGTTTATAAATGTAAAAATAGAAAATTATCATAAAGGTTAATAATGATTACTAATTCAAAGCCAATGCATCCAGGACAAGTTTTGCTAAGTGTTTATATGAAGGAAATGAAATTGAACCAAAGCCAGTTAGCTAGGTTATGCTTATGTGCACCTAGAAAAATTAACGAAATCGTTAATGCTAAAAGAAACATTTCACCAGCTTTTGCAGTTATTTTAGAGGAAGTATTGGGTACTAAAGCAGAAATGTGGGTTAGGATGCAAGCAGAATATGATTTGTGGGAAGCTCGAAAGAGGGCTGCTTAAATACTTGTCTTTTTAATAATTTAGGCTAATTTAACTAACTTAAGCTTTGTGTTTTTAAAATATTTAAAAAAATAATATTAATTTTTAAACAAACTAGTTAATACTTTTATTAAGGCTAATTATGGCATATATATTTTTATTCTCATTAAGTCTTTATTTTATATTAGGTATTATATTTTCTATTTTTTTTTTGTTAAAAGGAGTTCACAGTATTGATAGCTTAGTTAAATCATCTGGAATTGTATTTAGATTATTTTTAATTCCAGCATCTATATTATTGTGGCCTTATTTATTATATATAACTACAAAAAGGAAAATATGAAAAGTAGTCATCGTTTATGGCATGGTCGTTTATGGATTACTTTAACTATTATCATTGTTGTAGTTTTAACAATGTCTGTAATTTTTAGACCAAAAATAATTTCACAAAATTTTGACAAGCAATCAAACAAGCAATCAAACAATCAAGCAAACAATCAAGCAAAAAATAATTAATTAATTATGAGCACTCAATATTTTCCAATACACTGGAACAAACAAAAAAAATATTATGATCTTATTGCACTAGCTTTTATTGTTATTTATTTAGCTTCTTATTCTATATTTAGCGCAATAACTTTTCCTGAAGATCAACAATTTAGTAGCATAGTTATTTTAATTAGAGCTTTCGGAAGTTGTTCTTTAATATTGCTACATATTATTTTACTTATTGGCCCACTTGCTAGATTAAATTCTATTTTTGCTGTTTTACTTTATAACCGTCGGCATCTTGGAGTTATGACAGCTATTATATCATTATTTCACGGGGCATTAGTTACTTTTTTTTATCATAGTTTTGGAAGCATAAATCCTTTTTTATCTTTACTAACTAGCAGTTCTGAATACACAAGTTTTACTTCTTTTCCTTTTGAGGTGTTTGGATTATTAGCACTGTTAATATTATTTGTATTAGCTTCTATTAGTCATGATTTTTGGCAAAAAAATTTAGGACGAGATATTTGGAAGTCAATTCACATGGCTATTTATTTTGTTTATGCACTTGTTATTTTTCATGTTGCTTTAGGTGTTATGCAATCAGAGCAAGATTTTATTTATGTTTGGATAATAGGAGCAGGAATAACATTAGTTACATCTGCACATATATTTACATTTTTTAAAGAAAGAGCTAAAGATAAAAAAATATTTGATCAAAAAGAAAACTGGTTACAAGTAGCTAATGTTAATGATTTTATTATTAATAAAGCAAAAATGATTAAAGCTGCAAACAAAGAAAGAATTGCTGTGTTTAAACATGAAAAAGGTTTTAGTGCAGTAACAGATTTATGTGCTCATCAAGGCGGGCCATTAAGCGAGGGAAAAGTTGTAGACGGTTGCATTACTTGTCCTTGGCATGGCTGGCAATATCGACCAGAAGATGGTCAAAGCCCACCTCCATTTAAAGAAAAAGTAGCGACTTATAAAACTAAAATAGAAAATAATATAGTTTATGTATTTTACAAACCAGAGGGCGAGGGTGTTTATATTAATCCAGCAAGTTTTGATAAAGAAAACTTAACTAGTAATTGTTCAAAAAATAAATAAAGGCAAAAAATGAATAAAGAAAAAACTTTTTTTGTTGGCTATCTTAATCTTCCAAAAAGGTATATTAAATTTTTAAAATTTTTTTTACCAATTTCTTTTTTAGGAATGTTGCTGCTTAGCTACACGCTTGCAGTCTATGAAAAAGCTCCAAATAAAGGAATAGGCTGGGACCCAACAGGTAAAACATCTGTAAGCATTGAGGCCAGAATTTTTACAAAACCTTATGTACTTGCAAGATTTAAATACAAAAATGTATCAAAAACTGCAATTTTAACTGCAATGAATAAAACTGGAATTAAACACAGAGTAAAAGGCTTGCATAATAAACTTGTAAAACTCACAGGAATTATGACTCAATATAAAGGTCGTTTTGTTTTTAATATTTTAGATTCTAAAGATGCTATTAAAATTTTAAAAACACAATCAAATATTTTTAAAAATTTTTTAAAAAAAGATTTAGGATTTAAAACTTTAACAGGAGAGGTTATAGATCCAAAATGTTATGTTGGAGCTATGAAACCAGGTGAGGGCAAAACTCATAAAGCTTGTGCTACTTTATGTATTAAGGGAGGCATTCCTCCAGTTTTATTAGTTAAAGATCAATACGCTAGCTCAATATTTGAAGAAAGATTTTATTTACTTTTAGATGAAAAAGGAAATCCAGTTTTAGATGATATTTTGCCATTTATTGGCGATCAAGTTAAATTACAGGGAAGAGTTTTTAAGTGGGGCGATATTTGGTTTTATAAAATGAAAAAACATTCTATAAAAAGAATTAATTTATAAATACTTAGTAAAATTGTTTAAAAAATAACTTATTAATTAAATAAATTAAAATTGTTTAAAAAATAAATTAAAAGGAAAATATGAAAAAAAAAGTAATAGCTAAATATTCAGATATTAAAGATCGACAACCTTATTACGCATTAGTTGCAAATGTTGACTTAGTAATTGTTCGTTATGATAAAAATGTTTCTGTTTTATATGGAAGATGTCATCACAGAGGAGCTTTGTTGGCAGACGGACATATAAAAGGTGATAATTTAGTTTGCGGTGTTCATAATTGGGATTACCGTTACGACACAGGAATTAGCGAATATGATAATAGCGAAACATTACATAAATTTACTAGTGGAATAGAAGGTGATTCTGTTTGGGTAGATGAAGAAGAAATTTTTAACTGGCACAAAAAAAATCCTCAACCATACAACAGAGAAGAATATTTAGGAAACTATCAAGACTTTCATGGGACAGAAGATGAACCACACAATAGTCACATTCAAGCTTTAGCAAAAGATGGGTTAAAAAAATTAGGTCATCACGGAGCTATGTCTGCAATGGGAGTGTCGGTGTCAGAACTTCCAAAGTGGAAAGATATTCAATTTATAACTGCGCAATTATCTAAACCTCCTCAATTAGACGACGCAGATGTTGGATCAGAAGTTATTATTGGTCCAAATGCTAAAAAACCTTTAAAATTAAATATTCCACTTTTTGTTTCAGACATGAGTTTTGGAGCTTTGTCAGAAGAGGCAAAAGTTGCATTAGCATTAGGGGCTGAACAATCAGGAACAGGAATTTGTAGCGGCGAAGGCGGAATGCTACCTGAAGAACAAGCTGCAAATTCGCGTTACTTTTACGAATTAGCATCTGGTAGATTTGGTTTTAGTATGGACAAAGTTCAAAAATGCCAAGCCTTTCATTTTAAGGGAGGGCAAGGTGCAAAAACAGGAACAGGAGGACACCTCCCAGGCAATAAAGTAGTTGGAAAAATTGCAGAAGTTAGAGGTTTAAAAATTGGCGAAGATGCAATTTCGCCTGCGCGTTTTCCAGATTGGACTAGTACTAAAGAAATTAAAATATTTGCAGACAAAATAAAAAAAGAAACAGGCGGAATTCCAATTGGATATAAATTATCCGCGCAACATATCGAAAAAGATATTGATGCAGCTTTAGAAGTTGGAGTAGACTATATTATTTTAGACGGCAGAGGCGGCGGAACAGGAGCTGCTCCGTTAATATTTAGAGATAATATTTCAGTACCTACAATACCAGCTTTAGGAAGAGCGCGAAGACATTTAGATAGTTTAAATAAAAAAGATATTAGTTTAGTTATCACGGGAGGTTTGCGAACCGCAGAAGACTTTGCTAAAGCATTAGCTATGGGCGCAGATGCCATTGCATTATCTAATTCTGCATTACAAGCTATTGGATGTTTAGGAATGAGAGCCTGCCATAGTAATAACTGTCCAGTAGGAATTGCTACTCAAAAAATTCATTTACGAGAAAGGTTAATTGTGCAAGCCTCAGCTAAAAGATTACAAAACTATTTTGAATCAAGCGTTCACTTAATGAAATTATTAGCTAGAGCTTGCGGACATACTCATTTAAATCAATTTACATTAACAGATTTAACTACTTGTAAAAAAGAAATGCACGAACTATCAGGAGTGCATTTTGCAGGAGCAAGACCTTAAATTTTTTACAAATTGATTGTTTTTTTGTATTTTTAATATAGTAATTTATTAATTATTAACACAGGAGTTTTTTGTGAGTACTTTAAAATTTATTTTTGTTTCTTTATTTTTGGTTACATCTTGCAAGGCAGTAAATTTTTCTGACAGAAATTCAAATGCAAATGCTAGTTATAGAGTAATTTTTGAAGCTAATTGGACTGAAAGTAGATTTCCAACTAACTTTCCAATAGATAATGATCATTTTTCTGGCTTAATAGGCGCAACACATAATAATCAAGTTAATTTTTGGAGAGCAGGAAAAAGAGCAAGCAGAGGAATTGAAAATGTTGCAGAAACTGGATCTAAAAATTCTTTTGAAGATGAAATTCAAATTCAAAAAAATAATAATACAGCAGAATTTTTATTAAGCGGAGGTGGGCTAGGATTTGGAATGGGCGACAGCAGTGTTGATTTTGAATTTGATATTAACAAATCTCATCCTTTAGTTACCTTAATTAGTATGTTAGCACCAAGTCCTGATTGGTTTGTAGGAGTTCATGATTTATCTTTATTAAATAGCAGAGGCCAATGGAAAAACAGATTAGAAGTAAATCTTAAGTTATATGATGCAGGAACTGATTCTGGAGATACATTTAGCTCGTTTAATTCTGACTCTAGTGAATTTATACAATTGCTAACTTCTAGAAATGAAGACACTGATTTTACAGATGGCGTTAACAGAAGAACTGGTAATTATATTGGAACCTTTATTTTTCAAAAAATTAGATAAGCTTAGAATCTGTTATAACTTCTATCAGCGAAGGGCCTTGAGTATACTTTAAGGCTTTTTCTAAAGCAGAATCTAGTTCATTAATATTATTAACTTGTATTCCTAAAGCTCCACAGTTTTCTGCATATTTTGCAAAGTTTGGATTATGCAGGGAGGTTTGCCAAACATTCCATTCGCCTGCAAGCTGTTCTTTAGAAATTTTTCCTAACTCAGAATTATTTAATAAAATATGAGTGATGTTCATTTTATATTTTACAGCAGTTGTTAGCTCATTCATATACTGACCAAAACCACCATCTCCACTAATAGAAACTACCTTTCTTTTTCCTTTTACAGCAGCCCAGGCTCCCATAGCTGCTGGAAATGCAAATCCAATTGATCCTAAATATCCAGACATTAAAATAGTTTGTTTTTTACATTCAAAATATCTTCCAAAAGAATAAGCATTGTTACCAACATCAACAGGTATTACTGCATCTTCTGGAATTTTTTCTTGTAAAGTTTTAAATAATGCTGCCGAAGCTACTCCTTTTTTTCTGTCATCTTTAGCTCGAGATGCTTTTTCTGCTTTCCAAATATCCCATCTTTCAGAAACTTCTTTTTTAACATCTACATTTTTACTTTCAGTAACTTTTGTTAAACTTTTTACTACAACTCCAATGTCACCTAAAACAGGAATATCTACTGGATGAAATTTTCCTATTTGCATAGGATCAAAATCAACTTGCACAATAGTTTTTTTAGCAGTTATTCCTGTGTGATTAGAAAAAGAAGATCCTAAAACAATAAGTAAGTCAGATTCATTCATTAACCAACTTGCAACGGGAGTTCCACTTCTTCCAAGCACACCTCCAGCTAATGGATGTGTATCAGAAATTTGTCCTTTAGCTTTAAAAGTAGTAATTACCGCAGCATTTAATGTTTCTGCATATTTAATAATGTCTGTCATAAAATTTCGAGCACCATAGCCTACAATAATAAGTGGTCTTTTACTTTTTTTAATAGTTTCAATAGCTGCATTTAAAGATTCTGTAGCTGGAGCTATTTTCATATTAGGCAGTCTGCCTTTTGGAGATCCTGCTTTTTGGTTTTCTTTTGCTTCTAAAGTTTGCACTTCGTCTGGTAAAATTAAATGACTAACATCTCTTTTAAGAATTGCATTTTTTACTGCTAAGTTTACTAACTCTACTTGATTAGAACTGTTTAAAACAGTTTGGCTAAAAGTAGAAACAGCATCAAAGGCTGAAAGTAAATCAATTTCTTGAAACGCACCAGGCCCTAAAACTTGTGTATTAACTTGTCCTGTTAAAGCTAAAACTGGAGCTCTGTCAACTTTTGCGTCCCATAATCCAGTAAGTAAATTTGTTGCACCAGGGCCTGCAATAGTAAAACAAGCAGCAGGCTTGTTTATTGTTTTAGCATAACCAGAGCATGCAAAAGCTGCAGCTCCTTCGTGACGAATTCCAAAAAATTTTATTTTTTTATTTTTTTCTTGAAGCTCTAAAGCAGAGGCAAAGCCTAAATTTGAGTGACCTACCATTCCAAAAACAGTGTCTATTCCCCAGTTGCTTAAAGTTTCTACCATAAGATCGCTTATAGTTTTTTTATGCTCCGGTTTATCTTTTAGCTGAATATAAATTCCATCTTTTCTTTCTTCAACTGGGTAAGTGTCTATGCCGTCGTCATGACTTCCTGGAGATTTTCCAGAGTGAGGACAAAAATCCCAACCATGCCAAGGGCAACGCAAATAACCTTTTTCAATTGAACCTTCACTTAATGGTCCACCTTGATGAGGGCAAGCATTATCTAAAGCTCCGTATTTGTTTTTGTATTTTGTTAAAGCAATAGTTTTATTATTAATAACTACTGAACGAACTCTACCTTCTTTTAACGAATCAACTTCTGCAACTTTGTGCCATTTCATAAAACTTCCAAGGGTTAGTTAATTTATGATTATGAGTATACTTATAATTCGGTATTAAAGGCAATGAATAGGTTTAGTAATTCTTTGGAAAGTTATCAAATATCGGTTCGTTGTGTAAAAGATATTTTATAAAAGTGCTTTAATAATTAACTTAATACATTTAGCTTGTAAGGCATTAGGCTATCTAAATATTTTCAACAATAACTGCCACTGCTTCTCCCCCTCCAATGCATAAAGAGGCCATTCCGTATTTTTTATTGTGTTGTTTAAGTGCGTAAACTAAAGTGTTTAAAATTCTTGCACCACTTGCTCCGATTGGGTGGCCAAGTGCTACTGCGCCTCCGTGAACATTAACTTTTTCTCTTGGAATATTTAAGTCTTTCATTGCAACCATAGTTACAACGCTAAAGGCTTCGTTAATTTCAAAAAGATCTATGTCGTTAATAGTTAAGTTTGCTTTTTTTAATGCGTTATTCATGGCTTCAATTGGGGCTGTTGTAAACCACTTTGGGTCATTGGCAAAACTCCCGTGACTTACAACTTTTGCCAAAGGTTTTAAGTTTTGTTTTGTAACGCAATCTTTACTTGCTAAAACAAAGGCTGCGCCTCCGTCATTTAATTTACTAGCATTTGCTGCTGTGATAGTTCCGTCTTTTTGAAAAGCTGCACGCAAGTTAGGAATTTTTTCAAGCTTTGCTTTTTTAGGCTCTTCGTCTTCTTCGATAATTGTAATGCCTTTTTTATTTTTTATTTCAACAGGACAAATCTCTTCTTTAAAATAAGATTTACTTTGAGCAGTTTTTGCTAGTTCATAACTTTGCACTGCAAAGTCATCTTGTTGTTGTCTTGAAATTTTATATTTTTGCACACAAAGTTCTGCAGCATTACCCATGTGAAAATTATTATAAGGATCCCACAAGCCATCTTTAATCATTGAGTCTGACATTGTTGCAGGTCCCATTCTAAATCCAGTTCGTGATTTTTCTAATAAATGTGGACTAAGGCTCATGTTTTCTTGACCTCCTGCTACAACAGCTTGGCTATGTCCAAGAACAATACTATCGCATGCAAGCATTACTGCTTTAAGGCCAGAGCCGCAAACTTTATTAATAGTTAAAGATTGGCAAGACTCTAAAAGCCCCGCACCTAAAGCGGCTTGTCTTGCTGGCGCTTGTCCACAGCCAGAGGTAAGAACATGCCCCATAATACATTGATTAATTAATTCAGGATTAATTCCTGATTGTTTAAGGCATGCTTTAATACTTGTTGCCCCAAGTTGAGTTGCATAAACACTAGAGATTGCACCTTGAAAAGATCCAATAGCTGTTCGTTTTGCAGCTACAATAAAAACTTCAGACATATATTACTCCTAGACTTAGCTTGTTGACCTTCATTTTATAGAGTTTAAAGTGAGGTGATGTTTAAAAAATCTACTTCTGTTAGTATAATTATTCAAGTACTTCTTATACTGTTTTTTTTGAACGGAAATACTTTATTAGCAGAAGAGAATACTGCTGATATGTCATTTAAAAGTATATCTACACTAGGGGTGAAAAAAATTTTTTTACATGTTCAAAATTCAGAATTAAAATTAAACCAAAACTCTGATGAAAAACACAAAATAAAAATCTTTAGTAATTTTAGTAGTTTATTAAATAAAGTTACAGTTAAACAGTTAAAACAAGGCACAAGCTTACATATTTGGATTTTAAAAAATAATTTTTTTGAAAAAAAAAATAATATTAATGAAAGCAAACATATTGGAAAAGTTTTAATACAAATGCCAGCCATTCCTGTAGTTTTAACACAAAATTTAGGCTCTATATTTGTAGAGTCTTGGAAGTCCTCTTTAACAATTAATAAATGGAGCGGAAATATAAATGTTAAAAATACTCAATCTAATTTAAATATTTTTTCTCAAAAAGGAGATGTTAATATAGATAACTATAAAGGAAAATTAAAAATAGAATCTTATAATAATAAACTAAGTGTCAGAAAATCTAGTGGTGTTTTTAGATTTAATATTTTTAGTGGAGGGGTAGTTTTTAATAAATTAAAAGCTAATATTGAGCTTACTACTTATAACGCAAGTTTAGCTGCCAGTGACATTGAAGGATTTTTATCAGCTAAGGCTAAAAATTCATATATTAAATTAAAAAATATTAAATCAACTACAAAAATTAATATTAATAAAGGCGAGGTAAAAGTTAACAAAGTAGGACCTGCATCTTTAAAGATTTCAAGTTTGGGGAGAGCCTCTATTAATGTTAATTTAGATGGCAGATCTGCTAAAGTAAGATTATTAAGCTACAGGTTTAAAACAAAAGCTCCGTCTAGCTTAAAGCGCAAATCTTTGGGAAAGGGAGAGCAAGTTACAGGAATTTTATCAGGAACTAGCCCTAAAGCTTTTGTGGTTTTAAAAAGTAGGGAAGGTAGAATCACATTAAACCCTTAATGCAAAAAGTTTGCTCTTTGTATTAAACTTTGATATTTAATCAGTGAATGATTTTGTATAAATATGTAATTAGTAATTAAAAAATAATGTAAATAAAACAAATAAAATAAGGTAAATAAAATAAGGTAAATAAAATAAGGTAAATAATATGGCAAAAGCAAAAAAAAATACAAAAAAAAAATTAGCTAAAAAAAAATTAGCTAAAAAAAAGACTGCTAAAAAATCTACAAAAAAGAAAGTAGCTAAAAAATCTACAAAAAAGAATACAAAAAAGAAAGTAGCTAAAAAGAATACAAAAAAGAAAGTAGTTAAAAAAAAATCTGCTAAAAAATCTGCCAAAAAGAAAAAAGTTACAAAAAAGAAAGTAAAAAAGAATACAAAAAAGAAAACAGCAAAAAAAGCAAAAAAGAAAGTTAAAAAGAATACAAAAAAGAAAAAAGTTACAAAAAAGAATACAAAAAAGAATACAAAAAAGAAAACAGCAAAGAATACAAAAAAGAAAACAGCAAAGAATACAAAAAAGAAAACAGCAAAGATTGCAAAAAAGCTTTCTAAAAAAGAAGCTAAAAAACTAGACAAAAAAACTAAAAAAGAAACCTCTAAGTCAAAAAAAGCAGAAGCTGCAGATACGCCATCTATATTATCCTCTCAATTTTTGGGTGAATTAGACAGCTTAACAAATAAAGACAATGTTGTTTTAACAGACGCTGATGGATATCAATTTTGTGAAGTATCTGGCTGTGATCAAATTGCTATAGCTCATAAATGGTGCAGATTGCATTTTTTAATGAAATGGGAAGTTCCATATATGACAGATGCTGTGTCTGAAAAAATTTTAGGAAAGTATATTAAAGACTTAACATCAGGATATTCTAAAGAATATATTGAATATTTATTTTCTGTGGTTTCTAGCCCTAAAAAATTAAATAAATTTTCTAAATGACACTTGTTTATATTTTAAAAATCTTATATTTTATGTGTGTATTAACATATAACTCAAACAAACAAAAAGGTTGCTGTGCTGTCTCGTAAAATTATTGTTCCAGTTGCATTAGTTGTTATATTGCTGTCTTTGTCTGTTTGGATTTTTCTTGTAACAAATAATAAAGTAGTATTTGGTTACAATATTAACTACCAGCCCACACAGCCAATTGCTTATTCTCATAAACTTCATGCAGGAAAATACAAAATTGATTGCAGATATTGTCATTCAAATGTTGATAAATCTAGACACGCAACTATTCCTAGTTTAAATATTTGTATGAACTGCCACTTGTCTGTTAAAACAGGCAGCCCGTTAATTCAAAAATTAAGTCAGCAATATATAAATAACAAACCTGTAGAATGGCAAAAAGTTCATCTGTTGCCAGATTATGTAAAATTTGACCACTCAAAACATGTTAATGCAGGTAAGAAGTGTCAAGATTGTCATGGTCAGATAGAAAACATGGAAGAGGTTTTTCAAAAAGAAAGTTTGTCTATGGGCTGGTGTGTGGATTGTCATAGAAAAAAAGAAAATAACGCACCAACAAGTTGTGTAACTTGTCATTATTAATACAGGGATTATTTTTAATTAAAAGGATTTAGCTAATGGAAAAAGAAATTAAACATACAGAAAAAACAAAAATTAATAAAAAAATAATTTTACCTAAAGATAAACCAGAAAGTGGTTACTGGCAGAGCCTTGCGGAACTACAAAACACAGAAGACTTTAAAAAATCTGTTGCTAATGAATTTGCTACAACTCCAACAGAAAAAGAAAAAGAAGAAGGTTGGGCAAGAAGAGATTTTTTAAAATTAATGGGAGCAAGCCTTGCTTTAAGCACTTTTGCTTGCACAAGAAAACCTACTCAAAAAATTGTACCTTATGTTAAAAGACCAGACGATGTTATCCCAGGAATTGCAAATCATTATGCTTCAAGCTTTGTTGACGGTTCAGAAGTTTTTGGAATAGTTGTAAAAACTAGAGAAGGCCGACCTATTAAAATTGAAGCTAACCAAGAATATCCAGGCTCATTAAAAAAAATTTCTATGCGAGCAACAGCCAGTGTATTATCTTTGTATGATCCAGATAGATTAAAAGCTCCAGCACAACATTTATTAAATTCTAAAAAAACTAATTACGACAGCTTGCCAATAAAATGGAAAAAATTAGACGCTGCAGTAGTTAAAGAATTAAAAAAATCTTCAGTTGGAATATTAACTGGAAGCATAAGCTCTCCAAGTACAAAAGCTTTAATTTATAATTTTAAACAAGCTTACAAAGCTCGACATTATTCTTGGGATATAGAAAATTTTGACTCTTTAAAACAAGCACAAAAAATATCTTACGGCACAAGCCTTGTTCCTCATTACAGATTAGATAAAGCAAAAATGATTTTATCAGTAGGGGCAGATTTTTTAGGTTCGTATTTGTCTCCAACAGAAATGTCTGGATTATTTGCAAAAGGTCGCAAGCCCTCTAAAAATATGAGCAAACTTGTTATGTTTGAATCAGGATTATCTTTAACTGGGTCAAACGCAGATATTAGACACGGAGTTAAATCTTCTGAGTACTTAAGTATTTTAATGGGAGTTTTATACCAATTAATTATAGTAAAAAAACGATCATCTTATGCTTGGGATAAAAATCTTCGTCAAATTTTAACAAATTATAACGAAAGTATTTCTTTAGTAGAATTAAATAAAAAATTAAATTTATCAAATATCGCAGATGAATTATGGAGCAACCGCAAAAAAAGTTTAGTTATCACGGGAGGTGTTTCGACCGAAACAAAAGACTCTACTTTGCTACACATAACTGCTAATTTTTTAAATACATTATTATCTAATGACGGTAGAGTTGTAGATTACAAAGAATCTAATTACACATCTTTTAAATCTTCTGAAAAAGATTTAACTAAACTTATTTTAGATATTAAATCAGGATTGGTTAAAAGATTAATTATTCATGACACTAATCTTTTATACAGCAATGCAGGTAATAAAGATTTATTAAAAGCTTTAAAAAAATTAAAATTATTAGTTTATATAGGATCTCATTTAGACGAAACTGCTAAAATTAGTAATTTTGTTGCACCAGATAATCACTCATTAGAAAAATGGGGAGATAACCAAGGGCAAAATAAATTATACTCTATAATGCAGCCGACTATTTCACCTCTTTATGACACAAGGTCTTTTCAGGACTCTTTAATATCTTGGATTAAAGAAGTAAAAGTTTTTAATTCAAAAGATTATTATTCTTATTTAAAAAATTATTGGCGTTATCAATTTTATCCTAAATACAAAAAAACAAATCAAACATTTGATGATTTTTGGTTTGATATTTTGCAAAAAGGTTTTGTAGATGCAAATAAAAATCGCTATAAAACTAACAACTCTGTTCGTAAATTTAATATGTCTGCTTTGTCATGGCTAAAACCAAGTTTGCCTCTTAATTCATACGAGCTATCTTTAGATTCTAACATTGCCACTCGTTCTGGAAAAATGACAAATGTATCTTGGCTCCAAGAAGTTCCTAACCCTATAACAAAAATTTGTTGGGATAATTATTTATCTATACCTTTATCAATGGCAGATAAAGAAAATTTAAAACAAGGCCAAGTTGTTGAATTAAAAACCTCCACAGATAAAAATGCAGAAACTATAAAAGTTCCAATTCATATTCAGCCAGGACAAGCTGATAATACTATGTCTTTATTTATTGGGTACGGACAAACTTATGGCTCGGTAGCTAAAGGAGTTGGTGTTAATGCGTTTGCATTACTAAACTTTATTAAAAATAAAAAAGTTTATGCAGGCATGCCAGCATTTATTAAAAAAACTAGCAAAATTAATTTATTAGCAAGTACTCAAAGCCAACATAGTATGCAAGGTCGCCGTATTGTTATTGAAAAAACTTTAGATGATATTTTAACTTTAACAAAACCTATTGAAAGCCGAGAGAAACAACCAACTTTGTGGTCTACTATAAAATACAAAGGACAAAAGTGGGGAATGAGTATTGATTTAAATACATGCACTGGTTGCTCAAGCTGTGTGATTGCTTGTCAGTCTGAAAACAATATTCCTACAGTTGGAAAAAAATATGTTTCAGAAGGAAGGTCAATGCATTGGATGCGAATTGATAGATACCACACTGGTGATGCAAAAAACCCTGATACAGTTTTTCAACCAGTAACTTGTCAGCATTGTGATGAAGCTCCATGTGAAACTGTTTGTCCAGTTGCTGCAACCGTTCATGGTGATGAGGGGACTAACGACATGATTTATAACAGATGTGTTGGCACTCGTTATTGTGCAAACAATTGTCCTTATAAAGTTCGTAGATTTAATTGGTTTGATTTTACTAAATTAAGCACACCTCTAGAGATGTCTTTAAATCCAGAAGTTAGTGTTCGTGACAGAGGTGTTATGGAAAAATGTTCTTTTTGTTTACACAAAGTAACAGAACTTAGACATAAAAAATCTGTTGATAAAAAAACTAAACATATTAATGATGGCGAAGTGCAAACTGCCTGCCAAGAAGCTTGTCCGACTAATGCTATTAATTTTGGCGACAGCAATGATAAAAAAACAAAAGTGTCTAAAGATTTTGCAAGTAAAAGAGCTTACACTTTATTGCATGAACTAAATTTAAAACCAGGATTAAGATACAAAGCAAAAGTAAAAAATGTAAAAAAATTAAAATCAGAAAAAAAATCTTCTAAGCACGGGGGGTCTAGTCATGGCTAAAAGACCCATTTTAGTATTAGACAATAAAGATTACAAACAAGTTACAGAAGATGTGTGCTCGTTAGTTGAAACAGTTCCTGGAAAAAATTTTTTTGCATTACTACTAGCTTCTAAATCTTTACTTTTATATTTTATAATTACAATGGGGTTAATTGCAGTTTATGGAATGGGATTAATGGGAGTAAACAGCCCAGTAGGCTGGGGTACTGACATTGTTACTTTTGTTTTTTGGATTGGTATCGGACATGCAGGAACTTTAATTTCTGCTATTTTATTTTTATTTAGGCAAAAATGGAGAACCTCTATTGCAAGAACCGCAGAAGCTATGACTGTATTTGCAGTAATGACTGCAGGAATTTTTCCATTACTTCATACAGGTAGGCCGTGGCTAGCGCATTGGTTATTACCTTACCCAAATCAGCGCGGACCATTATGGGTAAATTTTAGATCACCTTTAATTTGGGATGTATTTGCAGTTTCTACATACGCTTTAGTGTCTATGACTTTTTGGTATGTAGGTTTAGTTCCTGATTTAGCAACTGTTAGAGACAGAGCAAAAAATAAAGTTCGTAAATTTATATACGGAGTTTTATCTATGGGGTGGAGGGGTACCGCCAGACATTGGAACCATTACGAAATGGTTTATATGATTCTTGCAGGATTATCTACTCCTTTAGTTTTATCTGTGCATAGTATTGTATCTTTTGACTTTGCAGTTTCACAATTGCCAGGTTGGCATACTACTATTTTTCCACCTTACTTTGTTGCTGGTGCAGTATTTTCTGGCTTTGCAATGGTTGTAACTTTAATGTCTATTTTACGAACAGTAATCCCTCATTTTAAACACTATGTAACAGTAAATCATTTAGAGTTAATGAATAAAATTATTATGACCACAAGTTTGCTTGTAGGATATTCTTACGCTGCTGAATTTTTTATTGCATGGTACTCAGGTCACGGAGTAGAGCAATATGCTTTTATTAACAGAGCTTTTGGCCCTTACTGGTGGTCTTATTGGATAATGGTTTCATGTAATGTAATTATACCACAACTTTTTTGGTTTAAAAAAATTCGTCGCAACTTAATAGTAATGTTTATTATTTCTATTTTTGTAAATATTGGAATGTGGTTTGAAAGATTTGTAATCACAGTAACATCTTTACATAGAGATTTTTTACCTTCTAGCTGGGGAATGTTTAATTTTTCGGCCTATGATTTAGGTGCAATTTTTGGTAGCTTTGGTTTATTTTTTATGTTGTTTTTAATTTACTTAAGAGTATTTCCATCTATTTCTATGTCAGAGGTAAAACCTGTATTAAAAGTGGGGCGTGATGATGAACACTAAAAACACAATTATACAAAAAATAAAAACTATATTTTGTAAAATAGAAAATTATATAAAAAGTCCAACTAAAAAAGGAACCGCTGCTTTTTGGTTAGACGATCATCAATTAATTAAAGCCGCTAAAGAAATGACAGACAGTGGATTTTCTGGATTCGAAGCTGTATCACCTTTTCCATTACACGGAATTGACGAAGCTATGAACATACCAAGATCATTTATCCCTTGGGCAACATTTTTTTTAGGTTTAACAGGTTGTGCTTTTGGTATTTGGTTTACATGGTGGGTTGCTGTAGTTGATTGGCCTTTAAATATTGGAGGTAAGCCGATGTGGTCTTTTGCTGCTTTTATACCTATTATTTTTGAGCTAACTATTTTGTTTGCAGCATTAGGCTCGGTTGCTTTAATGTTTTTTATAAACGGATTACCTAGTGTTAACCCTCCCATTTTAGATAAAGATATAACAAGTCATAAATTTGCAATTTTTATTCCCGAAGAAGAAATTAAAGGCAGAGGTGCAGAGCTTGAGCAAATTTTTAATAAATTTGGAGCTATAGAAGTTAAGCAATCAGAATTTTAAAAAGGTTATTATGAATAAAAAAAAATTACACAAACTATTTATAAACACAGTCTATAGTTTATTGCCTGCCTTATTAATTGCATCTTGTAACGCTGGTAAAAATCAAACAAATTACGAAACAAGTATGGGTATGTTTGAACAAAAATCTTTAAAAGCACAAGGTTTTAATAAAAACAATAATAAACATAATTTTATTACACCTCCAAAGGGAAGTGTGTCTAAGGAAAAAGAAAAATTTTTATACAAACAAGCCTATCAGGCAGAAAAAAATTTAAAAAATCCTTTTAAAAAAAAATATACTGCAGAAGTTTTACTAAATGGAAAAAACCTTTATACTATTTACTGTGCACTTTGCCATGGAAAAACAGGATTAGGGGACGGTCAAATTGCAGCTAAAATGATTATTAAACCACCATCTTTGTTGTCTTATAAAATAAGAAAATCATCTGATGGATTAATTTATTATATTATTAAAAAAGGACAAGGTTTAATGGGGTCTTATGCTAATCAAATCCCTAAGCCAGAGGACAGATGGGCAATTATAAATTATATTAGAACATTACAAAAATTTAATAATACAGTGAAGTAAACAGTGAAGTAAACAGTGAAGTAAACAGTGAAGTATACAGTGAAGTAAACAGTGAAGTAAACAGCTAAGTAAGTTGGGGGTTGAGTGAAACAAGAAATGATAAATAATAATACAAAACCAGAATGGATTATTTCATCTAAAGCAAAAAATTTATTTGTAAGTTTTATGTTTATTGGAGTTGTAGCCTTTGGATTTACAATGATTACAGACAGCCTTCGTGCGTGGTCTTCTTTTTTGGTAAGCTTTTTTTTCTTTACTAGTTTAGCTTTAGGTGGATTATTTTTTGTTGCTTTGCAATTTTTAACTAATGCAGGCTGGAGTGTAAACATTCGTCGATATGCCGAAGCAATGAGCAGTTTTTTACCTTGGGCATTTGGACTATCTATAGTATTTTTTTTAGGAGCTAAAAATATTTATATATGGTTTGATGCTTCAAATATGATAGGTGATCATGCCTTAGAGGGAAAAATATCTTATTTAAACCCGACATCTTTTTTTATTAGGCTTGTTTTATTTTTTTCAGCTTGGATTGTTTTACAAAAATGGATTATGAAAATTACTTTGGCAGACAAAGCAAAAGATATGTATAAAAAAGTAGTTAAGCCGTCTGTTATTTTTTTAATTGTATTTGCTCTTTCTTATTCTTTATTTAGTGTTGATTTGTTAATGAGCTTAAACCCTCATTGGTATTCTACTATTTTTGGAGTTTATAATTTTGCCGGATTATTTCAATCAACTTTGGCATTTATAATTCTTTTTGTTTTATATGCTTTAAAAAAATCTTGGATTAAAGGATATGTAAGCGAAAATCATTTACACGATTTGGGAAAATTACTTTTTGGCTTTACTACCTTTTGGGCATACATTGCATTTAGTCAGTTTATGTTAATTTGGTATGCTAATATACCAGAAGAAACAATTTATTTTTTAGATCGTTTTAATGGCGAGTGGATATGGGTATCTATTGCATTACTTGTGTTTAAATTTATTGTACCTTTTATTGCTTTGCTTCCACAATGGGCTAAAAGAAATCCATCCCATCTTTGTGCAGTGTCTTTTTTAATTTTATTTATGCAGTTTATAGATGTTTACTGGATGGTTTACCCACACTATTCTAAATCTGTAATTAAATTTTCTTTTGCAGAGGTTGGAATATTTTTAGGATTTTTAGGTTTATTTTTATACACAAGTACAAAATTTTTAGAAAAACATTCTTTAATTCCAAAAGATGATCCCTTTCATGACGAGTCAACTAGCCACGAAGTGGTTTACTAATTTATGTCTAAAATTTCTATTATTTTGCCAGACAGCTCTACTAAAGATTTTCAAAAATCTCCAAGTGTTTTAGAACTTGCAGAAAGTATTGGGTCAAGATTAGCTAAAGATACAATTGGTGCTAAAATTAATTCTAATAACGAAGTTCAAGATTTAAGAACTTTATTATCTGACCAAGATAAAGTAGAAATTATTACCAAACAATCAAAAGAAAGTTTAGATATTTTTAGACACTCAGCTGCTCATGTTTTAGCTCAAGCTGTGCAATCTATTTGGCCAGAAATTAAAGTCACTATCGGACCTGTTATTGAATCTGGATTTTATTATGATTTTGATTCATCTTATGTTTTTGTAGAAGAAGATCTTATAAAAATTGAAAAAAAAATGAAGGAGCTTATTAAATCAAAATTGCCAGTTACTAAAGAAGTTTGGGCTATTGATAAAGCAATTGATTATTTTAAAAATAAAAAAGAATTATTTAAAGTAGAAATTATTAAAGACTTAAAACAAGAAGGCTTAAGCGAAGTTAGTATTTACAAACAAGGTGACTGGCTTGATTTATGTAAAGGCCCGCATGTTCAAAACTTAGGGCAGATTTCTAGTATAAAATTATTAAGTGTTGCTGGTGCTTATTGGAAGGGCGACGAAAAAAATAAACAACTACAACGAATTTATGGAACAGCATTTAGGTCAGAAAAAGATTTACAAGAACATTTACATTTATTAGAAGAAGCTAAAAAAAGAGATCACAGAATATTAGGAAAAAAATTAGATCTATTCTTTTTTCATAAATATTCACCAGGAGCTCCTTTTTTTACTGCAAAAGGTTCTGTAATTTATAACGAGCTAACTTCTTACTTAAAAGAACTTTATATTAAATATAATTACGAAGAAGTAATTAGTCCTCAAATTTTTGATGTAGATTTATATCATAAATCTGGACACTACGAAAATTATAGAGAAAATATGTATTTTACAGAAATAGACAAACGACAATTTTCTGTAAAACCTATGAACTGCCCTGGGCATTGCTTAATTTATTCTCAAAAAAAACATTCTTATAGAGACCTCCCATGGAGAATTGCAGATTTTGGAAGACTTCATCGTTACGAAAGAAGCGGAACTATGCATGGGTTGTCTAGAGTAAGAAGTTTTTGCCAAGATGATGCTCATATTTTTTGTAGGCTTGATCAGCTGCAATCAGAGATTAAATCTTTTATGAATTTTTTAAAAGAAGTTTATAAAAGTTTAGGAATGAATGAATACAAAATTTATTTATCAACTCGTCCCGAAAAAAGAATGGGAAGTGATGATGTGTGGGATAAATCAGAGGATGCTTTAAAAAAAGCTTTAGATACTTTAAAATTACCTTACACAATTAGCAAAGGCGACGGAGCTTTTTACGGACCTAAATTAGATATTGTATTTATTGATTCTATGAAAAGGCCTTGGCAATTAGGCACTTTGCAGTGTGATTTTAATATGCCAGAAGCTTTTAAATTGTCTTATGTTGGGGAGGATAATGAAAATCACCAGCCAATTATGCTTCATAGAGCAATTTTAGGTTCTTTTGAAAGATTTTTAGCAACTTATTTAGAGCATACAGCAGGAAGACTGTCTTTTTGGATGAGTCCAGTACAGATTGCTATTTGTAATTTAACAGATAAAAATAAAGCTTATTCAGAAAATATTAATATAGAATTAAAAAAAGATTTTAGAACATTCTTAGACATTAGAAATGAAAAATTAGGATTTAAAATTAGAGAAGCACAAATTAAACAAATTCCTTATATGATAATTGTTGGAGACAAAGAAGAGTCTGATAAAAAAGTATCTTTGCGTTTAAGAACAGGTGAAAATATTAATAATTTAACTTTAAAAGAAGTTATAGAAAAATTAAGAAAAGAAAAACAAACTAGAATTATGGAATCTATTTTTATATAATCATAATTTGCAAAAGGGGAGGCCATTTGGCTCAAGCTAAGTTTCAGAGAAAAAAGAAAGCTATCTTTCAAAGAGTTAACGGAAGAATTCGTGTTCCAGAGGTCAGAGTTATTGATCACACAGGTGCTATGTTAGGGGTTATTTCAACTCGTGATGCTTTAGCTAAAGCTCGTGAAGAGGGTTTAGATTTAGTAGAAGTTGCAGCAGAGGCAAAGCCACCAACTTGTAAAATAATGGATTATGGTCAATGGAAATATGATTCTAAAAAACAGGCTAAAGAAAATAAAAAAAGACAAAAAACAGTTTCGTTAAGAGAAATTCAAGTAAGGCCAAGGACTGGAGAAAACGATCTTAATATTAAATTAGCTAAAGCTCGTGAATTTTTAGAAGAAGGTGACAAAGTTAAAATTAATTTACGATTTATGGGTCGAGAAATGGCACATAAAGATTTAGGCTTAAAGTTAATTGAAAAAATGATTAAATCTTTAGAAGATATTGCTATTATCGAAACACCTCCAAAACAAGAAGGCAGACATATGTTTGCAATTGTTGTAGAGGATCCTAAAATTTCTAAAGCAAAAGCTTTAAAATTAAAAGAGGCTGCAAAAGCTGCAAAAGCTGCAGAAAGAAAAGCTCAAAAAGAATTTGAAGATTCTGAAAAGACTGACAGCAAACCAAAAGAATCTGACATCAAACCAAAAGAATCTGACATCAAGCCATAAGAAAAAAAAGATTTATAATAAAAAATTAATTTAACAAAAATTTTTATTTTTGATTTAACCAGTAAGCCTTTAAATCTTTTTTTACAATAGGTGCTAACATATACAGCCCAATAATATTTGGTATGCAAATTAAAAACACAAGTGCATCAGATATATTTAATATAGGCGTTAATTTTACCATGCAGCCTAACATAACAAAAACACAAAAAATTAATTTGTAAATAAGCTCTTTGTCTTGGCCAAATAAATAAGTCCATGCTTTTAACCCGTAATAAGACCAAGATATCATGGTTGAAAAAGCAAAAAGTAAACCAGCTAAAGCAATTAAATATGGAAACCAAGAAATTTGACTTTCAAAAGCAGCAGAAGTCATTGCAATACCCGTAGCCTCTCCTGCAAAGCCTGGAACAGCTACAGAAATTACAGAAATAACTAAAGCAGTAAGGCTACAAATAATAATTGTATCAATAAAAGGTCCTAAGATTGCAACAATCCCCTCTGTAATAGGTTGATTAGTTTTTACTGCAGCATGTGCAATTGAAGCAGAACCAATTCCTGCTTCATTAGAAAACACTGCTCTTTGAAAACCAACAATCATTGCACCAAGCATACCTCCCGTTAATCCTTTTGAAGAAAATGCTCCGTTAAAAATATTTAAAATAGCCGTTGGTAAAAATTCTATATTCATAAAAATAACAACAAGCGCAGAGATACAATATAACAAAGCCATAAATGGAACCATTTTTTCTGTAACTCTAGCAATTGATTTAATGCCTCCAACAATAACTATAAAAACCATAAAGGCAAAAATAAAACCAATTAGCCAGCCGTAGTTATTTAACAAGCCTCCTGTTATATAATTTAATTGAACAAAAGCTTGGTTTGATTGAAACATATTTCCAATACCTAAAGCTCCTAAGACAAGGCCTATTGCGAAAAATATACCTAAAAAACGACCAAGTTTAGGAAAGTTTAGTTCTGCTAATCCATGAGTTAAATAATACATAGGACCTCCCGAAAACGAAGAGTCTTTGTTATGCTTTCTGTATTTAACACCAAGTGTGCATTCTACAAATTTTGTAGACATGCCTAAAAAACCTGCAACAACCATCCAAAAAGTTGCACCTACCCCTCCAACACTAATAGCAACAGCAACACCTGCAATATTACCTATTCCTACAGTTCCAGAGATAGCTGTCATTAATGCTTGAAAGTGTGAAATTTCTCCCTTAGATGATGGCTTGTCATGCTTACCAGAAATTAATTCAATGGCATGTTTAAAACCTTTAATGTTAATAAAATTCATATAAAAAGTAAAAATTACTGCGCTGATAATTAATAACAAAACAATAACTGGTAACTGCGCGCCAAATAAAGATATTTTAAAAAATACAAATTTACTAAAAGTTTCAGCAATCGGGGAGGTTAGTTTATTAATTTCAGAGTCAATTCCTGCATAGCTATTAAAACTTGTTAAATAAATAAAAATAAAAATAAAAATAGATTTTATTTTATGTAACATATTTTCCCCTTATAGATGTTTAGACTAGACATCTATATGTTTGTATTTAGGAATTTAAATGTCAAGTTTTTGGTAATTTATGGTCTATGGAACAACAAGTGCATTATTAAAAATAAAAATAGGAGATTTAAATGAAAATATTTATAATAAGTTGTTTTTTAGTGCTGTTAGTGTCTAATTTTGCCTTAGCTGCTAGCTCTCAGTGCCATATATTATTTCTTGATAATAAAATAGACACATCTGTGTCTCAAAACAATACGGTACATGTAGAAAAAGAAAGCTTTTATAATAATTTTTTAAAGCCAATTAAAATTTTGCAAGATAAATTTTTATCAACAAAAGAAAACAAAAAATTAAATTATTTATTAGAATCTCCTAAAGTTTTAAATTTAGAATTTCCGTTAACCTTAGACAACGGAAAAACAGAAATCATTAAAGCATGGAGAGTGCAATATCCAAGTTCACAAGGGCCAGGAAAGGGCGGAATCAGGTTTCATGAATCTGTAAACTATATGGAAGTTAGGGCATTAGCATTAGGAATGCGTCTTAAAAATAAAGTTATTGGCCTTCCATTTGGAGGAGCAAAAGGTGGTATCAAAATAAATCCTAAAAAATATTCCGAAAATGAATTAGAGCAAATTAGCAGACTTTTTATTAGCACTTTTTTAAATAAATATCCTAAAAATATTGGATCACTAAATGATGTTCCAGCACCAGATGTTGGCACTAGTCCTAAAATAATGAAAGTAATGTTAGATGAATACTTAAGATGGTCTTTAAAAAATAAACCAGAAATTTTAGATATAAAAAATATTGATTCTCAATATGTTCAAAAAAATGATGTATCAATACTTCCTATATTTAACAAAGTTTTGACAGAATACAGTAATAAAAAAATTTTTGAGACACCTCTATTAGATTCTTATATTAAATTTACAAAAAAACATCCAGAGCATAAAGCTTTGCTTGCAGGATTTATTACAGGAAAGTCAGTTTCTGATTTTGGATTAAAAGGAAGAGACGAAGCAACAGGATACGGGGTTGCCGTAGTTGCAGAAAAAGTAGCTAAAGCTTATAATTTAGGTAGCAATCAGCAAAAACCATTAACTGGATTAAGCTTTTCTGTTCAAGGTTTTGGTAATGTAGGGTCTCACGCTGCTTTAGGTTTTTACAAAAGAGGTGGAAAAGTAGTTAGTATTTTTGAATTTTCTCCTAGAGCCGATGGTAAAAACTTTCTTATTTTAGAAAATAGAAATGGAATTAATATTAAAAAACTTTTTAAATGGGTAGTAGAAGATAAAAAAAGTATTGCTGAATTTACAGAAGAAGCTTTAACAAAAAGTGTTTTTACTTATCAAGAAATAGCTTTAAGTAAATTTTTATTTAAAAAAGTAGACTTTTTAGTTCCAGCAGCATTAGAAAAACAAATTACAGAAAAAAATGCACATATTGTAGGAGCAAAAGTAGTTTTAGAGGCTGCAAACGGACCAATTACTGCAAATGCAGATATTATATTAAATAAAAGAAACATTTTAACAGTACCAGATATTTTAACTAATTCTGGAGGGGTTGCAGCTAGTTATTTAGAATGGGTTCAAAATTTAACTAAAACTCCAAGTGAGTACTTAAGTAAAAAATATGTTCGCAAGCATTTAGAAAAAGATTTAGGAGCAGCTTTTCGCAGCTTAGTTGAAACATCTAAAAAATTTAATATCCCCTTAAGAGAGGCAGGATTACTTAGCGCTTTAAAAAAATGGATTAAAGAACCTGTTTCTTCTAGATAAACAAACTAGCTACTTTAATTTGATTACTATTAGTGCCAATGGATATCCTGCAAGGTTTGATAAAGGGCATTGCTACGAAAATTATATTACACTTAATAGTATAAATATAGATGTACCTAGCTTACGAAGAAAATATTCGCTTTCAATTTCCCAAGTTCCACCATCAGTAGGTAATGAGTTACTTGCAGGGTATCGAGATGGTTCTACTTTTTATCCAAAAGAAAAATATAATGGATTTATGATTATTATAGCTAAGTGCATGACAAAATCTGAGGCTATTTTAGACGCCATTGATATGAAAGCTTTTGGATTTGATGCTGCAGTGGTGGAGTTACCATATACCCTACAATAATTGACACAAGACTAGAAATAACTAACTTTAGTTTAGTTTAGTTTAGTTTAGTTTAGTTTAGTTTAGTTTAGTTTAGTTTAGTTTAGTTTAGTTTAGTTTAGTTTAGTTTATTTTAGTTTATTTTATTTTATTCCGTATACTTTATATAAATTTAACACAAGGACTATTATGTATAATTTCTTAACTATAGCTTTTCTCTTTTTTTTAACTATTATAATTGTAAGTCCCTCCGGTTTTGCCAAAATGAATTATAAGGAGATTGCTAAAATAACAACACAAATTAATCAAGCTCAAGAAGCAAAAAACTATAATAAGGTTAAAATATTAGCAGCAAAGCTTAACAGCGAATTAGGTTACTATACAAACAGCATCGGAGGAGGTTACTACTATAAAGACATCGGAGGAGGTCAATACTACTATAAAGGCGGCGACGGAATAAGCGGCGGCATCGGCGTCTTGCCAATAAAAAAGTCTATTTGCTTAGAGAGTTTAAAGCAACATTCTATTCCTAATGAATTTGGCGGTGCAGTTAATGGAAGAAATTTAATTATGGATCCAAACTATACTTTAAGTTATAGATATAATGATAAAACAAAAAAATATTCTCCAGTATTAACAAAAATTACTAATGACAGTGTTACAGTGGTAAGTCCAAATGGCACCGCTATAACATCTGGAAGAAGTTGCACAGGTGATAAGTCTGAAACAAGTAATCAATTATTGTCTAAATGGATTCAGCAATCAGGGGAAAAAGTTGAGAAAAATCGTAAATTTGGGAGAAGCCTTAAATCAGCAAAAGAGAAAAAATCCTTCTTTAAAAGTATTGCCCACTCTGAAAAGCAGAGAAAAAAAATATTGAAAATTTGTTCTTCCTCTAAAATAGGAGTTATTTCTATAGCTGCTAAAAAAGCTTTAAAAAACTCTATTGATTCCGGAGGTTGGCATAGAGCAAGTAAACATAAAGGGACAAAGTAACTTAGAGACTAGTCACACAAAATTCTATTTACTCTTGCCCTCCTATTGTGGCTATGTTAGCTTAGCATCAGATAAAAACTTGAGTCTGAGCAATAACAAAGATTTAGCTAAAAAGCTAAACGCCATTCCAAGGAGGCAATTTGAAGTTAAAGATGAAAACCCATCGTGGTGCTGCCAAACGCTTTCGCGTTAAACCTGGCGGAAAAATCAAAAGAAAAAAACAAGGTCTTAGGCATTTACTAGAGCATAAGTCTGCTCCCAGAAAAAGAGCTTTGGGACAAGGCACTTATGTTGATGATGCCAATTTAAAAGCAGTTCAAAGACAATTACTAGTTAAATAAGAGGTTTATAATGAGAGTTAAAAGAGGTTTTGTAGCCCGTCGTAGGCGTAATAAAGTTTTAGACAGAGCAAAAGGTTATCGTGGATCTAATAGTAGTTGTTATATTACTGCTATAGAAAAAAATGATAAAGCTATGCAGTATGCTTATCGAGACAGAAAAGTAAGAAAGCGCGATTTTAGAGCACTTTGGATTCAAAGAATTAACGCCGCTGCTAGATTAAATGGAACAACTTATTCTCAACTAATTAATGGTTTAAAAAATGCAGGAATTGACATGAATCGCAAAATGCTTGCCGAAGTTGCTGTTGCAGATTCTGGTGCATTTTCTGCTTTAGTTAAACAAGCACAGTCGTAATATTTTTATAAAAGAGAATATAATTTAATAAATTTAAACCTTAATGGACATCAATCAGTTTCAAAATAGAAAGCAAGATCACATTCGACTAGCTTTAGACGAAGCTAATCAAGCTAGTGTAGAATTTAATCAATGGAGTAAAGTAAACTTACTTCACGAAGCATTAGTTGATTTAAATTTTTCAGAAGTTAGTTTGTCTTCTACAATTTTAAATCAAAAAGAAAAAACTCCTTTTTTTATTAGCTCCATGACAGCAGGCCATGACTCTTCGGCTAAAATTAATTTATCATTAGCTAAAGCTTGTGTTAAAAAATCTTGGTTTATGGGAGTGGGATCACAAAGAAAAGAATTATCAGATAATAGTTTAGCTAAAAAATCTTTTAAAGAGTGGGAGCTAATCAGAGCACAAGTACCAGATATTAAATTATTAGCCAATATTGGAGTTAGCCAATTAATTTCACATCCAATAGAAAAAATAAAATCCCTAGTCACCTCCACAAATGCCAAAGCTTTAATTATTCACTTAAATAGTTTGCAAGAAGTTTTACAAATTGAGGGAACTCCAGAATTTAAAAACTCAACTAAAGCTATAGAAAACTTATGTAAGTCTTTAAAAGTACCAGTTATTATTAAAGAAACAGGATGTGGATTTTCAAAAAAAACTTTATTAAATCTTTACAACCTAGGCGTTTCAGTAATTGATGTGGCTGGCCTTGGAGGTACTCACTGGGGATTAATAGAAGGCGCAAGAGCTAAGCAGGGAAGTTTGCAAAATCAAGCCTCTCAAACTTTTGGATCTTGGGGGATTAGCACTGTGCAAAGTTTAATATGGGCTTCAGAAATTAAAAAAAATAAAAAATCTTTTGAGTATTGGGCATCAGGCGGAATTAAAAATGGATTAGATGCAGCCAAAGCTTTAGCACTAGGGGCAACAGCAGTTGGAGTTGCTCAGCCAATTTTAAAAGCTTTACAAATTAGCGAAGAACAACTGCTAGTTAAGATGAATTTGCTAGAATATGAATTAAAAATAGCTTTATTTTGCTCTGGTTGTAAAAATATTATAGAATTAAAAGATAAACTTTTATTAAAATCTATTTAAGCAAAGGAATAATAAAATGTCAGGTTATAACTTAGATGGATTTTCTAAATTAAGTAGGTCTAAAAGATTTGAAAAACTTTTAGAATTAGGTTGTTTAACTAAAAAAGATGTTAAACTTTTGCAAGGGCCTTACCCAATACCTGTAGAATTGGCAGAAAATTTTATTGAAAATGTTATTGGATATTTTCCTATGCCATTTGGAGTTGCAACTCATTTTGTAATTGATAATAAAGATTATATTATCCCAATGGTAGTTGAAGAAACTTCTATTATAGCAGCAGCTAGTAAAACTGCTAAGTGGATTAAAAATAATGGTACAATTATTACAGAAAGCTTAGGCTCGCTTTCTATAGGGCAAATTCAAATTGCTGATGTAAAAGATTTTAATAATTTAAAAAATATTCTTGAAAAAAATAAACTAGATTTAATTAATCAAGCAAATTTAAAAGTTGCCAATGGTTTAGTAGCAAGGGGCGGAGGAGTAATTAATTTAGAAATTAAAAAACTTGATAATATGGCAATTATACATGTGCTTGTTGATACTTGCGAAGCAATGGGAGCTAATATTATTAATCAAGTTTGTGAATTTTTAAAAAAACCTATCGAACAACTAAGTTTAGAAAAAGTAAGTATATGTATTTTAACTAATTTAGTAGATACAAAATTAGTTAAAGCTAAAGTAACTTTAAAAAATTTAGATCCAAACTTATGTTTAAAAATTGAACAAGCATCTAGATTTGCAGAAAAAGATCCTTATAGAGCTGCAACAAATAACAAAGGCGTATTAAACGGAATTGACCCTATATTACTTGCAACAGGAAATGACTGGAGAGCGGTAGAGGCAGGAGTTCATAGTTACGCAAGTGCTAATGGAAAATATAGCTCAATTACTAAATGGAGATCAAAAAATTCTGGAACTTTAGTTGGGACTTTAATAGCACCAATTGTTGTTGGAACAGTTGGAGGGGTTACAAAATTGCACCCAATGGCTAAAATGAGTTTACAAATTTTAAAAATATCCTCTTCTAAAGAATTATCTAAAGTATGTGCCGCTGCAGGATTAGTTCAAAATTTAGGAGCATTAAAAGCTTTAACTACAGAAGGAATTATTGAGGGGCATATGAAGCTGCATATTAAAAATTTAGTTATGTCTATAAACGAAGAAGAAAAGCTTAACAACAAAGAGTCAGAGTTGTTATCTAGTGGTTTAGAAAATTTACTTATCAAAACTAAGCGTGTTTCTTTACAACATGCAAAAACTATTTTAACAGAAATTAGATATAAATAATAAGCCAGCCTGCAATACTAAATTTTGGAGAAAGCTATTTTAAATTGTTTTAATAAATATTTAATAGATATTTATATTCCAAGTAAAACTTTTTTATTAGGAGAGTATCTTGCTTTAAGTGGAGGCCCTAGTTTATTAATAAACACTCCAAAAAATTTTATTTTAAAAATTAATCAGCCTGATGATTGTAATTTTTTAAAACAAATTAATAATAAAAAAACTCATCCTGCTTTTTTATTATTAAAAGACTATATAGGGCAATTAAATACTTGCGATACAGATAAATTTAAAAATTTTTTTAAAAATTGTTCTTTTAAAGATCCATATAATGCCAGCGGAGGTTTTGGCTGCTCTGGAGCAGAGTTTTTATCTGTTTATATTATTATTAATTTGCATAAACTTTTTTTTAATAAAAAAGAAAATATTTTAAATACAACAAATACAACAAATGCTGACAACAAAATTAGTATACAAGAGTTTAAACAAAAATGGGACACTTTTTTAAATACAGAAAAAAAAGAATTAAATGTTTTTTATACATTTAAAAAATTAACTAATTTAGGCAGTGGATTTGATATATTATCACAATTATTTGGCTCATTAGTATTTTTAGAATTTTTAGATAAAAATTTAGATTCACATAGTTTAAATTCACATAGTTTAGATTCAGCTAATATCTCTAATTTTAAATATAAAAACTTTTATTGGCCATTTAAAAATTATCAATTTTCTATTTTAAAAAGTAAAAATAAAGTTGATACTTATAAACATTTATCAAGCATAACAAAATCAAAATTAGATATTGTAAAAAAAGCTTTAACGCCAACAGTAAAAAAAGCTTTTATAGCTATTGATGAAAAAAATATAGATAATTTTTTATCCTCCGTAACAGAGCAGCAAAAAATTTTAGAAAAACAAGGGCTTGTTTGTTTAGAGTCTACAAATACAGTTAAAGAATTTAATAAAATACCAGAAATTTTAGCTAGCAAATCTTGTGGAGCTTTAGGGGCAGATACATTTTTAATTTTTTATAGCTCAGACAGCAAAGACATTATAAAAGAAAAAATAAAGACTAGTAAAATTCTATCTTCTTTGTTATTTATTAAAGATAATTATTTATCCGATGGTTTAAAATTACAAATTAAAGATATAAAATAAACTGCTCATAATATGGACTTAAATAATGACTTATTTTGACAACAAAGACTCTTTTAAGCATCAGGTATTAAAAAAATCTCCATCTAATATTGCTTTAATTAAATATATGGGCAAATTACCAGGTACAAAAAATTTACCTGCAAATCCGTCTTTGTCTTATACTTTAAAAAATTTAACCACATCTGTAGCTGTTAATAAAAATATTACTATAACAAAATCTGCGGCTAAAATTACAGATAAAGATACATCTACATTTAACTTGTGCCAAGACCAGTGGAAGCCTTTAGATTCTAAATTAAAATTAACAAAAAAATCTCAAGAAAGATTTTTAAAGCATTGGTCTTATTTAAAAAAATATTTTAATATAAAAGGCTCTTATACTATTTTGTCATCTAATAATTTTCCAGCATCTTGTGGACTAGCAAGTTCTGCATCTAGTTTTTCTGCCTTAACTAAAGCAGCTTATCAAATCTCTTTAGATAATGGTAAAAGCAAATTAAAATTAGTTGATTTAGCAAACTTAAGCCGAGCTGGGTCTGGATCATCTTGCAGATCTTTATTTTTAAATTGGGCAGAGTGGGACGGAAGTGATGTTAAAGATTTACCAGTTCACAAAGATTATATAAATTTAAATCATAATGTTTTATTAGTTTCAACAAATACAAAAAAAGTGTCTTCATCAGAAGCTCATAGTAGAGTTTTAGAGCATTCAGATTTTAATAATAGAGTAAAAAGATCAAAACAAAGATTTGTAAAATTAAAAAATCTTTTAACAAAGCCAAATCAATTTTTAGCTATCAAAGATCTTGTTTGGAATGAGTTTATAGACATGCACCAATTATTTGAAACCTGTCCAAAGCCTTTTTCTTATTTTACTCCTGTTGTAAAAGATATTTTAAAAGATTTAAGTTATTTTATAACAGAGCAAAAAATTAATTTATTAGTTACAATGGATGCTGGCCCTAATATTCATTTATTATATCCAAAAAAAGAAGAAGATAAAATAAAAATATATTTATACAAGCTAACAAAAAAATATAAATTAACAGATTTAGGTACTTTTAATAAAAATACAAATGTTTGAAATTAAAACACACAGTAAATGCATTATCACGGGAGAGCACTCTGTATTAAGGGGAAAGTCTGCCATAGCCGTTCCGTTAAAAGATAAATTTTTAAAATTTATTTTTAAACCAGGTGGAAAAAAATTAGATATTATTTTTAATTCTAATTCTAAAATAATGCAGTTATTATTTAATAATGTTTTTAATATAGTTTTAAGTAAAATTTCAGAAAAAGTAATTGATATAAAGGGTAAGTTAATTATTGAAAGCACTTTATCTTTTGGATCAGGCCTTGGTAGCTCTGCAGCTCTATGCTCTGCTATAAGCTTATGGTTAAAAGAGCTAAATGTAATTAAAAAAGATCAAGTTTTTGATTTTGCAAAATCTTTAGAAGACTCTTTTCACGGGACAAGCAGCGGTGTAGACATTGCAGCTGCTTTATCTAGCTCAACTATTTTATTTAATATTAACTCAGGTTTTAAAAAAGTTAATTTTAAAAATTCTCCATTTTTGGCCTTAAGTAATTCTGAATCAAAAGGTTCTACTAAAAAAGCAGTATTACAAGTTCAAAACTGGATAAAAAAAAATCATAAAATCCATGCTAAGTTAGATAATGCAATTCAAAAAGCTACAGATTTAATTTTAGAAACAAAAAATTTAAGCAGAACCCAATCTGTGCCTTTTTTTAAAGAAGCTTTTGATTTATCAAAAAATTCTTTTAATAAGTGGGGACTTATAACTACAGATTTACAAAAACATATGTTAGATTTAAAATCAAGCGGAGCAATTGCAACAAAGCCTAGTGGAGCAGGTCTTGGAGGCTGTGTTTTAAGTTTATGGACAACAAAACCTAAAGATAAAAATTTAACATTAATTAAACTATAAATAAAAATATTTTATTTTAAATATTCTGATTTAATAAATTTTAACTGACTATCTAGTGTATATAAAATAGGCTCGCCAGTAGGTATATTTAAGTCCAAAAGTTTTTGTTCACTTAAATCTTCTAAGTATTGCATAAGCGCCCTTAAGCTGTTTCCATGAGCAACTATTAAAATAGTTTTATTTTGTTTAATTTGTATTGCAATATCTGAATGCCAAAAATCTAAAACTCTTTTTTGCGTATCTTTTAAAGATTCCCCTAATACAGGATTTTTTATTTCACTATATTGCTGCAAATTAAAATCAACATCTTTTTCTAACAAAGGAGGGGGAGTGTCAAAACTTCTGCGCCACATATGAACTTTATCTTTTCCATATTTTTTTCTAGCCTCGTCTTTGTTCATTCCCTGCAAAGCGCCGTAATGTTTTTCGTTTAATTTCCAAGATTTTTTTGTAGGTAAATTATGTATATCCATAGACTCTAAAACATAAAAAAGAGTATTTACAGATCTTTTTAATACTGAGCAAAATGCAAAATCAAAGCAGAGTTTATTTTTTTTAAGTATTTGTCCAGCATCTTTGGCTTGTTGTATCCCTAAAGTGCTTAAATCTATATCTTTCCATCCAGTAAAAAGATTATCTTTATTCCACAAGCTTTGCCCATGCCTTAACAGAACTAATTTATAAAAAGTAGTTTTCGCCGTCATCTGCTTCACAATAAATATCATTTTCACAATTGTCATCATTGCGTATTAAATTATCACTTTTTTTAGAATTTAATGCATTGTCTATTTCTTTTTTTATACTAGTAATTTTAACTATACCCTCTCCAGAGCAATTGTCTTTTTTTAAACAAACATTTGTTAAATTGCATGAATTTTCTAAATTATATTTATAATCTGTTTCACCCCTTACTAAAATTCCCTCTACCTCGTATGTTTTTGAATTTAAAACAGCTGAGCCAGAATTTCCTTGAAATGTATCTAAGTTTGCTAAAAAACTAGTTTCACTAACTTTAGAAACTCTTGCCCCACCTTTTGTAATTTTTAAAGGTATCCCTGATGGGTAACCCATCACAAAAATTTTTGTATTTTTTTGTATTAAACCTTTTGTTCTAATTTTAAGAGGCTTTCTGTCAGTAACAGGTCTGTCTAATTTAATAATACTATGATCTAAAAATGTATCATCACTTTGAGACATTAATTCTTTGCAAAAATAAATAGAGCTTTTGGGTATTTGAATTTGTTTTTGTGTTTTTGTAGAAAATTTATAATCAAAAACAAAATGTATATTTTCACAATCTGATTGATCTAAAGCACAATGTCCTGCAGAAATAATTAAATCAGGAGCAATTAAAAAACCAGTGCAAAATGCAGCTGCTGGTTGATGTAAATATTTTTCTGAAGAGCATAAGTTGTAGCTGTCTTTTAAAGTATATGCATTAATTTTAAATAATGTTTCTGCATCATTGGCAGCTTTTAAAGACGATGAATCAAACAATGCAACAGTTGCTAAAGATAAGTCTCTTATTTTTTTATCTTTAATTTCATAAAAATCTTTACGATTATCTTTGTCATATATTACTTTTGGTTGAAAATTTATTAATTTATTTTTTGTAAAAGATCTACTTAAATTAAAAAAACTAATAAATAAAAAAAATAATACAAAACGAATCACTATTCCTCCTTGAATAATATATTTTACAAGTATTTCAGTTAAAAAGATTCTGTATATGTAACTTGTTTTATTAGAATAGCAGAATTATTTTTGTTTAAAAAAAATTATTAAACAAACATGACTAAAAAAAGTCTTAAGCCTAGAAAAATATTTTTACTCTAAAGTCTTAAGGCTAGAAAATTATTTTTTCACTTAAAAGACTTAAGGCTTGATTTATTTTTTTATAAAAAAATATTTAGATATAATAATTTAAACAGAATCAAAACTATAGCCAAAGTTTAAAGCTCGGCCTTGTGGTTCTTTGATTACTAACTGACTGTCTTTAACTACAACAGCGCCATTAACAACACTATGTATTGGCCAGCCTTTAACTTTTTTATTTATAAATGGAGAAGGGGCTAAAGACACTAAAATATCTTCGGTTATAGTTTGCTCTTTTTTTAAATCAACTAAGCTAAGATCAGCATCAAAGCCCTTACATATTAAACCCTTGTTTGTTATATTATACCTAAGACTAGGGTTAAAACTCATTAGCTGTACAAGTTTTAAAAAAGACATTTTTTTTTGATTAACAGCATCAAGCATCAAAGCAATACTAGTTTGCACTCCTGGAATTCCAGCAGGAGACAATGGATATTTTTGATTTTTTTCACTTAAACTATGCGGGGCATGATCTGAACCTATAATATAAATTTGATTATCTTTAATAGCCTCCCATAAAGCATCTTGATGTTTTTGCTCTCTAATAGGAGGGTTCATCTGTGCATAAGATCCAAATTTGTTGTAACAATCAGGCGAGCTTAAAGTTAAATGTTGTGGAGTTGCCTCTAAAGTAATTAAATTTGGATATTTTTTTTGAACAGTCTTTATAAATATTAATTCCTGTTTTGTGCTAATATGAAGAATATGTATAGATCTTTTATTTTTAATAGCTAAATCCACAATTCTTTTTGTTGCTATAAGTGCAGTTTGCTCGTCTCTTAAATAAGGGTGATCTGATACTTTAAGTTCTTCTTGGCTTATTAATGTTTTTCGTTGTTGCAGTCTGCTTTCATCTTCTGCGTGAATGGCTATAGTTTTTTGTCCATTTTGCAAAACTTGATTTAAATAAATATCATCATGTAATAAAAGGTCTCCAGTAGACGAGCCCATAAAAATTTTAATTCCACAACAATGTTTAATTTGCTCCATTTTTTTTAAATGTTTAGCATTTTTGGCAGTTGCCCCTAAAAACAAACCGTAATTACAAAAACTTTGGTTTTTAATTTTTAATAATTTTTTGTTAAAAGAATCTTCATCTGTAGTTGAAGGCTTAGTGTTTGGCATATCTAAAACACTTGTTATACCTCCTAAAACTGCACCTAAGCTTCCATTTTTAAAGCCCTCTTTATAATCTAAACCAGGAGTTCTAAAATGAACCTGAGTGTCTATAAAACCAGGGCTAATATGTAAATGTTTTGCATCTAAAGTTTTGCAAGCTTTGTTTGTAGAAAAAGAACCAATCTCTATAATTTTTTTATCTTTAATTAAAATATCTAATTGCTCTAGCTTCCAACTTTTGCTTGTTGGATGTCTAATAGCTATGTTGCCATTTTTAATAAGAAGGTCAGCATTCATATTATAAAGTAGTGTTTAATTTTTTGTATATTTTTAACTCTTGAACAATGCGATATAAAATAATTTTTTCTTCTACCTGATTACTCAAAATATTAACTTCTTCTGATAAAAAGTTTTTTTTACTTTTAATTTGTTTTTCTATTTTTATAGTAGATGTTTTATTATCTAAATGTTTTGTTATATAAATACGAATTTGATAAAAAGACTTAGTTGTTTTTACAGAAGGGTCTTTAAAAATACTATTTAGCCTAATCCATCTAGTAAAAATTAAACCTTTTTCGTAATCAGTTTTTTTAATAGGGTATTTTTGAGCTGATTGCTGTGCAATTTTCCATAAAATATCATAGTTTTCTTTAAAAGTTTTTTTAACTTTTTGTTTGACTGCAGTGTCAAAAGGATTGCTTGGCACTAAAGCACAAGACAAACTAAAAAAACTAAGTAAAGAATATATACTCAGTTTTTTTAAAATATTACAAAAGTTCTTGTAAGCTACGAGTGGCATGGCTAGGCTCAGATGACTGACCAGTGGTTGCTAAAAAAATAATTTGTATAGCATATCTCTTACTTGGATCTTTTTTAAAATTATTAACAAAATCAATATTAAATTTACTCACCCATGTAGATACAGCAACTTCTGATAGTATTTTTGTAGTAAGAATTTTATGTTTTTTATTTTTATCTATAAAAACTTCTTTTATTTCTACTAACTGTAATAAACTAGAGTGAGCTTTAAAATTGTTTGCAATAGTAGGAAGTTTTAAATCAACATAATTGTTGTTAATTTTTGGAGCAGCAATTAAAGGTAAAAAATTTAAATTAACTTTATTGTCAGATGTTTTTTGTAAAGCAATACTAATTTTTTTAGCTGTTAAAAATTGTGACTTTGTTGCAGCTAGACTGTCTTTAGGTAAAAAGTCTTCCCACTCTTGCATGTATTTTTTGTTTGTAGTTTTGTCTGAATTTAATTCAAATATTTGTAACATCTTAAATTCTTCGTCTGTGAAATTTTGTATTTGAGAACTTTCTGGAAAGTCGCTTAAATTTTTACTTGTAAGTTTTAATTTATTTTTTTCAGTTAATAAACCTAGTACATTTTTGTTTAAAGAATCTTTAGGTATTGATAATGCAGAGCCAGAAGAGCTAAGTCTTTTAATATCAAATGGAAGGTATTGATTTTGTTTTTTGTCTAAAGAAAGCAACAAAACCTCTTGCAGTTTTGTATCAATATTAGCTTTAACTTGTATGCTTCCACCTATAGTTTTTTTAGATAAATCAAAATCTAATTTTTTATCTTCAGTTTTTACAAAATCAGAATTTTTAGAAGAGTAAGCTTTAAATTTAAAAAGATTAACTAATGAAATAAAACTATTTCCACCTTGAATTTTTTTAATAGCTTTTTTTAATGGAAACTGTCCATGCAATGTATGAATTATATATTTTTTATTTTTAGGAACAACAAGTTCATAATATTCTTTTTTTAATCGTATAGAAAGAAAATAACTTTCAGTTTGATTTGGAAGACTAACATTAGCAGGAACTTTTACTCTCGAAAAAGTAGGAACAGGTAATATTTTAGTGCTAAAAAAATTATCAGCAGCAATGTTCCATATCTCTGATAAATTTAAACTATATAGTGTTAAACCAAAATCTATTAACCCATCTCGTCTTATGTTTGAAAAATTAGAAGTTTTACCCGATAAAGTGTTGATGTTAGTTGCTTGTTTAGTTAAATAAATATTAAGATTATTTTCTTTTTTAATTTCTAAAACTGTTTTTGTTATAAAATTAGGATAAGATACTATTAAAGTCCATGGTGCAGAAATAGATGCTGGTATATCTTTAGCAACATTGCCATTAGAGTCAGAAATTAATTTTTTATTAATTGTTTTTTTTGAATTATAAACAATTACAGTAGCTCCATGAATAGGATTGTTAAAATTATCTAAAACCTTCCAATTATATGATTTGGCAGCATAAGTTTTTAAGCTGTTAATTAAAAAAACACATATAAAAATATTTGTAAAAAGTAGTATTTGCTTCATAAAAATAACCCCTTAAATCTTTAAAGATTTTGGCTATCTTTAGTCTAGTTAATGCTTGAATTTTTGTCAAAAAATATTATAAAAAATAAAACATATAAGAATGAGAAGCTTTTTAAAATTAATATTTTATGCAATGCATTAATATCTACAAAAATTATAAATTTTTACAATAAAATAATGCACCGCAGTTAGCTTTTAGTATTTATATAAATTGATATCTTTTTATTGAATTGATTTACATTTAATTGCATAACTTACTATGTGTTTTTGATATAAAAAAATAAATTTATTATCAAAAATTTGTGGCGAGGTAGCTCAGGTGGTTAGAGCAGCGGAATCATAATCCGCGTGTCGGGGGTTCAAGTCCCTCTCTCGCTACCATTTTTAAAAAATAAGCATCTTTTAATTATCAACTAATTTTTTTTGTTATGTTTAACGCGCAAGTTCTTTGTTGTATTTTTTTTGCCACTTACTTGACCATAAAAGTAAAGACTCTTTAAACTTTAAACAAATTAAATTTTATACAAAAGAGGTTTTATGTATTTTTTACTATTCTTATCTTTATTTTTATTTAATCAGCCTAGCGCATTTGCCGCAGGATTAATTCCAAATTTACCAGGCGAAAAAATGCCTGCATTTAATAAAAATTTTAAATGCATAGCAGATTATAAGGCAAAAACTTATATTAAAGATTACAATATTGATTTTAATTCTTTTGGAGGTTTAGAGTTATGTGATAACAGCGTTGATACAAAAAAATTATTTAATGATTTAGATATTGTTGAAAACGGATATTTTTCTGGAAATAAAACAAATATATTTATTCAGGGTTTTGTAAAAGCCTCTGAATATGATTACTGGCTAAAAACTATGACAAGGGGAATAAGAAGAGGAAACGATGTTCCCTATGCTACAGCTTATAATAGTGGTGGCTATTTTACTATGCAAGATGGGTGGAGCAAATTATCAACACTCGGAAGAGTTGGAACTCTTGTTCATGAAGCCAGACATACAGAAGGATACAGACATCGAGCCTGTACTCATGGACCCTATAGTCAGTCTAGCTTATCAGGTTGTGATGCCTCTGTAGAAAGGGGAGGAAGTCATGGTGTTGAAATGGAATATTATTCTAGAGTTGTGCTGCAGGGGCAAAATTTTCATCCAGCCTATACTAGCATGGCAAGATTAATGAATTTAGCCAGAGCTAATTTTGTTTTTAATAAATATGCTATGAAGCAAAAAGAGGCTTTATTTGTTTTAACTAATAAAAAAGCTTTGGTATTAAAAGATAATAAAAAAATACCAATTTTTTTATCAAAAAAGATGTTATCTCAATCAAACTATTTAAAGTTAAAGCGCACCTCCCATGGGGCAAATTTATTTGGATTAAATACCGCGCTAGCTTTTGATATATATTCTTGGTCTAAAAAAATACAAACTAATTTAATTGAAGATGTTTACTCTTATTATAAAATGATTAAGCAAGATAAAAAAATTAGCATTATAGATTTAGAAGAAGTAGATTTTGGAAAAGTAAGACACTTAGTAGCGCTAACAAGTGATAGCAATATAATGGTTTATAATTTTCCAAAAGGAAGATGGTATCCTAAATTTAAAGTAGCAGAAGGCTCGTCTTTAAAAACAATAAGTCCTGACGGTAAAAAAGGATTATTTTTAGTTACAAAACAAATGTTTGTTCACCCTTTTGACACAACAATTTTAAAGTTTAAACATTCTTTAGATATTAAATGGCCGGCTAATGTAAAAAGTTATAATTTGTGGAATGCAGATCTTTTAGAGTTAAGAAATGATAAGAAAATTTATTATACAAACTCTGGAAGCGTTTTTTCTGTTACAGATGAAGATATTGTAGATTTTGTAAAAATTCCTTTATATGACTCTTTTGATTTGTAAAAATAATTAATAATAAACTTAAGAGGTTAATATTTTTAAAAAAACACATAAAAATATATTTTTTTTTATCTCTATCATCAGTTTATTTTTTTTAAGTAATTATTTTACTAAAAAAGATAAATTTATTTTTACATCATCACAAAAATCAGACAACAGACAAATAAATAATAAGCAAACCAGAAATCTACAATCTGTATTAAAGTTAAAAAAATCTAAACAAATTTTACTAAATAATAAAAAAATAAAAAAACAAACTGCAATAAAAATTTTTTTACAAAAAGAATCTAAACTTGTTGGTAGCATAAATCATAATCCTAAAGAAAGTTTAGATCGATTAAAAAAACAAGCGGCTTTATTAAAAAAAGATGATTTTTTATACCTTTTTAAAGAGGCGGTAAATTTAGATCTAGAAGCTGACCGTAGATTTTTAAGCGTGTACTTAATGTCACTATCACAAAATATTAATGCTAAAAACTATTTAAAAAAAATTATCTCAACACCTATTAAAAAAGAAAAAACAATCAGCAGGCTATATGAGCAAGAATTAGTAATTAAAATGAAAGCTGTAGAGGGGTTTTTAAAAATTATAAAAACAGATATAAGTTATAAATCAAAAGCTTATAGCTTGTTAATGCAGCAAGAAGACCCTTTTTTGGCAAAATTTATTCGTAGTCTAATGTAATGACAGTATAATTTTATAGATTTGTTTAAAATATATACAGCATAGCTGTAGTATTTTTATATAAAATTGATAATAAAAACCTTGATATATGTCTATTAATTTATAACTATAAGTAATCACTTAATTTTTACTGCAATTAAGCCTGTTGGTACTATTCTTGCTTTAAAATGCTGTAAAATAAGTCTATTAAAATAGAAATGTAGAAAAGGGGAAAATTATGAGAAATTATGTAAACACAAAATGCTATTTAAGCTTAATCACTATTCTTAGCTTACTTGTAACAACTAATCTTTATGCATTAGAATCAAAATTACTTAATGACCAAGTAGAATTTAATAAAGAATCAAACAAACAAAATGCAGAATTAGCTAATGATAGCAGCTATAATCACCAACCAATTATAGAGGTTAAAAGCTCTGCAGTTGAAGAATCTGAAGCTGGTAAAATGAGAAAGCGTCGCGAAGATGCTGAAATGAAAACAGAACAAAAAATTGCAGAAAGTTTAGAAAGAGCAAGATTAGCTGACGAAAAGAAAAGAGCAGAAAGAATTTTTGGTAATAAAATTCAACCTGCAAATTCAGCTGCCCCTCAACAAAACACACAACCATCAAGATTAGATGCAATTGAAAACAGTTTATCTACTATTAAAACTAATTTATTTAACCAAGATTTTGACAAAATAGAACAAGACAGCGGAAAATATGTAGGTTTAGATTTAGGAACAGGTAAATATGCTATTCAGTCTGGAGCTTTAGCTAAAGATGTAACTACCAGAAGTATTTTTGGAGTTAGCACAGGTATGCGAGTAGAAGACAATCCTTTTATTACTTTAGAGGGGCATTTTTTATTCTCTAAACAAGAGTATGAAAATAACAATGGAATAACAAATAGAGAAAATCGTCCATTTACACAAGTTAACCAATATAATGCAGGATTAGCTTTAAAATATGATATTATTCCTTTTGTAATTACTCCAAGATTAGGGGCAAGTATAGACTATACTTTTCGTCAATACTCTCAGGCATTTACTGAAAATAGTAACAACTTTAATAATAGAAAGTTAGATACTCATTCTGTAGAAGTTGCTTTAATTGCTGGTGGATATATTAAGGTGTCAAAATATCTAGGAATAGAAGTAAGCTATAGACAGATGACCAATGTGTCTACTAGTGCCAGAAGTAATTCTTATGATCCTAATTCTCGAAACAATAATGGAAACATTAACGACCGTGTAAAACTATTAGACAGGTCTTCTTATGGAATGTTTTTACTTTCTTTACAAATGGGTTTTAGATAATATTTAAACAGAAAACCTTGCTTTTTTAGCAAGGCCTTGTTAGTAAATAGATGTTAAGAGAGCTTTTTAGCTCTCTTTTGTTTTTTAAGAGCTAAATTTAGCTCTTAAAAATTATTAAAGCTAAAGATTATTTAAAGTATGGAAACACCTAATAACACAACACAATTAAGCAAAATTAAAAATTTGGTAAAACAAGTTGTAGAACAAAAACAGTGTATTTTTTATGCTGTAGAGCAATTTAAAAGAGGCCAAGATTTAGTTTTAAGAATATTTATTGATCACAAAGACGGCGTAAGTTTAAAACATTGCGAAAGTGTTTCGCAAGCTTTAAGTTTGCAGCTAGATATTGCAGATTTTATTAATAAATCTTATGAATTAGAAGTATCCAGCCCAGGTTTAGATAGAAAACTTATAGAGCCATGGCACTTTGATCAAGTAATAGGAAGATCTATTAAAATGACATGTGAAAAAACTAATAACAAAAAATCTAGCGTAAAAGCTAAATTATTAAATGTTAACATTGATGGAATTAGTTTAGACAAAGAAGGTTTTGAACTTATTAAATGGACACAAATAAAAAAAGCAAATTTATTGTATTAAAAACAATGGAGGAAAGATATGTCAGCAAGTGCAAATTTATTTTCTAATATTGGAAGATTAATTGATCAAATTCATAAAGATAAAGGCGTTGAGCGAAATATTGTTGTAGATTCTATTATTCAAGGAGTCGGAGCAGCTATTCACAAAACTTACGGCACTTATCGCGATATAGAAGTTCAATATAACGAAGAGTCAGGTGAGGTAGAAATTTTTGAATTCAAAGAGGCGGTTAAAGATCCAGATTTTATTGATGAAGAAGTAGAAATTAAATTATCGAATGCTGTTGATTACGACCCAAATGTTCAAGTAGGTGACTCTGTTGGAGTTAAAATTGAAATTAACGAATTAGGTAGAGTTGCAGCTCAACTTGCTAGACAAGTTATTGTGCAAAAAGTTCGCAACGCAGAATCAGAGGTAATATTTAATGAATTTGAACAAAGAAAAGGCGAAGTTGCATCAGGAATTGTTCGCAGAGTAGAAAGAAGAACTGTTGTTGTAGACTTAGGAAGAACAGAAGCATACATGCCATACAAAGAACAAATTCAAGGCGAAATGCTTAAAGCAGGTGACAGAGTTCAAGGTTATATTGCAGATGTTCGATTAACTGGTCGAGGCCCTCAAATTATTATATCAAGATCACATAATGATTATTTGAGAAAATTATTTGAATCAGAAGTTCCAGAAGTTTCAGAAGGAATTATTGAAATTAAAGCAATATCTCGTGACCCAGGTAACAGAGCTAAAGTTGCTGTTTATACTTCAGACTCAGCCATTGACCCTGTAGGTTCTTGTGTAGGAGTAAAAGGTAGTCGTGTACAAAATATTACACAAGAATTAAGAGGCGAAAAAATTGATATTATTTTATGGGTAGATGATATAGCTCAATTTGTTTGCAAAGCTTTATCTCCTGCAGATATTACCAAAGTAGTTTTAGATGAATCTAATAATCAAATGGAAGTTATTGTTCCAGATGATCAACTTAGCCTTGCAATCGGAAGACGAGGTATGAATGTTAGACTGGCATCTAGATTAACAGAGTGGCATTTAGATATTTGTTCAGAGTCACAACTGTCTGCAAGAACTACAGAAAGTTTAATTCAGCTAATGAAATTAGATGTTTTATCAGACGAAGAAGCAAGAGTGTTAAACAATGCAGGAATTATAACCGTAGACATGCTGGCAGATTCCAGCATTGATTTTATTACTAATATTTTAGAATTAGAAGACGACAAAAAAGCTAAACAAATTTTAAATAAAGCTATTAAGTTTAAAGGTAAATTTGCAAACTTAAGCGCATTAAAATTAGCTGTTAAAGAAAGCCTAGGTAACCACAGCATAAAAAAATCAGCAGAAGATGTATTAAAAGAAGAAATGAAAAACCTAGAAGCAACTAAAGAAGAATCTAAAGAAGAATCTAAAGAAGAATCTAAAGAAGAATCTAAAGAAGCAACTAAAGAAGAATCTAAAGAAGAATCTAAAGAAGAATCTAAAGAAGAAAAGGAGTAGGGTTTTGAAAGTTTTTGAATTAGCTAAACAGTTGGGGCTTGAAACCCTCGACTTAATGGACGAAATTAAATCAGCTGGTTTTGTAGTAAAAAACCATATGACTGTCTTAGACGAACAGTTAATTTCTAATATTAAATCTTTACTAAGTAAAAAAGCAGACAAAGCAACTTCTAAAAAAAAGAAAGTCACTAAAAAAAAGGTAGCTGCTAAAAAAACTATTAGCAAAAAAGTTACTGCAAAAAAAGTAACTAAAAAAGTTAACACTACAATTACAAAAGCTGTAGTAAAAAAAGTTTCTAAAGCAAAAGCAACAAAAGATACAAAAACTAGCTCAGTAAAAAAAGTTGTTCAAAAAAATAAAATTATTGTAAGAAAAAAATCAGAAAAAAATATTAAGCCTATTTTAAATGCAAAACCAGAAGATAATAGTATAGAGGCATCAAACGCTAAGTTACTAGAAAAAAAAGAAGCTTTAAATAACGACTTAAGAAATACAAAATTTGCAGGAGTAAAAGTTTTAGGCACAATAGATATTAAAAAACAAACTACACAAACTCCATCATCTCAATATGCTGCTCGCACAAAAGGCCTAAGACCAGGCTTTTCGCCAGATGTATCTGCTCAATCAACTGTCCCATCTGTAAACTCTTTTGACAAAAAAAGAGAAGTAAAAATAGTAAAAAAAGAAATTACAAAAACTACTACAGGACCTGGAGAGGTGCCTAAGTTTAGCGTTTCTGATTTTAGAAAAAGAGAAGTAGTATTTCCACAAAGGCGTAAAAAAATTCTCTCTCAAAAAGATTTTAAAAAAACACTTATTACAGAAAGTAAAAGCTCTAAGCGAATAGTAGAAATGGAATCAGAAATTAGTGTTGCTGGATTAGCAGCACAGCTTAATGTAAAACCAGGCGCACTAATTAAAATTTTAATTAAAAATGGAATTCAAGCAAACATAAACATGAGTATAGATTTTGATACAGTTAGTTTAATTGTTCCTGAATTTAATTTTTCTGTAAAAGCTAGCGTAAAATCTAAAGACGATGTTTTGTCTGAAATACTTACTACAGATTCAACTCAATCTGTTACAAGATCTCCAATTGTTACAGTAATGGGACATGTTGATCATGGAAAAACTTCTTTATTAGATGTTATCAGAAGCACTAAAGTTACAGAAAAAGAAGCCGGAGGAATTACTCAACACATAGGAGCTTACAAAGTAAAAACACCTTCTGGGTCTTATATTACTTTTTTAGACACTCCAGGACACGCAGCATTTACAGCTATGAGATCAAGAGGAGCAAAACTTACAGATGTTGTTATTATTGTTGTAGCAGCAGACGATGGAGTTATGCCTCAAACTATTGAAGCCATTAATCATGCCGCCGCAGCTAAAGTACCTATGCTTGTTGCTATTAATAAAATTGATACACCTGGTGCTAACTTAGACAAAGTAAAAAAAGAATTATCAGAGCATAATTTAGTATCTGAAGATTGGGGAGGAGAAAATATTTTTTGTGAAATATCAGCACTAAAAAATATTGGAATTGATTCACTATTAGACAGCTTAGCTTTAATGGCAGAAATGTTAGAGCTAAAAGCTTTTCCTAAAAACTCTGGACAAGGTGTAGTTATTGAAAGTTTTTTATTAAAAGGCTTAGGCAATGTTGCTAATATTTTAGTTAAAGACGGAAGTGTTAAAGTTGGAGACTATTTAGTAGTAGGAACAATGTATGCTAAAATTCGACGAATGCTAGACGATACAGGAAGTGTAATAAAAGTCGCAAAAGCTGGAGACCCTATTCAAATTACAGGTTTTGATTCTGGCGTATCTATTGGCGAAACTTTTTATGTATGTAAAACAGAAAAAGAAGCTCAATCTTTAACAGAGGCAATCGAAGATGCAGTCATTAAAGAAGAGACTTTGCTTTACTCATCTGATCCAGAAAATATTTTGGCTCAATTAGAAAAAAATAAAATTACAGAATTAAAAGTTATTTTAAAAGCAGATGTTGGAGGAAGTTTAGAAGCAGTTAAAGTTGCTTTAGAAAAAATGAAAACAGACGAAGTAGCTATTAAAGTTTTACACTCTGGAGTTGGAGACATTACAGAAAATGATATATTACTAGGTAACACAACTGATGATGTAAATATTATTGGATTTAATGTAAAAGCAAATTCTGCTGGACAAAAATTAGCAAAAGAAAAATCTATTGATGTAAAAACTTACTCTGTTATTTACGAATTATTAGATGACTTAAAAGCAAAACTTGCAGGCTTATTAACCCCAGATAAAGTAGAAAAAGTAATGGGGCAAGTAGAAGTTAGAGAAGTTTTTAGTGTTTCTAAAGTTGGAGTTATTGCAGGTTGCATGGTAACTGATGGAAAAGTTCAACGAAATAATAAAGCTCGCTTAATGAGAGACGGCAAAATGCTTCACGAAGGTGATTTGTCTAGCTTAAAAAGATTTAAAGATGACGCAAAAGAAGTTGCACAAGGCTATGAGTGCGGAATAGGTCTTAAAGACTTTAACGATATTAAAAATGGCGACACTATCGAGCTATTTGCAGTAGAAGAAGTTAAAAGAAAATTAGTTTTAGAGCAAATATAACTGAGATGTTGTAATGAGTGAGCATCGTATTGAAAAAGTAAATAAAGAAGTTAAGCAATTAGTTTCTAGTTATATTATTCAAAATTTATCTAGTAATTTTTCTGTAATTATATCTGTAAATAATGTTATTGTGTCTAGAGATTTAAGAGGTGCTAAGATTTTTGTTTCATTTTTAAATAAAGATTTAAATTTAAAAAATAAAGAAGAACAAGATTATGTAGCACAGATACAAAAACATGCCTCTGATATACAATTTTATATCAGCAAACGACTTAGAATGAAATTTAACCCTAAATTAACTTTTTTTTTAGACGACAGCATTCAAGAACAAATTTCTGTTCAAAGCTTGTTGGACTCTTTATAATTTTTTATGCATATTCCAGAATACTCAGGTCTTTTGTTAATAGATAAACCTGATGGCCTAACTAGCCACGATGTAGTTTATAAAATACGAAAAAAATATAAAGTAAAAGTAGGGCATTGCGGAACTCTTGACCCTTTTGCATCTGGATTATTAGTTTTAGTATTAGGAGAGGCTACAAAAATTGCATCTTATATTAGTTCAGAAAATAAATATTATGATTGCGAAATTTTATTAGGAAAAACTTCAGACACTTTAGACATCACGGGAGAATCTAAAGTTACAGCTAAATTAAAAGATTTAAACTTTTCTCAAAAAGAAATACAAGATGCTGTTAAAAAATTAACAGGCATATTATCTTTAGAGGTTCCAATGTATTCTGCAGTTAAAGTTAATGGAAAAAAACTTTATGAATATGCAAGACAAGAAAAAACTTTAGAAAAAATACCAATTAGAGAAATGAATTTTTTAGATATAAAATTTATATCTTACAAAGAAAATATTTTAAAAATAACTATGAAAGTTAGCTCTGGGACTTATGTAAGGGCATGGGCTAAAGCTTTTGGCGAATATTTAAAAGTTGGAGGCTTAGTTAAAAGTTTGCGAAGAACCGCATCACTTCCTTATAGCTTAGATAAATCAATTGATTTGCAATCGGCTTTAAATGTAGATTTAACTAATAATAAATTAAAAAGTTTAAACAAATCTTTTATCCCAATTAGCAATACCTTGCCAAAAATGAATAAAATATTTTTATCAAACAAAGAGTCTAATTTATTAAAAAATGGACAAATCCCACACAGCGTAGAAAACTATTTAGTCGTAGCTCAAAAAACTGCTCAAAATTTACAAAAAAGCAGTCTATACAAAGCATTAAACAACGAAGAAGACTTGCTAGGAATTTTAGAAATAGCCACATCTGGCAAGCTGTCTATCAAAAGGTTATTGCTTAATTAACTATAAATCAGAAGCTCAAATTAAGATAAAAGTTAACTGTATATAAATAAGACAGTAGTTTGTATTTTAATTAAAAGCTCTTGCTGTATAAGTTAATAAGATAGTATATGGCGTAAATTTTGGCTTCAAAATTGCTTATAATATTATATGAAATTATTTGTATTTTTTTTAAATGTATTTTTATTTGCTCAAATATTTAATTTAAGTTTGTTGCATGTATCTTATGCCAGCCCTATAAAAAATAAATCTTATAAAGATTATTGGAAGCAAACTGGATTAACTATAGATTCAATAACAGGAGTACTTAATAATAAAACTTGTTATATGAGTGAAAAAAATTTTCTTGCCTGCATACATGCTTTAAACTCTTTAGGCGCACATGGTTTGTATCAGTTAAAAGTAGTAGTCGAAGGTCAAAAAAAACAAGGACAAGTAATTACAAAATATCATGGTGTAGATTTAATTATTGTAGATAAAAAAACAAAAGATACATTTAAAGATCAAACTTTATATAGCTATTACAAAGAATTAAAAATATTAAAAAAAGAAGAAAATAATTTTTATTCTAAAGCTTATACTAAAAGTCCAAAAATTAATTTTTCTAAAATCTTTTTTGATATAAGACAAAATCTTAATAAAGATGTAGAGCAATCAATTATAGCAAGTAGCGTATTAAATGCTTACTTATCTGTTGCTTTTGACCCTCATACAGCTATTCTTCCTGTACAAAGATTGCGGGATAACACAAATTCTAACAAAACATTTTTAGGAATAGGTTCTGTTTTAAAAAAAGTTGTTAACAAAATAGTTTTTTTTCCTTTAAAAAATTCTCCTGCCTTAAAAGCTGGAATAAAAAATAATGATATTTTAACTCATATTAATGGAGAGGATATATTAAATAAAAGTATTAAAGATATAGTTGACCTAATAAAAGGGCCAATAAACACTTCTGTAAATTTACAAATTTTAAGAGACAATAAAATATTAAAAATAAATGTAGTTAGAAATAAAATTGTTGTTAAAAATGTAACTTATAAAGTTATAAAACAAGAAGGCTCTAATTTTGGCTATATTTTGCTAAAATCTTTTTACAAAGCAGACGCTTGTAAAAAAGTATTAATAGCTATTACAAATTTAAAAAAACAAAATATAAAAGCATTAATTATGGATGTCAGAAATAACCTTGGAGGCTTATCAAACCAAGCTGTATGTATTTCTGGAATATTTTTAAAAAAGTGGAGTATAGTTTATCAAACCAGACAAGTTGGGTCATCTGATGTAAAAGCTATAAGAAGCTCACAAACACAAAAAACAAAGCTTCCTTTAATAGTTTTAGTTAATTCTCAATCTGCTAGTGCTTCTGAAATATTTTCTGGATCTTTACAAGACAACAAAAGAGCTTGGATTTTAGGAGAACGCACTTTTGGAAAAGGCACCGAGCAATCTGTGAAATCTTTTGAACAGTTAAGCTATTTGTCATCTCATATATTTAAATTTTCTAAAAAAACACAAAAAGCACTTGCTTTTAAAAAAACTCAAAGTGTATTTTATCAGCCTAATAGAACTACAAATCAGCTTATAGGTATTTCGCCAGAATTTAAGGTTCCTGCCTATCCAGATCTAAGCAAAGAAGAACTATTTTTGCCAAGAGAAGATGATTTATTTCACTATACATCTATTCAAACAGACAATCAGCGTCAAATAAAACCAGAAAGGCTTAAAGAGGCAAAAAATTTAATAAGCACTTGTGACAAATTAAAACATATTAAAAATACTTATAAAAACCAAAAATCTTTAAAACAACACGATTATCAATTATATTACGCACAAAATGTTTTATCTTGTCTAGGCTTTTAAAGCTCTTTTTTACTATCTTTTAAAAAATAGTTTTCCTTGACGAAATACCCCTATATCAGTAACACTTCTTAAGTATTTTCAATAAGTTAAATACAAAAAAGATAATGTTTTAAGATAATGTTTTAAGATAATTTTTTAAGATAATTTTTAGGAGACTGAATGCCATTACAAAAAGAAGTAAAAAAAAATATTATGGAAGAGTTTAAAAGCTCACCTCTAGATACAGGTAGTGAAAAAGTACAAGTAGCTTTACTAACTGGTCGTATTAAAATGTTAACCGAGCATTTTAAAATTCATAAAAAAGATAATCACGGGCAAAAAGGTTTAAAAACTATGATTAACCGTCGTGCTAAATTATTAAAATATATAAAATCTAAAAGCATAGAAAACTATACAGGCTTAATTAAATCTTTAGGATTAAGACGATAATTAATTTACTAAAAAATTTTAAGCAATCGTTGATTTAAATTAATTAAAAAATAAAATATAAAAAAATAAAGGTAGTCATTTATGAAATCAGTTAGTTTTAATTTACAAGGCAAAGAAGTTGTTTTAGAAACAGGTCGCTTAGCTAAACAATCCGACGGTTCTGTTTTAGTAAAATGTGGAGACAGCAGAGTTTTAGTAACAGTTGTCTCTGATAAATCTGCATCAACAATGGATTTTTTTCCTTTAACTGTAGAGGTTCAAGAAAGATTTTATTCTGTTGGTAGAATTCCTGGTGGATTTTTTAAAAGAGAAGGCCGGCCAAGCGGTGACACTATTTTAAATTGTCGTTTAATTGACAGACCTTTAAGGCCTTGCTTTCCTGATGGCTACAAAAATCCTACTCAAATTGTTTCAACAGTTTTAAGCAGTGACAATCAAACCTCCCTTACAAGCCTTGCAATTATCGGAGCTTCTGCAGCATTAAGCTGTAGTGACATTCCATTTAGTGGGCCTGTTGCCGCAATACAAATTGCTAGAATAAATAAAGAATGGAAGCTTAATCCAGGGACCGAAGATTTACATAAAGCAGATTTAAGTTTGTTTGTAGCCGCTCGCAAAGAAGGTATTTTAATGGTAGAAGGCGAGGCTGATTTTGTTTCAGAGGCAGAAGTGTTAGAAGGTTTAAAATTTGCCTACAAAGAAATGGGAGTTATTTTTAAAGCTCAAGAAGACTTAGAAAGCCAAGTTAGTAATGGAAAAAAACGAAGTTTTACAAAAGAAGAAAACGACAAAGACTTTGAAAAAAAAGTAAAAGAATTTGTAACACCATTAATTAAAGAAGCTTTAGCTTGTACAGATAAAATGGATAGATATGCAAAATATGCAGAATTTAAATCACAAGCAAAAACAGAATTGCTAAAAAATATAACAGAAGACAAAGCAAGTTTTGAAAAACAATTATCTTCAGTATTTGATGATGTAAAATACACTATTGCTCGTAACATGATTTTAGAAGACGGCAAGCGTATCGATGGTCGTAACATGGTTACAGTAAGACCTATTGATTGCACGGTTGGCGACTTGCCTCGTGCCCACGGATCTAGTGTTTTTACAAGAGGTGAAACTCAAGTATTAGCGGCTGTAACTTTAGGGACTCAAGATGACGAACAAAGATTAGAAAAACTAGAAGGTGCTGCCACTAAAAAATTTATGCTTCATTACAATTTTCCTCCCTATTGTGTAGGTGAAACTGGAAGATTGGGAGGTCAAAGTCGTCGCGAAGTAGGCCACGGAATGCTTGCCGAAAGAGCTTTGCAGGCTATTATTCCAAAGGGAGATAGTTTTCCTTATACAGTTAGATTAGTTAGTGAAGTTTTAGAATCAAATGGCTCAAGCTCTATGGGAACAGTATGCTCTGGTTCTTTAGCTTTAATGGACGCAGGTATACCTGTTCATACTCCTATTGCAGGTATTGCAATGGGTTTAATTTCTAATGGAACAAAAAATATTGTTTTAACTGATATTTTAGGAGACGAAGATCACCTAGGTGATATGGATTTTAAAGTAGCAGGAAGTGCAACAGGTATTACAGCTTTGCAAATGGATATTAAAATAGAAAGCTTAGGCTTTGATGTTTTAGAGCAAGCTTTAAGCCAAGCAAAAGATGGAAGACTTCATATTTTAAAAGAAATGGAAAAAGCATTATCAGAGCCTAGAAAAGAATTTTCTACTTATGCTCCTAAACAAAAAAGTTTAAGAATTCCAGTTAAAAAAGTTAGAGATGTTATTGGGTCTGGCGGTAAAGTAATTCGTGGTATTATAGACAGCACAGGTGCAAAAGTAGATATCGAAGATGATGGCTTAGTTACTGTTTTTGCAGTAGACAAAAGCTCTTTAGATAAAGCTATGCAAATGATTGAAGACATAATAGCAGAGGTAGAAATTGGCAGAACATATCCTGGAAAAGTATTAAAAATTACTGACTTTGGGGCCTTTGTTGAAGTTTTACCTAACACTAGTGGGCTTTTACATATTTCAGAACTTGCTCACGAAAGAGTAAGAAAAGTAGAAGATGTTTTATCAGAGGGTGACACTTTAGATGTAAAAGTTTTAGATGTTGATCACTCTGGAAGAATAAAATTAAGCAGAAAAGCTTTATTAAATTCATAAAATAACTAGTTTAGTAAGTTAGTTTAATGTTGTAAAAAAATAATATTTAGAGGTTAACAATGAGCTCTCACCCTTTAATTAATGTAAAAGTGAAAACTTTAGAACATTTTAAAGGAGAGCTTCCTATTTACCACAGCCTATTAGCAAGTGGGTTAGATGTTAGAGCACAAATTAATAAAGAATTAATTATAAAACCTTTAGATAGAGCTTTGGTTTTTACTGCATTAAGTTTTGAAATTCCACCATCTTATGAAATTCAAGTTCGTTCACGCAGTGGGTGGGCTTATAAAAAAGGAATTAGCGTTTTAAATAGCCCAGGGACTATTGATGCAGATTACAGAGGCGAATTAAAAATTATTTTAATTAATCTTTCAAACCAAGATGTAAGAATTGTAGATCAAGACAGAATTGCACAATTAGTTTTAGCTCCAGTAGTGCAAATTAATTTAGAACAAGATAAACAGCTATCCTCTACAAAAAGAGGAGAAAAAGGTTTTGGAAGTACGGGTTTGTCTAATGATTAAAAATATTTTTTTTGTACTTGTTTTTTTATTTTTTAAATCAATATACGCTGCTCCTGCTCAAGTATTAACAGAAACTGCTGTTTATAAAACAAATAATTTTGACTCTGATATCATAATTTATTTACCTGCTAATAAAAAAGTACAAGCCTCTAAAAAAATTTACAAAGGAAAGTCTTTTGGAAGTTTTAGAAAAATAAAAGTACATAAAAATAAATACGGGTTTGTTTCTGATGTAGATATAAAGTTATTAACATTTTTAAAAATACAAAAAAAAAGATTAAAAAAAAGATTAAAACAATTAAAAACAGAGCAATTATATAGACAATATCTTTATTTAAATACATATGTTGGGCTTGGATTGTCTTTTAATAGATTTACAGAAAAAAATGTAGACAAACAAAAAAAAAGCGCCCCTTTAACTGCTATTAGCTTTCAATTAATGGGCCCATGGATTTTTCCAACTAAAATTCCTTTAAATATTAGTTTTTCTTATGCAAAGATGCCATCTTATTATAAAAAAATAAGCAATACTAAATATGCTTCTGGTTATGTTTTATTTGGAGACATTAGTTATCCAATGATACTTTCTAGCTTTAACAGCTTGCTAGTTTACTATAGTGCAGGCGTTTCTTTTAGATTTATTAAAGGACAGCGTGGTGTTAAAGGTTCATCAGGAACTACAGACAGTATTAAAAACATAAGTAAATATTATTTTGGAGGCTTGCTAGGAATAGGGTCTTTGTTTGAATTTTCTCAAAACATGGCAGTAAAAATAGATGCTAGTTATAATTATAATGGCGGTGTATTTTTTGAAGGCCTGCAAACAACTTTGCTATTTAAATATTAAAATAAATATTACTTTAATTAAAAAATAATTTGTAACTAAATTGTTAGAGAAAAATAAATGAAAAAAAATATTTTTATTTTAGGTTCAACAGGAGTTGGAAAAAGCAGCTTAGCTTTAAAAATTAGCCAAGAATTAAATAAAAACTCCACCTCCACAGCTATTGTAAATGCAGATAGTTTGCAATTTTATAAAGGCTTAGATATTGGCACTGCAAAGCCTAGCAAAAAAGAAATGCTTTTATCGCCTCACTTATTATTTGATTGCATTAATTATCCTAACGAGGCAACGGTTGCATGGTATTATGAGCAATTTTTTTTAACATTAAATAATCATAGTTGTAATAATTTTTTAACAGTCGGCGGCAGTGGTTTTTACATACAAGCTTTAGAAAAAGGATTATATGATGATTATAAAGTTAGCTTAAAAATTAAAGAAAAATATGAAAATATGTGCAAAAAAGAAGGACCAGAATTTTTACATAAAATATTAATAAAAAAAGATACTAAAACTGCTGATAAAATTAGTAATAAAGATAGATATAGGGTAGTAAGGGCTTTGTCTGTAATAGAAGCTAGCGGAAAAATGCTTTCTACAATTAAAGAAGAATTTGATTTGCAAAAATCTAAAACAAGCTTTCCTTATTTGTTACAAAAAATAGCATTATTTTTAGAACGAGATGAATTAAAAAAACTTTTATTAACAAGAATTCAATCTATGCTTAAAAAAGGTTTTATTGAAGAGGTAGAATATTTAGTAAAAAAAGGACAAAAAAACTGGAAACCATTGTCCAGCATTGGGTATAAAGAAGTTCAGCTATATTTACTTGGACAGATAGATAAATGTGAACTTACAAATTTAATACTAAATTCAAGCATGTCGCTTGCAAAAAGACAAAGCACTTGGTTTAAAAGAGATAAAACTATCCAATGGTTTCATGCAGCTGATGAACTTAATAAGGCTGAAAAAAGTATTTGTAATTTTCTGCAAAAGAGTTAAATAAATTAATTATGAAAAAACATTTTTTTCTTATTGTTGGGCCAAGCGGAGTTGGAAAGACTTCATTAATTAAGCGTCTTCTATTAGATTTTCCTGGTAAAATTTATGACACAATAACTTGCACAACTAGATCTATGAGGCCTGGCGAAAAAGAAGGAAAGCCTTATTACTTTATGACCGAAGATAAATTTATGCAGCTAACAAAAGATGAATATTTTGCAGAATGGGCAGTTGTTCATGGATATAAATATGGAACCCCTAAGTCAGAGCTAGAAGAAGCATGGAAAAAAGGTTTTTTAGTAGTTATGGATATTGATATTCAAGGGGCTCAGCTTTTAATGAAGGATTACAAGCTTACTAGCATTTTTATTCACCCTCCACATATTGATTCTTTGCTAAAACGCTTAAATCAACGAGATGACGGCAAAGAAGCTAATTTAAACAAACGAATGGAAAGCGCTAAAAAAGAAATCAAATTAGCCCATAAATGTAGCCACGAAATAATTAATGATAATTTAGACGATGCTTATTTAAAACTAAAAAAACTGGTTGAAGAATCATTAAATAAGCTCTAAAGTATGTTAAATATTTAACAATTTGTGTCTTATAAAAATATTAAAAAGGATTAAATTATGGCTCGTGTAACCGTTGAAGATTGCTTAGTTAAGATTCCAAATCGCTTTGCTTTAGTAATTTTAGCAGCAAAAAGAGTTAGACAAATTTTAAAAGGTGCAGAATTTACAGATATTGCAGAACCTAAAAATAAAGAAGTAGTAAACTCTTTAAGAGAAATTGCTGCAGAAAAAGTTTATAACAAAATTGACGAATCAGAAAATATTGCAACTAAACAAGTTGAATCAGACTTAGTTTAAAAAAAAATTTTTTTTAAGCTTAAAAGTTTAACTTTAACTTTAACTTTACAAAAATTTAAACTTTACAAAAATAAACTCAAGCATTTATTGTTAATAATTGACCCAACTTTTAACTTCATTAAAATAGGAAAATGATCAGAAGGGCCAGTTTCTTTTAACTCTTGACCTTTTTTTGGATAAAAACTAGAGGAGTTAGGCACAAGTACATGCTTTCCTTTAACAGAAGCATCTTTTCCCTCTTGTGTAATTACTTTAAAGCTTTCTTTTTTAATAGATATTTCTGAATTTAAATCAGAATTTTTTGCAGTTAATAAGTTAGAGCTAACTAAAAATTTATCAAAATTAGACCAACTTTCATTAGGCTTATAAAAAATAGTACCAGAAGTTTTTTTATCTGCATAAGATCGCATGTCTACAATATTTTTATTTAAGTTTAAAGCCTTTAACACTTTTCCTTCTTCTTGTTTTACAGTGTTAAAATCACCAGTAATAATAATTTTTGGATTTTTTTCTTGTTTTTTTAAATTTGTTAATATGTTTTTTAAAGACTTTATTACAACTTCTCTTTCTTTTGTCGGATGTGAGGGGGATGGTAAATGTAAAGTAAATATATGAAAAACTTCTTTATTGTATTCAAAAGTAGATTGTAAAATAGGCCTATTTAGCTCCGAGTTATTTACCTCTACAAAGTGCTCTTCAATTTTTAATACTTTTAGCCCAATATTAGATTTATAAATTAGAGCTAAATTTTGTGAATTAGATGCATTTTCAGAATGACTAACATAACTGTAATGCAAATCATATACTTTAGAGTGTTTATTTTTATTTAACTTAGAAATTAAAAACTCTAAGCTTTTAGTATTATGAATTTCTGCCAAAGTAATAATATCAGGCCCCTTTTCTACACTTCCATTTATTACTTCTGCAATTTTTTCTGCCTTATAATCTTTATGATCAAGTTTTATTTTATCCTCATCAGATAAATATTTATCTATTACAGATTGAGGTGGCATGTCTGTGCCCATAGAAAAATTTTCTAGATTATAAAATAAAAGAGACAAATTTTCTGCCTTACTTAAGTTAACAAAAACATAATTACTTATAAACAAAAAGCTTAGTAGTATAAAAATATTTTTTAATCTATGCACAGTAAATTCCTATTTTTAGTTAAACTGATTTACACTAGTATATTAAGCAATTTACAGGCCAATTAATGGCAATTAATACTAAGTAATTACAGCAATTTACAGGGTTCACTGTGCATATTACTAATATAATAGGTTATTTTAGCTTAAATTGAGCTCAATTTTTTTATAAACCAGACTGGTTTTTAATCTATTTTATGTTAAAAAGGTTATAGATTATGCATATTTACAATACACAAAGTAAAACAAAAGAAGAGTTTAAAGCTTTAAGCTCTAAAACAGTAAAAATGTATATTTGTGGCCCTACAGTATATAATTTTTTACATATTGGTAACTTTAGAGGTCTAATTTTTTTTAACACAGTGGCATCTTGGTTTCAACATTTAGGCTTTAGCGTAGACTTTGTTTATAATTATACCGACATAGATGACAAAATTATTCAGGCGAGTATTGAAGAAAAAAAAACTCCATTAAAATTATCAGAACATTATATTAAAGAATTTGAAAAAGATAAAAAAAACTTAAAGTTATCTTTTACAAATATTAAACATCCAAAAGCAAGTGATCATATACAAAATATGATAAAATTTATACAAGATTTAGAAGAAAAAAATTTTGTATACGAGCTAAACTCAAGTTTATATTTTTCTGTAGAAAAACATTTAAACTACGGAAGGCTAAGCGGTCGTAATTTAAACGACAGTCATTTAGGAACAAGAGCTAAAACCGAAAAAGGTAAAAAGCATCCAGCAGATTTTGTATTATGGAAGGCCGCCAAACAAGATGAGCCTTCGTGGGATTATAAAAGTATAAAAGAAAATAAAATTTACAAAGGCAGACCTGGCTGGCATATCGAATGCTCTGCTATGTCTAAATCTTTACTTGGAAAAGAGCTAGACATTCATGGAGGGGGATTAGATTTGCTGTTCCCTCATCATGAAAATGAAATTGCACAAAGTGAATCATGTAATGATAAAACTTTTGCTAATTATTGGATGCATAATAATATGATTAATTTTGGTGATAAAAAAATGTCTAAATCTTTAGGTAATATTATTTTAGGTAAAGATTTTATAAAAGAACATACTGGAGAGGTGTTAAAATTTTTAATGTTGTCTGTTCATTACAGAAGTGAATTAAATTTTAATTCAGAAAGTATATCTATGGCAACTTACAATACGGCAAAGTTTTACTCAGCATTAAATAAAGCAGATATTATTTTAGAAAAACAAACACAAGACATTAGTTTGCTGTCTCAACAAGATAAAGAATATTTTTCTTTAATAGAAAAAAATATTACAGAAGCTTTTTGTGATGATTTTAATACTCCAGCAGTATTTGCAGAGTTATTTAAAATGTTAAATGCGTTTAATTTAAAAATTTCTGAAAATAAATTTAAAGAAAAAAAAGTTTATGCCTATGCTTTTAAAATATTAATTTTAAAAATAGGAAAATTTTTATCTTTGTTTCAAGAACATCCAAGTAGCTTTTTAACAGAGCTTGATTTATTGCTACTAAAAGAAAAAAATTTAGATCCAAAAGAAATTAGTCAGCTAGTAAACAAAAGGTCAGAAGCTCGTAAAAACAAAGATTTTTTATTATCAGATAATTTAAGACAAGACCTGCTAAGCAAAGGTATTCAAGTACAAGACTTAGCAAATGGCACAAGTATTTGGGAAGTAGAAAAAAAATAAAAAATGTCTAAAAACAATTTTAAATTACACTCTAAATATAAGCCAGCAGGCGATCAAGTTAAGGCTATTAAAAATATTAATAGTAATATTAAATCTAATATAAAAGAACAAACTTTATTAGGGGTAACAGGCTCTGGTAAAACTTTTACCATGGCTAATATTATAGAAAAAACAAATATCCCAAGTTTAATTTTAGCACCAAATAAAACTTTAGCAGCACAGCTTTATGAAGAATTTAGAAATTTGTTTCCAGAAAATGCTGTTGAATATTTTGTTTCATATTATGACTACTACCAACCAGAAGCTTATATGCCTACAAGAGATTTATTTATAGAAAAAGATTCTGCAATTAACGAACAAATTGATTTAATGAGACACTCCGCAACCCATTCACTTCTTGCAAGAAGAGATGTTTTAATTATATCAAGTGTGTCTTGTATTTATGGCTTAGGCTCTCCAGAAGTTTATGAAGACATGGTTATACAATTAGAAGTTAATCAAGAATTTAATCGTAATAATTTTTTAAAAGAACTTATTCGCATTCAATATAGTAGATCAGATAATGATTTTCATAGAGGAACTTTTAGAGTCAGGGGAGATATAGTTGATATATTTTTACCATACGAAGATCAAAAAGTATTACGAGTAGAATTTTTTGGAGATTTTATTGAAAATTTATCTTGGGTAGCTGTCTTTGGAGGTAAGCTTGTTAAAGAATTAGACAAGGCAGCTATTTATCCAGCCTCTCACCATGTAACTAATGAAGAAAAAACACAAAAAGCTAAAAAAACTATCGAAGCAGAATTAAAAACAAGAATTAAATTTTACAAAGAACAAATGCATTACACAGAAATGGACAGAATTGAAAAAAGAACAGAATATGATTTAGAGCTTATGCAAGAAATGGGTTTTTGTCCCGGAATAGAAAATTACTCTAGACATTTTACAGGAAGAAAAGAGGGCGAACCTCCCCCAACATTATTAGAATATTTCCCTAAAGAATTTTTATGTTTTATTGATGAAAGCCATGTAACAGTTCCTCAAATTGGAGGAATGTATAGAGGCGACAGAAGTCGAAAAGAAACTTTAGTAAATTACGGGTTTAGACTTCCTTCAGCCCTTGATAATAGACCTTTAAATTTTCCTGAATTTAAAACTTTAATTGATAAGATAGTTTATGTTTCAGCAACTCCAGGAAACTATGAATTAGAACAAAGTGGAGATAAAATTATTCAACAAGTTATTCGCCCAACAGGTTTGCTTGACCCTGTAGTGGAGGTGCGGCCAGCAACAAATCAAGTGGAAAATTTACTTAAAGAAATTAAAAAAATAATAAAAAACAAAGAGAGAGTTTTAGTAACAACTTTAACTAAAAAAAGTTCAGAATCTTTGCAAAATTATTACGAAAACCAAGGATTAAAAGTAAAGTACTTACATAGCGAAATTAAAACTGTAGAAAGAACAGAAATTATAAGAGAACTTCGCCTAGGTGTTTTTGATATACTAATTGGAATTAATTTATTAAGAGAGGGTTTAGATATTCCAGAGGTAAGTTTAGTAGCAATTTTAGATGCAGACAAAGAAGGTTTTTTAAGATCAGAAAGATCACTTATACAAACCATCGGGAGGGCTGCTAGACATTTAAATGGTAGGGTAATTTTATACGGAGACAAAATTACTAAGTCTATGAATATGGCAATTAAAGAAACAGAACGACGCCGTAAAATTCAAGAAGAATATAATTTAAAAAACAATATTTCTCCAAAAGGTATAAAAAAAGAAATTGGAAAAAGCTTATTAGATATGTATTCCAGTTTATCTTCACAAGAATATTCTAATACAAAAGCTATTAATTCTGTGTCAGAGGTTCACAAAAAATATGAGGTTGGTTATGATTTGCAAAACTCCTCTAATGCAAAAATGTTAAAACAAATAGATAAAGATAAGAAAAAATTAAAAACACAAATGAAAAATGCCTCAAAAAATTTAGAGTTTGAAGAAGCAGCTTTATTAAGGGATCAAATTAAAAAATTAGAGATTTTAGAGTTAAAAGTTTTAGAGTAACTCTGTTGAAATATACGGGTGACTATTATAATAAATTATATATATTCATAGATATAAAAAATAAGGAGCTAAAATGTCCCCCAGAGTTAGTGAAATTTTATCTTGGTACTCTTCTGAAAACTCAGGTGTTTTAAGTAACTTAGCTAGGTTATTTAATCAAGGCAAGCTATCTGGCACAGGCAAGTTAGTAATACTTCCAGTAGACCAGGGGTTTGAACATGGCCCAGCCCGTAGTTTTTCAGACAATCCATATGCCTATGACCCTGATTATCATTTTGAATTAGCAATTCAAGCGGGATTAAGTGCTTATGCTGCCCCCTTAGGTTTTTTACAAGCTTCAAGCCATCGTTTTGCTGGCGAAATTCCTTTAATTTTAAAAATGAATAATTCAGAAAGTCTTTGGGCAGAAAATGTAGCTCCTATTTCTTCAATCACAGCTTCTGTAGATGATGCCTTAAAACTAGGATGCTCTGCAATAGGATTAACTATTTATCCAGGAAGTGCAGATCGTAAAATGATGTATGAAGAAGTTGCAGAAATTTCTAAAGAAGCTCGCAGCAAAGGCTTAGCTGTAATTATATGGTCTTATGCTAGGGGAGGCGATATTTCTAAACAAGGACAAACAGCAATTGATGTTGTTGCTTACGCGGCTCAAATTGCAGCTCAACTTGGTGCACATATTATTAAAGTAAAACCTCCAACAGAATATATCGAGCAAGAAGCTGCAAAAAAAGTTTATGTTAAAAATAAAATAAAAATTAGTTCTTTAAAAGATAGAGTTAGTCATATTTTAGATTCAACTTTTAATGGAAAGCGCATTCTTATTTTCAGTGGAGGTGAAGCAAAATCTACAGAAGATATTTTATCAGAAATTAAATCTTTAGCAGCAGGTGGAAGTTTTGGAAGCATTGTTGGTAGAAATGCTTTTCAAAGACCAAAAAAAGAAGCTATATCTTTATTGCAAAATATAATGGATATTTATACTGAAATTGATACTAAAAAATAAATTTTTAATAAAACAATATATGAGAATCTAATGAAAGAAAATCCATTAAAACTTGAAAAACAAAAAAAATTAAAAATCTTAAAAGAAGCAGGCATTGACCCATTTCCTCATAATTTTTCTAGAACTCATACGACTAAATCAGTTTTTGATAAACATAAAGACATAGAAACAGGGCAGGCATTAAGTGATTCTGTTTTTGTTGTAGCCGGAAGAGTTATGACAAAAAGAGATATGGGAAAGGCTGCTTTTTTTACAATTCAAGACGATAGCGGACAAATACAAATTTATTTAAAAATAAACGAATTAGAAATCACAGATGCTACTAATTTAGATACACAAAAACAGCAAATTAGTTTTAAAAATTTAGACATAGGCGACATTGTAGGTGTTCAGGGTCATGTTTTTAAAACTAAAAAGGGCGAGCTGTCTATCCGTGCAAAAAGTTTTCAAATTTTATGTAAAAGTTTAGAGCCATTACCTGAAAAATTTCATGGATTAACTGATATAGAATTAAAATATCGATACAGACATTTAGATTTAATTATGAACAAAGAATCTAAAAAAGTTTTTCAAACAAGATCTAAAATTATTAAAGAAGTTAGAAATTTTTTAAATGACCGCGGATTTTTAGAAGTAGAAACTCCAGTGCTTCAACCAATTTATGGAGGGGCTGCAGCAAAACCATTTGCAACTCATCACAAAACATTAGATATGGAATTGTTTTTAAAAATTAGTCCAGAATTATATTTAAAAAGATTAATTGTTGGCGGTTTTGAAAAAGTTTATGAAATTGGTAAAAATTTTCGTAACGAAGGAATGGACAGAACTCATAATCCAGAATTTACAATGCTAGAATATTACGAAGCTTATACAGATTACAATGATCAAATGAAGCAATTTGAAGAACTAGTAAGCACAGTAGTAAAAAATATTACAGGTAGTTATAAAGTTATATTTCAAGATAAAGAAATTGATTTTACACCTCCATGGTCAAGGTTAACAGTTCATGATGGAATTAAAAAACATGCTAATTTTAACCCCGATGATTTAAGTGATAAAGATTTATTTGATAAAATAAAATCTTTAGGAAGTGATTTAAAACCTGATATGTCTAGAGGCCATATGATTATGGAAGCTTTTGAGATAACAGTTGAAAAGCATTTATGGCAACCAACTTTTATTACCGACTTTCCAATTTCTGTTTCACCTTTAACTAAAAAACATAGAAGTAAAAAAGATCTAGTAGAAAGATTTGAACCAATGGTTGCTTGTATGGAATTAGGAAATTCTTATACAGAGCTAAATGATCCAGAAGATCAGTTATCAAGATTAAAAGAGCAAGAAGCTTCAAGACTTGTAGACGACGAAGCACAACCTATGGATAAAGATTTTTTACACGCAATCGAAGTTGGAATGCCTCCCACAGGAGGAGTTGGTATAGGCATTGAAAGATTAGTAATGTTAGTTACTGGTCAAAGCAGCATAAGAGATATTTTACTTTTTCCAACCATGAAAAAAAATTCTTAATTTTTAAAAATAATAAATAATACAAAAAAAATAAAAAAATCTCTAAAAAATAATAATGCCTAAACTTTATGCAGACACTAATCTTCAATACATAAAAGGTGTTGGGCCTAAAACTGCAGAAGCTTTTTATGAAAAAGGCATTACTAATTTAGAAGAGCTTTTACAATTTTATCCTAGAACTTATGAAGACAACAGAATTGCAACAAAAATTGCAAGCTTAAAGCCGGGGTCTAGAGTTTCGTTAATTGCAGAAATTTACAGCATTCAATCTAATTCTCATTCTCGTAGACACGAATTAATTATTCAAGACAGTACTGGGCAAATTAGTTGTTCTTTTTTTAGATTACCTTATAGAGGTTATTTTAATCAATTTCAAAGAGGCTTTAAAGTTAAAGTTAGCGGAACAGTTAGCATTTATAGAGGCAAATTGCAATTTAATCACCCCCAAGTTTCTTTGCTTAAAAAAGATGAAGTTTTAGAAGATAAATTAATTTCTGTTTACCCAGAGCTAAGCATATCATCTGTAAAAATTAGAAGCATTATGGATTCAGCTCTTGAGGCTTTTAATAATAAAGAAAATATTATTACATTAAAAGAGGTTTTGCCTTTGTGGTTGCAAAAAGAATTTAATATTTTAGATTTACAAAAAACATTATTAAATATTCATAAACCAAATATAAAAGATGCAGAAGATTTTTTAAATTTTAAAACATCTTATCAAAAAAGAATTATTTTTGAAGAATTTTTTTACTTACAATTACATTTAGCTTTAAAAAAATATGGAATGATTGAGCAAAAATCCATTAGCATGAAAAAGCAAACTAAATTAGTAAATAATTTTTTAGATTCTTTAGGTTTTAAGTTAACAGATGCACAAGCTACAGCTTTTAACGAAATTGAGTCAGATTTGTATGGCACAAAAGTTATGCACAGATTATTACAGGGTGATGTTGGTAGCGGAAAAACTTTAGTAGCTTTATTATCTGTGTTAACAGTAATTGCTAACGGATATCAGGCAGTTTTAATGGTGCCAACCGAGGTTTTAGCAAAGCAGCATTTTAAAACAGCATTTTCTATATTAAAAAAATTAGGTTTTAAAACAGAATTATTAACAGGAAGTATAAAAGCTAAAGAAAAAAAACAAATTGTAGAAAAACTATCAAGTGGCGAAATAGATTTTTGTATCGGAACTCATGCAGTTATTCAAAGCACTGTAAAATTTAAAAACTTAGCATTAGTTATTGTTGACGAGCAACATAGGTTTGGAGTGGGACAAAGAAATAAATTGCATTCAAAAGCTTGCAACCCACATTTTTTAGTTATGACGGCAACTCCCATTCCTAGAACATTATCTATGACAGTTTATGGAGACTTAGACACCTCCGTATTAAAAGAAAAACCAAAAGGCAGACAGCCTATTATTACAAGAGCTATTTATGAAAACAAAAAAGACAAAGTATGGGATTTTGTTTTAAAACAAATTACCGCAGGAAGGCAGGCTTATATTATTTATCCATTAGTTGAGGAAAGTGAAAAATTAGATTTACAAAATGTAACTGACTCTTATGAAAAATTAAAAAATATTTTTCCTAAATCAGTTAAGTTAGCATTGCTTCATGGAAGAATGAAATCTGAAGAAAAAGATCAAGTAATGAAAAAATTAGAAAATAAAGAAATAGATATTTTAGTATCTACAACAGTAATTGAAGTCGGCATAGATATACCTAATGCAAATATTATTGTTATTGAAAATGCTGAAAGATTTGGCTTGGCTCAATTACACCAACTAAGAGGCAGGGTAGGTAGAGGACTTCATAAAAGTTATTGTGTATTAATTTCTTCTTTTAAATCTTCTAAAGAATCTTTTGATAGAACAAGAATTTTAGAAAACTCTGATGATGGTTTTTTTATAGCCGAAGAAGATTTAAACTTAAGAGGCCCTGGTGATATGTCAGGACTTAGGCAATCTGGAATTCCTGATTTTAAAATGGCAAATATAATTCGTGATGTTTTAACTTTAAAAGAAGCAAGGCTTGCGGCATTTAAGTTAATAAAAAAAGATCCAAAACTTGAGTTGTTAGAGCATCAAAATTTAAAATCAGCATATAAAAAATATTCAAAAAATTTTATAGCTTAATTTTGGCAACTAACAGATACATTTATCGAAAGTACAAAGGGTAGTGAGTCCAGAAGTTTTGTTTTGTAGTAAATTTAAAAGTTATTTTTTTAAAAACTGCTAATGCACAATTTTGTAAATATGTATTTAGATTAGAGGATATAACATAAGTTTCGGTAATTTTATTATTTATTATATGAAGATTAACTAACATTTTTCCAGTAGGTTTTATATTTTTTCTTAAAGCATTAGCTTGGCAGTATAAAAAATATTTTTTATATTTTTTTATATTTCTAAAACCTTAAGCTGCGTTATCTTTTTTTGCAGCTAATACCCTAACAAATTTACTAGGAACTTCGTTTATAGTTCTCACTAATTGAGTTGCTGGTGTAGTAAGTAAGCTTAGTAATTGTGATCTTAATTCATCTTTAGATGCCAAACTTCCAAGGTGAATAATTTGAGCAGAACTTAATTCTTGCCCCTCCATTATTCCTTTTTTTAGTTTAAATGCTTCTACAGATTTTGAACATTTACTAATTACCTTTGCAACAGCTGAAACTTCGTTATAAGCAAAAACAAAAGCATTTGTTCCTACTAAGCCTGAAGATAGTACTTCGTTACTTTCTTTGTGATCTTTTAAAGCTATGCGAGCTAGTGTGTTTTTAGTCACACGCAACTTTCCCTCACAAGAGCTAAGGTCTTTGCGGAGCTTAGTTACCTGAGATACATCCATGCCTTTAAAATCTACTAAAAAAGTAGCATTTGCTTCGGTTAAAGATTTAGAAATAGCATTAATTTCTAATGACTTTTTCTCTTTTGCCAACACCTTATATTCCTCCTTTTCTTTTTTTCAAAGAAACACTCAGGATCGTTTCGATAGGGTTTTTGTTTTAAGTTTTTTTCAAAACCCCTATTGTCTTAAACTGGCGCCTTCTTTTTGTTACTAACTTAATCTAAATGGCTGCTTGCGATGAAGCTACATCCATTTTTATACCTGGGCCCATTGTCATAGACAATGCAATTCCCTGTAAATAAATACCCTTGCTAGAAGATGGTTTAGCTTTTACCACTGTATCTAAAAATACTTTGTAGTTTTCTTTTAGCTTTTCTTCTCCTAAAGATTTTCTTCCAATTATTACATGAATAATTCCTGCCTTTTCTACTCGAAAAGCAAGTTTACCTTGTTTTTCAACCGTCACAGCTTTTGCAACATCTTGTGTAACTGTTCCAACTTTAGGACTTGGCATTAAACCACGAGGCCCTAAAACTTTTGCAACCTTTGCAACAGTTGACATTAAATCTGGTGTAGAAATAACTTTATCAAAATCTAACCATCCACCTTTAATTTTTTCTACCAATTCATCAGAGCCAACAAAATCTGCACCTGCATCTTGAGCTGCTTTAACTTTGTCACCTTTTGCAAATACAATTACTCTTATACTTTTTCCAAGTCCGTTAGGTAATGGAACCGAACCCCTTACCTGTTGGTCAGATTGTTTTGCATCAACGCCTAATTTAATAGCAACCTCTACAGATTCATCAAATTTAGCTGTTGCTGTTTCTAGTAAAAGCTTAAAGCCCTCGTCAAAACTATGCAGCTTATCTACTTCTACCATTTCTGAAATTTTTTTAAATCTTTTTCCAATACTCATAATTATACCTATTTAACCTCTAGTCCCATGCTATTAGCAGTCCCTTTTATTTGCGAAACTGCAGATTCTAAACTAGTACAATTTAAATCTACCAATTTAATTTTAGCAATTTCTTCTACTTGTTTTATAGTTATTGTCCCAGCCGTGTCTTTTTGAGGTTGAGCTGATCCACTTTTAATTTTAGAATAAGTTTTTAATAATACAGAAGCTGGTGGAGTTTTTGTAATAAAAGTAAAACTTCTGTCTTTAAAAACAGTTATAACAACTGGTATAATCATGCCAGCTTCTTTTTGAGTTTTTGCGTTAAACTGTTTACAAAAATCCATGATGTTAACACCATGTTGGCCTAATGCAGGTCCAATTGGAGGTGAAGGGTTAGCCTTACCTGCTTGAATTTGTAATTTAATTTGTCCTGTTATTTCTTTTGCCATAATTAAACCTTTTTACTAAATTAAATTTTTAACCTGTGTAAAATTTAGCTCAACCGAAGTTGGCCTTCCAAAAATACCCACTGTAACTTTTAATTTCATTTTATCCTCTGACACTTCTTCAACAACTGCATCAAATCCATTAAATGGTCCGTCTATAATAGAAATGGACTCTCCAACAGAAAAAGTAACTGCAACACTAACGCTTTTAGCTCCTTCTTGAACTTGTTTTGTTACTTTTATAACTTGATCTTCTGGAACTGGTTGAGGTTTGCCCTTTCCAACAAAGCCTCCAACTTTTGGAGTGTTTTTAACTACATGCCAAGAGCTTTCTGTTAAAACCATTTGAATAAAAATATATCCTGGAAAAAAAGTGCGGTCTTTTTCTTTCTTTTTACCTCGTGAAACTTCAACTACCCTTTCGCTTGGAATTAAAATTTCTCCAAAGTTATCTTCTAAATTTTTTAATTTAACCTGTTCTAAAATAGAGGCTTTGGCTTTAACTTCTTGCCCCCCAACAGTATTAATAATATACCACTTTTTTTCCACTTTTACCCCAAAAATACAAAATAACAAAAAATAAATACAGACTTAGTTACATCTATTTTTGATTTAATGCAATTAGTATTTTTTAATTAACAAAATAACTTAAAGTACTACTTGCTACTACATCAAAAATTCCCAAAACAACACCTGAAATTAAAAGCATAATACAACAAACTACTGTCATAGCAATTATTGCCTGTTTTCCACTCCAAACTACCTTTCCAGCTTCTTGAACAGCCTCTTTTAGCAATGTTTGTGCGTTAGTATTAAATTGTAAAATTAAAAATACTAAAAATGCTGCAAAAATAGGAAATCCATGGCTAAACCAATCTTTTTCATAAAGAACTGCAACTGATCCAAACACTGCGCTTAAAAGTTCTAGTAAAATACTAACAACAAATCCAACCAAAATAGAAAAGCTTAATACAGAGATAGTAATAATTTTTTTATATATAGTTTTCATAATATATCCTTAAAAGTGGCAGGACAGGAAGGATTCGAACCCTCAACCTATTGATTTGGAATCAACCGCTCTACCAATTCGAGCTACTGTCCTAAATAAAAAACTTAGAAAAATATATCTCTAAGATTTTATAAATTTATTAAAAACAATAGCTATTCAATAATTGAGGAAACAACCCCTGCACCAACAGTACGGCCACCCTCACGAATTGCAAATCTTAATCCTTTCTCCATTGCTATAGGTGCGATTAATTCTACAGTTACATCAATATTATCACCTGGCATAACCATTTCTACGCCTTCTTTTAAAGTCACAACACCTGTAACATCTGTTGTTCTAAAATAAAACTGAGGTCGGTATCCATTAAAAAATGCAGTGTGACGACCACCCTCATCTTTTTGTAAAATATAAGCTTCGCACTTAAATTTTTTGTGAGGAGATATGCTTCCAGGTTTGCATAAAACTTGTCCTCGTTCTACTTCTTCTTTTTTAACACCACGAATTAAACAACCAGCATTGTCGCCAGCCTTTCCTTCATCAAGAAGTTTTCTAAACATTTCAATACCTGTAACTGTAGTTTTTTGAGTGTCTTTGATTCCTACAATTTCAACTTCTTCTCCAACTTTAACAATACCTTTTTCAATACGGCCAGTTACAACAGTACCACGGCCTGAAATAGAGAAAACATCCTCTACCGGCATTAAAAATGGCTTGTCTACTTCTCTTGCTGGAGTTGGAATATATTTATCAACCTCTGCCATTAATTTTACAATAGATGGAGCCCCAATGTCAGAAGTGTCACCCTCTAAAGCTTTTAATGCAGAACCTTGAATAATAGGGATTTTATCTCCTGGAAATTCGTATTTAGATAAAACTTCTCTAATTTCTAATTCAACTAATTCTAATAATTCTGGATCGTCTACTTGGTCTACTTTGTTCATAAAAACAACCATAGATGGAACGCCAACTTGTTTTGCTAATAAAATATGTTCACGAGTTTGGGGCATAGCTCCGTCTGCTGCAGAAACTACTAAAATAGCTCCGTCCATCTGTGCTGCGCCGGTAATCATATTTTTTACATAATCGGCATGGCCAGGACAATCAACATGGGCATAATGTCTGTTTTCTGTAGAATATTCTACATGCGAAGTTGCGATAGTAATACCGCGCTCTCTTTCTTCTGGAGCTTTATCAATGTCATCGTAATTCATAGCCGTTGCACCACCAGACTCTGCAAGAACTTTAGTAATTGCTGCTGTTAAAGTAGTTTTACCATGATCCACATGTCCAATCGTACCTATATTAATGTGTTCTTTACTTCGATCAAATTTCTCTTTAGCCATGCTTCCTCCTAATGGTATTTTACTAGCTGTGACATTGTTATATTCCAACAAACACCTTGTTTCTACATTTAAAAAATGTCAAGCTTTTTTGGAATAGCAAAAAGGTCTTTTTAAAATATCAAACAGACATTTTTTTTAAAATATCAAAAGCCCTCGTAGCTCAGTGGTAGAGCGCATCCTTGGTAAGGCTGAGGCCATGGGTTCAATTCCCGTCGAGGGCTCCAGTTAGTTTTAAAATAAATCTTTATAAAGTTAGACCTATTGCTCAGGCACTCCTGCGGAGTGAGTCGCAATAGGTCTAACTTTATAAAGATTTATTTAAAGATTAAAAATTTATTTCTGGGGCTCTCTGCAGAAAGATTTATTTAAAGATTAAAAAATTTATTTCACTTTTCTCTACAATAAAAATTAAAAAAATTTATTTTTAGCCTGTCCAATTGCGACTCACTCCGCAGGAGTGCCGGAGCAGTTGGACAGGCTAAAAATAAATTTTTTTAATTTTTTGTGAGTTTGACAGGGGGTTTTTGTTGGTGTTTAAATTAGTTTACTCTTAGCGGGAGTAGCTCAATTGGTAGAGTATCAGCCTTCCAAGCTGAGGGTTGCGGGTTCGAGACCCGTCTCCCGCTCCAAATTTTTTTGATCCGAGGTCATGACCCTCAAATATGGGTTTATTGGTAGTTTATGATTTTTAAAATTATTTGCAAATATTTAATAATTATTACTTAATGTGGTATGTATTTTAAAATAAAAAATAATTCTGCTTTAATTATTATCCTTGCTTTGGCTTCTTGCCAAAATTCTTCTGACTTAAAATTTAAAAATCATATTAAAATAGGCATAGAGCAAAAAATAAAAAATCTTAATCCATTAAAAGCTACAGCGGCCTTGGATATGCGATTGGGAGGTTTAATATTTAGCTCATTTGTTAAGCTTGATAAAAACCTTACTGTTACTGGAGATTTGGCCAAATCTTGGAGCTATAAAAATAATATTTATACTTTTTTGTTAAAAAAAAATATTCGTTTTTCCAATGGGAGGGGTCTGACTAAAGAGGATATTGTTTTTAGTTTTAATGCGTTTAAAAATCCTAAATGTATTTTTCATCATGCTTTTTCTGTTATAAAAAAAGTAAGTGTAAAAAAAAATTTAAAAACTAAAAGTTTTATTGTTAAATTATTTTTAAAAAAATCTTCTGCAAAGTTTTTAAGGGCAGACCTCCCTGTTTTAAAAATTTTACCTAAAAAAGAATTTTTACAAAATAAAGATTCTTTTAATCAACTTCCAATTGGGACTGGCTCTTATTATATAAATAAAGCCAAGTCTTATAACATTGAGTTAAAACCAAATGTCCACTCAAAAAATCCTGGAAAAACTTCTTTATTATTTAAAGTTGTGCATGATAATACCACTCGTTATCAAAAATTACTAAAACAAGATATCGATATAAGTTTTAATAATACAGAAATTATTAAAGTAACCGAACTTAAAAAAAATTCTGATTTTAAAATTTACACAAGCCCTGGATTGTCGGTTGTTTATTTACTTTTAAATTTAAAGCATCCTCTTATTTCACAAATTAATATGCGAAAAGCTATTAAAAATAGCTTAGATGTAAAAAAAATTATTAAATACAAATTAAAAGGTTTTGCAAGTCACGCGCGATCTTTATTAAACCCTAATCATTTATTTTTTAACACTAAATTAAAAACTTATAATTTTAATTTAAAAAAAGCAAAAAAGTTTTTACAAAAAATACATTTATCTCCAATAACTTTAAAAGTTAGTAGCAAACCTAGCTCGATTAATTTTGGAAAAATTTTATCTCAGCAAATTAAACAATCTGGAATAAATATTAAATTAAAAAGTTTGGAATGGGGTATTTTATATAAAGATTTAAAAAATTCTAATTTTGACATTGCTCTTATGAGCTGGTCTGGAGTAATTGACCCAGACATTTACCGCATAGCCTTTCATAGTTCTGAGTGGCCTCCAGGCAGAAATAGATCTTTATATAAAAACTTAAAATTAGATAAACTTTTAGAGCGCGGCATATATGCTTTAAATTTAAATAGTAGAAAAAAAATATACAACCAAGTGCAAAAAATTATATCAAAAGATGTTGCAGTTATACCTTTGTGGCATAAAAAACAAATTATCATAAGTCACAAAAATATCTTGGGTCTTGTGCCATCTTTAACAGAAAGTTTTTCGCCTTTAGTTAATGTTATCAAAAAAAAATAGTTAATATTAATTAAATAAAAAATTTACTTAAAAAAAGTTAAAAACAATTTTAATTTAACGGCACTTTAAGAGAAATTAAAAAATCTAACGACTTTATAGCATATTTATTAGATGGCTTTACTGCAAATTTATGCCCCTCTAAAAATACTAATGAATTTGATCTTAGTTTTTTTGGGCTGACAATATATATAGATGCCAGATCTCTAGATGGCTTAAATTTTAATTGCTTATTATAGTCTGTGTTCCTAGCCAATAGGCTTATTGGAAAAAGTGCGATGCTGATGCTTGCAATAATAATTTTAGTCATATAAAACTCCTTGCAATATATTTCGGCTAGACTAGACTAAAGTTTATTATAATTTTTAAAAAATGATGAAAAGTATGTCAAATTTTTATACAATTTTGCATGTCTCAACATAAAAATCTTTTTCCGCTAAGCTCTGACAACATTAAACACTCTGTTAACTTAAGCAAAACAAAACTAAACTTTGTAGAACCAAAAGCTATTAGGGCGCTTGTTGCGTTAATGGATATGAATGCAACTTTGGGAGGTGCAGCCAGCCATTTTGGTGGTCCGTCTGCTTTTGCAGAAATTTTTTCTAGCGTTTTTCAATCAATGATAAGCAATTCAGAAAAAGATAATAAAAAATATTTTGAAAAATTTCATTTTATTAATGATGCCGGTCATTGCGAAAATGCACTCTACGCATTAAGACATTGCTATGGTCAATTAAGTTTGCAAGATTTAAAAGGATTTAGAAGCAAGCAAAGTAAATTAACAGGACACGGCGAAAATCATATTTTTCCAGAAGGAGTTTATTTAAGTAATGGACCGCTTGGCTCAAGCTTGGCAATTGCGCAAGGGCTGGCAGTTGCTGAAAAATTAAATAAAACTAATAAAATAAGTATAGTTAGTATTTCTGACGGAGCTTGCATGGAGGGGGAGGCAAAAGAGGCTTTGTCTTCTATCCCCGGTTTATATAAAAAACAAAAAATGTCTCCTTTTATTTTATTAATTAGTGACAACAACACTAAACTTTCTGGCCGTATAGATGAGGGGTCTTTTTGCATGAAGCAAAACTTAGAAAATTTAAAAAACATAGGATGGGAATATAAAAAAATACAAAATGGAAATAATCTTTTGGAGGTATCTTGTGCAATTGATGAAGCTATTGCAGCTGCATCAAATAATATAATAAATAAACCAATAGCTTTACACTTTTGCACAGTTAAAGGCTTTGGAACAAAAGACACTGTTAGCTCTTCTTCTGGAGCCCATGGATTTCCTTTAAAAAAACCTACGCAGCTTTCTGATTTTTTATCAGAAATTTATTCTCAAAAAAATAATGGAAGTGCATCTACTAATATTGTTCCAAAAATATTTACAGATTGGATGTCTGAACTGATTAAAGATTATGATAAAGAGCAAAGCTCTTTAAAAAAAAATACTAATATAGATAAAAAAGAAAAAATTCAAGCAGGCGTTAGCAAAGCTTTAATTAGGGCTAAAACAGAAGGTTTAAAAATTTTTTCTGTAAGTTCTGACTTGCAAGGTTCAACTGGGTTAAAAACTTTTCATGATAATTTTCCTAATGACTTTATAGATATTGGAGTTGCGGAATCAAATATGATTAGCTTAGCTGCTGGATTATCAAAAGAGGGGTTTATTCCAATAACAGATACTTTTGCTCAATTTGCAATAAGCAAAGGTTGGTTGCCACTTGCAATGGCAAATTTGTCGCAAGCTCCAGTGATTGGAATTTTTTCTCATATAGGATTTCAAGATGCAGCCGATGGAGCGTCTCACCAAAGTTTACAATACTTAGCTTTAACTTGCAGTTTGCCAAATACAGAAGTTTATTGTTTAAGTTGCAGCTCAGAATCTGAAGAATTAGTTTATCAAAGTATTGTGCAGTTTAATAAAGATAGAAAAGATGGAAAAATTCCCAAAACTTATTTATTTTTTTTAGGAAGAGAAAACTTTTTACCATCTTATACAAAAAATAATGATTATAAGTTAGGACAAGCACAAATTGTTTTTGATAACTCTGAAAAATATCAAACTTCAGCATTAATGATTATCAGTCTTGGTCATTTATTGCCAGAGGCTTTAGAGGCTGCTAAAAAATTTGAAAAAGATAATCAAAGCTGCATTATTATTAACCCTTCTCGTTTAGACAAATTAGATATAAAATTAATTACAAAAATTTTAAAAAAATGTGATTATAAAGTTATTACAGTAGAGGATCATAAAAAAAATGGCGGGCTTGGAAGTTTATTTAGTCAGAGTGTTTTAGAGGATACAGGCTGCGGAGTTAATATTAAGTTAAAAAGTTTATATGTAAAAGCAAATTTTGGAAGAAGCGCTTACTCAGCAAAAGATTTACATCAAATTAATAATATAGATAGCCTTAGTATTTACAAAGAGGGGTCTGATTTACTGTAATAGGGTTTTTGTTTGTTGTAATAGGGTTTTTGTTTGTTGTAATAGGGTTTTTGTTTTAATACAAAAAATTAAATTTTATCTTTAACTGTTTTTAATATATTTTGTTTTATTTTTTTTAAAGTTAAAATTTTATTTGTGTAATAAACCTTTTGCTCTGTATTTTTGCCAATTTCAAATCTTTGTAGACCTAAATCTCTCCATATAGAAAAATTAAATTTCCATTGAATAAATTCTTGCATTGATCTAAGAAATTGACCTTCATTAATTTCTTTTGATTTATATAAGTTATTTAATCTGCTATACATTTTAGATGAAATTATTTGGCCCATTACCCAAGGAAAGGTTTGAAAAAATTCACTTCTTTCACTTTGTGTAAAATATAGCATAAGTCTTATAGTTTCTTGATAAATATGCTTTTTAACTATTTTTATTAAAATCATAGTTTTTAATTTTTCTTTATCCTCTGCAGATTGTATATTTTTTTTATTTAATTTTTTAAACCCTCCAAGGTTTATGTAAAAATCTTTATCTAAAGCTTGATCAAGCTCTAAAAATAAAGCAGGTAATTTTTTAGAAATATTTTTTAAAAAAGTTATAGCTTTTTGTGAATCTTTTGTTTTAACTAATGGTTTATGTAAAAAGTTATCCAACATTTTTGCTTTTGTTTTTAATAAACCAGAAAAAAATATGTCGTAAGATCGTTTTTTGTTCAAAACAATTTTATATAATCTTGACTTCATAAATAATAATTCTTTTTTTAATTGATTAACTTTTTCTTTTTTAAGATTATCTGATTTTATTTTGTTTTTTAATATTTTTGTTTTATTATATAGTGGGGCAAATGATGCATATCTATAATCTTTTGATATTAAAAAATTTACTTCTTTTTTGATGCTTTGTTTTTTATGATCTTGAATAGGCTCTATCGCTAAATAATAAAAATAATACGCATAAGACAAAGACGACAAAAATGTAGATGGCTCGTATTCTCTATTAAACAAAGTAGACTTACGGGTAATAAATCTGGTTGGCCTAATAAATGTATTATATTTTAAAAAATGTATAGGAGCTATAGAAAAGTTTTTTTGTGGGTCTAAGCTTAATGAATCAGCAAATAACTTTCTAGTTATTTTTTGATTTGTTGAGCTGATTACTTTGTTAATTTTTCCAAAAATAGTTAAGTCTTTAAATTCAGCATTAATGCTTTTAACTATTAATCCAGAAAATATTTCTTTATTTTCTAGCCTAAGACTATCTTTAACTAAAATTTTTATAGGATTGTCTATATAATATTTTATTATTTTTTCACTTCTGTCTTTTAAGCTATCTTTAAATAAATTTAAACAAATTAGGCTTTGGGCCTGAATAGGTACAGCAAATAAAAATACTATGAAAAATTTAACTATATAAAAATTTTTTTTAATAAACATATTGTTTATTAGCAAATACAGGGCCACAATTAAAATAAAAACTGTGCCAAAATGAAACACTATTTGTTTATTAGCTTTATTTTAACAATCTTTTTAACTCTTATGTCTGTTATTGTAACTGGCAAAGAACAAATTATAAGCTTAACTAGCTTTAATGTTGGGCTTGCTCACGGATTTGTTCCATACTCCAGCAAAAGACTCCCCTTGCTGATTGAAAAATTAAAACATTCTAAAAGTGATGTAATCTGCTTGCAAGAGGTTTGGTCAAAAAAAGACAGAAAAAAATTATTAAGTTCATTAAAAGATAATTATCAGCATCAATTTTATTCTCCAATAATTAGTCACAAAACAAAAAAACAGCCGAGTTGTTATCCTTGGGATTTATTAGGAAAAAATAAATTTATTAATTGCATGGCAGGTAATTGTTTATCAAAAAAAGGTTCTTTGTTTACAGATTGCGTTGTTAAAACATGTAAACCACATTTAACTCAATTAAAAAATAATAAAAAAGAATGCGCCAATGCGCTGATGGCTCAAGTTGGAAAATCTCCATTACAGGCATTAAGGGCTGTAATGGATCCATTTAAGCCTGCCAATATATTTACTTACAATGGCTCTACTGGGCTTTTATTGCTTTCTAGGCTTCCATTAACTAATAAAAAAATATTAAGTTTGCAAAAAATTTCTAATTTAACAAAAAGAGAGGCCTTAATTGCCACTGTTAAAATTAATAAAAAAAAAATAAAAATTACATGCACGCACTTAACTTCAGATCTTAGCAAAGTTGCGCCATACACTGGTATCTTTAAGTCATGGGGTGAAGAAAATTTTAAACAGATAAAATATATTTTAAATAATTTAAAAAAAGATAATATCCCAAGTATATTAATGGGTGATTTTAATTGTTCGTTTTTTAATTATAAAAAAAACACTAGTTCAAAATTACAAGATAACTGCCAAAATATAATTGATAATAATTTTTTACTACCGACTAAAAATCTTCTTCCTAGTTGCAGTTATTGTAAAGATAATAGCTTAGCGGGAGTGTCAAAAAATTTTCTTATAGATCATATTTTTGCAAAAAATTTAAAACATATATCTACTAAAATTGTTTATAAAAATACTGTCAAATTAAATAGCTTATTGTACGGCGACATAAAAAAAATTAATTTATCAGATCATTACGGAGTGCAAAGTATTTTTAAAATACTAAATAGTACTCATAAAAAATAAATTAAAATACCAGCTAGTTAATGTGGCTCCAAAAAATAAATATAAAAAAGTAGCCACTACAATGTATGGGCCAAATGGAATGGCTTGGTTTAGTTTTTTTTTAGAAATTAATAAAATTAAACCTCCAAACAGTAAGCCAACAAAGCTTGAAACTAAAATAATAAATGGTATTGCCTTCCATCCTAAAACTGCGCCTATCCATGCTAAAAGTTTAATGTCTCCGCCTCCTAGGCCTTCTTGTTTTTTTAAAATAAAATATAAATAAGCTGTTAGCCAAAAAAATCCACCTCCAAATAATATTCCTAAAAATGCATCAATAATACTTCTGTCGGGATTTAACAATCCTCCAAATAAGCCCACAACTATTCCGCCCAAACTTAAAACATCTGGTATAATCATGTGGTCTAAGTCAATAAAGCTAATGCTAATTAAACCGAAAGTTAAAATTATTAGTTCTAATAAATACCATTGAAAGCCAAATTTTATATAAATACTTGTAAACATTATTGCCATTAAAAGTTCTACAATTGGGTAACGAACAGAAATTTTATTTTTACAATGTCTGCACATTCCTTTTAAAAAAATCCACGATAAAACAGGAATGTTGTCATGCCATGCAATATTTTTTTTACATTTTGGGCATGAGCTGGGAGGCTTAACTACACTTTTTTTTAAAGGAAGCCTGTAAATTACTACATTTGCAAAACTACCCCATATTAATCCTAAAAGAAAAATATAAACTGCATAAATATCTATCATTAGTTTCTCCTATGCTAAATCTTTTTTTGTAAAAATAAAAAAAGATAGTGTTAATAAAAAAGCACAGAGTACTGCTGAGTATAAACTTGCGCTTAAAATAATATTACTATCTACCAAGTTGTTATAAATTACATCTGATCGCCAATTAAACCGCTCTAAATTAGGAACAACATAAAACAAATTATCTGATATAAATTTAAAATGTGCAAGATGCCCCTTGTTTACAAAATAATTAAAGCTTTCTATCCAGTGGCCTACAAAAAAAACTCCTATGCTAAAACTAATAGCTAAAAATACTTTTGATAAGCTGCTAAAAAATAAAGTTAAAGATGTTAAAACTGCTGCTTCTAAAATAATTCCATAAATTGCAATAAAAAAAGACATTGTAACAGGCACAGACATTACAGTCATAATTCCAAAAAGAATTAGTGACAAGCCTAAAAGCAAACTAATAATTACCATTAATAAGCCTACAAACTTTCCTAAAATAAAAGTGCTTCGACTTAAAGGTCTTGTTAAAAGAGTCATAATTGTTCTATTTTTTAATTCTTTTAATACCAGGCTACTCCCAATAAAAATAGATAGTATAACCGAAGAAATATGAATTGCTGTTAATCCAAAATTTAAAGTAATTCTAGATTTTTCGCCAAAGCTTAAATCACTTAATGCTATGCTTATGCCCATTAAAATTACAGAAAATACAATTAAAGAATAAAGAATTTTGTCTCTCATAATTTCTTTAAAAGTATTAAGTGCTAAAATATTAATAATCAACCTGTCTCCTTAAAAATATAAAATACTATTTATTTACTATGTGTTTACTGTGTGTTTGCTGTGTGTTTAGGGCCATGTTAACAAAAACTTCTTCAAGTGATGGTCTAACGGCTTTAAATTCAAAAATTATAGCACCTTTTTTTATTAGCTCTTCTATTTTACTTTGCATTAAAGATAATTCTTTTAATTTTAAAATATGTTTTTCTGAATTTAAACTATAGTGTAATTCATAGCCCGATTGATAAGTTTTTAACAGCTCTTCTGTTTGCCCTTCATATAATAATTTAGATTCTTTTAAAATAACTAAATTTTGACTAATTTTTTCTACATCGTCTAATAAATGACTGCTAAAAAAAATACTTTTACCTTTTTTGGCTGTGTCTTTAATAATTTCGCTAATGTAATGTCTTCCGTCTGGATCTAGCCCAGACATAGGCTCATCTAAAATTAATAAATCTGGATCATGGATTAAGGCTTGGGCAATTCCTATTTTTTGAAGCATTCCTTTGGAGTAAGATCCAAGTAATTGATCTTTGTAATGATACAAATCTAATTTTTTAAGCAGTGATGTGGACTTAATAATAATATTTTGGTTAGACATTTTAGATAATTTTCCATAAAATTTTAAAAACTCTAATCCAGTTAAGTAATTATAAAAATAAGGTCGCTCTGGCAAAAAGCCTATTTTTTCTTTAACTGCTAAAGATATTTTTTTTTTATCAAAAAATAAAATTTCGCCAGAGTCAGGGATGCATAAATCTAAAATACATTTTATTGCTGTAGTTTTACCAGCTCCGTTGCCACCTAAAAAACCAGTTACTGTCCCCTCTGGAACGCTAAAACTTAATCCGTTTAAAACTTTTTTATTTTTTTTATAAAAAGAGGTTTTATATGTTTTGTGAAGATCAGAAATTTTTAAAACAGACAAGCAGGTTTCTCCTAAAATTATATCAATTAAATACACAAGTATTACTTATTTAGCTTAATATAAAACATAAGCATTTGTATATAAAATTAATGTCTTAATTTAAAATAAAAATTACAGTCTATAAACGGAAAATTGTTTTTTATTTTTATATTCTAAGGCCATTGTAATTACTTGGGCAACAGAATCCTCTGTAATGCATGGAATAGAATACTCAATACAACTTCTGCGAATTGCCCTGCCCGAACTATGTAATTCTTGCCCTGATGGAGTATTAATAACTAAGCTAATTTTTTGAGAACAAATGCGATCAACACAATGCGGTTTAGGCTCTGTAATTTTATTAACAAAAAAAACATTTTTTATACCTTCGTCTATTAAAAATTGAGCAGTTCCACGAGTTGCTGATAATAGGTAGCCTAAATCTTGTAATTTTTTTATAGTACCTAGTAATTTTTTTTTATCTTTATTTCGCAAAGACAAAAATACTTCGCCACAGCTTGGAAGCCTTATATATGAGGCCTCAAAAGCTTTATACAAAGCTTCTGAAAAAGTTTTTCCCCTTCCCATAACCTCACCTGTTGATTTCATCTCTGGACCTAAAATACTGTCTACTCCAGAAAATTTATTAAATGGAAAAATTAAAGCTTTAATACAAATATGTTTTATATTCTTCCAAGAAATATTTAATAAATTTTTTGAAATATCTTTTTTATTATGTCCAAGTAATGCCTTTGCGCCTAAGTCCATAATGCTTCCATCAATTGCCTTAACCATAAATGGGAGGCTTCTGGATGTTCTTGGATTGGCTTCTAAAATATAAATTTTGTTATCTTTAATTGCAAATTGAATATTTAAAAAACCTTGAATTTTTAATTCTGTTGCAAGTATTTTGCTAATAGATTCAACTTGTTCACACATAATTTTTTTTAATCTTTGTGGAGGAAGTATGCTCATGCTATCGCCACTATGAACTCCTGCAAATTCAATATGCTCCATAATTCCTACAACAAAATTCCAATCACTTCCTACAATTAAATCAACATCTAGCTCTAATGCATTTTCTAAAAATTGATCAATTAAACATAAATTATTTACAGAAATATGATCTTTGTATTTTAAAAAATATTGTTTTAATTCTTTTTCATTATGCACTACTCGCATACGCTTGCCGCCAAGCACATAACTTGGTCTACAAATTACTGGGTAAGAAATTGTATTAACAAATTTTAATGCCTCTTTTAAAGATGACAGCATTTTAGATTTTGAAATATTTAAATTTAATTTATTACAAACTTTTTTAAATAAATCTCTGTCTTCTGCATTTTGCAAAGTTTTAATAGAAGAGCCTAATGGTTTACAAAATTGCTCTAAAGATTTTGCTAAGTTTAAAGAAGTTTGGCCTCCACATTGATAAACAAAAGACTTTGGTTTAAGTAAATAAAATAACTCAGAAACATGTTCTTTTATTAGTGGAATAAAAAATAAACAATCTGCGGTATCGTAATCTGTTGATACTGTTTCTGGATTAGAGTTTAACATTAATATTTTTTTATTTTCTTTTTGTAATGCTTTTACAGTTTTTACACAATTATAATCAAATTCAATGCTTTGCCCAATTCTGTTAGGACCGCTGCCAATCATTACGATAAAATCTTTAATTAAATTTAAATTTTTGTCTTTGTCTCCCTCTCCCCAATAAGACATATAATAATAAGGGGTTGATGATTTAAATTCACCAGAGCAAGTATCAATATTAAAACATCCTGGATTAATATTATTTTTCCATCGATACTCTTGTATTTTTTTTTCTGTATTTAATTCTGTATCTGTCAAAAGTTTTGCTAATGTAAAATCAGAAAAACCTTTTCTCTTTGCTTTTAAAATTATATTACTTGCTTTATTAGTATTTTTGTTAAAAATTAATTTATTGTTTACAGCTTTTGATTTAATTTTTTTTTCTGTGTCTACCAAATTTTTAATTTGATCTAAAAACCATGGGTCAACATAGGTACTTTGTTGAACTTCATCAATAGAAAGCTCTTCTCTAAATGCCTGTGCAATTTGATAAATTCTATTGCTACTTGGTCGTGCTAATTTTTTTTTAGAAAATATAACTTCTGGAAAAGCTTCTAAATATTCTTCTAATGAAAGTAAAGCTGATTGCAAAGATTCTTGAAAAGTTCTGCCTATGCCCATGGCCTCGCCAACACTTTTCATCTGTGTTGTTAGCTCATCTAATGCGCCTGTAAATTTATTAAAATTAAAATAAGGAACTTTTACAACTACATAATCCAAAGATGGTTCGTAACACGACAAAGTAGTTTTTGTAATATCATTATTTATTTCATTTAAATTATAACCAACAGCTAATAAAGCTGCAATTTTAGCAATTGGAAAACCAGTGGCCTTGCTAGCTAAGGCAGACGACCTACTTACTCTTGGATTAACTTCAATAACTACTCGCTCTCCAGTATTTGGATTTACTGCAAACTGAATATTAGCTCCGCCAGATTCTAATCCTAAGTAATCAATAATTTTATAAGCTTCTGTTCGCATTTGTTGATAGTCAAAATCTGATAGAGTTTGTTGAGGGGCTACAGTAATGCTGTCACCAGTGTGAACTCCGCATGGATCTAAGTTTTCAATTGAGCATACAATTACAAAAGTTCCCTTTGAGTCTCGCATAATTTCTAATTCAAATTCCTTCCAACCATAAATACTTGGCTCTACAAGAACTTCTGCTGTTGGACTTTCGTGTAATGCATTTGCTAATTTTATTTTATATTCTTTTAGTGAATGACATAGCCCTCCACCTCCACCTCCCAAAGTATAATTTGGTCTTAAGATTACTGGAAATTCTAAAGTTTTTATTTTTTCCATTCCATCTACAAAACTACGGACCATAAAGTTGTTTACAGATTTTGCACCCACAGCTTTTAAAGCTTGGTCAAATTTTTCGCGATCCTCTGTTAGTTGAATTAATTTTACACTTGAGCCTAATAACTCGATATTTAATTTTTTAAATATTCCAGCTTTGTCTAAACTTAATGCTAAGTTTAAAGCAGTTTGCCCTCCAAGACTTGCAATAACTCCGTCTGGTTTTTCTTTTTCTAAAATTTTAATAACAAATTCTGTTGTTAAAGGTTCAATATAAACACGAGTTGCTAAATCGGTATCTGTCATAATTGTTGCAGGATTTGAATTAACTAAAATAACTTCAAAGCCATCTGACATTAAAGCTTTGCAAGCCTGAACACCGGAGTAATCAAACTCACAAGCTTGACCTATGGCTATGGGGCCACTGCCTATAATGAGTATTTTTTTAAGATTTTTTTTTTTTGGCACTGTGAGTAAAAGCTTATCATAGCAAAAGACTTTGGGGTATAATTTATTTATAGTGAATTTTATTATTATTTTTTTTTTATTTTTTATTTTTTCAATTAACTCTAAGGCTTGCGAAACACAAAAGATTGGATTTAACACAAAAAATATAACGGATATAGCCAATATTTTAATGGATGTTGAAAAAAAAAATATTAACACGCAGTTTGAATCTTATAAATGCAGCAATGCTTTTAGCAAAAAAAAAGAACCTGTGTCTTTAAAAACAGCAAACAAGATGGTTGCATTAATACAAGAAAATAATTCACAATTAAAACAACAGTGCGACAAGGCTAAGCCTCATGATTGTTTTAAACACGGCACATCTATTAGCACAGAAATGCCTCCCGTAAAAACAAAATATAGTATTGTTTTGATGCATGGTTTATACGAGAGTCCCGTTAATTTAAAACATACACAAGAAATGTACGCAAGCATGGGCTTTAATGTTATTAACTTAAGACTTCCTGGCCATGGAACAAAAGATAACAAAGTTATAAAAAAAATTAAATGGCAAGATTGGGATAAAAAAATGAAGCAAGCTTTAAAACTTGCAGAAGAGTTAGGTGATAAAGTTATTGTGCATGGTCATTCAACTGGAGGTTTGCTTGCACATAAAGCAATGCTTGATTATTCTAATTCACCTAAAAATAATACAAAAATACATGGACTAATAACTTCCTCTCCTTCATTAAAAATTTCTGATTCAAGCAAAATAAAAGCTTACGGGGGAACTTTTTTAAATACTTTAGGTTTAAACAAATTAACTGAGTCAATATCAAAACATCCTCCAGAGCCTGGAATAGAGGTTAACAAATTATCACATTATTTACAAAAAAAATATTCTCCAACAGCTTATAATTATGTTGCCGATCCTTATGCTGATTTAGAAGATACAGAAAATATTAGCGATGATGAATTAGAAGATGCGTCAATAAAAGAAATTTATGGTAAAGTTAAAAATATTCCAATTTTACAAATAGGCTCTGATCATGACTCAGTTGTAGTGCCAGAATATAATAATAAAGTTATGAAGTTTTTAAAAACCAAAACAAATGCTTTAAATATTTCGCCAAACAAATGCTTTGATGAGATTTTAAAAAATTATAATATTTATGCTGCAACAATGTATCATGACATTTCTTCTGATTTTTTAAAATTTAAAAAAAGTCTTTTGGTTAACACGCTTATAAAAGCAAAAAAAAATAAGTGTGCAATAAGTTTGCAAAAAGAACAATTACAAGTGCTAGAGTTTATTGATAAAAATTTTCCAGGAAGATGTGATTAAGTTAAAAGCTTGTTGGAGTCTTTTTTGTTTTTATAAACAAAAAAGACATTGCTAATTACAACAATGTCTTTGTGATTTTATAGTTTTGATAAGCTAATTATTTATTAAATTTAGTACTTTAAATTATTGCAAATAATATCTTTTTTATCGTTTTATTATAAACTTTGCAAATAATTTATATTTTTACTGATAACATAATTTATTTACTTTAAGTAAAAAAAGTTAGAAATAGTAACTTTTTCTACTCGGCTTAACTAAAATGACCTGTCAATAGCTAATACAATTTTAACAGTAATAGTTTGTTATTATGGTTTATGCCTAATATAGAGCTAGTGCAGGTATTAATCTTGCATACAGGCAAAATAATATTAAGCGTTAAAATTATATTTAAATAGTTCCCAACGGATGTATATATAGTTACCTTTTGTTATTGCAACTAAGTTCTATATTAACAGCAAAGAGTCATTATGAGAAAAAAGTTAAACGAAAGAAAGACTGAAAATATAGTCAGGCAACATTTTCAAAGTGATAAATTATTTAAAAATATTAAACTTGAAGAGCAGTCGTCTAACAACCCAAGGATAACTAAACTTCTTAAAAATGCTTCAAAACAAGGTAGCGGTGTTGGCAAGCCTGAGTTTATTATTTCAATAGATGGTGAAAACCAATTATTGATTGTTGTTGAATGTAAGGCAGATATTCTAAAACACGAAAGCAAGGGCAGGGATGAATTTTCTGCTTATTCCGTTGATGGAGTATTGCTTTACTCCGATTATCTATCAAAAGAATATGATGTTTTATCGTTGGCAGTGAGTGGCGTAGAAAAAGACAATATAAAGGTTTCTTATTTCATACAAAGGAAGGGTAACGCTGCTGAACAAATTTTCGGCAACAAACTGATTTCCATTGATGATATTCTTGCGGGTCTTAGGCAGGATACGGCCAAAAAAAAAGAAAAATATGGGGAATTACTTGAATATTCACAAACTTTAAATCAGCAACTACAGACATTAAAAATTATAGGGAGTCAGAGAAGTGTGCTTGTCAGTGGGGTTTTAATTGCCCTAAAGAATCAAGATTTTTATAGAGATTATTCTGGATTATCAAGCAATAAAATATTAGCAGATACACTTGTTTCTACAATAAAAGAACAATTAAAAACAGAAGATTTGCAAGACGATAAAATTGATATATTAATGGAGAACTATCAATTTATTGCAAAGAAAGCTCCTAGTTTGACAAAAAGTCAAAAATCAAAAGATTTCAAAACTCTAAGAGAGTTAATAAATGATATTGATGAAAATATAAATGGCTATGTTAGAACCTATAAATATTACGATGTTTTAGGTCAGTTTTATATAGAATTTTTAAGATATTCAAATAGTGATAGAAGTCTCGGTATTGTTTTAACTCCGCCACATATTACTGAATTTTTTACTGATGTTGTAGATATAAAAACTGACGATATTGTATTTGATAATTGTACAGGAACAGGCGGTTTTTTGGTCTCGTCAATGAAAAAGATGATTGAAAAATGCAAGGGAAATTTATCACAAGAGAAAAACATAAAACAACGCCAGTTATATGGAGTTGAATATCAGCCTAATATGTATTCGTTGGCAGTGTCTAATATGTTTTTACACGGAGATGGTAAAAGTAATATTTTATATGGGGATTGTTTTGATAAAGATATTATAAAAACAATTAAAAAGAAAAGGCCGACTATTGGTTTTTTAAATCCCCCATACAAAACAGACAAAACCAATAGAGAAGAATTAGAGTTTATTTTAAACAATTTAGAGTGCTTGGCAAAACACGGTCAATGTGTTGCAATTATTCCAATGAGTTGTGCTTTAGCTCAGAAAGGCGAAGGGTTAAGGTTAAAAGAAAAACTACTACAAAAACACACATTAAAAGCTGTTTTTTCTATGCCCAATGAGTTGTTTAAGAATTCAAAGGTAGGTGTTGTTGCTTGTATTATGGTGTTTGAAGCACATATTCCACACCCAGCAAATAAAAAAACTTTTTTTGGATACTTTAAAGATGATGGATTTTTCAATAAAAAAACTAAAGGCAGATTTGATTACGATAAAAAATGGGATAGTATTAAAAATAATTGGTTAAATTTGTATGTTAATACTGAAGAGAAATTAGGTTTTAGTAAAACTAAAAAAGTAAATGCAGATGATGAATGGTGTGCAGAGGCTTATATGGAGACTGATTATTCAACATTAAAACAAGATGATTTCCAAGATGTGTTAAAAAAGTATATTGCATTCAATGTATTAAATGAGAATTGAGATGAAGACAGTCCCTTTAAATGAAATCTTTCAAGTTAAATATGGGGTAAATCTTGAATTATCAAATATAGATAAACATAAAAATGGCATACCTTTTATTTCAAGAACAGAAAAAAATAACGGCTTATCGGCAAAGGTAAAGCTAATTAACGGAATACGACCAAACCCAGCACATACAATTTCAGTTGCAGGCGGCGGTTCCGTTATGTCAAGTTTTTATCAAGAAAGGGAATATTATAGCGGTAGAGATTTATATTATTTAAAGCCAATTATGAAACTAACGAAAAGGCAAATGCACTATTATTGTATGTGTCTAAGTGCCAATAAGTATAAATATTCCTATGGCAGACAGGCTAATAAAACTTTAAATGATTTATTAGTTCCATTAATAGAAAACATTCCAAGTTGGGTTAATGCAGTAAAAATTAAACAACCAAATAAAAAATCAGCAATCAATAAAAAACTTGAATTAAATATAGATGCTTGGCACTACTTTAGAGTTGGTGATTTGTTTGATGTTGTTGGCTCAAAAAGTTTTACGAAAACCCAGATAAGTGCAAAAGGAGTAGGCAAATATCCTTATGTAGTAACTTCGTCTGAAAATAATGGTATTCAAGGTTTTTATAATCACTACACAGAAGATGGAAATATTTTAACCATAGACAGTGCAACTATAGGAAGTTGCTTTTATCAATGTTTAGAATTTTCAGCGTCAGACCATGTAGAAAAACTTGTTCCAAATTTTAAACTGAATAAATACATTGCATTGTTTTTAACAACAATTCTTAATTTAGAAAAATAT
>JAAOIH010000040.1 GCA_015163875.1 Bdellovibrionales bacterium
TAAGCCTTTGCTTTAAGTTTGTTAGTAAAATGGAGTCCATTCCCAAGTGCTTATCGGTCTTATCTAATTTTTTTTATGACCATTATTGTGAGCCGGCTTGTGTGAGTAAAATGGAGTTGACTCCCAAACACTTATAAGTAAAATGGAGTCATGTCTGTTTTGCCACAAAGATATCTTAAAAAACTAATTACCGCAGATTTAAAGAAAAAAATGGTATTTTTAGGCGGACCTCGCCAAGTTGGAAAAACCACTTTGGCCCAAACTATTATTACTAAATATAAAGACAATCACCCTGCATATTTAAATTGGGATTCTGATGTGCATAGAAAAAAAATTAAAAATCAACAATGGCCAAAATCAGAAAAATTAATTGTTTTAGACGAGCTACATAAATTAAAAACATGGAGAAACTTTATAAAAGGTCTTTACGATACTTTAAAAAATACACACACTTTTTTGGTTACAGGCTCTGCAAGATTAGATCATTTTAGAAAAGGAGGGGATTCTCTTTTGGGCAGATACTATTATTATAGATTGCACCCTTTTTCTCTTCCTGAGCTGGGAATAAATAAAAATAATTTAAATGATTTATTTAAATATGGTGGTTTTCCAGAACCCTTATTGGAAAAAAAGGAAACAACCTTAAAGCGGTGGCATATGAGTAGATTAACTAAATTAGTTCGCTATGATTTGCGAGATTTAGAAACAGTAAAAGATCTAAATAAAGTAGAAGTATTAGCAGAGGAGCTTCAGAGCAAAGTCGGCTCACCACTTTCTATAAATGCTTTGTCTGGAGATTTAGAGGTGGACCATAAAACTGCCAAGCGATGGATTGAAATTTTAGATTCTCTTTATTATTGTTTTCAAATTCCTCCATACGGTTCAAAAAAAATACGAGCCGTTAAAAAAGAAAAAAAACTGTATCTTTGGGACTGGAGCCAAGTTGAAGACTTGGGGGCAAGGTTTGAAAATATGCTGGCCTGCCAGCTGCTAAAATATTGTCACTTTCATGAAGATGTTAATGGTGAAAAAATGGAGTTGCGATATATTCGTGATACAAATAAACGGGAGGTGGATTTTGTAATACTTAAAAATAAAAAACCACTTTTTGCTGTTGAAAGTAAATTAAAATCTAGTGCTATTTCGCCACATATTTTTTACTTTAAACAAAGAACACCCATTGAAAAATTTTATCAAGTTTTTATGAAAGGAGACGAAAAACAAGTTCAAGATGGAGTTAGTTTAATTTCTTTTGAAAATTTTTGCAAAATAGAAAAAATGATATAACTTTATTTATAAATTCTCGTGTCTTTTACTTAAAAATTTGTTATCACAAAAGCTATGAGTCAGCTAAGTTTTGAAGATGCCAAAAGCGCCGAAGATGCCAAAAGCACCAAAAGCACCGAAAGCACCGAAAGCGGCAAAGACTGCAAAAGCCAAATGGCCTCTGCAAAAGAGCCAACATCTTTTTCTGTATCTAGTTTAAATGCCTACATTCGCTCTTTGTTAGAGGCCGACTTACCAAGCCTTTATGTAAAAGGTGAAATTTCTAACTTTGTAGCTCACTCCTCTGGGCATCATTATTTTAGTTTAAAAGATAGCAAGTCTCAAATTAGAGTGGTGATGTTTCGCGGTTATAATTCTAAATTAAAGTTTAAACCAAAAGATGGAATGGAAGTTTTAGTAAAAGCAAAACTAAGCGTGTATGAACCTCGCGGCACATACCAATTATTTTGCGAGAGCATGGAGCCGCAAGGTTTAGGCGCTTTGCAATTAGCTTTTGAACAATTAAAAAATCAATTGCGATCAGAGGGTTTGTTTTTACAAAAAAATAAAAAACCTTTGCCACCATACCCTCAACATGTGGTGCTAATTACCTCCCCAACAGGAGCAGCTCTTCAAGATATGTTAAATGTTTTAAGGCGAAGAGCTCGCAATATAAAAGTCACACTAATTCCAGCATTGGTTCAAGGCGACAAAGCTCCTGCATCTTTGCGCAAAGCTTTTTCACAAATACAATTTTTAAAAAATGTAGATGTTGTTATTATGGGGAGGGGAGGCGGATCACTAGAAGACTTATGGGCTTTTAATAATGAAGATTTAGCTAGAGAAGTTTTTGCATCACCCATACCGGTAATTTCTGCAGTGGGGCATGAAGTAGATTTTAGTATTTTAGATTTTGTGTCTGACCTAAGGGCGGCAACCCCTTCTGCTGCGGCAGAACTTGTTGTAAAAAATAGTTTAGAGTTATTAGAAAAAATTAATTTTTTTAAATTGCAATTAATTAAAAACTTTCAGTCAATATTACAATATAAAAAAGAAAAACTATTACAATTAGAATCAAAATTAATTAATCCGCAAACATCTTTTCAACAAGCAAGTTTAAGATGTGATGAGCTTCGCCACAGATTAGATTTATTAATAAAAAATTTATTAAAAACACAAAAACAAAAAATAAATAATTTTAATTCTATTTTGGACTCACTAAGCCCATTAAAAGTAGTATCTAGGGGTTATAGTTTGTTAACAGACAGCAGGGGAGATTTGGTAAAAAAAACCTCTCAAGTAAAAAAAGGTGATTTGCTGCTGGCACAATTAAGTGATTCTAGTTTGCAGGTAGAGGTGAAAAAAATAATAAAACCAAGCGGGAAAAAAATAAACGAACAAAAACCAAGCGGGAAAAAAATAAAATAAAAAAAAGGAAATATTATGAGTTTTGAAAAAAAGTTAGAAGATTTAGAAAAAGTAGTTTCTAAAATGGAAGAGGGAAAATTATCTTTAGAGGATTCTTTAAAGCAATTTGAAAAAGGAGTTAAACTTTCAAGAGAATGCCAAGACCAACTAAGCAAGGCAGAAATAAAAGTACAAAAATTAGTATCTGTTAACGAACAAGGAAAACCAGAAACCGAAGAGCTTTAAAAATTATAAAATTTAAAAATACCAGAAATTTAAAAATACAAAAACTTTAAAAATACCAGAAATTTAAAAATACAAAAACTTTAAAAATACCAGAAATTTAAAAATACAAAAACTTTAAAAATACACAATGTCTAACTTTCCAAACAAAACTGATTTATTTTTTATTAAAGAATTTGATGATTTTGCAAATAATTATATCAAAAATAATTTACACAACAACTCTACGCAGAAAAATGTAGATAAAAAACAAAATTCTATACAAAAAGACAGCTTTTTGCACAAAAATACTTCTGCACAAATATTATTATCAGAATCAATTTCATACACCTTACTTTCTAAAACTAAAAGATTTAGGCCTTTGTTAATTATTTATACTGCAAAATCTTTGGGATTAGATTATAAAAAAGTTTTACCATGGGCTTTGGCAATAGAAATGATTCATAATTTTTCTTTAATTCACGACGACCTTCCGTGTATGGACAACGACGATTTAAGAAGAGGCAGACCAAGCAATCACAAAGTTTTTGGCGAAGCATTGGCTTTGTTATCTGGAAACAGTCTTTTGATAGAATCTTTTTCTGTTTTAGTAAAATATTTTTCTTTTTCAAACACAGGCGAAACATCCACAAAAAATTTTACAAAAACCTCCCAAGGCTTATGCACATCTTTAATAAAAGAAATCATAAATTCCACTGGAGTTAATGCAATGATGCTTGGCCAAGTTGGAGATTTAATTTTAGATAAAAAAATAATTAATAAAAAAACCGAATTAGAGCAAATGTCTAGGCAGTCTTGCAACGAATTAAAAACTGGCAGCATTATTAAAGCCGCAGTACTTGGAGTAACTTATATTTACCAAGATCACCTAAGCCAAAACTGCAAAACCGAACAAACAAAAACCGAACAAACAAAAGAACAAACAAAAACCGAACAAACAAAAACTATTTTAGAAAATAAATTAATAGATTTTTCTTTTTATTTTGGTGAACAAGTTGCCCGTTTTCGCGCCCAAAGATGCTTCAATCATTCGCTTGGAAAGCTTACTATCAAAGGGTTTGCA
>JAAOIH010000041.1 GCA_015163875.1 Bdellovibrionales bacterium
AGTGGAAAACTGATATTTAGACTAAATGAAGTGATTGTAAAACTAGAAGTTGATTTAATTGGACGAGGTGTGATTGCCCCTCCTATAGAAATGTCTTTATGCTCTATGAGGGTCCGACTTGAGGGTCAGGTACACCCCTTTTTTAGGGGGGGTACTGACCCTCAGATCGAAATTAGACTTTCTGATCCTCGAATCGTTCAGAAAATTATTTAAACTTGGTTTAATTTTTTTAGTCTATGTTTATAGAATACTGTTGAAATCCTCTTCCTAAAAAGCAAGTTTTAACAGTTTCTTGCGTCAGAGAGCATTGATTTGTAGTTGCTAAATCCATAACTATTTTAAATTTTTTTGCTTTAATAAAATCTACTTTGCAATTAATAAAGTTTCGTAAAATCCATTGAAGGCGACTGTTTTTATTTAATTTAAGAAGCGACTCCATTTGCTTAATGTAATTTTTATGAGCGTTGGTCCAGCTATTTGCTGATACAAATTTTCCATTGCAATCACCAAGAAGATCGCCATTGCTAGAAAATGCAGTTATTAGTACTCTCCAATAATTTCCAGATAAGTTATTAAAAATAAAATCTACAAAAAGACCTTGGTTTGTAAATGTGTCGCGAATAGTTTTGGTTTTGGTTTTGGTTTTGGTTTTGGTTTTGGTTTTGGTTTTGGTTTTGGTTTTGGTTTTGTCAGAGGAAACTAAAAGTAAATGTGTGTAGCAATGGTTGTTTGCGCAAATTAAAGAAAACCAATGTTGCTTTTGTTTTTTTTGTCCAAAAAGATAAACGCCACTTTTTGCAAGTTTATCTAGCGCGGCTTTTAAATTTTCATTAATTGTTTTTTTGTCTCCGCTAACTTTTGTCTTTGTTAAATACTCTAAGGCAGAATTTTTATTAACTGCAAAATCTGCAACCGCAAAATCCTCAAAATCTGCAACCGAAAAATTTGAAACCTCAAAATCTGCTTTTGAAACAGAAAAATCTGCTTTTGAAACAGAAAAATCTTCTTTTGAAACCGAAAAATCCGCAAAATCTGCAACCTCAAAATCTGCTTTTGAAACCTCAAAATCTGCTTTTGAAACCTCAAAATCCTCAAAATCCTCAACCAAAAAAACCGAAAAATCTGAAACCGCAAAAGAATTAAATGAAAATAAAATGCAAATACTAATTAAAACTTTTTTCATAATAACCTCTTTTGTTTGTAAAAAAATATACTGATGTAGCTAACATTTTTTCAATAAATTTCATAAGCTGGCTCACAATAAGATAAAAATCCCAACCTATCAATCTAATATAAAATTTTATCTTCTTTTTTTTGCCATAACTTAAAAACTGTTAGCGCTTCTTTTTGCATTAACTGTTGCAAAGGAATTTGTCTTTGGTTTTTGGATTTTTTTATTTCTGAATAAATAAATGAATCGTCAAAATTAATATCTGCGGCGTCTTGACTGGTGTTTGCGTAGTAAATTTTATTTAATCTGGCCCAGTAAATTGCACTTAAACACATTGGGCAAGGCTCGCAACTTGTGTAAATTTCACATCCTGATAAATCAAAAGTATTTATATTTTTGCAGGCATCTCGTATTGCTTGCACCTCGGCATGAGCGGTTGGATCGTTGGAGCCGGTCACGCAATTCCATCCTTTGCCAATTATTTTATTATCTTTTGCAATGATTGCCCCAAACGGGCCGCCATTATTGTTGCACATATTTTCTTTAGACAGCTCGATAGCTTTGTTCATCATATTTTCTTTATTCACAGTAGAGCCTTAATATATAAATTAAAATACAAAACTACTCTTAGCCCAGCAAATATGTCAAGAAATTGAACCTTTCATATCAGCTCAAGAGTCAGCTTTAATTTCGACTTGAGGGTCAGGTACACATTTTTTTTCTTATTGGAGGTGGTTGGTTGCTTTTTTTAAAAAACAAGTATCTTTAATTTCGATTTGAGGGTCAGGTACACCCCCTTTTTAGGGGGGGTCCTGACCCCGGGGTCAGGTACACCCCCTAAAAAGGGGTGTACCTGACCCTCAAGTCGAAAAATTAATTTAGAAAAAAAAGATGTACCTGACCCTCAAGTCGAAATTAAAAAAATTAATAAGTAGTCTTAGTATAGCCATCGAAAGTTTCTATTAAAGATTTATATTTAAGACAGCGTTTAAGTTTTGTAGAAGCTAAATCTTTATACAAGCTATGCTCTGTTATAAGTGAGTCAATTTGAGCTTCTCCGTTGTGGCTGTAACTTGACCATTTGTAATCTATCATACTTTTTACAATCTTAGCTTTTACTGGATTTTCTTCTATGTATTTATATAATCTAAATAAATAATATTCATTCTCTACTAAACAAGATTTAAAGCGCCCCTCCCAAACAGTTCCTGTGCGACGATATTTTTTATTAAAATATTGCGCATATTTTAAGGCAACAAAATGCATAAATTTTGACAAATCTTCTTTTGATGAAGGGGTCAATAATAAATGAAAATGATTGCTCATAATTACATAAGAGTGCAATTTGCAATTAGTATTTTTTATTCCGGATGCAATGTAAAAAAGTATTTCTTTTTTATCTATATTATTTCTAAAAAGAAATTGTTTATTATTTCCTCGGTGAATAATGTGCATCGGAAAATTAGGGATTACTTTTCTAAGTTGTCTAGGCATGCTCACTACAAAGCAAGAATCAAATCAACCCCATCTGTTAAAAACAGCAAGCAGAGAATTTATTAAAAATAAAAAACCGAATAACGGCCACTTATATTTGCAACTGGAGGTCAAACTGTTTTCGACTTGAGGGTCAGGTACATCTTTTTTTTCTTATTGGAGGTGGTTGGTTGCTTTTTTTAAAAAACAAGTAGTCTTAATTTCGACTTGAGGGTCAGGTACACCCTCTTTTTAGGGGGGGTACTGACCCCGGGGTCAGGTACACCCCCTAAAAAGGGGTGTACCTGACCCTCAAGTCGAAATAGATCGAAAGACCCTCAGATCGAAATAGATCGAAATTAGATTTTCAAATCGAAATAATCTGGAAAGAAATTAGATTTTCATTACTTATTCTGTTAGCAGCATTGATTCTTTAGATTTATATGCTCTCTTGATGATTTTAAAAATATCATCGCCTTTTACTCCTATCATGGAGTCGCCAAATTTTTTGGCAAGGCCTGTTACCGATGCTAAGTAGCGCTTTTTATCGCCGTTGCCGTTGCCGTTGCCATCACCATCGTCGGCATAATCTTCGTCTTCGTAAATAATTTTAGAAGTTCTGCTGCTTGAGCCAGAGCCTCCGCCGCCTACTCCGATAATTTTGCCTCCAAATCTTTTTAAAACTTTTGCTTTTATTTTGTCTATGTCTTTTTGAATACCTGCTAAACGAGACTTACTTAACCCAAAAGATTTACCAATAGAGGCCAAGCTTCCAGCTTTTGATAAAGGTATAGTTCCTGCAGGAGTTACAAGTTTGCCATCTTCAATATGAACTCCAACTTTTTTTGCTTTAGCTATTAAGTTTTTAATTTTCGCAGATCCACCAGATCCTAGTCCGTAATTTTGTTCAGAGCCTTTTTTTATGCTTGCTAAATCTGCCCCATCACAATCCAGACCACAAAGCTCTCTTTGCACGCCTCTATTTTGTCCAGAAGCTGATGCAGAATTTGCAGCTTGAGCAAGTGCTAAAATTCCTAATGCAACTTTTGCACAACTGCTTGTCTTCTTAGGGCATGTTGGTAAATTTGTTGCAAGCAATGCAGACCCAAGACCACCTGCTATCGCAGACTGTATCTGACTACCCTTACTACTTTGCCCAGCCTGACTTGCAGCCTCTGCCGCAGCTCTAGCTTTAATTTCTGCTGCTGCTCTGTTTTTTGCTGCAACACATTTC
>JAAOIH010000042.1 GCA_015163875.1 Bdellovibrionales bacterium
TAACAGTATGTTAATAAATAATGCAAAGCATTAAAATCAATAAGACTTTCGTCTGTGAATTGTAAAAAATACACTATTTTGTAAAAATTACCCATCTACATAATTAGTATAATAAAAGGAAGTTTAATGAAAAAGTATTCAAATATTTTAACAAAATTAATATGCTTAATGACATTATTATTTAGCTACTCATCTTATTCTAAAAATTTAAATTTTTCTAAAAAGTCAGATACTTATATTATTAAAATCTCTGATCACGCATATTCTTCAATTTTAGAAAGCATAGCAGATAAAGAACAATCCATACTTTCCACTCAAGGCCTAGGCTTAAATTTATTTCAAAATCATAAAAAACAAAACAGCAGTGCAGTTTCTTTAAACAGAATTTACCAAAATATTGACCCTCAATATAAAAAAATGATTAAAGCAATGGGAGGGGTTAACAGTAATTTTGGAATTTTAACTTCGCCAACAGAAGATAATAAAATAAAATTATTAAAAAACTTACAATTAATAATTATTAAGTCAAAAAATTTTAATGCAGACTACTTATCTACTTTTCCAGATATTAAGCTAATAGAAAAAGATAAATACTTTTATTTACATCAAAAATCTTTTAATAAAAAACAAACTTGGGCAATTAATAATAAAAACTTAAGCAGATTATTTAATGTATATATAAATAGCAATAAAAGGTCTTCATTAAAAAAAAATAATAATTTTTTTGCACTAGACGCTATTCAGGCTAGAAAAGCTTGGGAGAATTATAATAATCAAGGCGAAAATACCAAAGTTATGATTGCAGATACTGGAGTAGACGCTAGTCATCCAGACTTAATAGACAGTTTTGAAAAAGGCAGAAATTTTTTGCCAGATTCTAGTGATGATCTTTTTACAGACAAGGTTGGGCACGGGACACATATTGCAGGCACTGTTTTAGGATCAGTATATGGAGTTGCGGCAAAATCAAAATTATTTGTAGCAAAGGTTTGCGTGTATATATCATGTTATTCTAGTGCTATTTTGCAATCTTTAGACTGGGCAATTGAAGAAAGAGTAGATGTAATAAACTTATCACTAGGCGGATTTAAAACAAGTAGTGCAGCAGACAAAGCTTACGAAATAGTAGCTAAAAATGGAATTTTAATTGTTGCAGCATCTGGAAATTCTGGAAATATAATTAAAAATACACTATCTTATCCAGCAAGCAATACAAATACCATTTCTGTGGGATCTGTAAAATTTGAAAATAATAATTTTAAAAAAAGTTCTTTTTCGCAGTATTCAAAAAAATTAGATATTGTAGCACCAGGTGAAAATATTATTTCTTCAGTGCCATTAGATAATGTAAAAAAAACATTAAACCTGTATGTAAAAAAAACAGACAAAGAAGAAAAAATAATTAAAATTGAATCATCTTTGTTTATTAGCCCAAAAAATAAAATTTTTAAAGCTATTAAAAAAACTAATTTAGTTTTAAGCACTGACGAGTATTTATTTAGAAAATTTGTTTTATTTTTTGTAGACAAAAATATTCTTAATAAAAGAAAATTTATAGCAAAGTTAAAATCTTTAGCAAGAAACAAAGTTGCTGGTGTGTTTTTTTCAGGCGAAGCAAATTATATGTACCAACTTTCAGATATATTACAAAACAATAAATTTGCTTTTACCAAATACGAAAAACTGTTTTCATCAGAGATGGCACAAAAATTTAAACAAGCTATTTTAAATCCAAAAGTTAACATAAGCTTTGGCATTGATATTAAAAAAAATATTAAATATCACAAAAAAACAGGAACCTCTATGTCAGCCCCTCATGTTTCTGGAGTTTTGGCATTATCTAAATCAGCTAAACCAAGCTTAGGCTTAGATCAAGCAAGATTGTTGTTGCATAATAGTGCAAAATTTATATCATCTTCTGTTAATGGAGAAACTGGTAAAGGCCTAGTTCAAGCAAATAATTTACTTGATCTAATAAGGTAGGTAAAGCTTTACTATTGTTTTGTTTTTGGTAGATTCAGCCTTGTGAAATACTATATAAAAAAAATTTTATCACAAGGGCCATTATTAATAAGTGGAAAACTTTTTTTATTTAGTTTGCTTATTAGCTTTGTTTATCGATTAGTATTTTATATTACATTTGCAGATTCAAGTATTTTTAATTCTGTAAATGATTTTATTTACAGTTTATACTTATCCTTAAAATTTGATATCCGTTTTTCAATATTAGTTATGTCGCCATTTTTTTTATTATGGCCACTTTTTAAAAAAATAAAACAAAAAACTTACTCTGTATTTTGGCTGTATTCGTATTTTATTTTTTATTTATTTTTATTTTTAATTTTTATTTTTGATTTTATACATTTTAGCTATCTAGACAAAAGATTATCATTTAGTAGCATTAGATTTTTAAATGATTTTAAAATTTCTTTGCAAGTATTTGTAGACTATTACCCCGTATTTACTATTTTAGTTTCACTTGGAGTTGCCTTGTCTATAGTATTTTTTGTGTTAAAAAAGATTTTTTTAACTTTTAAAAATACTAATCCTAAAAAATTAAACCGCACACAATATTTTTGTTTATATTTTTGCGTTTCTTTTATAATGGCACTAGGGATTTATGGAAAAATAGCTCCGCCACCGGCATTAAGATGGTCGGATACTTATTTTTTAAAAAATAATTTTTTAATTAAAGCAACTCTAAATCCAGCACTTTATTTTTATGATTCAAGTCTTTGGAAGAGTGTGTCTTATAATATAAACTCAGTAAAAAAAATATATCCAAACTTAAAAAAAACATTGGGCATTTTAAATAATACAAAACATATATCTTTTAATCGAAAAATTAAAGCAACTCCTCAAGGAGACTTAAACCAAAAAACTAACATAATAGTAATTATTATGGAGTCTTTAGTTAAGCATCAAACCAGTTTAATTAATCACCTAAATTCTACTCCATATTTAAAAGAAATTGCAAAAAACGGAGTCTACTTTAATAATTTTCATACATCTACTATGGGCACAGCAAGGGGAATTTTTTCTACCATAACATCTGTACCTGACCCTAGTTTTGGAAGAAAAGGCACGGCCTCTAGAAACAATGATTTACCAGCACAAAATTCTGCAATAAATGCTTTAACAGATCATAAAAAATTTTATTTTTTAGGAGGCTCTTTAAACTGGGCTCAAATGCGTGGAGTAATTAGCAAGGCTATACCGGATATAAATCTTTTTGAAGAGGGAAGTTACAAAAGCCCAAACACAGATGTGTGGGGCTTGTCTGATTTAGACTTAGTTATTGAGGCAAATAAAGTATTTAAAAAACAAAAAAAACCTTTTGCAGCTATTATACAATTTGCAAGTTTTCATAGCCCTTATACTATCCCAAAAGATAAAAAATCTTTTGTATTAAAAAAGCATTCTAAAAAAGTTTTAAAAAAAAATGGATTTAAACATTTAAAGCAATATAACTCTTTAAGGTTTTCTGATTATAGTTTAAATTACTTAATGACACTTGCAAAAAAAAATAATTATTTTAATAATACATTATTTGTTATTTTAGGCGACCATGGAGGCTCAATTAAAGACAATTACCCTGTTAAATATAATCATATTAAAGACTTTCAAATTGATTTTTCTATGACACCTTTAATATTTTATGCTCCAAAAAAATTAAAACCAAAAATATATAATAATTTTGCATTACAAGTAGATATATTACCAAGCGTGGTTGCAGCTATTGGAAAAAGCTTTACCGCAACAGGCTTTGGACTTAATATTTTTAATAAATCACTACAAAGAAAATATGCATTAATACAAAACGGCC
>JAAOIH010000043.1 GCA_015163875.1 Bdellovibrionales bacterium
ATGAATATTAGGGTTGTAAAAAAATACTGTCATTTTTCCTCCAGCCTCTAAAATCCCCTCCATTAATTCGCCAACACATGGGGCGCAACAAGAGTGTAATAAAATATTATCAGCTGGAAGTTTTAAATCAGGCCTGTCTATACTGTATGTCATGTATAAAAATCTACATTAATATATAAAAAATTACAATTTAATGATGTAAGAAATACAATTATTTTTTTATTATTGTAAGTCAAAAAACTTAATGTTTTAGTCAAAAACTAAAGCGACTAAGTTTGTCTCTTAAAAAATAAACTCAAAGTTAAGGCTTTGATACAAACAAAGGAAAAAAAATGCAAAAAACTATATTAATGATAGGTCTATTATTAACAATGCTAATTAGCTCTAAGTCTTACGCTGTAGAGGGAACATACATTAAGTCAGATTTCGAAAAAGTTTACTACACTACAAGATGTCATCAGTCTGCAAGTCAGAAAAAAATATTTCAGATTGGAATGAAGGCGTTAAACTCTGTTGCAAAAAAGTTTTCAAATAAATTATTTGTTCTTGGCAACGACGAAAACTCTATCATAGAAGAAATGAAATATGCCACACAACAACGAGGATCTTTTGATACATTCCTTAAATATATAGATAATTTTATTGCTGCAGAGCAAGTAAATAACAATTCTTTTCTTGATATAACAGAAAAAGCTTATCTTCCAAGGGGCTATGTAGTTTTTTACGGTGGAGCAAAAAATTTTGGAGCTTTTAAATCTGTAGGAGCATCTACTAACTTAGCTTTAATTATTATTCCTCAGTGCAGAACGGTATGGAGTAAAAAAACAGGTAAAATTATTAAAGAAACTTTACTATCAGACATATCAAACATTGATTTTAAAATAGTTATAAACCCAGCAGTTGGAGTTGGAAAAAAAGTTGGTGCAAGTATGTCTCAATCTCGTTTTGGAGTTGGATTTATTTTTGATCCTAATCGTAACTTAAATAATTCTAGTGATTTTTTAGGAGCGGGAGTTGCCGTTTCTAGAACTAATGTTTTAGGAAACATTTCTATTGCTGGAAAATATGTAAAAGCAGGAACAATTGTAAACACAAAGCTAGGTTACTTTCCATTTGTAATGGTTGGAAAAGCTGCTGGAATTGGCGCTGCTAAAATTAGCAATTGGGGTGGAGTATCTTTTTTAGATATGGCAGCTTTTACTAATATTTTTATAAAATTAACAGAGTCTCAAATTTCACAAATAAACAAAGATGTTACAAACAATTTTAAAACTAGTTTAGAAAATTTGCAAAACGAACAAAACGAACAAAACAACACAGAACCTAAAAACTAATTTAATCTATATTTTAGGCGACAATATTTTAGTCGCCTAAATTTTTTTACATCTTCGTCTACAAACCCAATTAAATCTTTTTATACCTTCATCTACAAACCTTACTAAATCTTTCTTACCTTTTGATTAATACTTCCAAATAAATTTTCTCCTAATTCATTTTTCATTTCTATTTTAATTTGATCGCCGTCACTCATAAAAGATGTTTTAATCACGCCTTCGTGAATTTTTTCAAGCATTCTTTTTTCAGCCAAGCAGCTACTTCCACAAGACATATCTTCATTAGACACAGTTCCGCTTCCTATAATTGCTCCAGCTTTTAAGTTTCTAGTTTTTGCAGCATGAGAAATAAGTTCTCCAAAATCAAAATGCATAGCCGAGGCATTTGCTTTTCCAAAAAATTGATCATTATATTCTACAAGTAATGGCAAATTTAACCTGCCCCCCTCCCATGCAGAACCTAGTTCATCAGGCGTTAACGCAAATGGAGCAAACGAGCTAGAAGGTTTGCCGTGAAAAAAACCAAAGCCTGATTTTAATTCACTTGGAATTAACCCTCTTAAAGAAACATCATTAATTAATACAATTAATTTAACATGATTTAATGCATCTTTAGGCGACACTCCCATTGGAACATCGTCAACTATTACTCCAACCTCTCCCTCAAAATCAGTTCCGTGACTTGGGTCTACTTGTAAAATATCTTCTGTTGGCGAAATAAAATCATCGCCTCCACCTTGGTACATTAACGGAATTGTTGTTAAAGTTTCTGGAAGAGCTGCTCCGCGAGCTTGTCTTACTAATTTAATATGATGAATAAAAGCAGAGCCATCTGCCCACTGAAAAGTTCGCGGCATAGGAGAATGTAGTTTTGATTCATCAAGCTTAAAGCTATTATCAAGCTGGCCTGAATTTAATTTTTGATATAAAGATTTTAATTTAGGACTTGTTGTTGTCCAATCTTCAATTGCCTGTCGTAAATTATTTGCAATGTCTGTTGCCTCTACTGCATTTTTATTATCCTTGCTTACAACAATTAATTTACCATCTTTAGAGCTAGATTTTATAGTTGCTAATTTCATATTACTCCTAAAATATTTACTTTTTTAACAAGACATTTAAAATAAATGCCTGCATATAAAGATATAATAATTACAGACAAAGCTTTGTCAAAACAAAGAGTTCGTTGTAGGCTAAAATTATGACTTTATATAACTATTATAGAAGCTCCGCATCTTACAGAGTAAGAATAATTTTAAATTATAAAAATATTACTTATAAATATGTTCCAATACATTTACTTGATAGTGGAGGTGAGCATAGATCTGATGAGTATAAAAAAATTAATAATTTTCAACAAGTTCCAAGCCTTTTGCATGATAAAAATATTATTACTCAGTCAATGGCGATTGCTCAATATTTAGAAGATGTGCAGCCTGAGCCTGGCTTAATCCCACATTGTCATTTAGATAAATCTTATGTGTTACAAATTTGTGAAATTATTAATTCTGGAATTCAGCCATTGCAAAATTTATCTTTGTTGCAAAAAATAAAAAAAGATTTTAATGCAGAAAAAGAAATAACAAAATGGTGTCAGTTTTGGATAAAAAAAGGTTTAACTTCTTTGGAGGGGCAGCTAAAAACTAAATCTGGTAAATTTGCATTAGGCGATACTGTTAGTCTTGCAGATACTTTTATTGTTCCGCAAATTTATGCATCTTTAAGATACTCAGTTAACATAGATGACTTTCCGTGCATTAAAAAAATAGAAGATAACACAAAAAATATAAAGGCATTTGCAGATGCACACCCTGACAAGCAGATTGATTGCCCTAAATAATTTAGTTTTTGCTAAAAGAATTTAATTTTTGTTAAAAGAATTTAGTTCAAAAGAAAATCTAAAAATAAGCAAAAACAAACTAACTCCAAATGTTAAGTGCAAAACTGCTAGCAATGGTGGTGTGTATAATAAAACATTGGCCACCCCTAGTCCAAACTGTAAAAAAATAAACAAAACAATATATGTTATAAACTGGCTTTTAATAATTTGTCTTGCTTTAAAAATAAAAAATAAAATCATTAACACGGTAACATAAGCCCCAAGTCTGTGAATCACTTGCAGTCCTATAATTCCACTAAATGTTGGTATAAATTGTCCTTGGCATAAAGGAAAGTCGGTGCAAACTAATGCTGCGTAATGAGAGGCAACTAAGCCTCCCAATATAATTTGTACACCAACAACAAACA
>JAAOIH010000044.1 GCA_015163875.1 Bdellovibrionales bacterium
AACAATTTTGTCCTTAAAAAATCTAAAATGGTACCTGTGGAGGGACTCGAACCCACACACCTTGCGGCACTAGATCCTAAATCTAGCGTGTCTGCCAATTCCACCACACAGGCTTAGTTAACTAATTTATGCTAGCTTATTTTTTCTTTTTATCAATTATTTTTTTGTAATCAGCAGCTTTTAGCAAATGAAGTAATTCTTTTTCATTATCAATTTCTACTTTAACTAACCATCCATTATTCATTGGGTCGTCATTTAAACTGTCTAAATTATTTAAAAGAACATCATTAACTTCAATAACAATTCCAGAAACAGGAGCAATTAAATCGTTCATAGCTTTTACACTTTCAACAACTCCAAAACTTTCCTCTTTTACAACTCTTTGCCCGATGTCTGGTAAATCTAAATACACCACCTCGCCTAAAGCTGTTTGTGCATATTCAGTAATGCCAATAGTTACTAAGTTTTCGTCTGCATAAGCCCATTCGTGATCTTTTGTGTAATAATTTTCTTCTGGAACATATTTCATTAGTAACTCCTTAAATATATATTTTTATTATCATACTTCTATTTTAAAAAAAAGGTAATTTTATCACTTTTGCTAAAAGTTTTTTTGACCTAACCTCCACCAAAATTTCTTGTCCTATTTCTTTATAATCTTTATTTACAAAGGCTAATGCTATTGATTTATCAAGGCTTGGAGAGTAAGTTCCGCTGCTTAATTTGCCAATTTCTTCACCCTTCTGGTTAAACACTAAGTAACCTCTGCGAGCAATTCCTCTATCTTCTAATTTAATTCCAACTAAATATTTATCAAAGCCTTTAAGTTTTGCCTCTAACATACTAGTTTTACCTAAAAATTCTTTATGGGAGGACACCACCCAAGAAAGACGAGCTTGATAAGGGTTAACATCTTCGTTAAGTTCGTTTCCATATAGTGGATAGGCTTTTTCTAGTCTTAAAGTATCCCTAGCGCCTAAGCCAATTGGTTTAATTCCTAAGGAGTGTCCTTTTGTTAATAAATAATCCCATAACGCTAAGCATTTTTCTGTTTTTACAAAAATTTCGCCACCTTTTTCGCCCGTATATCCAGTGCTAGCAAATAATAAATCTGTGTTATTCCAGCTAACAGATTGCATTTTAAAAGCTTGAGTTTCTTTAATGTTTAGCTCTTTTAAAAGTTCAAAAGCCTTAGGGCCTTGCACTGCAATTTGAGACCAAGTATCACTTTCATCACTAACAACTGCTCCTAAATTATTTTCATTAATAAAATTCCAATCTTTTTTAATATTTGCAGCGTTTACACAAAGTAAATAATTTTTATTTTCTTCTAAACAATAAATAATAATATCATCAACAATGCCACCGGATTTATTAATTAAAAGATTATATTGTGCTTCGTTTTTTTTTAATTTAGTAACCTCTTTAGAGCATAAATGTTCTAAAGTTTTTAAAGCATTACTGCCTTTTAAAAAAAACTCTCCCATATGAGAAACATCAAACAAGCCTCCAGATAATCTAACTCTTAAATGTTCTTTTTTTATTCCTTCAAACTCTACGGGAAGAAGCCAGCCTGCAAAGTCTAACATTTTTCCATTTTGTTTTAAATGTGAGTCATATAGAGCTGTTTTTTTTAAATTCATAACTTCCTTATTACTTTTACTGTACTTTAATTTAATAAGCAATATACTTATTATACAAGTATGTTAAAAATAAAATTCTTTTTTTTTATATTAATAACAAGTTTTTTAAACAATCAAGCTTTTGCTAACAGCTACGATTACAAGCCTGACTTTAAAGTACTAAATCACTTTATTAAAAACGACGGTAGTGGAAAAATTTACTTAAAATTAAATTTAAAAACTGGCTACAAAGCTTATGTAGATAAATTTAAACTTTACTCAAAACCATGGCTTAATTTTTCTGCTCCAAAAGTAACACCTAGTTATTTGATAAAAGATAATTTTAGCAACACAAAAAGGTATGTTACAAAAGGCGCAAGTACTTTATCTTTTTTTTATGAAAATATAAAAGAGTGGCCTAAAAATTTAAAAAAAATACCTTTGTATATAGAGTATCAAATTTGCACAAAAACTGTTTGTTATTTAAAACAAACTAAAAAACTTTATATAGCTACAAAGCATTTAGCTTATTCTGCACAAAACACAGACTCTGCTGATTTAAATAACAATTCTTTTAAAAATGTTAATTTATCTGTATGTGATACTAATTTTTTTTCATTTAAATGTTTTTTACAATTAGATCAAAATATTTTGTTAAAAAAAATGAAGTCTATTTTAACTTCTAAAAATTGGGGAGTTTTGATTTTTATTTTATTTATCACAGGCCTGTTAATGAGCTTTACACCATGTATTTTACCAATGATACCAATAACTTTAAGTATTATAGGGATACAAGAGAATAAAAGTTTAAACCAAAAATTACTAACTACTATGGTTTACTCTTTTGGAATTTCACTTACATACGCAAGCATGGGAGTTTTAGCAGCTATTACTGGAAGCTTGTTTGGAAATATACTTTCAAGCCCTTATGTACAATTTATATTTGCTTTAATTTTTTTTATATCTTCGCTTAGTTTGTTTGGGTTATTTTCTATAAACGGGCCTTTGGGAATTTTTCAAAAATATAATTTTACAAAAAATCCAAATTTATTTACTGTTTTTATTTCTGGTCTTATTGCAGGACTAATTGCTTCGCCATGTATTGGGCCAGTTTTATTAGGAGTTCTTAGCTTTGTAGCTAAATCACAAGATGCTTTTTTAGGTTTTGTATTATTATTTGTTTTAGCCCAAGGTTTAAATTTTAGTTTAATTATTATTAGTCTTACTGGCGGAAGCTGGATTAAAAAACATTTGCAAAAACCTAAAATAATGTATGGAGCAAAAGTTATTTTAGGCATAGGTTTTCTTTTAGGGTCTTTTTATTTTGCTTATCCACTTTTATCCCCTATTATAAATAAAATTAATCCTAATATATCTAAAGGACATAAGCTTTGGTCAGCTTTTTCTGAAGATGCTTTTAAACAAGCTGTAAAAAAAAATAAGCCTATCGTTATAGATTTTTATGCAGACTGGTGTTTGTCTTGTGTAGAGTTAAATATAAAAGTATTTGGCTCTAAAAAAATACAAGACATAAAATCACAATTTACATGGTTGCAGGTAAACGCAACCTATGAAAGTCCATTGGTTTTAAAAATGCAAAAAAAATATAAAATATTAGGGCTTCCTACAATTTTATTTTTTTCTAAAACAGGGGTTTTACAAGATAACCTAAGGTTAACAGGTTTTGAAAATTCTAAAAAATTTAAAAATAGATTAATTAAATTATTAAATAAAAAATAAAAATGACTTTAGTACAAGACATCATACATCACTTAAAAACTTTAGAAATAAATAA
>JAAOIH010000045.1 GCA_015163875.1 Bdellovibrionales bacterium
AAAGAGCTTTGTTAAAATTTTTATTATTTTGATTTAAAACAGCTAAATTAAAAAAACTAAAAAATTGAATTAAATATAAATTTTTGCTTTTGCTTTTGTTTTTGTTTTTGTTTTTGTTTTTGTTTTCGCTTTTGCTTTTGTTTTTGTTTTCGTTTTCGCTTTTGCTTTTGTTTTCTATAACATTTAATATATACAGATAAAGCAAAGATGACATATTAAAGATTTCAGCTCTGTCTTGTTCAGAATTTATTTTAAAATATTTTTGTTGGCTATCTTCAGCATTGCCTTGTAAGTCGTTTTGATCGCGATTTTGAGTTTCGTTTTGATCGCGATTTTGAGTTTCGTTTTGATCGCGATTTTGAGTTTCGTTTTGATCGCGATTTTGTGTGTCATATTGTGATATTTTTTGAGACGAAATATAAGCTAAGTTAAAATAAGATGACAAAGAAAGTGGCCTATTTATATAACTTATTATAGTGCTTATGTGTGCTTTGTTTAAATTTTTATTTTGTAAATTTTTTAATATTTTTCTAGTATCTGTTGGATAAAGATTTTGATATTTTGTGTAAACAAAATCACAAGAGCTTAAAAATAAAAATAAAAATAAAAAAAATAATTTAAACATCTTTACCTTCTTTTTTTAAAAAAATCCAAAAAAAAGCAATATCTAAAATTAAAAAAATACAAGCTACAAATAAAAAATAAAAAAATAAAGGGCGGTAAATACGATAATAAGACAATTTTGTAATTTTATTTTTTAAATCTGATAAATTTTGAAAAACTTCTGCAAAGGCATCTAAAGAAAAACTTAAATGATAATATTTTCCGTTCGCTATTTTGGATAATTTTTTTAAACTTTTAGAGTTAAACTGTGTTAATACCAACTCTCCATAAGAATTTTTTTTATAACCTATCTTTTTTCCTTGTCTGTTTTTTAAAGGTATCGGCACTGCCTGACTTCCTCCTATCCCTATAGTAAAAATCCATAAATGTTTTTTATTTAATATGTTAGCTTGATTTTTAATTTCTGATTCATGAAGCTCTCCGTCAGAAATTAAAATAATAGCTTTGTCTGCATTTTTAGAAGCAGAAAATAAAGATTGTGTTATTTTTAAAGCATGAGAAATTTGTGTACCTTGTCTTGGAACGCTTTTTGTACTTAAGGTTTTTAAATACAACTGCAAGCTATTTATATCTGTAGTTAATGGCGAGATAACTTTAGTATCTTTTGCAAATGCAACCAAGCCTACTCTTTGTCCTTCTAGTTTAGTTAAAAATTTAGAAACTTCTTTTTTAACAAATGACAACCTGCTTATTCCTAAATCTTCTGCCAACATACTTGTAGATACATCTATTAAAAATACAATTTCTGTTACTTTTTTTTCTTTAGGTAAGTATTTATTACTTATTTGTGGCCCTGCATAAGCCAAAATTAAACTACACAATGCTATACACTGAAATATTATTTTTAAATGATTGTTATTTTTTTTATGTGTCTTTAAAATTAAAAAAATATTATGTTTCATTGTTTTTTCAAATTCTTTTTTGTTTTTTTTATAAAAAATAAATAAAAATATTCCTATAATAAAAACAGGAAAAAATAAATAAAAAGCAGTAAAGTTATCCCAGCTAAACATATATTTTTAAGAATAAATTCTTAAGCCTCCCCATTCTAGTGTTAATGCAATAATATAAAAAATAATAGCCCATATTAAATAATCATAAAATTTTTCTTTGTATTCAAAGTGTTGATTGGTTTTTATTTTACTTGTTTCTAAAAGAGATATGTCTTTAAATACATTTAATAAAACTTTATTACTTTCTGCTAAATAAAATTTTGCATTTGTTTCTTTTGCAATTTGTTTTAATAATTTTTTATTAACTTTACTATTTATAACTTGATATCTTGTAACTTTTTGTCCAAAAAGATTAGTTACAACAACTGGAATTTTACTTTTACCCTGCCTTCCGATACCAACAGTATAAACTTTAATATTATATTTTTTTGCTAACTGTAATGCTAAATTAGGATTTATCTCGCCAGCATTGTTTTCGCCATCTGTAAGTAAAATAATAATTTTATTTTTTGTTTTTCTTAATCTTAATCTGTCAATAGCACTAGCTAAGGCTACCCCTATTGCAGTGCCCTGTTTAATGTATTTTAATGTTTTTACTTTTTCTAATTGTCCTAATAATAATTTGTGATCTAAAGTTAAAGGTACATGCATATATGGAGACCCCGAAAACAACAATAGCCCCATTTTATCTGCCTTTCTCCATTTAACAAAATCTTTTAAAATATTTTTTGCAGCATTTAATCTTGTTGGTTTTAAATCAGGAATATTCATAGACTCAGAAATATCTAAAACTAACATTATTTCTAAACCTTTGGCCCATATATTTTTTTTAGATTTTTCTAATTGTGGTCTTGATAAAGAAATAATAACAAAAAATAAAGCTGTGTACTTAAAAAATAATGGCAAAAATAATAATTTTACTTTTAAACTAGGGTTTACTTTATTAACTGTATCTATATTAGAAAACCCTGTTTTTATAGACCTAGATTTAAAAATATATGACATTATAATTAGTATTAACCATATAATTAAAAAATAAAAAAAATAAGGATGCGCCCATGTAATCATAAAGCCTCCTCAATTTTATCTACTATTAAATTAATTTTATTTAATAAAGAATGTTTGCTTTCTAAATCTAGTGTATTTGGCTTAGAATTTAAATCTTTTAATATAAAAAATAACTCATTACTTAATTTTAATGAAAGTAATTTATTTTTTTTAATTTCTTTTTTTGTTCTTTTTAAAGGATATTTAAAAAATGCTACACCACTAATGCGTGTTAAAAAAATATAAAAAGTATTTTTAACAAGATTAAAAAAATTATCTGATTTTATTGAAATTGCTCTAATATTTTTATGATATTCATTATAAGGAGATATAGATTTTTGATATTTTTTTATTTCTTGTTTTTTTATTTTTTTATATTTATGTTTATTTATTAAAAAAAATAAAAAATAAAAA
>JAAOIH010000046.1 GCA_015163875.1 Bdellovibrionales bacterium
GCTACATATCTCTCACTATGGCTTATTTTTTAGAATTAAATAAAAATTTTGTAATCTCTTCTGTATCTGGTGATGAAAATATAAAAACTAGATTAATAGAATTAGGTTTTATTTCTGGTCATAGTTTTAAAATTATTGAGCAATTAAGTTTTGGAGATCCTTTTATTGTAGAGGTTCAAGGCACAACTGTTGCGTTAAGAAAAAAGGAATTAGAGTGTATCCAGATTCAAAAATAAATTTAAAAAATTTTCCATCTGTTTTAATGATTGGATCTCCAAATGCTGGAAAAAGCACTTTGTTTAATAAACTTACTGATAACAATGCCAAAACAACTAACTACCCTGGGACAACTGTAGATTACACTACAGGTTACAGCAGATCTGATTTTAATATAAAAATTAAATTTTTAGACACACCTGGTATTTATTCTTTAAATCCAAAAACTGCCGAAGAAGAAATTACTAATAAATTACTTTTTAAAAATAAAGAAAATCAAACAGGTAATTTAATTCTTTCTGTTGTAGATTCTACTCAATTTGTTAGACAAGTTTTAATTACTCAGCAACTTATAGACCAAGGCTTTTCTGTTATTCTTGTTTTAAGCATGGTTGATATTTTAGAAAAAAATAAAATTAATATAAATATTAAAGAGCTATCTAATAAACTAAACTGCCCTGTTGTGCCTGTTAATATAAATAATGATGACGGAATTAAAGACTTAATAAAAGAGATACATGATTTATCTGCTAAACCTAAGCCAGATATTCAAAAGACAAAAATATTATGGCAAGAGCAAGATTACAAAACTAATTTTTTAAGTTTTCAAAAAATAGAAAAAAATCTTTTTTCAGCTTCTGTAAAAAATTATTCTTCTAATATAGACAAATTACTGCTTCACCCTATTTTAGGTTTAGTGTTTTTTATGAGTATTATGACTTTGCTTTTTGCATCTATTTTTTGGATAGCTACTCCTTTAATTGATTATATAGATTTATTTTTTTCTAACTTAGCAGAAGTAATTATGCAAATTTCTCCAGGCAGTTTATGGACAGAATTTTTAGGAGACGGGTTAATTTCAGGCGTTGGGGCTTTTATGGTTTTTGTACCTCAAATTGCTATTTTGTTTCTTGGTTTAGGACTTTTAGAAGACAGCGGTTATTTAGCCAGAGCATCAAGCCTTATTGACAAACCTTTATCAAAATTAGGAATGAACGGCAGATCTTTTGTTCCAATATTATCTTCTTTTGCATGTGCTGTTCCTGCAATGATGGCAGCTAGAACAATTCCAAATAAAAAAGAAAAATTTTTAACTTTATTTATTTTACCACTAATGACTTGTAGCGCTCGCATACCTGTTTATGCATTAATAATTAGTTTTTTATTTTTTGGAAAATCTATTTTTTTATCAGGATTTATTTTAGCTACTCTTTATTTTGCAGGACTTTTACTTGGAGGAATAACTGCAAGTATTATTAATCATTTTTTACCACAAAAACAAAACTCTTTTTTTATAATGGAGCTACCCTCTTACAAAGTTCCTAATGCTAAAAAAGTTTTTAAACAAATGCTAACTCGTACAAATAGTTTTATTAAAAACGCAGGGCCTATTATTTTTGTATTGTCTATAATAATTTGGGCTTCATCTACATTTCCTAATTATAAAATAGATAACACTAACCAAAGATTTCAACAAAGTTACGCAGCACAAGTTGGAAAAGTAATAGAGCCTGTTTTTAAGCCTATGGGGGCTGACTGGAGAGTTGGTTTAGGAATTTTATCATCTTTTGCTGCTCGCGAAGTTTTTGTTTCAACTTTAGCTAGTGTTTTTAATATTACAGAAGACAATGACGAGGATGTTCACAAATCATTATTAAAAACTATGCAAACAGCAAGGTTTGTAAATTCTGATGGCAGTTATGGAAAGTTAATTTTTACATTACCATCTATTTTGGCATTACTTGTCTTTTTTATGATTGCCCTTCAGTGCATGGCCACAGTAAGTGTTGCAAAAAATGAATTTGGAGGATGGAAGGTAGCCTTAATACAATTATTTAGTTTTAATATTATAGCTTATGTACTTGCAGTAATAACTTATCAAGGATTAAGCTAATGGCTATTGCAAAAATAAATATAACCCACTCCACCTCTCATTATTTATGCGCAATTCATAAATTACATGAGGATAATGGATATGTAAGAATGGTAGATATTTCTAAACTTTTACAATTTTCTAGAGGGAGTGTCTCAATTGCTATAAAAAATTTAAAAAAGAAAAATTCAGTAGTAGAAGATAAAAATGGTTTTTTAAATTTATCAAAAAACTCTCACGAAAAAGTTCACGAAATTTTAGCCAACAAAACTTTACTTTATTATTTTTTAAAAAATTTTTTAGGAGTAACAAAAAACACTGCCGAATTAGACTCTTGCTTAATGGAGCATGTACTAAGCCC
>JAAOIH010000047.1 GCA_015163875.1 Bdellovibrionales bacterium
CTGATTTTGCACAACCAGACAACAACGCAAGTATAAATAAAATAACCAGCGTGATTGCTGGCCAATCTAAAATACATAAAGATGTGGAATTTGTTTTATAAGACATCTCTGTTTGCTCGCCGTACATTAGCAATTTTTTCAGCTCTTTTCTTTTTAGAAATTTTGTCCACAAAAGGCATAATTAAATTTACTACTTTTACAGTTCCAGTGATGGCGGATAATATAGCTGAAAAAGACATTATTCCTCCTCTTTTTTGTATATAAAAAACTGCTCGTGTTCGTTTAGATGAAACACAAGTTTAACAATTATTAGTACTAATATAATGTTTAAAATCATTATGACCCCATTGCTTTAGATAAAATGTACAAGCTAGTAGCTAGAGTTACAATAACAGTTATAATAACAGTTATAACAACCTCACCTTTTTGGTTTTTTAATAATTTCATTTTTTACTCCTTTGTTTCATTTTCTAAAAATAAAATATATAAACTTAAATCGTCGGTAAGACTATTCCAACCTTTCCTTAAATCTTCATATCTTACTTGATGTCCTGTTATTATCAGCTTAAACCAATCTAGATTGCTTTTATTTTTATCATACCAAGCAACCTTATCTTTAGCTCTTAACTGCTTTTCTCTGTAGTATTGCAATGCAAAAAGAATACCTAATAAAGCAGTTACTAGCACGCTTTATACCATTTACATTTTTGTTTTTTCTTTTTCTTAATAACTTTGATAACTTTTTTAATTGGCTTAGTTTGTATTTTGTACTTTAGAAAAGCTGTCGCACAATACGACTTGCTAAAAATCTTAGGTTTACAACCTGCATAATCAGTTACTGACACGATTGCGTGTGCTAAGATTATTTTTATAATTATTGCTGATAACATTTTTACTCCTTGGTTTTTGTTATTATTTAAAACATTTTGTGATTTGGAAACATTATTGTAAAGTCTTTTGCGGTCATAGCTATATTTACTTTTGACTTCAAAGGAATTTGTCTAACTATAAAATCGCCAGCCCTTGCAACAAAAGGCTCTTCTTTCTCATGGTGACTTTTGAATGTTAATACAATGCCTTTTTTTCTTTGGTCGTGTACCGTTGTTATATCTCCATAGTGGCCTGAAATAATATTTTCTTTGCCGACAATTTTCACAATATCATGAAAAGTATCTTGGTGAAAATGTAACACTTGATACTTTACTCCTGAATGATGCTTTACAATAGTTTTTCTCATATTATCTCGTTTGTTCGTTTGATAAAATTATCTTAGACAACGATTGCTCTGTCAATATTTTTTCAATTTCAATTATATCCAAAGGCGTGATTAAGTCGTGATCTCTGTCGCCAACATAATTTTTGATTAAATCATACTTTGCATCACCGCCAAAATGCAGATTAAGCTCTAAAACTAGCTCTGAACAGATGTAAGCACCTGTTTTTTTAAATCTAAAAGGAATTGCAAGCGTGTCAAAAGCAATATTTGCAATGCCTGAAAAATATCCATAAGCCCTGCCTGAATAATAATCAAAAAAATCTGATAACAATTGATTTACTACGCCTTTTTGTTCTGACAAGAAAGTAATCTCATGAGTTTTTAGAAATTTTTTAAGTAATATTCCGTGCGTGCCTTGACCTGCGGACTCTAAAACTAACCAGCGTCCAATAAATTTATCATATACAATGATAAAAACATGACTAACGCAATAATCAGTTTTAGCAACAAGCCTCTGTCTAAACCTTACAGATTTTCCTTGAAAGGTTGGCTTACCTTTATGAACAGAACCACCGATATAAATTTTATCTTTATTTAAGAGAATATAAGGCCATGCATTAACGATAGGTTGTTTTGTAAATCCTAATAAAAATTTTAATTTTTTAAACATTATTTATTCCTTGTTAGCTTTTTCTATTAATTCTAAATTCTTGGGATTAAGTGTTGAGTTTTCTATTAACCAATCTTTTATGTTTGCTGGATAAGAGTCAATCTCAAAAAATCCATCTCTAAACCACGAATGACCACCAATAGAACTAAGACCTACAGAGCCAGCTCCTGCATTACATCTTGGCTCTAAAGACTGACTAAAGCCTGTGAATTGGTGATTTTCATCAAAATTATTATGCCAACAACTATGATTATAATCATCTGGAAAGGTGCAATTAGTAGCTTTCATATTTTTAGAGAAAACTAAAAAATATATATATAACATTTCTGGCGTTACTGGTTTATC
>JAAOIH010000048.1 GCA_015163875.1 Bdellovibrionales bacterium
CGTGTAAAGCAATTTGCCAAATGGCCGCAGCCACACGCCGCACTCAGCTTTGAAAAGTTATCATTTAATCTCCTGACACTCATTTAATTTATTAAAAATTTTATTAAGTTCTAAAGGGTCAATAACAAGATAGCCTTTGAAAGTTTTAGGTTTGCACATATAATTTCTTCGTCTCGAGTAATATGTACTTAAGATTTCAAAAATTCTATCAAGATTGCTTTGGAAGTATTTGTCATCGACTGTGATTATATCTTCTTGTGTTGCAGTTTTGCAGCCTAAGGGGCTACCCGTGCTACGAGAGTCGAGCAAAAACACTTCTCCGCTTTCAGACATAAGTCCCAGATGTGTAACACCTGATTTTTTTGCTGAGATTAAATTACGATTTAATTCTGCTTCTGATTTTGCACAACCAGACAACAACGCAAGTATAAATAAAATAACCAGCGTGATTGCTGGCCAATCTAAAATACATAAAGATGTGGAATTTTTTTTATAAGACATCTCTGTTTGCTCGCCTAACTTTGGCCATTTTTTCTGTTCTTTTCTTTTTAGAAATTTTGTCCACAAAAGGCATAATTAAATTTACTACTTTAACAGTTCCAGTAATGGCGGATAATATAGCTGAAAAACCCATTACTCCTCCTCTTTTTTGTATATAAAAAACTGCTCGTGTTCGTTTAGATGATAAATTAATTTAATTATTATTGCTACTAATATAATGTTTAAAATCATTATTTATCCTCCTTATAAAATTTATAAAATTCTTTTCGGCACATTTTATGTACAAAATTACATTGGTCTTTATAAAGTACACAACCCTTATCAAGAATAGTGGCATAATGTTTAGACTTCATACTACTCTCTGAATTTGTAACTAAAATATAAATAGAGTCTTTACCCTCGCCGTACTTCACTTCTGAGATATATTTTTTGCGACCAACAAACTTTTTAACTTCTTTAGTATTCTCTAAGTCTAAAAATCCTAAATCTAAAAATTTTATTACTCTTGGTATCTGTATTGCTTTTTTAATCATTACGACCCCATTGCTTTAGATAAAAGGTACAAGCTAGTAGCTAGAGTTACAATAACAGTTACAATAACAGTTATAATAACCTCACCTTTTTGATTTTTTAATTCTTTCATTTTTTACTCCTTGGTTCGTTTTCTAAAAATAAAATATATAAGTCTCGGTCTTCAACCATAAGCATAAGCTGTTCATTAAGAAAATGACTTACGCTATCGTATTGTAACATCTCACGAGACATTTCTTTTTCAATAGCAATATGTTTTTGTACTGCTCTTATATGAAATAATAACAATAAAATTCCACACAAAAAAAGTACTAACATTTTTTATACCATTTGCACTTTTTCTTTTTCTTTAATTTCTTTTTAATTTTATTAACCTTTGTCTCTTGCACTTTGTATTTTAACAAGGCAACAGCACAATAAGACTTGCTGTATACTTTAGTTTTACAACCTGCATAGTCACTTGCAGTCACAATTGCGTGTCCTGCACCGACATAAAGAATTACTTTTAACATTAATACTGATAACATATTTTACCTCGTTTGTTTGTTTGACAGCACAAGCCCATTAAAAAAATCAATAGGCGTTACATACTCTCTAGATTTTAACCCCAACATTTTAGGTATGTCAATACCTTCTAACTCTTCTACAACCATGCAATTCCACTCACTACAAAATAGAGCTTCATTTTTATTTGTCTTCTTAATGTTGCGGTGCAAAAGGATACGACTTGCAAAATTTATAATACTCCACTTGTCATAAGGTCTATCGTTGTACACATCAAAAAGCCTATTTAAACGCTTGTATTTCTGCC
>JAAOIH010000049.1 GCA_015163875.1 Bdellovibrionales bacterium
CTCGTAATTAGTCTATTTTATTTTATTATAAGTTATAGTTTTTATATTTATTTTAATTTATATATAAAATTTTCCGATATTTTACTTAAGTAAGTATTTTAAAAAATTTAAAACCAGGAAGTAAAAAATGCAAAAAATTAAAAATCCAAAAATGTTTTTAGTTATTTTAAGTTCATTTATGTTTCTAACTTCATGTTTAGAAGGTTTGTCTGAAGTGTCTGATCCAAGTGAAGTTTTATCTCGAGTACCAACTACAGTAGAGGAAGCCGAGCAAGTTAGCGCCGCTGTTTCAGAAAAAACTATTAGACTAGAAAAGTTATTATTTAAAACATCATACGGTAAATTTACGTTCTTCATATCTAGATCAAACAGAGGGGACAACTTAGCAAATGTTTTATTAACAAAAGATTTTAACAGAGATAAAATGGATGATTGGGTATCTCAAGTTATAGCAAGCATAGGCTCTAATGTAGTTGATGAAAAAATAGAAGAAATAAAAGCTCTTAGAGATGCAGAAACAGACCCGAGTCTTATTGCCAGATATAATAAAATTATTAACAATATAGAGGCTAAAAAAAGCATATCAAATAAAAAAATTGTAGAATTTAAAAAAATCATAGTCAGCGCAAAGATTCATTTGTTAAATGTTCTTGAGTGGATAAGTGCAATAAGTTTACGAAGAATTACGCACGAGAAATCTTTGGATACTGCAATTAGCACAGTATCGGCCCTTGACCCATTAAGCAAAAAACTAGAAGAAATAGAAGGCGAAGATGAAGACGACGACGAATAAATAAAAATCACCAAACCCCTCCCAAGAAAAAAATAGAAAAGTTCAATACATTTTTAGGAAAAAATAATAAAGTGCTAGCCTATAGCAATGGCAGTTCTTTGCACCGCTGTAAAGAAAAAAATTTTATAGAAAAAAATTTTACTGGATTAAAATGGCAATGTGTTGAGTATTGCAGGCGCTGGTTACTACAAAATAATAATTTAAATTTTGAATCAGTTAATTTTGCTTATGAAATATGGAAAAATATTAATTTTTGCTACAACATTAAAACAAAAAAACAAATTTCATTTTTTAATTATGAAAATGTATCAAGCACCCCTCCCAAAAAAGGAGACTTGCTTGTGTATGATAAAACTTTTTTACAAACAGGTCATGTTGCCATTGTTGTGGAGGTGGATTTGTGTAAAAAATATATTCGTGTGGCTGAACAAAATTATCACAACAAAATTTGGAAGGCAGATTACTCTAGAGAAATTAATTTAAATATTATAAAAAAAAATAGCTGTGTATTTTGTGAGGTTGCAGATGATCACCTGTTGGGGTGGAAGTCTTTTGCTTAAGTATTTTGTTTAAATCTTTTGTGTAATTTTTTTTAACCAACTAAAATTTAAAACTAGTTTTTTAAAGTAAATTTTGTTATAAGTATATTGTAACTTGGGGGTGTCATGGCTTCGACGCGGATACAAAGTCTCAAGGAGCATGCCGGGGTGCAGGACGGTCCTCGATAAAAACCTGTAATTTTTTTAGTTGGCAACGACTATGCAATTGCTGCCTAATTGAAGGTAGCCGCCTTTATGTTTTATGACTGCGAAAATATAAAAGGCGTCATTTAGCGGTCTCGAAAAAAAGTTGTTACCCTTAGGGCTTTTTTTTTAAACTTGCTGAGGAGATAATTTAAAAAATTTTGTTTGTGGAAGTTTTTAAATTTAATAAAACATAAACTAAGCATGTAGCGCCTTTTGATAGAAGATTCACGGAAGCGGGTTCGATTCCCGCCACCTCCACCAATTGTTGGTACAAACT
>JAAOIH010000004.1 GCA_015163875.1 Bdellovibrionales bacterium
AGAGAATCTTAAAAAGGATAAAAATGCCAAAAAAAAATAAAAAAATAGAAGTTAAAGGAGTAAAAGTTACCTTTGTTCAAAATAAAAAAAAGGACTTTATCAGCATTACAGATATTGCTAAATTTAAAAATCCTGACGCTCCAAGGGATATCATAAAAAATTGGATGCGCAACAAGAACACAATAGAATTGCTTGGACTTTGGGAGAAGCTCAATAATTCAAATTTTAAACAGGTCGAATTCGACCTGTTTAAAAATGAATCTGGCTATAATCATTTTGTTTTATCTCCACAGAAGTGGATTACCAAAACTAATGCTATTGGCTTACAAGCTAAATCTGGAAGATACGGAGGAACTTATGCCCATATTGATATTGCCTTAGAATTTGCATCATGGGTTTCAGTAGAGTTTAAATTTTATTTAATCAAAGAATTTCAAAGATTTAAAGAACATGAGAAAAAACAACTAGGCTGGGACATAAAACGAAATTTAACAAAAATTAATTATAAAATTCATACAGATGCCATTAAGGAAGTTTTAATTCCAAAAAGCTTAAACAAAAAACAAACTCATTTTATTTATGCCTCTGAGGCAGATGTTCTCAATATGGCTTTATTTGGAAAAACAGCTAAACAGTGGCGAGAAAAAAACCCCAAAGAAAAAGGGAATATCAGAGATTTTTCAAATGTTTCTCAATTAGTTTGTTTAGTAAATTTAGAAAACCTTAATGCCTTATTTATTAAAGAAAATATGAATCAAGCAGATAGACTAAAAAAATTAAATCAAATTGCTATTGAGCAAATGAAATTACTTACTGAAACTAATATTAAAAAACTCAAAGGATAATAAAAAAGGATAAAAATGCCAAATTTAGTGGATGTAGCCTACAAACAAACTGGAACCAGTCTTTCTGTTAATAAATACGGTATGCGTGAAATGCAGGCCCGTGCTTTTGAGGCAAGAAATAGCCAATATATTCTTATCAAAGCTCCGCCTGCCTCTGGAAAATCTAGAGCCTTAATGTTTTTAGGACTAGATAAACTATATAATCAATCTATAAAAAAAGTTATTGTAATAGTTCCTGAAAGATCTATTGGAAGTTCCTTTGATACTACTGACTTAACTACACATGGTTTTTTTGCCAATTGGGACATTGACCCCGAATACAACCTCTGCACGCCAGGTGGATCCTCTAGTAAAGTTAGTGCTTTTATATCTTTTTTAGATGAAGAATTTGCACCTATATTAATTTGTACGCATGCAACTTTAAGATTTGCTTTTGATAAAATTGGAAAAGATAAGTTTGAAAATACTCTATTAGCTATAGATGAATTTCATCATATATCTGCATCATCTGATAACAAACTTGGGGAAGTTTTAAAAGCTATAATGAGCGGAACCAATGCGCACATTATAGCAATGACTGGTTCTTATTTTAGGGGTGATAGCGTACCCGTATTACTACCTGAAATGGAAGCTAAATTTACTAAAGTAAACTATAACTACTACGAACAACTCAATGGGTACAAAAATTTAAAAACATTAGGAATTGGCTATCACTTTTACCAAGGCATATATTTAAATGCCATTAATGAAGTTTTAGATACTGATAAAAAAACTATTTTACATATACCTAATGTTAATGCAGGTGAATCTACTCAAGACAAATACAATGAAGTGGATAGTATCTTAGATATTATTGGCCAAGTAAAAAAACAGTGCTCAGAAACTGGTGTTATTTTTGTTAAACGACACAGCGACCAAAAAGTTTTAAAAATAGCAAATTTAGTTAATGATATACCTCAAGAACGAGATAAAATTATTTCCTACTTAAGGCTTATGAAAAATATTGATGATATAGATATTATCATAGCTCTAGGAATGGCTAAAGAAGGTTTTGATTGGCCTTATTGCGAACACGCACTAACTGTCGGCTACAGAGGGTCTTTAACAGAAATTATCCAAATTATTGGTAGAGCTACAAGAGATAGTGAAAATAAAACTCATTCACAATTTACTAATTTAATTGCTCAACCCGATGCCAATGATGGTACAGTAAAGGTTGCAGTAAATAATATGTTAAAGGCAATAACAGCCTCTCTTTTAATGGAGCAAGTTTTAGCGCCTAATTTTAAATTCAAAACTAAAAAATTTGGAGATGAAAAAGCAGAAGAAGGTGTTATAAAAATTAATGGCTTTAAAGAGCCTAGCTCAAAAAGAGTTACTGAAATTGTGGAATCAGATTTAAATGATTTAAAAGCTGCTATACTTCAAGACAATAAACTTTTACAGGCCTTGCCAGGTGAGTTCATTGAGCCTGAAGTTATAAATAAAGCAATGATACCTAAAATTATTCAAACAAAATATCCTGACTTAAGCGAAGAAGAAGTTGAAGAACTTCGACAACATATTGTTACAGACTCTGTTATTAAAAATGGCGAGATCAAAGAAGTTGGTGGCAAAAGATTTGTCAGAATGGCTGGAAAATTTATTAATATTGAAGATTTGCATATAGATTTAATTGATAAGGTGAATCCTTTTCAGAAAGCATTTGAAGTGTTATCAAAATCAGTAACATCTAAATTATTAAAAGTTATTCAAGAAACTATAGACGCTGGTCGGATAAAAATGACAGAAGAAGAAGCTGTATTACTTTATAGTCACAAGATTGGCGCGTTTATAAAATTGCATGACAAAGAACCAAATATTGGATCTCCAGATCCTTTGGAAGTAAGAATGGCAGAAGCTTTAGTTTTTTTAAGAAATAAAAAAAGAGAACTAGATAAAGAAAAAGATGATGAAAAAAGCAATGACTAAACACGAAATAACATTAAAAAATATTTTAGAAAATGATCCTCTAAATTTATTAAAAACTCAGCCAAAAAAATCTGGAGTTATTTCATCTGATGAAAGATTGGTAAATTCTTTTGAAGAAATAAATTCTTTTATTGAAACTCAAGATCGAGAGCCCAAAGAATCAACAGATATAGAAGAGTTTAAGTTGTACAGTCGCCTTCAAGGGCTAAGAAAAAGCCCTGAAAGAATTGCGGAACTTATTGAACACGACAGATTTCAGTTATTCAAAGGCAAGGCACCAGAAAAAATAGAGACACCAAATACTGTAGAAAATATATTAGATGCAGACCCTTTAGGATTACTAAGCAAAGACTCTTCAGAAAATGATATTTTTACCTTAAAAAATATTCCACACAAAAAAAAACAACCTGATTATTTTGCAAATAGAAAGCAATGCCAAAATTTTAATAAGTTTGAAAATATTTTTATCCAATGTCAATTAGACTTGAAATTGGGAAAAAGAAAACTAAGGTCTTTTTCTGGAGAACAAAATATCACAAAAGGCCATTTCTTTATTCTTAAAGGAGTTATGGTTTATATTAATAAAGTTGGAACACATAAGATTATAAATGGAAAAAATAACGCCCGCCTACACTGCATATTTGAAAACGGAACTGAGTCAGATATGTTACTGCGGTCATTATCTGCCGAACTGTACAAAGATGGACGAAGGGTCACAGAACATGAAGACCTTCAGCTATCAGGATTTAATAATATTTCAGAAGAGGATAGTCAAACTGGATATATTTATATTCTAAAATCAAAAAGTGAAAAACCAGAGATTAAAAAAATAAATGATCTTTATAAAATAGGATACTCCAGCAGCCATGCAAAAGATAGAATCAGAAATGCAGAACAAGACCCTACTTTTTTAATGGCCGATGTAGCAGTTATTTCTGAATTTAAATGCTACAATTTAAATTCACAGAAACTAGAATTACTAATACATAAGTTTTTTGCAAAAACTTGCTTAAATATTGATGTATTCGATAACAAAGGCTTGCGGCACACCCCAAGAGAGTGGTTTGTTGTTCCTCTAGCTATAATTGAGGAAGCTATTCATTACATAATAGATGAAACAATAGTTAATTTTAAATATAACTTAGAGTCTAAATTAATTGAAAAAAAGTAAAAACAGCTTTATTTTTAAAAAACTTAGTAAGTATACCCCGTCTTTACTTGTACTTACTATTATATTTAAAAGCCCAAATCTTTTTACTCAAACAACTTTTTAGAATCTTGAATATCTAAAAGTAAAACCTGAGCTAAAGACATGCTATCTTTTAACTTCTCTTTAATCTTTTTTTCTTTATAAAAACCTTTTAAATCTTTTTTTGCTTTTGTTAAAATGGCCCTTGCGCCTTCGATTGAAAATCTGTCTCTGTATAATAATTTTTTAATTAAAAATAATTGTTCTATGTTTTTTCTTTTATACATTCTTTGTTTTTTTTCTGATTTTACTGGTGTAAAAGAAGTAAATTCTGACTCCCAATATCTTAGTACAGAAGTATTTACTTTTAATAACTTAGCCACCTCTCCAATTTTAAAATACATTCTGTCTGGTATGTTGTTTAATTCTTTTTTTAATAATGGATCAAAATAATGATTTAAAGAATTATCTTCTTTAATATTGTCAGAAGATTTTACATGAGTTGTGCTAGATAAATTTTTTGTTTTATTTAGTTGATTGTTTGCTAAGTGAGACATAACTAAACTCCTCTTGTTGCGTATTCTATTTGTTGTTTAAATTGTTTTTAAAAACTTGGCTTGGTTTAAAACTAATAACTTTTCTAGCCTTAATGGACATCTTTTCTCCTGTCTGAGGGTTTCTTCCCATTCTTTCTTTTTTTTGATTTACAACAAAATTTCCAAAACCAGAAATTTTAACATCCTCTTTATTGCATAAAGAATCTTTCATTAAAGAAAAAAACATCTCTACAAAGTCTGTTGCTTCTTTTTTTGAAAATCCAATTTTTCCATAAACTTGCTCTACAATATCTGCTTTTGTAATAGTAAGCTCTTTAGAATCATCAATCATAAAAACCTCTGTTATATAAAAATTCTAACAAAGGCTTGAATATATTCAAGATTTTTCATAAGTCTGGCCTTAAGTAAAGGCCGTATTAGCTATAATTACCTAATAAAAAAATTTAAAAAGTGCTTTATATTAGCTGGAAACCACATATTTCCTGCGTGACCACCTGTTGGATAAATAAGAATTTTATTCTTTAAAATAGATTCTAAAAATTTTAAATCTTTTTTTGCATTTTTTAACAATATGTCATCTTGGTTATGTTGAATAAAAACATTAGAAGAAGATTTTAAAAATCTTTTTAAAGAATATATGCTAGAACGATATATAAATTTTCTCTTATTTAATCTATATTCTTTTTTAGAATAAAATGGATATAAAAATTTATTTATATATTCTAAAAACCCAACTTTGTAAGAGTAAATATTAAAATTATAAGAGTCTACAGTTTTTATATTTGCATATAGGCCTGTTTTATTAACTGCCTCTACAGATCCTAAATACGATGTTAAATCTTTTCTAAACTGATACCCAATTAAACCCATCGATTGTTTTTCTGTGTATGGATAATTTTTTAATATAAAGTCTAATAAATTTGTGCCTTTTGGTTGATCTAATATTTTAAAGTATAAGCTTGTTCCTCTTTGTATTAAAATTTCTTTTTGTTTTACAGTATATTTCTTCCAGCTATTATAAGCTTTGTCCAAAACATTACCAGCTTGATGCACACTAAATGGAGGGTTAATAGCAACTACGGTTTTAAAATTAAAAAAGCCTTCTTTTTTATCTTGCTTAGCTAAAAATAAACTTCTTAATCCTCCAGCACTATATCCTGCAATTGATATATCTGAAAACTTTAAACCCATAGACTGAGCTTTGCGTAATGCCTCTTTCATAAGTTTACTATAGTTTTTTATATCATTAGGAAAATCTCCTAATTCAATATTTTTATTTGCAGTTAAAGCAAAGTGCCAAAAAAGATGATCTGGCATTGCAATAACATGAAATCCCATTTTGTGGTGAAGGTAGTGAGACAAAACTCTTACATTTCCACTTGATGCAAATGCACCAAAGCCTCCAAGAACAAAAACCAAAGGTCTTGTCTCGTATTTGTGTAACAATAAACCTGCACTAGGAATATTTCTGTTTGATCTGTCTCGGTGGTTTCCTAAAAAAATATCTTTATAAGGTGTGTAGGGAATTGTAGATCCAGATAAAGACCCAAGAGTTGTGGACATATACCTTTTAGCAAAAGGATATTTATAATTTTTTATTCTTTTTGAAAAAGCTGTGTTTTGAAAACATATAATAATTAATAAAATCAAATACTTCATTCTAATCCTTTATTCTAAATTTAATGATATTTAAGTGGAAATTATATAAAATATGTGCAATATGCAAGCCTTTATAATAAGCTTTAATTATATTAAATAAGTTACTGTTATTAATAGAGTTTTTTAAATTTTATTATTTATAATAAAAGCAAAATAATAACTAAAATTTTAATTAACTGGAGGGGATTTCCACTCCCAGTTTGTCTGATAAATTTTTAAAAATATTAGCCTGAAGTAATTGCAGGTCTTCTTCTGAATAAGTTTTTTCTGAATTTTGCACAACTAGTCTAAAAGTAATAGATAACTTTTCTTTATCTTTTGGTTCGTAAATGTCAAAAACTCTACAAGAAATACAATCTTTGCCTGCAACTTTTTTTATTAATTGATTAATATCCTCTGATAATAAAGTTTTTAAACACAGTACTGATAAATCTCTTGTAACTGATGGATACTTTCCTGTTAAAATATTAGAGTCACATATTGTTGGCGCTAAATTAAATAAGTCTGTGTTAAATTCTGCTAAAGAAACATTTAATCTAATTTTATGTTTTTGCAAAAGCATTGGGTGAAGGTCTCCTAAATAACCAACAAGCTTTCCTCTTATTTGTAGCGCCAAAGATCTTTTTGGATGTAAAAAATCTGGGCACAAATTTAAATCTTTTATAACCTTCCACTTAAAAGAAATATTTAAAGATTTTAATAAACTTTCTACTCTTCCTTTTAGCTCAAACACCAATGGTGATTTTGATTTATCCCATAAAGTTTCTTTATTTCCCCAAGAAATAAGGCTAAGAAAATTTTGTTCATTATAATTATTTTCTTGCTTGTTAAATACTGTTCCAAGTTCAAATAAATTTCCTAATTTTTGATTATGATTATAGTTATGTATTAAATTTTGAAACAAACCTGGCAACAAACTAAGTCGCATAACATTTAAATCCCCACTTAATGGGTTTAAAACAGAAACTGGATCACCGCCCATATAAGTGCTATATTTTTTTAAATCTTTTGTTTTGTGTAATAAGTCAAATTCTAAAAATTCTTTTTGAAAAATAGAATTTGTAAAGTGATAATTAATTGCCTGCAATAATCCAGCATTTTTACATAAATTTGCAAGCCTTGTATTTTGTAAATAATAATCATTATGTTTACCAGGGCCGCCAGTAAATGATGGAAGAACTTCTGGAATTTTATCATAACCATTTAGTCGCGCATACTCCTCTAATAAATCAACAGGTTGACATAAATCTTTTCTAAATATAGGAGCTACAACTTCACGACTTTCTGATGAAGAAACTTTTAACTGACACCCAAGTGCCTTAATCCATTTATCAAAATCTTTCATATTTACAGAGTAGCCTAGTTTATCTTCTAAAAATTTTTGAGTAATGTTTATTTTTTCATTATTTATTTGTGGAGGCTTATGATAAAAAATATCTTTTTCAACTTCGGCTTGTGCTAAATCTTTAATTAATTCACAAGCTCTGTTAAGTGCTTGTAATAATATTGACGAATCCGAACCTTTTGAAAAACGATCAGATGAATCTGTTTGTATTCCAAAAACTTTTGCTGTTTTTCTGATATCTGATGGACTAAAATAAGCAGATTCAATAAAAATATCTTGTGTATCTTTATTAACTCCAGAATCTAAACCTCCAATAATACCAGCCAAAGCTATAGGAGATGATTCGTTTGCTATAATTAGCTCCCCTCCCTTAAATTCAATATTTTTATTATCTAAAGTAACTAAGCTTTCGCCTTTTTTAGCTTTGCGAATATTAATTTCTTTATTAACTTTTTGTAAATCAAACGCGTGCATGGGTTGCCCTAGCTCCCACATAACAAAATTAGTTACATCAACAACATTGTTAATAGACTTTACTCCAACAGAGGCTAGTCTTTGCTTAAGCCATTTAGGGCTTTCTTTAATTTTTACATTTTTAACAACGCAGCCTGAATATCCTAAATTTAAATTAGACTTTTCAATTTTAATAGGAAATGCAGAAAATTTATCACTAATAGTTTTTGCAGGAAAATCTTTTTTTAAAGTTTTGTCTAATACGCAAGACAGCTCTCTTGCAATTCCAAAGTGACTTAAACAATCTGTTCTATTTGGAGTTATATTAATATCAAATATACTGTCACTTAAATTTTTATAGTCGCTCCAATTTTTACCTTCTTGTAAACTTTCTTCTTTTTTTAAATCTTCTTTTTGTAAAATTAAAATACCATCCATTGTTTTATTTAAACCTAGCTCTTCTTCTGAACAAAGCATTCCGCAGCTAAGCTCTCCTCTTAATTTACTTTTTTTAATAAGAAAATCACCTGGCAAATTAGCACCTGGAAGAGCTGCAACAACCCAATCTCCCTCTTTGTGATTTTTAGCTCCACAAACAATTTGCAAAGTTTCTGCTCCAACTTTTACTTGGCAAAGGCTAAGCCTGTCTGCATTTGGATGTGCTTTTTTTGTAATAATTTTAGCAACAACAACATTCTCCCAAGCTTTTTTTTGATCTTCTATCCCCTCTACTTCTAAACCAACATCAGTTAACTTTTTTCCAAGCTCGTTTGAGTTTGATTTAAAATTATCAAGGTCAATGTATTCAGACAACCAGTTAAAAGAAATTTTCATTATCTACCTAAGTGTTATTTTTATATTTTTTATTATTTAAATTGAGATAAAAAACGAATATCATTTTGATTAAAAAAACGAATACTTTTTATTCCGTATTTTAAAATAGCCATTCTTTCTATTCCAAAACCAAAAGCGTATGCTTGCCAATCAGTTTCGTTATTTTCTGTATCTTTATTTACATTAGATAATTTTAACACTTTTGGATTAACTAAACCGCATCCGCCAATTTCAATCCACCCAGTTTGTCCACACAAAGAGCAGCCACTGCCCATACATGAAGAGCATTGACAATCTACCTCGGCAGAAGGTTCTGTAAATGGAAAAAAACTAGGTCGAAATCTGGTTTTTAATTCTTTTCCAAAAAATTCTTTTACAAAAAAAGACACAGTGCCTTTTAAGTTTGCCATTGATACTTTTTTTTCTACAAGCAGCCCTTCTATTTGATAAAAATTTGGTGAATGCGAAATGTCACTGTCTGACCTAAATACAGAACCAAGTCCAATAATTCTTAAAGGTGCTTTTTCTGTTTCTAAAGTATGAATTTGTATTGGGCTGGTGTGGGTTCGCAATACATGATTATCGTCAATGTAAAAAGTGTCTTGCATGTCACGGGAGGGGTGATCTTTTGGGATATTTAAAGCTTCAAAATTATAGTAATCTTTTTCTATTAAATTTCCGGTGCGAACAGAAAATCCTAATCTGGAAAATATATTTACAATATTTTCACTAACTTTTTGTATTGGGTGTAATGCTCCTGTTTCAATTTCTTTTCCTGGGAGGCTCATGTCTAAATATTCTTGATCTAACTTTTTGTTTAAATCTATTAAATCTAATTTGGTTTTATATTCTGTGTAAGCTTCTTCTAGTAATTTTTTTTTTACATTTATCAAGCTTCCAAACTTAGGCTTGTCTTGGTTTGGCAATTTAGACATTAGTCCCATTAATAATGAAAGTTTTCCTTTTTTTCCAAGAAACTCTACTTTTAAATCATATAAATTTTTGCTAGAAGATGCTGCTTTAAATACCTTTAAAGATTCTTCATAAATAACTTCTATTTGTTTTGATAAATCTGAGATATTCATATTCTGAGGTTAACTCTCCATAGCCTTGGAATCAACTATATAATTTTATAATAATTTTTTTATTAATTCGTAGGCCTCTCCGTTAAGCCATTTTTTAGTTCCTATAATTTTGGTTACTACTTTTAAGTTTTTATCTAAAATTAAAGTTTCTGGCAATTTGATAATTTTAAATATTTTTTGTGTAATTTTAGAATTTTTATCCCAAACTCCATAAACAAATTTAAAGCTATGTGGATATATTTTTTTAAAATTTTGTAAAAAAGTTACAGCTTTATTTTTACTAAAATCACTAGAAATAGCTATCACAACCAATTTTTTTTTAAATTTTTTAGATAATTTTAAAATAGCTGGAAATTCTTCTTTACATGGTTCACACCAAGAAGCCCAAAAATTAATTACAACAACTTTATTTTTAAAATCTTTTAATAAAAATTTTTTTCCATTTAAAGACATAAGACTAAGATTGTGTAAATTAAAGAATAATTTTTCATTATTAATTTTATTAATGCTTGAATAACTAGATTTGCTTGAATTAGATTTTACCCAGCCTAAAGGCAGCACTCCTGCTGAATCTAGACCTAATATGCCAATAATAATAAATAAAAATAACACTACTGTTTTTAACATAAAGCCAACCTCTACTTTAATCAAGAAAAGGTCAATAAATTATAATTACATATTACAAAAAAAGAATCTTTGTAACACAATATTATTGATAATAGTTACAATAAAGCTAGCTAAACAATATGAAAGAGGACGAAAATGAAAAAAAATATTCAAAATTTTAATATAGTAATATTTATGTTAATTGCTATTTTTATTAATGTTAGTTTAGCTCCTACAAATAGTATTGCAAAAAGTATCGCGCCTAATAGTGTTGTTTTTTTACAATATCATAGAATTGGCGAAGAACATATTCGCAAAAGATCTAGCGGAAGAATTTGGACAAATATACAAGAATTTCAATTTTTAAATCATTTAAAATATCTTGATAAAAAAAATGTTAAAGTTAATGTTTTTAAAAGAGACACTTACTGCAACAGTATAGAATCTAAATATATTAGCGATGCTCACTCCAAAACAGAAAAAGAAAAAAATATAAAATACAGATCAAAAAAGCGAGCTGCCTATTTAGCAAAAAAGAAAAAACAAAATAAAAAACCAGGGTCTGCTTGGCGAGACTGTGTAATAAAAAAAGATACAGATAATTACAAAAAACCAAATTTTGATTTTTCTGTAATTCCTATGCAAAAAGCTATTTATCATTTAAGTAATAAAGAAAATTTTGATTCTAATTCTGTTGTTATAACGGTAGACGACCCTTATAGATCTTTTTATACATACGGATTTAAACACTTAAAAAATAAAAATCTTCCTTTTACTTTTTTTATTAACACAGACATTGTAGATAAAAATAATCATAAATCACCTAAAGGAAAAAAATTAGGCATTTTAACATGGGATGAATTACGAAAAATTTCTGAATACAAAGGTACAACTATTGGCTGCCATACAGCAGATCACAAACATATGGTTGAAAAAACAGAAGAAGATAATTTTTTAAATATCATTAAATGTATTACAAGAATTAAAGAAGAATTAGGAATTAGCACTAATACATTTTCTTATCCTTATGGTGAAAGTACAGAACATTTAAGAACAATGATTGCAAATATATCTCCAAGCTATATTAAATCTATGAGAAATAAATATAAAAGTATTGATAATTTTGTGACAAAAACTATTAATAAAAATTCTTCTGATTTTTTTAATGATTTTAAAATTGATGCAGCTTTTGGACAGCACTCATCTCCTGCTTCATTTATTCCTAAATCTGCAAATATAAAAAATTCTTCATTGGCGTCTAGCCCTTCTGATTTATACAATATTCCTAGATTTGCATTAAATGAAAAGTACGGAGCAATGAAGTCTTTTAAAGATAAAGTTTCAAGTGTTGGAATGCCAATTATTGATATTAAGTTTAATAATTTACAAGAAGATAATTTATTTTTAAAAAAATCAGAAGAATCTTCTTTTAAAGAATTACATTTTTCTTTGGCAAAAGGTATTATTAGATATTCTTATTTAAATGCATGTTATGTTTGGAATAAGCCTGTTAAATTAAATAAAAAAGGATTGCATTCATTAACTAGTAAAAGTTATTCAGATAAAATATCTTTTAAGCTTTCTATTAATAAAATATATAATAGATCAAGAAGAGAAAGAATTAATTGTACATTTGCAAGAAAAGATAACAGATTTTATTGGTTTGGATTACAATTTGCAAAATATTATAGAAGAGAGAACAGAAATCACAAGCCATCTTTGTTGCCTGATTATCTGTTAAGCTATTCTTATAATAAATCTACAAGAGGTGTTTCTAGTGTAAAAAATTATAATACTTTTTTTAAATCACCAAGTATCGGAGAATGGTTTCATATTAACAATCCTTTAAAATAAAAATGACTAAAGAAGATTTAAAGCAAAATATTTATAATGCATCTTATTTAACAGGAAAATTTTTACTTAGATCAGGGCAATACTCTTCTGAATATTTTGATAAATATAGATTTGAATCAGATCCTTTTTTGTTAAAATCAGTGGCAAATGAATTAAAAAATTTAATTCCAAGTAATACAGACATTTTAGCAGGACTAGAAATGGGAGCTATACCTATTGCCGCAGCAATTTCTATGGAGTTAAATTTACCATGTGTATTTGTCAGAAAAGAGGCTAAAAAATACGGAACTAGCAAAATTATAGAAGGCATAGATATAAAAGACAAAAATGTTTGTATCATTGAAGATGTTATTACAACTGGAGGCCAGGTCTTATTAAGTTTAGAAGATTTACGAAAAGATGGAGCAAGAGTTAATACGGTTGTTTGTGTAATTGACAGAAGCATATCGCCTATACAAAAATTTGCTGACAAAAATTTACATATAAAAAGTTTATTTACAAAAAAAGATTTTGATAGTTGTAAATAAAATATTTAAATATTTTATTTACAAGCTTTGGCTTATTTATTTAATAGTAATTTAAGAAATTTTCTTCTCCAGCTTAATGCTTTTAAAGTGTCTTTTGCTTTTCCATTAAATATCCATGTTACTAGCAACTCTTCTTTTTTTCCAGCTTTAACAAATCCAGAAAATGCAACAACTGCATTTAGCAAGCCAGTCTTTCCCCTAATAGATTGATTAGGCTTAACAAAATTATAACTTTTTAAAGTTCCGTCTACACCTGCTAAAGAAAAAGCACTTAACAGCTCTGGTGAGTACTTGTGATTTTTTATATATTTTAATAGTTTTAATATAGTACTAGCTTTTAATTTATTTTTTCTAGATAAGCCAGAAGGATTAAAAAAATAAATACTTTGATCTCCCCTGCCTATTTTTTGAAAAGTTTTTTTAATTCTTAAGTTATAATTACTAAACTGAGAACTTAGCATATCTGTAATATAATTATTAGAAAACTTTAACATATCAGAAATTAACAAAGGCAGAGGTTTGCTTTTTACTTCTGCTATTTTTTTATATTTATATAAATCTGTATTATTAAAATTTTTAATTTTTATTTTTCCCTTAATACTAATGCCTTGTTTTTTTAAAAAGATGCGTAGATAACTACCTAGCCACAGCTCTGGATTGCTTATATTTTTATACGCAATAAAGTCTTTTGATTTTGTTCCAATAACTCCACTAAGAATTAATATATTTTTTTTATTTTTAATAAGTCTTTTAATGTGAATATTGCTTCTTTTGCCAGCTACACTTTGTATATTGTTTCTTATTTTTAAAAATTTTGTTTTATATGGGTCAATAATAATATTAGCCTTTCTTCCTGCAGAAGAAGCCCTTACTTTAAGACTAAGGCTGTTCCAATTAAAAGAGCTTGGTGAAATTAAAGCTTCGTAAGCTCTGTCTCCCCTAGGCCTTTTATTATCTTTTTTAATATTGTATTTAAAAAATTTTTTAAAAATTACAAGATCGCCTTTTATTGTTATAATATTTGAATGAGAAAATATTCTTACTAAATTCCACATAGATTCCGAAACAAAAGCAGGATCTCCACCTCCGTTAAAATAAAGACTTCCGTTTAATTGGTTTTTTATTATATTACTAGATTTTTTTTTCAATAAAGAGCTAGTAAATTTTTTTTTAATTCCCCATTCATCTAAAGCTGCTAAGGCTATAACTATTTTATTTAAAGAGGCTGGTGTAAAATATTTTTCAGCATTATGATTAATACTAAATGACTCAATAGGGTTTTTAGACTCAATTGCAAATGACAAATTAGATGGATTAATTTTATTTTTAGTAATAAATTTTTGTATTTTTTTATCTAAGCTTTTTTTTGTCCAATAAAATCCTGGATTTGGTAAATTAATAAACTGAGCATTTGTTATAACAGAAAAAAGTAAAAAGCTAAAAAATAAAATGGTACGGATAGGGAGACTTGAACTCCCATGGTGTTGCCACCGGTGGATTTTGAATCCACTACGTCTACCAATTCCGCCATATCCGCACATAGGTTATAGTTTTATTAAATTTTGGTTTGTATAAATTTGTAAATCCTTGCTGTGGCTCTTAAGCCAAGACTGCATTGCCACCTGCTGTCTTTGCCGTGCAAACCATTTATTTAGCATATTAAAAGAAGCCTTTTTATTTTTTTTAGCCTTTTTAATAGCCCTTACATAAATTAAATAATAGGAGGATTTATGAAAAATTAATTTATTTACAAAAGTTTTGGACCTAGTGTTTAAAATATTTTTATAAGCTAATTTATTTTGCCCTAATATAGGGAGGTAAGAACTTAGCAAAGAAACTTTATCTGATTTAGATAATTTTATTTTATTCTTTTTTGTCCAGTTTTTAATATTTTTAGAGCTACCCGTTTTTAATAGCTGTTTAATTGTTGTAACTTTTTTATCAAAAACCTTAATTAAAGCTGTTTTTTTATTATCTGGTTTTTTAATTTCAAAAAAATCTAAATCAACCTGCATATCTAATAATGAGTCTTTAAGCTTTTGCTCTAAAGTTACAATTTTAGTTGCCTGCCCTATCCAGTTAACAAAATTTTGATAAGCTAAAGATTTTTCTATTTGAGATTCAAAGCTATCTGGAGTTTGTCCAATAGATTTTAACAAAGACTCATAACGAGTTCTTTTAAATTGACCATTTTCTGAAAATGCAGGTGTAGAAACTACCTGATCTATAACAGACCCAGGGGATACATAAAATCCAGATTCTGCCAAAGAAACATAGATTACATTTAGTTGCACCAGTTCATTTAATAATTGCTGTTTTAATCTAGATTGTGCCAATCGTCTTTTTTTAGAAGATTTAGCCTGAATTGATGATTGCCTTTTGCTTGCAGACCTAACAATATTGTTAAAACTGACTGTGCTTACAACTTCGTTATTAACTGACAATGCGATTCCTCTACCAGCTCCCCCTCCCAAAAAAGAAGGAGTTAGTCCAAAAAATGCAAATGCCAAAACAATAACTCCAGAAATTAGCATAAAAATAATTTTTTTCATAAAATCGCCCTTAAGGATTACTTGAATTTTTACTAACCTTTGGTATTTTAAACAATAAGAGCTTTATAATGCAAGAACTTTAAAACTAAAATTTCTATATATTTAAATAAACCTATGCCGTCTATTGTTAAAAGTAAAATTGTCATGTTTAGCCTAGTCTTAATTGTTGGGCTAAGCTTGTATAATTATAAAAAATACTTTCAATCTGTGTTAGACAACACAACATATCATTTTAATAGCAGCTTATCTTTTCTTCCAAGCGTTTTGTATCAAATTCCAATAGGTTTATACAGGGCGATAAAAAAATATAGCTTGCTACTTGCGATTAAAGAAAATAACAGAAAACTTTTAACACAAAATAAAGAGCTATTTATTAAATTGCAAAGTCAGCTAGAAGTACAACAAGAAAATAATAGATTAAAGCAATTGCTTGGTTTAAAAATTACAAAAGATTCAAATTTAACAGTGGCAAAGGTAACTAGTATTGATATTTTTGATCAATACTTATCAATTAATATTAACAAAGGCTTTAATGACGGAATAAATAAATTAAATGGAGTTTTAAGTCACAGCGGAGTTGTTGGAATTGTAAAAAATGTTTACAAACATACATCACAAATTATTTTACTATTGTCTAATAAAATATCTATAGACAGCATTAACCAAAGATCAAGGGCTAGAACTTTAATTACAGGCTATAAAAATGGTTTTTATACTTTAATCTACCCTCAAGAATCTATTCTTTTTTCTGAAAAGCTTAAAAAGGGGGATTTGTTTATTAGCTCTGGATTACAAAAAACTTTTCCATCAGGCTTGCATATTGGAAGAGTTTTTAAAATTACTGAAACAAAACTAAATAAAAACATAATAGTACTAATTAAACCTACGGTTTCTTTTAATACATTAGAAGAAGTTTTTATTGTAAAAAAACCTTAATATGCATTATTTAAAATCTTATTTTTTAATTAGTCTTATTTTATATTTTTGCATTAGCTTGCAAATTATTTTGTGGTTTTATATTTTTCCTTTTTCTCCTGCGCCTCAAATATGGATTAGTTTTTTAGTATATTCGTCACTTTACACTAATAAAAAATCTATACTTGCTATGTCTTTAATTATAAGTTTTTTATTAATGCCTTATACTATTTTTAAAGGATTTCCGCTTTTTTTTAGTATATGTAGCTATGGATATATTATTTTTTATGCCAGAACTTCAATGTTAGCATCTAGTATAAAATCTTTTTTTATATTTTCTTTATTTGGGTTTATTATAATAAAAATATTTTACTCTGCATATAGCACTAGCAGCTTTACTTTTAACTTAGGGCAAGCTTTAAATATGTATAATATTTATATTAGCTTACTTACCGGAATTTTAAGTTTATTATTTTTTTATATATTTAAAAAAATAAAACTATTTGCTGAGATTTCTGATTACTCGCCTTCTACAAATAAAGCAATAGGTCGAATATAAAAATGAGTGCTAATACAAAACATTGGACCAGCAGATATAAAGATTTTTTTATTTATTTAAAAATAGGATTGCTACTATTAACTGCCAGGTTATTTTATCTACAAATTATAAAGGGCGTAGATTTTAAATCTTTTTCTGATTCAAATTATATAAAAATTCAAAATATTGCGCCAACAAGAGGTTTAATTTTAGATAGAAATAATAAACTACTAGTTAAAAATTTATCTACTTATCAAGTTACACTTAGGCCTTCAAACAACAGCTTAGAAAGTCTAAAAAAACTTGGACTGGTTATAGGTATCTCGACAAAAGAAATTAAAAAAATTATTGTATCTTATAAAAAAAATATATCTAGGTATCAAGACATACCCATTAAAAGTCATTTAAATTTAACAGAAATTAATATAATTCAAAATCTTGCACTTAGTTATCCTAATATTGTGTTAAGCCAGCACACTTACAGATATTCTTTAATGAAGGACAATGCGTCTCAATTGTTTGGGTTGGTTAGAAAAAATTCTAATAAAAAAAAATTATCTAATGATCATGTAGGAGAAAGTGGTTTAGAAAAAATTTGGGACAGTGTTTTATTTGGAAAGAACGGTTATAATATTTTAGAGGTGGACTCAAAAGGAAGAGAGTCAGATTCTAAATTTAGTTCTTTTAAACTTAAAAGCGAAGCTGCCACACCTGGTAACAATATTGTTTTAACATTAGATAAAGAAATACAAGATGTAGCATTTAAAAGTTTTAACAGAAAAGATTCGATAGGCCCAAGAACTGGTGCTTTAATTGCAATGAAAACTAATGGAGAAATTATAGCTTGGGTTAGCTCCCCCTCCTATAACAACAATTTATTTTCTAAAAAAATTGAATTTGATTTATGGAATAAATTATCTAAACACCCTGGCAAACCTTTAATTAATAAAGTTTTACAAAACTATTACTCACCAGGCTCAACATTTAAACCTATTGTTGCTTTAGCTGCATTAGAAAAAGAAGTTATAACCGAAGATAGCCTTTTAAACACTCCGTCATATTTAAAATATGGCAACAGGTTTTTTCATAATCACTCTAAAATTAATCATGGAAACATTAACCTTGAAACTGCGTTAGAGATTTCTAACAATGTATTTTTTTATCAATTAGGAATTGATTTAGGAATTGATATCATGTCATATTATGCAAAAAAATTAGGCCTGGGTTTAAAAACAAATATAGCTCTACCTTATGAAAAAAAAGGATTAATTCCTGATAAAAAATGGAAAAAAAAATACACAAACAAAAAGTGGCAAAAAGGCGAAAATTTAGTACATGCAATTGGACAAGGTTATACTTTGGCCACTCCATTACAAATGCTTATTAGTTATAATACTATTGCAACAAATGGTATTGTAGTAAAACCTTTGTTAGTAAAAAGTATTATTAACAATGAAGGAAAAATTTTAAAAAAGTTTAAAACAGAAATAAAAAATAATCTTTTAGAAGAGGGCTTTAAGAAAAAAAATTTTGAAATTATTAAAAAAGGTTTATTTAAAGTAACTAATGGTAAAAGAGGTACTGCTCATTGGTGGAAACTAAAAAATTATAAATTTTCTGGAAAAACAGGAACAGTTCAAATACGATCTTTTTCAAAAAAAAATATATATACAAATTGTCCAAAGCTTCCGTTAAAAGATCGACACCATGGTTGGTTTATAGGTTTTGCGCCTGCTGATAATCCTGTAATTACTGTTGCAGTGTTGACAGAGCATTCATGTCATGGGTCAACTGGAAGTACGCCACTTGCAAGAGATGTAATGCAGGCTTATTTAAACAAATACCCTCCAGAGAAAAATAATTTAAAAATTTTTGATTCTTATAAAAATAAAAAAGGTTTATAATGATTTTACAACAACCTACAACTAATATTTTATATAGATTAAATTTAAAACTAATTTTTACAATTATTGCTTTGCAAATTTTTGGACTAATAGTTTTATATAGTGCCAGCTATAATAGTTTAAAAATAGGTTTAGAAATAATTTTTTTTAAACAGTTAGCTTGGATGTCTATAGGCTGGATTTGTTTTTTTATTTTTACCTTTATACAGCCAAAAGTATTTTTTAAATTAGCCTACCCTCTTTATTTTTTTAATATTTTACTTTTAATTATTACCCTTAAAGAGGGAGTTTCTTTTTATGGCGCAAAAAGATGGTTAAAAATTTTTTCATTTTATTTACAAAGCTCAGAAATAATGAAGTTAAGCATTGTATTAGTTTTGGCAAAATTACTTTCTACTTATAATATAAATAACAAACTTAATTTTAAACAACTTATAAAACCGTTAATATTACTCGTGCTTCCTTTTTTATTAATAATTAAACAGCCAGACTTAGGGACTGCTTTAATTATTTTAAGCATTGGTGCATCTATGTTAATTTTTTTTACATTAGAATATAAAGTAATTATTATAACCGGCATATCAATATTAATTTGCACTCCACTGGCTTGGAATTTTGTTCTTAAGCCTTATCAACAAAAACGAATTATCACCTTTATACAGCCTCATAAAGACCCAAAAGGTATCGGATATAATAGCATACAATCACAAATTGCCATTGGAAGTGGACAAATATATGGAAAAGGTTTTAAAAAAGGAACGCAGTCTCAACTTCATTTTATTCCAGAAAGACATTCTGATTTTATCTTTAGTGTTTTAAGCGAGGAGTTTGGATTTATTGGATCCTGCTTATGTATTTTTTTATTTTTTTTATTATTTTCTATTTGCCTGCAAATAGCGGTCACAAGTTTAAGTGGTTTTTCTAGTTTGTGCGTAATTGGAGTAACTTCTTTTATTTTTTGGCAAGTTTTTATTAACATAGGAATGGTAACAGGAATACTTCCAATAGTAGGAACTCCGTTGCCATTTTTTTCATATGGAGGGTCTAGTATTATTAGTATTAGTGCTGCTCTAGGAATACTTTCTTCTATTTCGTACCATATGCGAATTTTTTAATACAAAATAGCTTAATTAGCTTTTAGCATAGGTTTTTATTTTGCTTTGTAAGCCAAATGAACACTACTCAAAATCCACTTTTATTATTAGCGTCTTTAAGTTGGCATAATATAAATTTAACACCTAAATGTTTTTTAAAACTTTTAAAAGATTATAAAAAATATCAATTTCCTATGTCAGATACATGGAAGTATATTCCTTTAAAATTACAAGAAAAATTAAAAGCAAAGCCTAATTGGTGGCACAACTCTGAAGAACAAATTTTATGGTCTGTAAAATATGGAATCAAATTTACATATCCTGGGCATCACAACTACCCCTCTCAATTAATAATGAATTTAAAACATAGCCCGCTTTTATCTTATATAGGAAGACCTATAAGCCAAGACACTCACCCACTACTTGCTGTTGTTGGAAGTCGCAGGCCTAGTCAAGATAGTTTACATTGGATGGACTCAGTCTTAGGTCCTGTTATAAAAAATAACAACATACATTGCATTAGCGGAGGGGCACAAGGCATAGACCAGCATAGTCATAAAATTAGTATCAGAAACAACGCCCCCACTGTTGCCTTTATACCAACTGGTTTTAAAAATATTTATCCGCAATCATTTAAAAGTTATATAAAAGCTATTCAAAAAAGTGGAGGCAGTGTGGTTAGTTTATTTGCCCCAGATGTTCCTTTATTTAAATACAATTTTCATAAAAGAAATTTATTAATAGCTAGTCTTGCATCACATATCTTAATGATTGTTGGGCAAAAAAAAAGTGGAAGTTTATTAACTGCAAATCTTGGATTACAATTAAATAAAGAAATAGGAACTATACCTCAGTCTCCGTGGAGTATGTTTTCTGGAAATATTGAATTAATAAAACAAGGTTCTCAAATTTTAACAACTCAAGAAGATTTATGCACTTGGCTTAAGGTTTAAAATTGAATCAGTTTTAATGCTTAATAAGCTTTAAAAAGATAGCATTCTTTCAGAAAGTGGCATAACTATTTTTCTTTTACAATAAAGCCATGCACAAATAATTATAATCCATAAATTTGGTATTAAATAAATAAAATGTGCTGTTGCCAATCCTTTTTGCGACCAGCCCAGACACAAAGAATACAGCAGCCAAAACACAGACACAATAAAAAATGCTACAATAGATTGTCCATTTTTTTTAAAAAAATTCATAGGTAAAAGCATCCATGCAAGTAATGAAAAAGACAAACATGCTAAAATTAAATTAATAGATTTATATTTATATATAATTTTTTTTTGTATATTTTTGTAAATCAAATTATCTTTAGCATTTAAATCTAGTAGAGTGTAATATTTTAAATGAGGGTTAACAGATGTAGGCGCTAATGACTGTAAAAGTATTTGTGCTTTGTCAAAAGTATACAAAAAAGGATTTTTAGAATTTAAATTATATGCAGTTCCTTTGCGTATATCTAATATCAGGTCTCTTTTAAGGTTTTCTTTTTTTAAAAAAGTTCGTGATTTTTTAGCAGATATAGATATATTATTTTTTTTATTAGGAAGAAATACAAAAATTTTTTTAAAAAAATCATTAGAAGATTTATCTTTTGCATAAAATAAACTATTTTTAATTCCAAATTGAAACACTTCTGATTTTATATTTTGATATATTGTCATATTAAATTGATTGCGCATTAACTTTAATTTATAAGATGCCATTGGTTTTAAAAAAAAATTAATTTGAATACTAAACAAAAGCACAATGCCTGCTAAAACAATAATTGGATAAAAAAATATTTTTAAGTTTAACATATAACTTAAAAAAAATTCATTATTTACAAAAAGATCATTGTAAACAAAAAGTACTGCAATCAACAAGCTTATAGAAAGCACCGTTGGCAAAAATATAAAAAAATCTACTCCCAAATAAATAATAAAGTCTAAAAAAGACACTCCGTTAGAAATATATTCAAAAAGTTTTAAAATTTCAAAAATATAAAAAACACAACAAAAGATTGAAATAATTAATAAAAATTTTTTTATTAATTTATTAAAAATATACAAAAAAAATTCTGCTTTGGAGCTTTGCAAAAAATTTAACATAAATCTATAGTTTAGAAATATTTTTTAAAATACTCTTTTTTAAGCTAATAATATTTGAGTGATCCCCAATAAAATATATAAATGTTCTGTGCTCTTTAATATATTGAACAAGTAAGTTCTGTTTTTTTTCTCCTTGCAAGAGTCCATACCATGTAATAGAAGATTGCTCTTTTAAGGAAGCTCTTGCGTTTAAAAATTTATCTATAGCCTTTATTTTATTTTGTTTTTTTAAAAAATTCTTTTCTGTAATAATTCCGCCAGAAGGTGAAAGTTGTTTATATACTAATATGCTAAGTTTATTTATCTGCACCTTTTCTGACACTGGAAGATAGTTTTTTAAACTTATTAATTTATAATTTTTATTATCATCTACAGAGTCTATATGAAAATTTGCTAAATTAGAAAAATAAGATTTTATTTGTATTTTTCTGTCAACAGATGACAGTTCTCTTTTTTTCTGCTTTTTTTTAATAACTATTTTAGCTTTAATATTTTTTTGTACTGTATTAACAAAAATATTTGTATTATTTGTTTTTAATTTATAACTAACAACAGCAACTACCAATATAAATACCGATGCTCCAAATTGTATATCTCTTTTTTTTACGCTTTTCTTTTTTTTCTGCAATAAAAGATCGTCTATATTTTGAGTATTTTTAGATATATCTATTGATTCTATATTTTGAATTTTATTAAAAAAATATTTAGCTTCTTCTAAATTTTCTGTAATCTCGCAATACAAAGCTTTGGTTAAATAAATAAAATGATTAAAGTTTAAAATATTTTCTGGAATATTTTTAATATACACCTTCATTCTTTTTTTAATAGCTTGCTTTTTTTTATGTGTAGCTTCTTCTTTATAAGCAACTATTAAAGCCCATAATAAAAACACTTGTTTTTTTGCATATATAACAGATGGATTTTGAATTTTTTCTAACAAGCCAGTTAAATTTTGATTTTGTAATTGGACTATAATTTCATTTTCTAATAACTGCTCTTTAAACTGCTCTTCAAATTTTTCTTGCTCTAGTAAAGATTGATAAGACACTCTCATTTGGTCTTTAGATAATGTGGCGTAAGCTTGTGAAATAGACTTAAATATTTCTTCATAAAGATCTCGCTCTTCTGAAGACGCAAAAAAAGAACAATTATCTGGATGAAACTTTTTAGAAAGACTTCTATAAGCTTGTTTAATATTTGGCTCTGTAGAATCTAGGCTAACATCTAATACTTCAAAATAATTTTTTTTCTTATTATCATTATGAATATTTAACAATTCTGTTTTGCTTAATTGTTTAGATGATGAAAGTGCAACTACATCAAGCAATAAAAATAAATACAAAGTTTTTAATGTTTTAAGCTCAGATTCTGTGCTAAAATCTTTAAGCTGAACACAAGAAGACGACAATCTTTTTTTTATTTTATTAAAGCTGTCTAACATATCTGGGTCGCTAATTGTTTGTGGGAAATTTTCTTTTCTTAAAATTAAATAGTAAGAATTAAATTTTTTTAAAAATCCATGCAACCAGCTATCTGTTAAATTATTAGAAAATCGTATTAAAATACGCTCCCATTCCTCTATTGAAAAATGACCTAATTTACTTTCATTAGATTCTTCTTTTTCTGTCCATTCGCAAGTTATTGGGCTATTGTTAAATAATTTAAAAAATCTTAAAGCTATTTGTAAATTAATAATTTTAAAAATTTCTATTTCTGTAACTAATGACTTTTCTAATAAAAATACTCCAATATTCTTTTTAGCTTCTCTTGCTTCAATACAGTAGTTCTCTATTTGTCCATACTTTAACTGTGTTAATTTTGCCAACAAAACTCCAAATGATGTAGGTTTGTCATTCATTTTTATAAATATAATATTACCTTTGCTGTAATGAATTTCTACTTCTTGAGCATCTGTTTTTATTGTTACAACTCCCGTTGATTTAGTTTTAAAAAAACAAGTTAAATATTCTGGCAAATTATTAGCCGAAAATTTTGTAGGCTTTTTTAAATTATTTATAAACTGATCATCTAAATAATTGCTGCCAATTAAGGCTCTTTCAATATAACTTATATCAGAAGCTTTAATGCTTTCTTTAGTTTCTGATATTTTATTTTTTTTATATTCTTCAAATACCTTAATTAAATTTGCAACTTCAAAAGGTTTAGAAAATACTTTTAAAATTAAAGGATTTGTAATTAAACTATTTTGAAATTCTACATCAGTAAAAATACCAGATATATAAATTATAGGAATTTTAAAATATGAATGTTTTAACAAAGAGGTTGCCCAATCTGACCCATTACCGTTTGGCATAAATAAGTCTATAATTAATAAATCTGGAGAAAAAGTTTTTAATTTATCTTCTGCATCAAAAGAGCTAGTGCAAACTACTGTCTCGTAATTGTAATCTTGTAAGCTTTTAGACAAAGAATCGGCAAATGATTTATCATCATCTAAAATTAAAACTTTACACTTTGTAGACATAATAATAATATCGGAGAAAGGCTTGAAAAACTGAAAATTTTATACTAATCTTAGGTCTAAAAATGGAGTAATAATGCCTACTAAAAACACAACAGATAAAGATTTTCAAACAGATATTTTAGAAAGCAAGGGTCTTGTTCTTGTAGACTTTTGGGCGCAGTGGTGTGGGCCATGCCGAGCCTTAGGTCCTAAATTAGAAGAAATTTCAGAAGAACATAAAGAATCTGTTAATATTTATAAAATTAATATTGATGAAAATACAAAAACACCATCGACATATAATGTAAAGGGTATCCCAACTATGATTTTGTTTAAAGATGGACAAGTTATGGACCAGCTAGTTGGAAATCAAGAAAAAGAAAGTATTTTAAATAAAATAAAAGAACATAAAAGTTAAATTTAAAAAATTATAGATCTAGATTTTCTGAATCTTCACTTTTTGAATCTTTGTTTTCATAATTTTTTTCTTCAGTAGCTTCATTCTCAAAATCTTCTTCTAAATCTGTAGCTTCTGAGCCTGTAGCTTCTGGGTCTGTAGCTTCTGAGCCTGTAGCTTCTGAGTCTGTAGCTTCTGAAATATCATTTTCTAAATTGTACTCTTCTGAAGTAGTATTTTTTGTATTATTTTTTTCTAATATTTTATCTTCCTTGCTGTCACTTTCTAAATTTTTATCACCTAAATTGTCATCATCTAAGTCACCATCTAAGTCACCATCTAAGTCATCATCTAAATCATCGCCATCTAATATGTCTTCTTCAAAATTTTCTTCATCACCAAATTCGTTGTCTATCAAGTTTGTTTTATTATTAGATGACCCTAAGTCACTTGCTTGATCAAAGCTTCCAACTCTGTCTCCTAGTTGAACATCTGAAATAATTTTACTAATTACTGCTGTGGAGGTGTTTTTTTTAATATCTATAATATTAATATAGGCAACAGCCTTATCTCCCCATTGTTTTATTCCACCTCGAGATTTTAAATTTTGATATACTGGCAAAGTATCGCCTATTTTTAAAAATTCATCTGAGCCTACATTTAAATAAACTAAAGAATGTAAACCAAACAGTTCTGGTGAAGGTATGGCCTTTCCTCCGATAATTAAGCCAACCCTAGAAAGCTCTTTGCTGTTGTTAATATTTTTTGAAATAAAAAATTTATTAACTTTTCCATCAATAACAGAGTCTCCTGCGGTAACTGAAAAAAATGATTTCGTAATTTTAGCTTTATACTCTTTGTAAAAAGATTCTTCGGTGTTATCTACAATTTCAATAATTTGTAACTCAGCTTTTACACGAAGAAGGCCTTCAAAAAGTAATTTGTTTTTAAAATAGGCTGGCTTAGTTTCTATAACTCTAAGCAACTGTCCGAGTCTTATATTGCTATCATCAAAAACTTTAATAAATATATTCTGACCTTTAGAGTATAAAAGTTTTCTTCCATCAGCTAATGTGCTGCCTATAACTTTTGGCTCATTTTCTATAATCATGCTGCTTAAATGAATATAGTGGGCTTGGCTACTTAGCTCAGGCTCTACAAATTCAATAGACAAATTATTAAACTTGTCTTCTTTTAATTTATGGTAAATATTTGACCAGTTAGGAAAGCTTGATGGAAATTTTTTAAGTATTGGCTTTGGTGTTATTTTTGATTTTGGCAAAATCACTTTTTTTTTATATTTAACTATATTGCCATCTTCATTTGCTTTTTTAAACATAACAGTAATCATTTTTCTTTTATTCTGATTTACTGGTATAAATTTTGAAGAATTACTAGAATCAGCCTTAATATTCATGCTTAAAGTAAATACTATTGCTAAAATAGTAAGTATAAAATTCCTAATCATATTTAAAAATTACTATATTTTTATGCTTTAAACAGTATTAAAAAAAAAATCTCTTCTAAAGTAAAGGCAGTTATCCACAATTTTTGTGCCTAAAGTCCGTAAAGATAAAAGAAAAGCCTGAAATACCTACATTGTGTAAATGTGCATTAATTATGACAAAGCTTAAGTTATTAAAAATATTGATTTTTTTGTAAAAAATATTTGTTTATTAAATTTAAATAACAGTTTTATAAATATTTTTTCTATAATTTGGAAAAAAAATTGCTTTCTACAAAAGAATGCCTCTATTGTTGCCTTTAATTCTCTTAACATATTATTTATCCAGTAATACTTATTTTTTTTTGTCCGAGAATGCTTTGGCATTAAGTGACAGCTTGCATAATTTTTGCCTAAGCTTTTCTAAGCCAAGTCCCTATGAGGGGCTTTATCAAAGCCTAAGTTGTGGAAAAAAGCTTTCTTCAGATCTATATTCTTTATTTGCTAAATCTGGACTAATACACTTAATTATTATTTCTGGATTACATATTTCATTAATATATAGATTCTTAAATTACATACAAAAAAAAATATTTTTTCTACCAAAAATTATAACAGTTAGCGTCAATTTATTATTCTTACTCTTATACACATTTATGCTCAATATTTCAGCACCAGCTTTAAGGGCATATTTATTTCAAATAGTAAGATTAGTAAATGCAAATTATAAATTACACTGGCCTCCTAGTTATTTAATTTTAATTTCTGTTTTACTTAGCATTTTATTTAAACCAACATTATGGGCATCAATGTCTTTGTTATTAAGCTGGACTGCCATAATAATTATTTATTTTTTACAACAAGTATTAACACATCCATTAATACCTAAGGTTTATAAACAACCTTTGTTAAGAATAACTATACAGGGAATTTTATTATATTTATTTTTGTTTCCTATATTAAGTCAATTTAACAACATTCATCCTTTTAGTATTTTTGTGCAATTATTATTTACACCTTTGTTATTATTTTTGTTAATTCCTTTGTCTATTTTACAATATTTTTTATTCTCTAATCTTATCTTTACAGATTACTTATGGAAAACTTTTTTTTTATTATTAAACCCAATGCAAGGCATGTTAGCTAGTGGGCCTATTGCAGAAAAGCGACCCTTACTTTATTTTTGGATATACGCTGTTAGTTTGCAATTTTGTTTATTTATTTTTGAAAAGTATAATAGGCATTTTAAACTTTCTATAAAACAAAACATAAACTTTAAAAATCATGATTTATAATTTTTTTACTTATTTTATTTTTTTATTTTTATTTTTTTCTCCTCATTACTTATCTAGTAATAAAATACAGCCACCTGTATTTATTATATGGAATATTGGGCAGGGCTCTTGGAGCAGCCTTGTTACAAACAATACATGTTTTCATTTTGATATGGGAGGTAAAAGGCTACATAAAAAAAATAAAATTATACAGAGTTGTAAAAAAAAACAAAATATTTTACTGCTAACACATGCTGATACAGATCATGTTAATCTTACTTATCAATTTAAAAAAAAATGGATAAAATTTTGCTTATACAAAAATCCAAGAGAGCAGCCTAAAAAATATAATAAAAGATACTTAAAAAATTTACAATTATGCTCAAAAAAAACACTTATGTTGTTAAAAAAACAAGATATTGTAGAAATAAAATTTTCTATTCCTAAAAAAAATACTTTTTATAAAAAAAAATATTATACTTTTAAATCTGGAATTAAATCTGGATTTAAATCTGGAACTAAATCCAGATTTAAATCTGGATTTAAATCTGGATTTAAGCATGAACATAAATCTAATCCAAAATCTAGGTCTAATTTTTTAAGCAGAATTTTTTTAGTTAAAAAATTAATTCTTATAGGTGGTGATAGCACAAAAAAAGCAGAGCTGTTGTGGAAAAACAACATACCAAATCCTGAAAAAATTAAATATTTTCTTTTAAACCATCATGGAAGCAAAAACAGCAATCATATAAAACTTTTAAAAAAACTTAAAAATTTAAAAGTAGCTATTGCAAGTGCAAAAAAATCTAGATACAAGCATCCTCATAAAAAAGTTGTTTTGCGTTTAAAAAAACAAAAAGTAGCTTTGTTGCAAACAGAAGTATGGGGTTCGATTTATATTTATTTAAAAAAATAGTAATAAAAAAATTTAATTTAAATAAGGTCGGTATTCCATATTTAAATCTTGTGCCACTGCTTGATAAGCAATATACCCATTGTAAACATTTATTCCAGATTTTAAAATTGGTTGTTTTTCTAAAGCTTTTTTTAAACCATACTTTGCTAATATTAAACCATAAGGCAAAGTTGCATTAGTTAATGCGTATGTAGAAGTTCTAGGCACAACTCCTGGAATATTTGGAACGCAATAATGAAGCACTCCATTAATTTCATATGTAGGTGAAGTATGACTAGTTGGTTTGCAAGTAGCTATGCACCCGCCTTGATCTACTGCAACATCAACAACAACAGAGCCTTTGCTCATTTTATTAATCATTTCTTTTGTAATTAATTGAGGAGCTTTATGACCTGCGACTAAAACAGCGCCAATTAATAAATCTGTTTTTATAACAGACTCTTCTAAATTTTGTGCATTAGAAAACAAAGTTTGAACTCTTCCTTGAAAAAGATCATCTAAAAAACCAAGTCGCGAATGATTAATATCTAATATAACAACTTCTGCTCCCAAGCCTACTGCCATTTTTGCTGCCTGCACACCTACTACTCCACCTCCAACAATAGTAACTTTAGCTTTTTTAACACCAGTTACCCCTCCCAATAAAATACCTTTTCCGCCGTGATCTTTTTGTAAATAAAAAGCGCCAACTTGAGTTGACATTCGACCTGCAACTTCGCTCATTGGTGTAAGCAAAGGCAAGCTTCCGTCTTTTTCTTGTATTGTTTCGTATGCAATAGCTTGAATTTTTTTATCACATAAAACTTTAGCTAATTGAGGCTCTGCTGCTAAATGCAAATAAGTAAATAACAACTGACCCTCTTGCATTAAATCATATTCTTGTGGAAGTGGTTCTTTAACTTTTATAATCATTTCTGATTTTAAATATAAGTCTTTAGCTAAATCTACAATTTTAGCACCTACTGCTATATAATCTTCATCGGTAATAAAACAACCAAGGCCTGCCTTAGTTTCTACTAAAACTTCGTGGCCTTGGGCTACAAATTGTCTAACTCCAGATTCTGTTAAACCTACTCTTGATTCGCTAATTTTAATTTCTTTAGGTATGCCTACAATCATAATTTTGCTCCTGTACAGCTAATTTGATATACTAAAATGTAATTGAAAACAAGAATAATTATACTTAAAAATCTAAGTATCTAAAGCGCTGGCCCTTTCTTTTATATCATAAAATGTAGGAAGTGCTAATAAACTTTTTAGCAGCTGATTCATTAATGCGTGTCCTGGTTTATATAATGTAATATGAGCCAATAATGGTTGTCCTAAAATAGCCAAATCACCAATTGCATCTAAAATTTTATGTCTTACAAATTCATCTGGAAATCTTAAACCTTCTTTGTTTAAAATATCTGTCGATGTTAAAACAACCGCGTTATCAAGCGAGCCTCCTAATACTAAGCCTTGTTTTTTTAATTGCTCGACTTGATCTATAAAACCAAAAGTTCTTGCTCCAGAAATTTCTTTATCAAAAGAATGTCTATCTATTTCTAAATCTAAAGATTGTTTTAAAATTTTTGGATGAGGAAAATCAATATCACAGCTGATGCGTAAGCCATTGTAAGGTTCAACTTTTGCATAGGAGTTGCCTAGTTTTTCTACAAATGTTTTTTGCACACAGATATAAGGTTTTATTTTATTCTGCTCTAATACACCAGCCTTATTAAAAATTTTTACAAATATTTTAGAGCTTCCGTCTAAAATAGGCATCTCTTCACCAAAAACTTCTATATATAAATTATCTATTCCCATTGCATATAAGGCCGCTAAACAATGTTCTACTGTTGAAATTTTATAATTTTCAAAATCTAAAGTTGTTGCAAGTTGAGTTGATTTTACTTTATTAGCTTCGAGTTTTACACATGGTCTGTGTTTTAAATCTGCTCTAATAAAACATATTCCAGTGTCTGTTGTTGCTGGTAAAAAATTAATTTTTACAGATTTTCCAGAATGCAAACCTATCCCAGATAAAGAAGTGCTTGATTTTAAAGTATTTTGTAAAAACATTAATTAAACCTAATTTTTAATTTTTAATTTTTGTAAAATTTTTTCTAATTTATAAAACCTAGAAGCTTTAATAAAAACAATATCCTCTTTTTTTATACTAGATGCTAGTGTTTCTAAAAAATTTTGAAACTCTTTGTCATCAACTGACTTGCTGTGAACAAAACTTCCTTTAAATTTATTTTTTTGTAATCCTGATACAAAAGATTTTTTATCACCAATAAACCCAACGCTATCAAATATGGAAGATATTCGCAAAGATAAATCACTATGCTCTTTATCAGACCATTTACCAAGCTCGCCCATGGCTCCTATTAATGCTATTTTTTTTCCTGTACAAGAAAATTTTTCTAAACTATCTAGCGCGGATTTAAAACTAGATGGATTAGCATTATATGCATCAAAAATAACTGATGCTCCGTTATTGGTATATAGTAATTGCATTCTTCCCCATGATTGCTGTAAATTATTTAAAGCCTTTATTATTTTGCTCCACGGCATTTTTAAAGCAAGGCTAATTGCAACTGCGGCAGCAATATTATTAATATTGTGTGACCCTAATAATGAAAGTGATACACAATTTTTATGTTGCTCTTTGTTTTTGTCAAAATAACTTAAAGTAAAGCTTAAGCCAGACAAAGACTCACTTGTTAGTTCTGTAATTACACACTTTTGTAGATTAGATTTATTTTTTAATATTTTTTCTGAACCAAAAGAAAAACATAATCTGTTGCTATCTTTTAAATATTTTGTTTTCATTTTTTGAGTAAAAATATTATCTTCATTAAATATTCCTGTAGATTTGGAAGGTGAAAATTGATAAAGCTCTTGCTTAGCTTCTGCAACTTCATTTAAAGAATTAAAATGTCCTATGTGAGCTTGGCTAACTTGTGTGATTAATGAAATATCTGGTTTAGCTATTGTAGTTAATAACTTAAGCTCTTCTTTGTGATTCATTCCCATTTCTAATATAATAACTTCGTCATCTTGGTTTGCCTCTAGCAAACTTAACGGTACTCCTAAGTGATTGTTAAAACTTAAAGGGCTTTTATAAGTTTTTTTATATGTTTTTAATATTTGATAAGAAAAATTTTTTGTACTAGTTTTTCCATTAGATCCACTAATTGCTACAACCTTTCCTTGTAATAATGTTCTCCATTTAGATGCAATTAATTGTAAAGCTTTTAGAGTGTCTGGAACTTGTAATAAACTAATATCTTTTAAAAGCATAATTTCTTTAAAAAAAATTTTAGAAATAGAATTATCTATAAAAAATACTCTAACCCCTTTGTCATAGGCTTGTGCTAAAAAACTATGTGCGTCTACATTACCTTTTAATGCAACAAAAGCACTGTCTGCTTTATATTTTCTAGTATCTATTAAAAAATTAGAAAAACTATCAACATTGTTTTTTAAAATATTAGCTTTAGACCATAATGCTACATTTTTTACTAAAAATTTTTTATTATTATTATTCATTATTTAAAAGTCTTTGCACTTCGTTGTAATCATTCCACAAAAAAGTTTTATTTTCTATTATTTGTTCTTGTTCGTGGCCCTTTCCTGCAATAATTAAAATATCTTTTTCTTTTTGTAAATTAATAGCAAACTTAATAGCTTTTTTTCTGTCTGGTATAACAAATAATCTGTTATCATAATCAGAAGTTTTTGTTCCTTTTAAAATATCATCAATAATATTTTCTGCTTTTTCTCCCCTAGGGTTATCTGATGTTAATACTACAAAATCTGCAATTTTTAAAGCAGCCTTTAGCATCAAAGGTCTTTTTAATTTATCTCTACCCCCTCCACAGCCAAATACAATACTAATTTTTTTAGCAAGTGGTTTTACAGAAAGTAAAGTAGAAGAAATAGCATCTGGTGTATGTGCATAATCTATAAAAATAGAAAATTTATTATTATTATTTACTCTTTGCAATCTTCCGGGAATTCCATTAAATAAATTTAAAGATTTTGTTAATGACTTTATGCTGTATCCAAATCCATAAGCTACTATAATACTTGCAACTGCATTATAGGCGTTGTGAAGCCCAACAAGTGGCAATGTAAAAGTGTAATGTTCTTTTTTAAAAGTTAAGCAAATATTTATTTGATCTATGCTTTCGCTAATAACTTTAAAACAAAAATCTGCCGAACTACTTTGTCCATAAGTCCATGGTTTAATATTGCTTGCTAGTTTTAATTTTTTTCCATAGTAGTCATCTATATTAATAACTGCATTGCAATCTATATTCATTAGCTGCCGGTCTTCTAAAAATAATTTTTGTTTTTCAGAAAAATAATTAAGAATATTTTTATGATAATCCAAATGGTCTTGAGTTAAATTTGTAAACACCACGCAATTAAACGGAAATGCTTTTAATCTGCTTTGGCTTAATGCGTGACTTGAAACTTCTAAAATTAAAGTTGTCATTTTTTCTTTTATAAAATCATCAATTCTTTTATATAAATCTAATACACCTGGGCTAGTTAAACTAGTATTCCAAATTTTTTTATTAATATGATTATCAATAGTTCCTATAACTCCAGGAACTTCTTTTTGCCCCTTTAATAAAAACTCTAGTAAATAACTTATGCTTGTTTTTCCGTTAGTGCCGGTAATGCCAACTGATTTTATATTATTTAATTTTTTTTTATTTAAAGAGTAAGCTAAATTAGATAGTAACTTTCTAGTATCAAAAACAGGTATAAATAAAATATTATCTTTTATATATATTTTAGTTTCTAGTTTAGATTCTAAAAAAATAACAGAAACTTTTTTAGCTACTGCCTGGTTAATAGCTAAATGCCCATCAAATACGCTGCCTTTTATTGCAACAAAACAACTTTTTTCTACAAGATTTCTAGAGTCATCAAAAATGTCAGATATAGTTAATTTATTTAAATATTCAGATGTAAATTGTTCTGCTATTTTTTTAAATTCTAAATCTGGACAATTTAAAAGAACTGTTTTTAACAACATAATTAAAAGTGCTTAAGAATTAATTTAATTTTTTTTGTTTTTTTTAATGATGCCCCAGGCAATGGATACATTGAATAAATTTGACCATAGCCTGTTACTTCATATTTAAAATTTTTAATAGCTTGTAATTTTGTAATAGCTTGCTTTAAACTAAAATTTTTTAAATTAGGCATTATTTTTTTTATTACTATTTTTTTTAATGAAGATAAAATTCTTTTTTGTTCTATTTTATAAACAGATATTTTTTTTATAACTTTATTTTTTGTTCTTTTTGCTGTCATTATTTTATTTTTATTAATTAAAGGTGGAACCTTTGCCCAAGACAACGCACTAGCTGCTAATTTAGAAAACAAAGGGGCCGCAACTTGAGATGCATAAAACTTTTTTCCTTTTGGGTTGTCTACAATTACATACACAACAAACTTGGGTTTATTTACAGGAAAAAATCCAGCAAAACTAGAAACATACGAAGCTTTTAAATAAGTTTGTCTTTTTATGTCAATTTTTTGAGCTGTTCCTGTTTTTCCAGCAACTAAGTATCCAGAAACCCTTGCAGCCTTTCCGGTAGAGTCATTACTTGCAGATCCTAATAACAATAACTTTAAAGTATGTGCGTCTTTACTACTAAGTACTCTTTTAATTATTTGTGGTTTTATTTTTTTAATTAATACTCCATTATCATTAGTAATAGATTTTACTAAATAAGGTTTTTTTAAAACTCCGCCATTTGCAATAGCGGCGTAAGCATTTGCCATTTGCAAAGCACTTACTGCAACCCCCTGTCCAAAAGATATGTTAGCTAGTAAATGTTTTTTCCATGGCAATTTTTGCAAAATACCTTTTACCTCTCCAGGAAAATCTACTCCTGTTTTTATTCCAAAGCCAAAATCTTTTAAAGTTTTTCTTAATTTTTTATCCCCTAATGCTAGGGCAATTTTACTCATTCCAATATTAGAAGAAAATTTTAAAATATCTTTTATAGATAGCCATTTAAAATTATGGTCTTTGTGCGCCTCTCTAATAACATAAGGTCCAACTTTAAATTTTTTTTTGCCAATCCAAAATTTACTATTTGGCTTAATGCTTCCATGTTGCAAAGCAGACGCAACAACAAAAGGTTTAAATGTGCTGCCTGGTTCAAAAATATCTATTATTGCCGTGTTTCTTTTAAATTTATTGGGAGTTTTGCTAGCTTTTAATAAATTATAGCCTGGTGTGTTGGCCATAGCCAATATAGCCGAACTTTGCGCGTCTAAAATAAGTGCTGTAACAGAATCTGCATTATAAAGAATTTGTGTTTTATTGATTTCTTTTTCTAGGGTATTTTGCAAACTAGAAACTATATTTAGTTCTAAATTTAAACCTCTACTGCTTTTAAATAAAGTTCCTTTTTCTAACAAGCCTCTTCCTTTGGCGTCTTTTAAAACAGAATAAGCTTCTTCTTTAGCTTTTGATAAAGTTTGATTATAAAATAATTCTAAACCCTCTAGGCCTTTTGAATCTATATCTACAAATCCTAATACTGTGGATAAATGTTTTTCATAAGGGTAAAATCTTTTTGTTTCTTCTACAAAAGCAATTGCTTTAGATGAAATTTTACTAATATCTTTTTTCTTTTTTAAACTTAACTTTCTAGCTATCCAGACAAATTGTTTTTTAGGTTTATTTAATTTTTTATAAACTCTAAAAGCAGAAGTATTTAATTTTTTAGCCAAATCTTGTGATAGTTTATGTAAGTTTTTTATTTTTTTAGGATTTGCATATAAAGAGTAAGAGGCGGTGTTAACAACTAACGCCTTTTTATTAGAATCAAAGATTTGGCCTCTTTTTGGTGTAAGGTGCAGAACTTTTTTAAAATTAATACTTTCTAAATTTTGTAATTTTTTATTAGAAAAAAGTTGAATGTGTGCAAGCCTAAGCAACAAAACAATGCTTAAACAAAAAAAACCAACACATAGTAAAATCAATCTATTTTTTAACATAAAAAACCATTATTAATAATCAATAATTGTACTGTCGCCTATTATATAAATAATTTTATTATAAGCATTATAAGCTTGTTTTTTTTTACCTACAACTTCGTTTTGTATTCTTGAAAACAAAGCTACATATTTTGTTTTTTTTAAAACTAGCTCTTCGTTTAATGCTTGGGCTTGATTTGATGTTTGTAAAACTTTGTATCCTAATAATCTTATTTGCATTTTTACAAAAACAAAAGATAAAATTAAAATAAAAAAAATAAATAAACTAAAAATATGATGTCGATGAGTTTCTGATAAATTTAAATTAGACATAGTTATTAATATAGCTATATTGTATATTTTCTTAGGCTGCCAAGCAAGAAGCTTATAATGCTTTTTCAAATACCCTAAGCTTTGCGCTTCTTGATCTAGGGTTAATTTTTTTTTCATCATCAGATGCTTTAACAATTTTTTTAGTTAAAACATTTCCTTTATGTTTTAATGATTTAAATAAATGTTTTACTATTCTGTCCTCAAGTGAATGAAAACTTAAAACTATTAATCTTCCGCCTGGTTTTAGATAATCAACAAAAGACTCTAGGCTTTCTTTTAATACACTTAATTCTGAATTAACCTCTATCCTTAATCCCATAAAATATTTAGTGGCCGGGTGAAAAGATTTTTTTCTCCACGAATCAACTCTTTCTATTAGGCCGGCAAGCGACAAAGTGTCTGTAAACAATTGGCTTTTTCTATCCTCCAAAATCGCCCTAACTACTCTATATGGGCTATAAACTTCTCCATTTTGTTGAAATATATTAATTAATTCTTTCTCGCTCCATGTATTAATAATATCTGCTGCTGTTAATTTTTGACCTCTGTCCATTCTCATATCTAGTGGTCCATTTTTATAAAAACTAAAACCGCGATCATCTTTGTCTATTTGAGGTGAGCTTACACCTAAATCAACTAAAATATGAGAGCATTCTTTTTTAGAAAAAATTGAAAAATCTTGTGTATCAATATCTTTAAAATTTTTATGAATAAAATATAAGCGTTTTTGCTCAATAAAAGATTTTAAGTAAACTTGCCCATATTCAACAGCCTCTATGTCTCTGTCACATGCTAAGACCTTTAAATCTTTAAAATAATCTAAATAATACTTAGAATGCCCACCTCTGCCAAAAGTTGCATCTAATAAAAAACTTGCTGGAATACTGGACTCTTTAATAAAGCTCAATATTTCCTGCTTCATAATAGGAACATGGCCTTGGTTAAATTCCATAAATAAAGAGTATCATACTAAGGCATAGATTAAAACTTGATAAATAGTGCTAAAGTGTTAAAGTATTGACACAGAGCGTATTATGAATATTCAATGTCCTAAATGTCAATTTTCCCAGCCAAAAGATCATTACTGTGCCAAATGTGGCGTGGATATCTCTAAATATGTAAAAAAATCCTCTACTAAATTAAAAACACTGTTAATTAATTCTGCCATTCCAGCTTCGTTAATTATAATTGTGATAATTAGTGTTAACTATAAAACAAATCCTAAATGCCCTCCTGTTTGTAAAAATAATAATGTCACATATGTTAAAAGTGATAAAAAAAATACTGTAGAATTAAAAAAAAAATTTAGAGGAAATATTCAAAATCAAAAAAGTCAAAATGCAAAAAAAATAAATCAAAAAATAAAAGTTAATAGAAAGCTGTCTTATGTAAAAAAAACTTCTTTAAATTTATCAAATAAAATAGCATTATCTAAAAAAGATACTTTAAAATTACAAAAAATAAATTTTAAAGTAGATGCTCAGCTAGTTCGTTTTTCAAAAGATTTAACAAATTTTATAGAAAAAAGTTCTGTTTTAAAAATTCGTAATATTAATAATGAAAATTTAAAAAATATACTAATAGAAAGTGCAGAGGTTTTAAGCGATTTTAATGAGCAAGACATTAAAAAAGCTATAAAATCATTACCAGGTGTTAGCTTAACCTCCAAAGGTTTAAAGCTTATGGTTTTAAATGGTCACACAAAGCAGCCAGAAAAAAATACAAAATTATTTTTTGAAAATTTAAATTTAGATTTAGAAAATATAGAAAATAACAAATATCATCAAAGTTTTATTGCCATTTTAATTAATGTGCACTAGTCTTATTTTTATTAACTTACAAGGTGGTTTTTAGTGAGCTCTACAAGTCAGTTTTCTACATTATATTCTGCCGAACAAATACAAAAAAAAGTAAAAGATCTTGGCGCAAAAATTACAAAAGATTTTAAAGGCAAGGCCCCAGAAATGCTATGTATTTTAAAAGGTGCTAGCTTTTTTTACGCAGATCTAATTAGAGAAATAAACCTACCTCTTTCTTGTAATTTTTTTGGGATTTCTAGTTACTCTGGAACAAAATCTACAGGTAATATTAAAATTACTTTAGACTTAATATCTTCTGTTAAAGATAAAGATATTATAGTTGTAGAAGATATCGTAGATACTGGCTTAAGCTTAGAATTTATTATTGATTATTTAAAATCTAAAAAAGCAAAAAGCATAAAAGTAGTTTCGCTTTTATATAAGCCTGGGCAAATAAAAGTAAAAAATATTAATGTAGACTACTATGCTTTTGAGCTAACAAATCAGTTTGTTATAGGATACGGACTAGACTACAACGAAGCATGGCGAGAGCTTCCTTTTATAGCGCAAATGAACAGCTTAAATTAATTTTTATAAAGATTGTTGTAAAAAAATTAAATTTTCTATTAAAGTTTGAATTGTCATAGGCCCTACCCCTCCAGGAACAGGACTATATGCGCTTAAAATATTTTCTAAACCATCTGGGCATACATCGCCATAAAGTTTGTCATTTTCTCTACTGATTCCAACATCTAAAACTACAGCATTTTTTTTAAAGTATGTTTTGTCTAAAAAATATTTTTTTCCAACAGATACAATTACTATGTCTGCCTGTTGCACAATTGTTTTTAAATTTTTAGTATAAGAGTGGCAAAGACTAACGCTTGCATCTTGTTGTTGCAGCAAAATAGATGTAGGCAGCCCTACAATTAAACTTCTCCCAATAACAACAACATGTGAGCCTTTAATTTTAATATCATAATCATTTAAAATATTACAAATAGCTTTGGCTGTGCAAGGTGCAATTGAGTTTGATTTTTGAACAAGAAGTCCCATATTTTGGGAGGTTAGCCCCTCAACATCTTTTTTGCTAGAAATAGAATTAATTAATTTTAAAGAATCTAAATGCTTTGGCATGGGCAGCTGTAATAAAATACCAGTTACACTGCTGTCTTGATTTAGCTTTTCAATAATTTGCAGTACTTTTTTTTGATCAGTTGCTTTATCTAAATACAAGATATCACATAAAACACCTAGTTTTTGGCAAGCTTGTTTTTTTTTACCTACATAAATATGGCTAGAAGGCTCATCTCCTATAAGAATTCCAACTAATTTTGCTTTATTTGCGCAAGCCTCTGCCTTAGTTTTTAGCTTTAAAAACCTTTTTTTGGCAAGCTCTGTTCCGTTTAGTAAAATCATATTTGTCTTGACCTATAAAAAGAGAATTGATAACTATTTTTTATGAATAATAGCGTACATTTTTCTGAAGATCAATCTCACATAGAATTTGAAAAAGACAGCTCCTGTCCGGCAACTTTAGCTAAATTTAAAAAAGCTACAGAAGTCCATAGTTTTTTTAGTTTTGTGCAAAAATATCAATTACAAGACAAGGCTGTAAAAGTTTTGCAAAAAATACTTAAAACAAAAAAATAATAATCCGATATTTTTCGGACTATTATTTTTAAAAAGGCTTTTAAGTACAAATAAAAAATACTATTAATTGCATACTTCTTTTAAAAAAAAGGAGTACAAAATGTCTATTTTTAAGTATTGGGCTACAACATGGTTTAGAAAAAGCAAAGGCTTACACACAAAATTAAGTTTTAATCCACACCTTAACGCCTGTCATATTAGAAGAACTACGCAGTTAACACCTATGGTTGTACGAAACATAAAGGGGCAGGGCCTTATTGAGTATCTTATTATTGTTGGAATTATGGCAGTGGCAAGCCTTGGTGCAATTAGGCTTCTTAATAAAACAGTAAACAGTAATTTTACTAATATTATATATTCACTACAGGGCAAAAGAAAAAAAGCTAAAATGGAAGCTCCAAAAGAAAGTCTGTATAAAAAAAAAGATTTTAATACATTTATGAATGGCGCAGCTTCTACAGAAAAATAAATATAAAATTTAATAAAAATTATGTCTACTTTGTATAAATATTTATTTAAAAAAACTATATTAAACCATAAGGGCCAAGCCTTAATTGAGTTTGTTATTAGTAATATCTTACTTATAAGCCTTGTAACACTTGGGTTTTTATTAATGTATATTAGTTTTTTAAAATATTTTAATCATGTAAATATTTACAACTCTACTATTTGTGTTGCAAAAAATCGACCTATTTTAATATGCAAATATAATTTAAGAAAAAATATTAAATCAACAATGTTTTTTGGTAGTATTAACAAATTAATATTAACAAAAAAATACAAAACTATAACTGCATCTATAAAATGGAGTTTAAATAAATGGCAATTTCAAAAAAAAATAGTTCTTAATATGTCTTCATTGTCAAAAAATTTACCAATAATAGAAAAATAGTTATGGGAATTATATTATTTTTATCTTTTTTTCCAATGATGCTGGGCCTATGCCTTGGCTTTAACTTAAGCAGTCAGGTTGTTTATTACAAACAAAAAGCTAGACATATTTGTCAGCAATATAATTTAGCAAATCAAAAACAATTACAAAAAAAATTAACAAGTCTTTTAAAGCTAAACACAATGGCTAAAAAAATAAGAACTAAACTAAGTTATGCAAAAAAATCTTTAAAAGCTGCTAAACTTAGCATGTCCCCTATAGCAGTTGCAGCTGCTCAAAGTTTTTTAACTTTTATTTTAGCTAAACAATTGATATTTTTTTATAAACAAAAAAAAATATTATACGAGGCTATTAAGATATCTAATAAAGCAAAAAAACAATTAAAAATACAATTGCACAAAGTGTTTAATAAAAAAAATATTAAAGATTACTCATATAAACAGCTGGGATTAGCTGTTTATTCTAAACCAGCACTGTCTCTTAGTCCTGATTATTACCTTTTACCTGCTTTTAGTTACGCTCAAGGAAGTTATACTTTGTTTTATTTAAATATCAAAAATTTAATGCCGGCATTGCTTAGAAAAATTTTACCTAATTCAGATCTTTTTAAAATAAAATGCTCTGCAACTTTAATTAAACAAAAAAAAATAGAGTTAACATTATGGCAATATTAAAAAATAAAAAAGGGCAAATATTAATAGAAACACTAATAAGCCTTATAAGCCTTATTACTTTAATACTATTAAGCATTAAAGGAATAAAAAATGCTTATAGACTAAATAAAAAATATCAACACAAAGTTTATCAAAAAAATAAATTTGGAGTACTAATTAAAAAACCAAAATTGCAGTTTAAAAAGGATGGATATTATGTATAAAAAACAAAAACTACAGGTTTTATTTGTTAAATTGCTTGGGTATTTTAATAAATATAAAAAAGTGATTATAAAAGCCAGTTTAAAAAAACAATTATTTTTTGCTTTTTTATTTTCTTTATTTTCGTTAATGTTAATTAATAATAATCCAGAAAACCCTATTGCAAAACAAAAAAACATTAAAACAGATTGGAATATGAATACTTTTATACCAGAGGGTTTTGTACTTATACCTATTCAATTACTTAATGCAGAAAGCTTAAACGGACTAATTGGCAAATGGGGCTGGGTTAGTTTGTACTCTAGTTTAATTGAAAAAAACAAAAAACCTATAGTTTCGTCTATTAGAATAATTAGAAGCCCTAAAAATAATAATCAATTTGCCGTTTTGTCTCCAGAAAATAAATCATCTTTGATTTTAGAGCATACAGCTCCTTTAGTTGCTGTAATACAAGGGGCTAAGATAAAAAATAAGTCTACCCGTTTTAATACAAAAAAAATTATAAAAAAAAATAAGATTTTAATTGAAAATTAATGCTTAATAATAAATAATCACTAAATGCAGAGGTCAAGTATAATGAATATTTTAAATATCAGAAAAAAACAAATTGTTAAACTAAAATCTGTTTTTATTTTTTTACAAATACTGTTAATTATACATACTAATTTTCTTATTATCCCCCACTCTTTTGCTGCACAAAATAATACAAAAAATAACACAGAAAATAAAAAAAGACCTTTAATTTTAGCATATTCTGCCACAGATGCAGATTATCAAGGTTTTTTGCATTTTTCTAAATCTTTTTATTCTTTTTCTCAGGAATATTTAAATAAACAAAATTTAAATACAAAAAAATTACAAGATCAATTTAAAATTGCTCAAGATTTATATTTTCAAGGAAAAACTTTACAAGCTACAGATAAGTTTAAAAATATTATAAAACAAAAATGGGATAATGACTGGACTGTTAAACAAAAAAATTGGATATATTTTTCTTTTTTAAGATTGTCTCAAATATCTGATGACTTCAGAATAAAACACCTACTAATAAAAGAAGCAATATCTTTTGCGCCAGAAAAAAGACCAAATTATAAAGTATTTAGCCCTCCATTTTTAAAACTTTATAATAAATTACACGCAAATATACAGTGGTCTTATATTAATAATTATTTAAAAATACAAAATTATAAAAAAATTATAATAAACGGAAAGGTATTTGATATTAAGCCAGATATAAAAATACCAGTAAATTCTCTTAAAAAATTTAGACTAAGCCTTTTGTCTAATAAAGTTGAGGTGTATTCTAAAATTACAGATTACCATTCGTTTTCTACAGATAATATTTTACAAAAACCTCTTGTAACAGGTACTTGCAAAAAATTTAAAAACCACAGTGCTTACAAATATTCTATATTTTTTACTAATTCTTGCATAAAAAATAATAAAAAAGTAACTAAACATACAAAATCTGATATAAAAATTTCTGAAATTAATTTATTTCCAAAACAAAATTTAACTCCATTAAAAAAGAAAAAAGAAAAATTAATTACTATAAAAAAGAGCACATGGATTTTAGTTGGCTTGGCAATTGTTGGGACTGCAATTTTAACTTCTAGATTGTCTAGAAGGCCTACTCATAAAATTGGCTTTGATGATTAATTTTTAATAATTACTTTTCCGTTAAAGCAAACTTCTAAAATTTTTTGATTTTGTTCATCTAATATTGTGTGTGAGTTTTTTGTCCATTCTTTGTCTGGGTGTGTGTGGTAGTAAATCCAATGTTTATTAATATTAGCAATCCCCCATTTTTCAGCCTCTGTTAATGCTTTTTTATTTAAAAATAAAGAAGATTCTTCAACCGGACTATCACTTCCAAAATAAAATAATTGTTTTTGGTCTTCTAACTTTTTCCATAAAAATAAATCTTTTATGCTTTCTTTAGGTAATTTATCTTTTAACCAATATTTATCACTTAAAAAATGACATGGTTGTAAATGACAAATAATATTTTTATATTTAGATAATATTTCTAAGCTATTTTGACTTAATAATTGAACATGCTCTAAATTTAAATTTTTTATTGGTATTTTTTTTTGTTTAAATTCTTCAATAACTGATTCTGCAATTTTAAGAACATCATAAGAGGCTTTGTCTCCAATAACATGTACAGAAAAATCTAAATTAGACACCCAAGATTGTTTTAACATTTCTTTTAAATCTGAGGCTGGTATTAATGGCTTAGCGCCTAAAGTTATATTAGAGTCATTTAAGTACTTTGAGTTTAATAATGCTGTATTAGAGCCAAGAGATCCGTCATAATATACTTTAACACCGCATACTTTAATGTTAATTAAATTTTCTTTTTTTGCAATAATTGAAAATTTTAAAGCTTCATAAAAATCATTAGGATTTTCTACTCCCATATTTTGTTCAATTTTTAAGCTTAACAAAGAATCCATGTTTAATAAACAGCTCCAATAATCTTTATCACAAGACATATCTCTTACATGAGTAAAACCTGCAGAATTAAAATATGCTTGTGCAGATTTTATAGAATTATTAATTTGCACAATGCTATAAGATTTAAGTTTATTTTGTATTTTTGCTTTTAAGTTATCATGCAATAAGCCAGATGATTTACATGCAAATTTTTTTAAAGCTAAGCTATTTAACCAAGCGCTATGCCCGTCTGAGCTTACAAAAAAAACAGGATGCTTAAAAAAATATTTATCTAATACATCAAAATAAGAAAATTTATCTTGTCCCCAAATATTATTTTTAGAATCTTTCCATAAATTTTTTTTAAATAAATTATTATCCCAACCAAATCCAAATAAAACATCGCCTCTAAAATGATGTTGTTTAATATTTAGATTTAATAAATCTTTTGGAAATTTTAAAATAGAAAGATCTAAAGTTTTAAGCTTTAGACCTGTTCCTAATAAATGAATATGACTATCGTAAATTCCATTAACACAAAGTGGTAATTGTTTGTTTTTCAAAATTTAGATCAAAATAATTAATCTTTAAAACCCACCTCTTGCTGGTCTCTTGTCACCACGATTATCTTTATCTCTTACATTTTGGTCGCAAGATCTAAAATTACTAGCATAAGTTCCACAATCAGGAGTATTTGTGTTTGAGCCATCACCAATTCCTACTGTAAATCCTCCGTTGAATCCTCCGTTGAATCCTCCGTTGAATCCTCCGTTGAATCCTACTCCTACGCCGCCGCCGCCGCCGCCGCCGAAATTATTGTCATAAGGTGCGCTGGCAATTTGTTGCATTTGTAATTGCAATTGATAAATTTGTTGTTGAAATCCAGAAATTTTCTGATTTCTTTGTTGTTTTTGATTGTTAATACTTTGTTGTTGTTGAATCCATGCGCTAACATTTTGTTGGTACTGTTGAGCTAATTGCAATTGATATTGTTGTCCTAAATTTATTCCACCGCCGCCACCGAAGTTGCCGCCTCCTCCTGGGAATCCGCCTAAGCCACCACCAAATCTGCCGCCACCTGGGAATCCGCCTAAGCCGCCGCCTGGGAATCCGACTAAGCCACCACCAAATCTGCCGCCACCTGGGAATCCGCCTAAGCCACCGCCGAAGTTGCCGCCTCCACCTGGGAAACCACCTGGGAATCCGCCTAAGCCACCGCCAAATCCTCCGCCGCCTGGGAATCCACCTAAGCCACCACCAAATCCGCCTCCACCTGGGAAACCGCCTAAACCACCGCCGAAGTTGCCGCCTCCACCTGGGAAACCACCTGGGAATCCGCCTAAGCCACCGCCAAATCCGCCGCCTCCTGGGAAACCACCTGGGAAACCGCCTCCACCTGGGAAACCGCCTAAGCCACCGCCGAAGTTGCCGCCTCCACCTGGGAAACCGCCTAAGCCACCGCCGAAGTTGCCGCCTCCACCTGGGAAACCACCAAATCCGCCGCCTCCTGGGAAACCACCTGGGAAACCGCCATTACCGCCTCTTATCATTTGTACATAAGGGTTAATGCCCATTTGAAATGGAGCCCCTCCCATTGGTCCGAATACTTGTGGAGGGTAGCCAAAAGCTCCTCCAACAACAGGTTGTCCGTATGCTCCAGATCCTACTCCACCGTTACTCCAAAAATTTCCATCTGGTTGAATTTGAAATCCTCCAATAGATTGTGCGCAACTATAAGAACCAGAATAACTAGCAGATCCTGTTAAAGAACCATATCCACCTTGATTATAATATCCGCGGTAATAATATCCAGCGCCTCCTGCACCTGAATTACTAGAAGAGCTGTTAGCAAAAGCAGAGTTTACTGTATTAAGACCAAATAATGCACCTTGTACACCTAATAAACTAGATTGTTGAGACAATAACTCTGCGTCAGTTTCGTAACCTAAAGACTGATTAGCGTCTATTGCATATTTTGCAGATTTGTCTCCAAGTCCAGAAAGTAATTTAGATCCGCCCCAAGCCCCCAAAAGACTTGCGCCTAATTGCAACCAAGGAGAAGTGCTCTTTTTTTGTACTTGAGCCTGCCCTGCTGGTCCGTAATAAATAAAACCAGGTGCTGAGCCTCCAGATCCTGCGTGAGTTACACAATCTTCACAACCACCCTCAACTGCGTCTGCTAATTCTTCTAAATCATCAGCTTCTTTATAATTTTTTACGTTTTTTTCTAGGTCTAATAATTTTTCTCTGTTAGAATCTAAATCTGCAATTAATTTTGAACAAGCTTCAACATGTTTTTCTTTAGAGGGGGATTTGCTTTTTTTACCAGTTTTCCATATTTTAGTATAAGAACAAATATCTTTTGGAATACCATTAGCAAAATTTGCATCTTTATCAACACACCCGGTTGACTCAGGCTCTGTTGTAGCGCTGATTGACGGAGTGTCTACAGCAATAGTGTCAACATAATAATTACAATTATCGTCAGAGTTTTCGTCACAATCACTAGTAGAAGATGAGCTAATTAAAGAAGCAGATGTAACTTCGTTTCTGTCTGTGCTCGGGCTACCTGTATATGCATCGTCGTAGGCATCAATTGCAGAACTTGAGTGACAAGAATTTTTTCCAACATCACATAAAGCTTTTGGAGTTGCCTTATTTATTTTAACTGCTTTTTCTCTATCCGCTTTTATACCTGCTTTTTTTTGAGTTAGTATTTTTCTTGCATCTTCTAAGGTTTTTTGCTTGTTGAATAGTTTAATTTGGCTTTTGATTTTAGATATTAATATTGTATTTTCAGCTAATTCGTCTTTTCTTATTATAGAATTCCATAGGCCTTCCAATTTTTCTTTTTTTTTAATTAATGCTTCTAGCTCACTTTGCAGTGACGATAAATGTTCTGATACTGTTTGATTTGCATCTGCTGCTTGATTTGCATCTGCTATTTTGTTTTCATCTATGATTTTTTGATTGTCTTCTAATGCTTTTTTATTTTCATCTAATGCTTCTCTGTAACTATCTATACTGTTATTTATATCTGCAATCTGACCACCTCCACTTGAACAATATCCAAAGTTTAAAGAAAGCGGATTATCTTTAAATTTATTAATGTCATCAATAGCACCTTCTTTTAAATATTTACCAAGTGCTTTAATGGTTTTTTTAATTTTTTTCTTAGCAGCTTTTTGTTTTTTTGCTTGATCTTCAACAAAAGCCTTTTTAGTATGTTTGAAAATTTTTTTAGGTGTACATGCTTGTCTTCCTGGCTGTATACCTGCCCCGTAATACGCTGATGCATATTCTGGCATTCCTAAAATGCTCATGCTAAATATTAAAATACTTATATTTATAAATTTCATAAAACAGAATATTTGCTTCATAACGCTTTCCTTGTTTTTAACTTTAGTAAATTAATTTACTATTATATAGTTAATGACTAATTTTAGTTTTTTTAATACATCTATATGAATATAGTACAAAAAAATACTTCATAAAAATAGCCTTTCTTATCAAACCTATCGGTAAGGCCTATGCAATACATAAGCAAAACTAGACTTTTGTTTATGTATTAGACAATTTTTTATAGTTTTTAATAGTTTAAATACAAAATAGCAATATATAAAACCGATAAATTATAGATGCCTAAACAAAATTACTCTACTTATGGCCCGCTTAACAAAAGTTACAAAATTCTTTATATAGATACATGTTCTAAAAACACAGCAAATGTAATTGAGCTTTTGTCTGATCATTTTAAAATTCATACTGCAGCGTCTGTAAAAGAGGCTTTGTTACTAATTGATGACATAAGTTTTTCTTTAATTATAAGTCAGGTAATTTTAGAAAAACAAACTGGTATAGATTTTTTTAAACAAGTAAAAGAAACTAATCTTTCTGACAGTATTCGTATTTTAATAACAGATAAAAATACAAAAAAAAATACTCTTATTGAGGCTATAAACAATGGAGATATATATCATTATCTTAAAGAGGGCTACTCACCATCTGAATTACAAAATCTTATTTACAAAGCCTTAAAACAATACGAAGCAAAGCTAACTATTGACCAAAAAGATTTAGAGTTAAAAAAAGCATATTCAGATTTAAAAGAATTAGACAAATCAAAAACACAATTTATGATGCTTATTAATCATGAACTAAAAACACCTTTAACTAATATTATTAATTTTATATCATTACTAAAAGTATCAAAACTAAATGATGAACAAGAAAAATACTTAAACTATATAGAAGGTAGCACTGGCACATTAAAAAAATTAATTGATGAAAGCTTAAGTTTTATATCGGCCGAAACTGGGCAGTTAAAATTAAATAAAAATATAGTTAGCATACCAGCTTTGTTGCAAAGCCCTTTAGAAAAATTACAAAAAAAAATAAAAAATAAAAAACAAAGTTTAGATTTAAAAATTTGTGATGACAAAATTAAAATTGATATAAAAATTATACAACAAATTTTAAATCATCTTTTACATAACGCAATAAAGTTTGGACCAGAAAATAGTGAAATTAGCTTTCATGTAACCAAGTCAGACAATTTAGAACTTGGATCATTAAAATTTTCAATATCAAACACAGGAAAGGAAGTGCCAAAAGATATAGTAGAAAAAATATTTAAACCATTTGTTTTAAACGAACAAAACATGAACCACAGCCAAGGATTTGGCCTAGGCCTAAGCCTTTGCCAAGCACTATTAAAAGTTCACAAATCCCAATTAAAGTTTACTAATTCAAACAACATTACAAGCGTATACTTTTATTTATAAATCGCTGTTTTTTAAAAAACAATTCTCGGAACACCCAAGTCGGAATATTTTTTTAACTTCTACACTACAACCTACTTTACATGGATTTTGTCTTGCTTGCCTATATTCATGTTTATTAAATTATTTAGCATATATGTAATATTTTTTACTTTTTTATCTTTTTCGTTATCTAAAAATATTGTTATCGGAGTTTATCAATCTTTTAATATACGCACCCCCAAAACTACACAAGTTAATGTACAGGGTGGAAAATACATTAGATTGCAGGATTTTACTAAATTTTTAAAAATTACTGGCAAAAAAAAAGGCGTTAGTTATATTCAGGTAAAAAATAAAAATTTTGTTGTTAATGTATTAAGTGCTAATGATTATAAAAACTATCAGCTTATTAAAAATAAAATTAAATTTTTTTGGGGCCCAAAACTTAATATAATAAATGGAGAAATTGCAATTACCGGAAAAATTCACAGATTTAGTGATTGGTTAGATATTTCTAAATTATCTGGTGATATTAATTATATATTTAAAGCTAAAATAGATGCAGACCTCCACATAAAAATAAAAAAATATTTAACCAAACTATGTAAAAGTAACTTTATACCATGTCCTAATATACAATTAAAACCTTATCCTAAATTAACTGCACCTAAAAAAACAAAAAAATATTTAAAACAATGGACATCTATTTTTAAAAAATTTGGATTATCTATTTTTTTTACATCATCTGTTTTAGATTTAGAACCAAATATACATATTCAAGTTTTAATTGCTGAAGTTAATAAAAATTTTCAAAAACAAATTGGTTTAAAATGGGGAAGCTCTGTGCAGGCGCAACTTTTACCATCTTTTTCTATTAATGATTCACTTCCACTGGCATTAAAAATGTTACAAAGCTCTGGTGAGGGTCAAATTTTAGCGCAACCTAATTTGCTTGTAAAAAGTGGATCAGAGGCAAAATTTTTAGCTGGAGGCGAATTTCCTATTAAAACCAGTGGAATAAAAAGACAGCATACTAGCTGGAAGCATTACGGGATTATATTAAAAATAAAAGCTTACAGAGGTTATAATAATAAAATTGAAAATCATTTAAGTGTAGAGATTTCTGATATTGATAATTCAAACACAGTAGACGGCATTCCATCTATAAAAAAAAGTCATATTAGTAGTATTATTAATACTACTAATAATAACTACATTGCATTGTCTGGATTGTTAAAACATAACAGCGGACAAGACACAGACAGCTTGCCTTGGTTAAGCAAGCTTCCAGTTTTGGGTAATTTATTTAAAAGTAGTAATTTTAAAAATTCAAAAACAGAGTTAGTTATTTTTTTTAAATCCACTATTAAACAATAATATTATGTTAAAAATTTTTACTGCAGCAAAAAAATTAGAAGAACTTTTAAAGCAACATCAGGTTATAGACATTGCAAGTACAGACCATATTAATAATCCTCTTTACAATAAAAAAATGTTGCAAGAGATAATACAAAAAAATTTAAGTGATTTAAATTTACAAGAACAAGAGCGTTTACTTCAAGATTTTTTAATTTATGGGCCACTACATTTACTTTTAAACAACGAAGATGTTACAGAAATATTATGCAACGGCCATGATACTATTTATTATGAGGAGTTAGGGCAAATAAAAAAACATACTGATGTTTTTTTTTCAGAACATAACTATCAATCTTTTGTTCAAAGAATTTTACTTGAAACAGGTCAACAAGTTAATTTAGAAAAACCTTTTACTGATGGCAAGTGGAAAAATTTTAGACTACATATAATTCAATCTCCGCTGTCTAGTAAAAATACTTTTATTAGTTTAAGAAGAAAAGCAAAAGAGGCATGGACTTTAGAAAAATTAAAAACACTAGATAGCATAACAGAAAAAGAACAACTTTTTTTACAAAATTTAATTAAAAGTAAAAAAAATATTTTAGTTATTGGCCCAACTAATAGCGGAAAAACTTCTTTGCTAAATGCACTGTTACAAGAGGTAGAAAGTACAGATAGAGTTTTATGTATAGAGGACACAGATGAACTTAGTTCTCCAAATTCTTTATCTGGAAAACTATTAACCAGAAACGATCCTCAAAAACAATTAACTAATTATAGTCAAACAGATTTACTTAAACAAAGTTTACGAATGAGACCTGACAGATTAGTGTTGGGAGAAATTAGATCTGACGAAGCAAAAGATTTTTTAATGATGCTTTCAACAGGTCACCAAGGTTGTATGGCTAGTCTGCATGCCGACCAAGCTCATCAAGCTTTATGGAGACTTGAAATGTTAATACAAATGGCAGCTCCTCAATGGAATAGTCGTAGTATTCAAAAACTAATAAGCCTTAGCTTAAACTATATTATTTTAATAAAGAAAAAAGATAGAAAAAGACAAATTCATAGTATTCATGAAATAAAAACTTATGAAGATAGTATCGGCTTTATATTAGAAGAATTACTATAAAATAAGCTTGATTTTATATATTTCTTATTGTTAATCTGAATGAAGTTAAAATTGGGATGTCGACAAGTGGTAAGTCAACAGATTTTGATTCTGTCATTCGCAGGTTCGAATCCTGCCATCCCATCCAATTTTTTTTAAATTTTTATAATTTTAGAGTAAACACAAAAAAAGAAGGGGCCCCACAAATGGAGACCCCCTCTTAAGTATAATTTTAATTTTTAAAAATTAAAATTTAACATCTAATCTAACGCCAATAGACTCGCTAGGTTCTTGTTTTTCTTCTACACCAGATGCATCTTTTTGACTTTCTAATTCTTTTTTAGACCAGTATAGTTCTAAAGATGTATCTTCGTTAATTTGCTTAACTCCGTATGCCCTAAACTCTGTATGAGATTTATTAGGTACGATATCTACAGTAGCTGTTCCAGTGCTTGCGCTACTGTTATCAGCATCATAGTTGTAATAAGAAGCACCTATAACCATATCTTTTGAAAGTTTGTACTCAGATCCAACTTTAAAGCTAGAATTTTTTCCGTCAAACCTATCCATTTGATATTGTGCGCTTACATTTAATTTAGAATTAATCTTATAAACACCTCTAGCTGTAATTTTGTTTTTGCGTTTATCTGAAGAATCTTTTTCATTTTGCAATGCTAAGAAAACTGTAAGATCTTTATTAATATCTTTGCTTAATATTATGTTAATCCCCAATTCGTCGCCTACTTTGTTATCATAAGATTCAGTTTCATATAAAGATGCATCAATGCCAATTCCAGCTAATTTTTTTCTACCCTCATGAGTAAATCTAATAGCTATAACTTGCTCTTTTTTGCTATCTTCGCCTAAAGAAGAAGATTCCATTCTAGGAACTAAAACAATATGTTGTTTACCTAAAGTAATCTCTCCTCCAGCAGCTTTAAATGTAATATAAGCTTCATCTAAAAGACGAGATAAGTCTTTAGGTTTGTTAGAAGCTACATTTGATCCATCAACAGTTAGTGATTTATTGTACCACTGACCAGCATCTAAAGTTAACTTAGCATCAAACTTTTCTGTTTCGATGTTTAAAGATACTTGTACCTTGTTTGCATTAAGGTTGTATCCACTCCAATCAGAAGGGTCTGTTGCATCTTTATTAGCAGGACCATTTGTAGTACTGTTAACATCTACTTTGATTTTACCACTAGTTGAAATTTTAGTTTTAGCATAAGCGTTTAAGCTTGCAGAAACTAACAACATAGCAGCCGTGTATTTTATTGCTCTTTTCATCTTGTTCTCCTTGTTTTTATTCCAGCTAAACTATTTATATAGAAGCGGAATTTTAATTTTTGTTAGCTCACCCAATGGCTAACTCTAGTCAAAAAGCACCAAATGTGCCAAGCAAGCTGATGTTATTAATTATCATTAAAAATACTAAAGAATTTAGAATTTTAATAATATATAGTGTATATAGAGCTAAATATTTATTGGCAAAATAGTTTATTTTTTAAATTAATTTGCTTGATTTGAGCAATTTTTAAACATTGTGTATAACAAAAATAGTCATGATAAATATTTTACAAATATACTCTATTAGTTAAATAGATTAATTAATTTTTTTTAAAAATGAGATAAAAAAATTATTAAATAGATAAAAAAGAAAGAGCCCTAATATTAATAGTAAAAAAGAATAAGCTGCTGCTTGCTCCCATCTATAAGATGACAACAAAGAATGTATTGCCAAAGACAGAGAAACATCTTTAGGCAACAAAATTAAACTTAATGCAAAATCACCAGACCCCCACAGAGCAGATATTCCAGAGGCAAATCCTATATATGTTAATACTTGAGGAAAAATTATTTTTTTTAAAATAAAAAAATAAGAAGCTCCTAATGTTTGAGCTAAATAAAATTGCATTTTTAAAGATTCAATCAAAGACTCTAATTTTAAACGATAAAATATAGGCCAAAATAATATGCTTAAGGCTAAAAATAATAAAAAATATTTTATTGCCTCTAAATTATATACTTTGGATAATATCAAATATGAAAACCCCATTAAAACTAAGCTTGGACTAATATAAAAAGTTAAAAATTTTCTAAAATAAGATTTAAAACCCAAGCTTGCTGTTAATAAAAGCAATACAAAAACTCCAAGGCCAACAAAAAAGCCTTGAATAAAAGAATAATAGTATAAATGCCAAGAAATTAAATTTAAATTATTTAATCCAGCTTTTATAATTATAGACAAGAATCCTAAAACAATAACAGATGAAATAAAAAATGGAACTAATAAACACAAGGTGCTAGAAAAATAAAACAATCCATTAGAGTAATCTAAGCTTGTTTGTTTGTTATTAAAAAGACTATATTTTTTTTTAAAAAAATAAAAAATTATACCAAAGCATGTAAATATAAAAACTTGGACCATAGATAAAAACATTGCCTGTGACCAGCTTCCTTGTAATAAAATTTTTTCATAAATAAACACCTCCAAAGTGCGATCGATACCAGAGCTTAGTAGTAGTGGGATAGAAAAACTTGTAAAATATAATGCAAAAAAAAATAAAATAGAAATAAGTAGTTCGTATTTTAAAAGTTTTATTACCGCATACCAAAAAGAAATAAAACTGCAAGACTCTACAAATGCTAAGTTAGCTATATTTGATATTTTTTTTTTAAATAAACTAAAAAATAAAATAGAGCATAAACCTGTATTTATAAAGACATGTGTTAGCACAATTGCTGGCAATCCATAAAATATAACAGAAAACCAAGAGCTTATAGAAAAAAAAGACAAAGCTATAAATAAAGTTGGTATAAAATTAGGTAATAAAAAAAAAATTATTATTTTTTTTTGTAAATTAGATTTTTTTATACCAAGCAAACCTAAAGATCCTAAAAAACCTAAAAATATAGTTATAATTGTGCTAAAAAAAGACTGTTTAAAGGTAAAGGCCAAGCTATTTAAAAATTCTTGATCAAATACAAAAAAAGAAAAAAAGCTATCTAATTTAAAACTGTCAAATAGGTAAACACTTAAAATTAAAAAGGGACTTAAAAGTAACAGATAAAGAAAAAAAGACATACTATGCACATATAACTTCATAGACTGCCTACTTTATGTATAAAAAATTTTGTTTCCATAATTTTAAAGAAGTTTTTATAAATTTTTTGCTTACAGAGTAATCAAGTAATTTTGGTTTAATTAACTTAGAAAAAACACTATTATCACTAACCCCTTTAATAACTGGAAACATAAAATTTTTAAACATAATTTTTTTTTGAATTTTATTAGTTAGTAAAAATTTTAATAGTTGTTTAGATAACTTACAGTTTTTACATCTATTTGGAATGGCCATCATTTCTATTTGATAAGGGTGAGGTGTTTTAAAAATAGCCATCTTATAATTAAAGTTATTTTCTTCTATTATATGATAAGCCACAGAGCTTAAATAAGAAAATACAATACTCTTGTGTTGTGCCTTAAATAAAGTATATGACTTAGACCATGAGTTAGAAATATGCTTAGTGCTTTTTCGTAATTGTGTTAAAAAAGATTTTGGTTTTTTTAAAGTTAAATTTATAGCTATTAATAATTGCATTCCTGGAGAACTTGTTAATGGATTTTGCAAAGCAATTTTGTTTTTTAACTCTGGATTTAATAAGTCAGAAAAAGACTGTGGAATATTTTTTAAACCTTTTTTATAAATAAACCCCATAGGAGACCAGTCATAAGGGAAAAAATATGTTCCTATCATAGGATTATTTTTTATACTTTTTTTAATAGGCAAAACCCAGTTTGCTTTTACTTGTACTTTTTTCCACTTAAATAGTGAGCTTGCCTCTATCATGGAAAATTGATCTAAACCAATAACTAAATCTACTCTGTCATTATTTAACAACTGCATTCTTCTAAGTAACATTCTAGAATCCCCTGCCCTAACCCACCTAAGCTTGCAATTACATTGTTTTTCAAATTCAGTTTTAATATATGTTCCAACTCCCCATTGGTTAATAAAGCTATTGTATGTATAAACATATAATATTTTTTTTGGAGATGTTTTTATATTATTTGTATTATAAAAATAATTAAATTTATTAAAGTTTATAAAGAAAAAAAATATACCTAAAATAAAAATAACAAAGCCTGTTAAAAGACATTTATTTACCAAAGCCACCCATTATACCTTTTGTAAAAAAAATAATCTGCTCCAAGGCATCTTCCTGCTCCAATAAATCCCATAGAAATAAAGCTTAAAAGTAAAATTTGATAAAAAGGAGTAATAGATGCAACATCCATTAATAAATAAAAAATACATAAAATTATTCCAAAAAAAGAGCTAACTCTAACTAAAAAACCACTTACAAAACTAAAGCCAATAAATAATTGTATAAAAAATAATAAATAAGCAAAAAATTGCCAAGAAGGGATAATGGCTTCGCTTATTAAATACTTAAAATTAACAGAGGCGTGCGAGCTGTTTAATAATTCATTTAAAGTTCTGGCAAGCTGAGGGGTAACTAAATAATTAGTATTTAGTTTGTCAATGCTTTGGTTTAAAAAGTAAGAGCCTATACCGATTCTAAAAACAGCTAGTGGAAAAATATGGGCTGTGAATTTAATGCTTTCTAAAAAAGAGTATAACATAAATTATAATAGTAGTAATTGTAAAAAACTGTCAAGATAGTGGTTTAAAAGATTTAATAAAGTCTAATTTCACTATAATAAGGACAGTTTTTTTTTAAAAAGCACAACTTACACTTAGGAGACCTAGCCTTACATAGTGCGCGGCCGTGTAAAATTAACCAGTGAGATAAAATAATCCAGTATTTAATAGGTGTTATTTTTTGTAACTCTTTTTCAATCATTATTGGATTGCTAGACTTTGTCCAGCCAAAACGCAAAGCTAATCTTTTTACATGAGTGTCTACAACTATCCCTTCTGGTTTGTTAAATATTGTTCCTAAAACTACATTTGCTGTTTTTCTTCCAACTCCTGATAGTTTTATTAAATCTTTTATATTGTCTGGAACTTTTTGATTAAAATCTTTTACTATTACTTTGCTACAACTAATAATATTTTTTGCTTTGTTATGATAAAACCCAGTTGAGTGTATTAATGTTTCAACTGATTTTAATCTTGCGTTTGCCATTGCTTTTGGAGTGGGATATTTTTTAAATAAATTAGGCGTTACCTGATTTACTCTTTTATCTGTGCATTGTGCACTTAAAATTGTAGCAATTAATAATTGAAATGCTCCGTCGTGAATTAATGCACATTGCGCATCTGGATAATTTTTTTTTAAAGACTTAAATGTTTTATTATAGTCCATAGAAGTATTTTTCATAAAAATAAAAAATAATATTTAATTAAATTATTTATCTTTGATCAAAAGGTTTCCAAAGTTGATTAATTTTGCCCTTCCATTGGCCTTTTGGTCGATAAATACGATTTTGCTCCCACTGTTCTAAAACATGAGCTAACCATCCAGAAACTCTAGAGGCTGCAAAAATAGGTGTAAATAAATCGCTCAAAATTCCTAGGCTGTTGTAAACAGTTGCAGAATAAAAATCTACATTTGGTAAAATATTTTTTTCTTTTTTCATTAATTCTTCTAATAAATTTGACATTTCAAATAAATTTGAGTCTCCAGATTTCTCACATAATGATTTGCTCATAGATTTTAATATTTTTGCTCTAGGATCTCCGTTTTTATATACACGGTGACCAAAGCCCATAATTTTATATTTATTTTTTAATGAATTTTGTAACCAAGGTTCTACATTTTTTGTTGAGCCAATTTCTTTTAAAGTTTTTAAAACTTCTTCATTTGCTCCGCCATGTAAGGGGCCTTTTAATGCGCCAATAGCACTAACAATGCTAGAATATATATCGCTTAAAGAAGATGCAGTAACTCTTGCTGTAAAAGTTGAGCAATTTAAACTATGGTCTGCGTGTAAAATTAAACAAGTATCAAAAACTTTTACCTGTTCATCTGTTGGCTCTTTGCCTTGAAGGCTATTTAAAAAATTCCATGCCATAGAGTACTCTTTTTGAATTGGTAATAAATCACGACCTTCTCTTATGCAATTAAGCAAAGCTACTAGTGATAACATTTTTCCAGTTAAAGAATTTCTAATAAATAATTGATCTTCTTTTTTAGTAGACTGTGATTTTAAATCAAGCAAAGATAAAACAGAAACTGCTGTTCTTAACCATGCCATTGGGTGAACTCCTTTTATTGGCAAAGTTTTTAATTGTAAAATCTCTTTGTCAGAAAAACTCATATTAGATAATAAATTTTGCTGTAAAGATTGAAGCTCTTCTTTGTTTGGCAATTTATTGTTCCATAGTAAAAAAATAACTTCTTCAAAAGAAGAATTTTTTGCTAAATCCTCAATGGCAAATCCTCGATAAAGTAAAGTCGCATCTACAATTGAAGACACTGAGGTACTGCATGCCACTACTCCCTCTAGGCCCTTGTCCATTGCAGCTTCATATTTTTGCATTATACGCCCCTTTATTGTATAGATTTTTATAATTAATTTTAATAATAAAAAATGATTACATTAAAGTAATCATATTGTCAGCAAACTCTGAGCACTTTACTTCTTTAACTGCGTTAACTCCGCTACTTTTCATTAAACGAGCAAAATCATAAGTTACAGTTTTGTTATTAATTGCTCCTGCTAAAGAATTTAAAATTAAATCTGCAGCTTCGTTCCAGCCAATATGTCTTAACATCATTTCGCCAGATAAAATAATAGAGCCTGGGTTAACCTTGTCTAATCCTGCATATTTAGGAGCAGTTCCGTGAGTTGCCTCAAAAACAGCCATTCCTGTTTTGTAATTAATATTTCCACCTGGCGCAATCCCAATTCCACCAACTTGAGCAGCCAAAGCATCAGATAAATAATCTCCATTTAAATTTAGAGTTGCAATAACATCAAAATCTTTTGGTCGAGTTAAAACTTGTTGCAACGCAATGTCTGCAATTGCATCTTTAATTAAAATTTTACCAGATGCTAAAGCTTGTTTTTGTTCTTCATTAGCTGCATCAACACCTTTTGCATCTTTTGTTTTGTCATACTGAGACCAAGTGTATGTTTTGTCTGCAAATTCACTTTCTGCCAACTCGTAAGACCAGTTTCTAAAAGCACCTTCGGTAAATTTCATAATATTTCCCTTATGAACAATGGTTACCGATTCTCTTTTATTTTCTATGGCATAATTAATAGCAGATCTTACTAAGCGCTGGGTTCCCTCTTTAGAAACTGGTTTAATTCCAATCCCGCAAAAGTTTGTAAACCTTATTTTTTTATAAGATTCTGGATTGTTTTCTTTTAACCAGTCTAATATTTTTTTAGACTCTGCAGTGCCTGCTTTAAATTCTACTCCTGCATAAATGTCTTCTGTATTTTCTCTAAAAATAACCATATCAACAGCTTCTGGATTTTTAACAGGAGATGGAACTCCGGTAAAATATTTTACTGGTCGCAAACATACAAATAGATCTAAAGTTTGCCTAATAGTAACATTTAATGATCGCATTCCCTCACCAATAGGAGTAGTTAAAGGGCCTTTAATTGATATTAAATATTGTTTAAAAGCTTTAATTGTATCATCTGGAAGCCATGAATTATATTTATTAAAAGCTTTTTCGCCTGCGTAAACTTCAAACCATTGAATTTTTCTTGTTCCGTTATAGGCTTTTTTTACAGATGCATCTAAAACTTTTTGTGCAGACTTCCAAATATCTACCCCTATTCCATCACCCTCAACAAAAGGAATAATAGGGTTTTTAGGAACATTTAATACTCCATTTTCAATAGTAATTTTTTCACCTTGAGTTGGATTTTTTAATTTTTCAAATGTTACTGACATAATTGCTCCTTAATTCTTTATATGCTTTATATGCTTTATATGCTCATAGCTCAAGCCTGTTTTGCTTATTATAAAATCTTTTAAATACTCTAGCCAATTTGTGTAAATTTCTTTCAAATTACAACAATATTCTAATTCTCGACTAAGACTTGTTACTTGTAAATTTTTATACCCACAAGGATTAATCCAATTAAAAGATTCTAGATTATTATTTACATTTAATGAAATTCCGTGATAGCTAACACGATTTTTTACTCTTAGCCCTACAAATAAAATTTTTTTATTTTTAAAATATAGTCCGTCTTCTTTGTTATCTAAATGCATGCCGTATTTTATTTTTATTAATTTTTGAAAACTTTCTTTTAAAAAATTAACCCATTCTTTTATATCAATATTAAAAAAATCTAAAGACAGAATTGGATAAACTACTAATTGTTCTGGCATATGTACAGTAACAGATCCCCCTCTTTTAACTTTTGTAAAAAAAAAATTTTTTTCAATTAATTTTTTTTTATTAGTAAAATCTTTTATGCCGCTTGATCGCAAGCCAGAGGTGACTACTGGAAAGTGAGACCCTGCTAATATATAAATAGACTTTTTATCAGATTTTTTATTAATAATATTAAAAACTTTTTTTTCTTGAAGTGACAAAGCCTCTAAATAAGAGCAAGGATTTTTCCACTTACTGTAAATTTTCATATAGTTTACTTTTTATTTTTAAGTTTTTTTAAAAAAAAACTAATTTTACTATTATTAAATAACGAAACACTACTTATTTCATAACTTGGTAAAGATAAATTTTTAATTTTTTTTATAATATCTTGAGGTTTTAAAGTTGACGATAGTTTTAAATGAAACTCTGAACGGCTTAATGTTTGAACTTGTACATCTAAGACCTCTCGCATGTGAAATTTAAAAATAGAAATAAATTTATATAAATCAGATGGGTACAAAGCTCCCTTTACTATTAAAGTAACTTCGTATGCCTGCAGCAAGGCTTTACTTTTTATTCCTACTAAATCTTTTAAAACCAAGTCTCCTGATTCTTTAAAAAATTCTAAAATTTGTTTTTTAATTTTTTTACTTATCTGTACAGGCGTCGTAGTTGATGTTTCAGGCCCTATGCTCCATTGTCTTTTTTTATTAAAAACTACAACTGTTTTTTTATTAGAGGTTTTAAAAATTTTTAACATCAGCGTCATTTTTAATATTTGTTTTTGCTCGTCTAGTGAATATGATATCTCGGCATTTAATATTAAATCGGGCTCCAAATAAGATGCTATTTTAATAGGGTAAAAAGAAGATTTTTTTAGCAAGTCTTTTGGTATAAATTTTTGAAAATTAAACTTTGTTGGATTAAAAAGATACAGTGACAAAGGTTTTGCCTGATTTGCAAAATATTTTAAAAATTGTAATTTTAAGTCATCTATTGTCCTGTCCAAACTTGTTTGTTTATTTAACACAGAGTTGTTTTTGTCTTCTGTGATAATAGATAGAGATTTTTTATCTATTTGATTTTTAGATTCTATATCTATTGCAGATGAATATAAAGATACATTACTTTTTTGCCACCAATTTTTTGCATAACCTGTTTTAGTGTTTAATATATTAAACATTGGTAAAATATTAAATTTATCTTTAATGATATGAAGAAGGCCTTCTTTGTCTAATATTTTTTTTAAATTTATAAAAGATATTTTTAATCTAACACTTGCAGTAGATATAAAAGAAAATTTTGAATTTATATTAAACTTAAAAACTTTTTCTGAAAAAATATAATACTTAGTTTTTTTATCTATTATAAACTGTAGTCGCCTTTTTAAAGACTTTATTTTGTTGTCCTCTAAAACAATATTAAATAAAACCTGTGAAACCTTGTGCCTTGCGTCTTTTAAGGCCAAAAAATAAATTTGGCTTTTTGGCAAACTATGCCAATTAGAATTCTTTAATTTAGTATTAACATGATAAAATGGAAACTCTAGCTCCAGGCTACTATTTCCTTGTAGTGCTTTATTTTTAACAAATTCTAAAAATTTTTTTTGATGTAGTTGTTTATCTTTGATTATTTTTAAAGCAGACTCTTTCATGCCTTCTGGTAAATTTAACAGGTTAAGATTTTGCTCTGATTTAGCTGGTAAAAAAAATACTAATATTAAAAAAAAAACAACGGACTTAAACATGCCATTAACCTTAATAAGTCACTCTGTTGATGTCAAAAAATATGTTTCTTAATTATTAAGAGAATTGACATAAAGGCCCGTTTACTACAATATTACTTAAAATGTCTACTTGCCCCGGTGGCGGAATTGGTAGACGCACAGGACTTAAAATCCTGCGGCCTTTTTGGCCGTGCCAGTTCAAGTCTGGCCCGGGGCACCATTTTTTACTAGACAATGCCTAATAAGATTTTTATTATAAATTTATGAATATATTAAAAAAATACCTTTTAAGCTTGTTTGCAATTGTACTTTTTAGCTTTAACAGTAATGCTGCTGATTTATACCGTAAAATGGGACTTGGTTATCAAAATACTGAAATTCCAGCTTTATCAACTAGATATCACTTTCAACAAAAATTATCTTTAACAGTTAGTACTGGCTTTACCACTAATCAAAATCATACTAAATTTCTTTTAGAGGGTAAAATACAAAAAGTATTATTTGAAGAAAGATACTTAAATGTTTTTGTAGGGACTGGTATAGGGATTATTAATGAAAGAGTTAAAAGTGGCAATCTTAAAAACAACGGATTTAAAATTCATGCAACTATGGGGGCCGAATTTTTTTTAGTTAATCTTCCAAACCTTGGTTTTATATTTGAAACAGGAGTAAGCCTGCAAAGTAAATCTGGAAATATTCAAGTAGATACTTTGGCATATGTTCCATTTAATGCTGGGGTTTATTTTTATTTTTAAAAATAACACAAAAGACTCAAATGTATAAAATTATAAACAGCACTAAAGCTGCTCAGCCTATTGGGCCATATTCGCAGGCTGTAGAAATTAATAATTTTATGTACTTGTCAGGGCAAATTCCATTAGATGAAAATGGAAATTTAAATTCAACAGATGTTGAACAACAAACTCATCAAGTTTTTAAAAATATTAAAAATGTACTAGATGCAAATAAATTAAATTTAAATAATGTATTTAAAAGTCTTATTTTTTTAAAAGATATGAATGACTTTGCAACAGTAAATAAAGTTTACTCTCAATATTTTGTAGAAAATTTTCCAGCAAGGTCTTGTGTAGAGGTGTCTAGGCTGCCTAAAGATGTTCTTGTAGAAATAGAGGTTATTGCCTACACAAAATAAATTATATTTATATATTTTATTATAAACACCAGTGATAAAATTATTTTTAAAAAATTATCTTTTTAACTCCTCTAGTAATTCTGTTGTTAAAATAATATCTCGTATTTGTCTTATAAGCTCGGCAATTTCTATAGCCGGCCTTATTATAGTGTTAAATATAATGAATGATATGTCTTTAAAAATTCAAAAAAGATTGTTGGGGTCAGAGCCTCATATTAGTATTGGCATTGACATTAATAAAAACAAAAAATTAAATTATAAAAATAAATGGAAACAGCTTGATACTTTTTTAAAAAAACAAAAAAATATTGAACACATACGACATGTTAAAAAACAAGAGCTTATTATTAAAACTAATTTTTCTGGACTTCAAAGTGTAATAGCTAAAGAATTTTATACTAAAGATTTTTCTATTTTTTTAAAAAATACTTACAAACAATACCCTCACCTAAAACCTATTAACTCTTTTCAATATAAAAACAGAAATCTTTTGTCAGTGTACATAGAGGAAAGCTTAGCTCAATATTTACAAATACAAGAAGGCGATAAAATATTATTATTTAAACCACGGTCTTTGCTGACTAATATAGAAAATTTAGAGCCTTATAAACAATTAGAGGTAAAAGGCCTTCTTCCATCTGAGTCAAAAACAAATACTGAAAAAATAATTTATTTTGAAAATTTATCAACAAACAAGTTTAAAAAAATATTTCCTATAGAGCTGCAATTACACAGGCCTTATAAATATAAAGATATTTATAAAAAGATAAAAATATTTTCTAAATCTATTAACCTGCCTATTAAAATTACTAACTGGAAGCAAAATAATCATATTTTATTTTTTTCTTTAAATATGGAAAAATCTATAATGGCTTTGTTTTTTATAATTAGTTTAATTATAAATTCATTATCAATTATGACTTTAATTTTTTTACTAATTGCGCAAAAAAGAAAAGATATTCGCATACTTTATGCAATGGGTTTTTCACAAAATCATATTAAAAAATTATTTATGAAAATTAGTTTTATATTGTCACTTGTTGGAATGCTTGCGGGCCTAGTAATCGGCTTGGGAGTTAGTTTGTATTTAAAATATCTTCCATTACAGATACTTCCAAATATTTTTTACAATAATGCCATATCTGCTAAAATTGATTTTCCAATTTTAGGATTAAGTTTAATTTCTATATTATTTTTTGGATATATTGGAGCATGGATTCCAATAAAAATTCAATTTAAAAAAATGAAAATTAAATATCAAGTATAATATTAAGATTTTATATTTTTCCACAAAAAAACACCTAAAAAAGTAAACAAAATAGCTGGTAAAAAAATAATCAAAACACTTTCAAGGCCTAATGCAAGTTTAATGCTCCCTGTATAAATAAACCAATAAAAAATAGACAGCACAACTCCAAATGTATTTTTTTTATAAGATTTAAAGCGACTAATAAATGGCCCAACGCTAAATGGTACAAATATAATAATCAACAATAATCCAGAAAAAGATAACAAAAATCTAGAATAATATTCAACTTCATATCTTACAGTATTTAATCCTAAATTTTTATTATTTTTTACAAATTTATATAATTCTAAACTGTTCATGTATTTATAAAATTCTATACTAAAATTAAAATGTTTAATCTTTGGAGGCTTGCTGATAATATGATCTAAAAAAGTTTTTGTTAGCACTAAATTATTATTATCTACGCTGTAACTTTTTCCGTTATATAGCTTCCATGACATGCTAGATGTAAAGTCCACAAATTTTGCTTTAATAAAATAATCTAAATTCCATGTGGGTGAAAATTTGTACAAAGATAAATTTTTTCCACTTTTGCCTGATTGATCTACAGATTGCAGGTTAAAAATAAAATTATTAGATTCATACCAAATTTTATTGCTGCTTAAAGATAACAAGGGTATTTGCTCTTTCCACACCTCCTCATGATATACCCTTTTGGCCTTTTTTAATAAAATTGGGTTAACATAAGTTAATATAAACAGGGTAATTAGGCTTAAAATAATGGATAAAAAAAATACTGGCTTTAAAATTTTATATAAAGACTGCCCTGAGCTTTGGCAAATAAATAGCTCTTTTGCCTTGTCTAGATGGCTGATAGTAAGGCTTATTGCTAATACACTAACAATACCAGATATTTGAATAAAAATTTCTGTGGATAAATAGACAAAATATTTAACCAAAGAGGCAATGGATACATCTGCTCTAAGCGCCAGCTCCAAAATACCGATGGTATAATAAACCCCTGTCAAAACGACTAACACTTTGGCCCAATTTTTTAAAAAAGTTATTAATAAATATCGATCCAGCATTGTTATCATAAGATATCTTAACTCTAAATTGAAGCGCTTGACTACTTAATAAAAAATTTTCTAACATAAGTATATATGTCACTTAAAATACTACTTATTGATAATAGCCATGCCATAAAAAAAGTTTTTGCCATTTCTTTAAAGGGCTATGACTATGATTTAAAATTTACTGATAATACTAACGAAGCATTAAATATTATTAAAAATTTTAAACCTGAAATTATTTTTATAGATTCTTTAGACCAAGATTTAAAAATATCAGAATTTATAAAAAAATGTAACGAGGATACAAAATCACATATTGTTTTATTAAAAAATAGTGCTTTAAAAAATACAGAGAGTATAAAAACATTAATTAAGTCTAAGGCAATTAAGAATGTTTTAGAAAAACCATTTAACAAGCAAGATTTGCGTGAAATTATACACCCTTATGTTTATAACGAAAATAATGACGACTCTTTAGACACGCCAGTAACTTTGGACCCTGTTGTAAAATGGGAAAATAATATTGATGTCGAAAAATCAGAAATTCTTGATAAAAATTTAGATAAAACTAAAAATACTGACAAGCAAGAAGAAAAATTATCAATTACAACCGAAGCATTACAAAAAATAGTGTTAGAACAATTAAATTATTTTTTTAAAGACAAATCAAAAAAAATTATTGAAGAGTTAGCAACTCCTATAATTCAAGAATATGTTCAAGAAAAAGTAAAAAATTTAGCAAAAAATATTATTGAACAAGAAATTCAAAAAATGCTTAATCAGCAAGACGCTCCATCTAAGTTAAAACAAATATAAACTTTTTAACTTTTAAAATGAAAGACATTAATACTATTAGCAAAGCTAGCGTTGAATGGTTTAGTAAAAATAACTTAGATTGTGATTATACAAAAGTCACTAATAGCACACAAGACTTAGCTAAAAAAGAGGCTTTTAATTTAAGCTCTACTTTAAAACTTTATATAGCTGATTATCAATCTTGTGGTCGCGGAAGAGTAAATGACAGAGTTTGGACATCTAAAGCTGGAGATAATTTTTTAAGCACATGGTCTTGGAATTTTACTCAGACAAACATTACAACAACTTTATCTGAAAAAATTGGAAATCAAGTAATTTTAGCATGCAAAAAAACTTGGCCACATCTAGATTGGAATCTTAATCTTCCCAATGATATTTATTTAAATAATAAAAAAACTGCAGGTTTGCTTATTGATATTTTAAACCAGGGTGATAAAAATAGATTGTTAATAGGCTTTGGTTTTAATATTTACAGCTTTCCAGATAATTTAAATAATAAAAGTACAAATTTATCTGGCCAAACAGATTTTAATATTAATGATTGGGAGGCGTTTTTAAAAGCTTTATTTGAAAATTGGAACAAACTCTTAAAAAAAAATATCTAAAACTGTACCACAAACTTAAACAAAAACTTTGCCACAAACTACAAAGTATTTAAATATTTTGTAATAGAAATTAATTCTTTAACAAAAAGTACAATATCTTGTTTACTAGTTTGCCATCCCAAGCTAATTCGCAAAGAAGACCTTGCTTGGTTATCGCAATAGCCCATAGCTTTTAATACTTTGCTTGCCTCAGAGCTTCCAGAACTACATGCAGACCCAGTGCTTAATGCTATGTTTTTTAAATCTAAGCTCATAAGCATGCTTTCTCCATTTAAATTAGAAAATAAAATATTAGATGTATTTGGAAGTCTAAGAAAATCTTTTCCAATAATTTTAGAATTAGAAATATTTTTTAAAATTTCTTCTTCCATAAAATCGCGCAAAGTTTTCATTTTTAAAAAATATTCAGAAATTATTTTTGAATCTAACATATGCTCTGCCATTAATCCAAAAGATGCTATAGACAAAGTGTTTTCTGTTCCCGCCCTTCTAAAACGCTCTTGCCCTCCGCCTTGAATTAAAGAATTTATATTTACTCCTTTTTTTACATATAATAAACCAGAGCCTTTTAAACTATAAATTTTATGAGATGAAAAAGAAACAAGATCGGCTCCTAATTTTTTTAAATTTAATGGAACTTTTCCAAACGCCTGAACTGCATCGCAATGAAGCAATGCTCCGCAGTCTTTTACCATATTGCTAATTTTATTAATTGGAAAAATGTGACCAGTTTCATTATTGGCATACATTATCGAAAGCATAGCTACATCTGTTCCTAACAAAGGTTTTAATTGATCTAAATTAATTTGCCCGTCTTTATTTACTGGTAATATATCTAACTTTAAGCCAAATTTTTTTAAATACTCTGCTGTTTTAAAAACACTTGGATGCTCAACTGAACTTATAATAAATCTATTACGAACATTTTTATCACTATTTGTTTTGTCTAATAGTTGCGGTAATACTTGAGAGAAAAAAACGCCCTGTAATGCTAAATTGTTAGCTTCGCTTCCTCCAGAGGTAAAAATTAACTCCAAAGAGCTTACTTTTAATAATTTAGCTAAATTTTGTCGAGCTTCTCTTATAATTTTTTTAGGTTCTCTGCCAGTTTGATTAATTGAACTAGGATTTCCCCAGTCTTCCATTTTTTTAATTAAAATTTTTTTTAAAAATGGAGCTAGTGGAGTTGTAGCATTATTATCAAGATAAATGGCTGTCTTCATAAGTTAAATGTTATTTTTAGTAAATAGCTTCTCTTAATTTTGCACTTAAATAATCCATTAGCCAAACTACAGATGCAATAACAATTACAATTGTTCCAACTTCGTTCCATTGGGCTAAGCCTTGATACTGAACTAAAAGTGTACCAATTCCCCCTCCTCCAACTAATCCAATTACTGTAGCCATTCGAATATTAATATCCCATCTGTAAATCGTAAATGATAAATATGGTAAAATAATTTGTGGAACAACGGCATACCAAACTACTAAAACTGGGTGAGCACCTGTGCTTTCGATAGCCTCTAAAGGGCCTTGCCCAACAGATTCAATTTGTTCTGAATATAATTTAATTAAAGAAGAAACAGAATGAATAGCTAAAGCTAGCATTCCTGCAAATGGACCAACCCCCACCCAAACAGAAAATATAACTGCCCAAACTAGTGGCTCTACAGATCGTGTAAAGTTAGAAATAAATCTGATTACTGTATAAACAGAATTTCCTAAAAGAGAGTTTTTCATTAAATTACGAGCTGCAAAAAAACTAAAGAAAAATGCAATAGGTATAGCAATAAATGTAGCTAGGAATGCAATAAAAATAGTATCTACCATGCTAGATAACACTTGAGATATAATATTCCAGTTTGGTTGAAATAGCGCAGAAAATATTCTTTTAGCTCCGCTTAAACCTTGTGAGCTAAATAATAAATAAAGATTAATATCTACTAAAATGCTTCCTAATAATATTGTTAAAATTAAAACTAAAGAAATAAAAATTCCTGAAAAAGAAAATAAATTAAATTCAGATTGTAGCTCTTTTCTATTTTTTAAAAACTTGTTAGTTTTATATATTGCCATAGACCCTAAAGAGCTATTTTTAGATGTCCATAATAAAGAAAAAATAAAACTAAATGCTAATAAAATAAAATAAAAAAATGAAGGTAAAATATTTTTTTCATATATTAAATAAGAAGAAGAAAAAAACAAAGAAAAAAATAAATAAAAACTTAATAAAAAATTAATAAAAAAAGCTTTGGCTTTAGCGCTGCGCTTTTCTTTTGAAATGTGATTTTCAAAACTTTCTGTGGTTTTAAATTTATTCAATTCCAACCTCTCTGGCTTGTTCGCCATAAATTCTTTTAAACCAAGCTTCGTCAATATCTAATGGAGATCCTTCAAAAACTAATTTTCCATCTTTTAATGCAATTACTCTTGTTGCATACTTTCTAACCAAGCTTAAAAAATGTAAATTGCAAACTACAGTTTTGTTTAATTCTTTATTAATATAGGCTAAGTGATCCATAACAGAATGCGATGTTGCTGGGTCAAGACTTGCTACTGGTTCGTCGGCTAATAAAATTTCTGGATCTTGCATAAGCGCCCTTGCAATTGCAACTCTTTGCTGCTGACCTCCACTTAATTCGTCTGCCCTAATATAAGCTTTATCTTTTAATCCTACTAATTCTAAATTGCTCATAGCTTTGTCTGTTTCTTTTTTAGAAAATTTAGCAAAAATGCCATTAAATAAACTAACTTTAGCCAAAGACCCAGAAAGCACATTAACTAAAACGCTTTTTCTTGAAATTAAATTAAAATGTTGAAAAATCATTCCAATAGATTTTCTGGCAAGTCGTAATTCTTTTGATTTTAAACTAATTATATCTTGTCCTTGAAAATTAATTTCACCAGAAGACGATGGCACAAGCCCATTAATACACCTAAGCATGGTTGATTTTCCAGATCCGCTTAAGCCAATTACTGCTAAAAACTCACCCTGCTTAACATCAAAAGACACAGATTTTAAAGCATGAACTCCATTTTCATAAAACTTTTCTAAATTTTTAATCTCTAAAATTGTTTTGCTCATAAATATTTTTTTATTTTTTATTTATTTTTTTTTTTTTATTTTTTTATCTTTCTTTTTTAAAGTTCCCTCTAAATCTAACTTAGTGCTTAAAATCATTTTTCTTATTTTGTCGTAAGCGCTGTCTTTAACCTCTACTAATTTGTCCATATCATAAAGTTCTTTTAAAGCTTTGTGTCCTTTTTTTGTTTTTTGAAAATCTAGTAAAGCTTGTTTTATTAATTGTTTTACTTTTTTATTTTTTACTTTATCTTTATAAAGATTAGTCCTTAACATCCACGGTTCATTAGGTATTCCCTCTGATATAGCTAAAACTTTTATTTTTTTTCCAACATCTGGAAACTGTGTGATAACTCTTGCCCTTGCGTCTCTTAAAATTTTTACTTTTTTTCCATTTACTATTTTTGTTATTGGCTCATCATAATATGTAGACCCAGCATTTACTTGTTTTTGATAAACCATAGTAACTACATTGTCGTGTTTTTGTGCAAATACATGTGACTTTAATTTTATTCCTGCTTTTTGTAGCATATTAAACGGAACAATATATCCAGATGTTGAAGCTGGGTCAGAAAACGCAAATCTTTTTCCATTTAAATCTTTTAAAGTTTTAATTCCACTGTCTGCCCTTACAATAATTTGTGAATAATAAGTTCTTTTTCCATTTGATCTTTCAACTGTTAAAATAGCTTCGACAGGATATTTTTTAACATTTTTTGTTAAAATATATCCAAAGGTATTAAAAATAGCAAAATCTGCTCGATTTGTTCCAAAAGCTTCTACAATAGCTATGTAACTTGAAGGTATTGATCCTTTTACATAAAAACCAGTTGGCTTATTGTATAATGCCTTAGACACATATTTTGAAACATAATCTACAACTTTATCTGTCGCCAAAGAAATAGTTCTGGCGTCAATTGCAGGAACAAAATACATAGTAAATGGCCTGTTTTTTGAACCAACGGGAGGCTCTGTACATGCAATTAAATTAGCAAAAATTAGTATGTAAAAAACAGATAATAATTTTGTCATAATTTCCTTATATTGTTTTAAGTATTAAGTACAATAATGGTGATTGTTTTGCAAAGAATAAAATTAATTACTTAAGGCTTAAATAATGGACATTTCTTAAAGTAAGCTTTATTCTATAGTTTCTTAAGTAGAGGTAACTATGATTAAGCCTTTAGGCATACAAAAAAAATTAAATATTGATGACCTGATAATTGACGAATCTCAATTTTCTGGCGAAGAAGACATTCCATTAGATGTTGTTTTTGTAGGGGCAGGCCCTGCAGGGCTATCTGGAGCTATTAAATTGGCTCAATTATCAAAAAAAGAAAATTTAAATTTAGAAATTGGAGTATTAGAAAAAGCTTCTGAACTTGGTGGACATAGTTTATCTGGTGCAGTTATTAATCCTAAAGCTTTTTTAGAGTTATTTAATGAAAAAAAAATAGAAGACTTTCCTTTTAAAAATAAAATAACAAAAGAAAAAGTACTTTTTTTAACTAAAAATAATTCATTTAGACTTCCGACACCTCCGACAATGCACAACAAAGGAAATTACACAGCCTCATTATGTGAAATTGTTAAATTTTTAGGAAAAGAGGCAGAAAATTTAGGTATTAATATTTTTACAGGATTTCCAGCAAAAAATTTATTATTAAATGGAAATAAAATAACAGGAGTTCGAACAACTCCTAGCGGTTTAAATCGAGATTCAAGTAAGGGCCCTCAGCACACAGCATCTGTAAATATTAAAGCAAAAATTACTGTTTTATGTGAAGGTAGTCGTGGACCACTTGCTCAATCTTACATACAAAAAGAAAGTTTAACTGGAAGGTCTCAACAAATTTATGCTCTAGGTGTTAAAGAATTGTGGCAGGTTCCTAAAAATTTAGATCATATTGTTCATACTTTAGCATGGCCATTAGATTCTTCTGATTTTGGAGGTTCTTGGATATACCCAATGGGAGAAAACAAAGTTTCTATTGGCTTAGTTATCGGGTTAGATTATAAAAAACATTCTGTTGATGTTCATACAAAATTACAACACTTAAAACAACACCCAGTTTTTAAAAAGATTTTAAAGGGCGGAAAAATTTTAGAATGGGGAGCTAAAACTATACCCGAAGGTGGTTGGGACGCACTACCTACTAAGTTATATGGTGATAATATTTTAATTGCAGGCGATGCAGCAGGCTTTGTAAATGTTCCAGCCCTTAAGGGAATTCATTATTCTATGTATTCTGGTATTTTTGCAGCCCAAAGTGCTTTTGAGGCTTTAAAAAAAGAAGATTGTTCAAAAAATCAGCTGTCCTCTTACCAAGAAATGATTAATAATAGTTTTATAAAAAAAGATTTAACAAGTGTAAAAGAAATCAGACCTAGTTTTAAAAAAGGATTTATTATTGGAGGTATTAAAGCCGGTTTATTAAGTTTAAAACTTAATGCACTAGTTTTTAAAAACCCTCCAGTTAAAGAAGATGCAGAAGAGGTAAAAAGTTCTGACTCTGATCCAGAAACACTCCCCGTTAATCCTGATATTAATATTTTAAGCAAAGTTGATGGAGTTTATTTATCTGGAAACAAAACAAGAGACGATATACCTTGTCATTTAAATAGCGAAAAAGATATAGATAAAAAAACTGCAGAATTTTACGCTGCACTTTGCCCTGCTGGAGTTTATGAATGGCAGGATAATAAATTAGTAATTAATTCTCCTAATTGTATAGACTGTAAAGCAACAGATGTGCTTGGCCCAAGGTGGGAAGCAAGAGAAGGTGGAAGTGGCCCTAACTATAAAGAAATGTAAAAAAATATTTGCTACTTAAAGGATAAAAATGATTGAATATACTACAATTGGCTTAGGCTCTGGTTTATTTTTTTTCTTTTTTGTTAATTTTTTAAAAAATAAAAAAACTTTTTTTAAAGCTCATGGGCAGGCAAAAAATATTATTTTACAATGCGAAAGAGAAAATGAATCTAACTTAAAAAAATTAAAAGAAAGAGAAGAAATATACATACAAGAAAATAAAAGTATTTTGTTAAGAAAAAAAAATCGACTAGAAAATAAAAAACAACAATCAAAATCTTACTTAAAAAGACAAGAGCGTTTTTATTCTGAAAAAATAACAAACAAAACAAAAATATTTGAAAAAATTAATACTATTGTTGTCAAATTTAAATCAGACATACTAAATAAAGAAAAAGAATTATCAGAGCTTAAAAACAATAACAAGTTACAAAGATCTAAATTAAAAACAAGTCTAGAAAATTATTCACAATCTAATATTATTGATATCACAGATCACTTAAAAGAAAAAAGAAAAAACCAGCTAGAGCAAAATGCAAAAATACATAGCAAAGAGCTGATAGAAAGTTTTAATGTTACTGCAGAAAAAAAAGCAAAAAATATTTTACACAACAGCTTAAATCGCTTTACTATGCCTTATTGCCCTCATAGAGGAATTGGAATTATTAGCTTTAACAGCGAAGAGCATTTTAGTTTTTTTTGCGAAACTCATTCTAGTTTGTTTCCTAAAATTGAAACTATTTGCGAACTTACTATTAAAATTTCAGAGCAAACTGTTGAAGTTTTAACAAGAGACCCTATGAGAAGAAAATGGGCAAGTGATTTTTTAGAAAAAATTCTTTTTTACAAAAAACCTCTTAAAGAAGGTCAAATGGAAGAAATTTTAGATAAACAAAAAAATTATTTATTAAAGACAATTCAAAATGACGGAAAAAAAGCTTTTCAAAAACTTGATCTTAAACCTCTTCACAATAATGTCTTAAATGTTTTTGGTACTCTACAATATCGTTACTCTTTTACACAAAACCAATATGGTCACTGCCTAGAGGTTGGATTTTTATGCGGCTTGCTTGCTTCAGAAATAAACGCAGAGGTAAAAAAATATAGATTATCTGGGCTGCTGCATGACTTAGGAAAGGCTATCGACCATAACAAGCAAGGCGGTCATGCAGTAATTGGTGCCGATCTTTTAGAAAAACATAATGTAGATGAAGATATTGTTTATGCAATTAGGTCTCATCATCATGATACACCTCCAAAAAGTAGTTTAGATTTTTTAGTTATTGCAGCAGATGCTTTGTCTGGGGCAAGACCTGGGGCAAGAAGGTCAACTGCAAATAGTTATAATCAAAAAATGGATCAGCTATATGAAATTGGAAATAGCTTTCAAGAAATTAACCAAACATTTGTTTTAAATGCAGGCAGAGAGTTAAGAGTTTTTGTAGATAGCAAAAGAGTTTCTGACAAACGTATTTTAGAATTACACAAAGAGCTTATTGAAAAAGTAGAAACAGAATGTAAATATCCTCATCAAATAAAAATAATAATTATCAGAAAGAGCTCTGCAATACAAAAAACAGGAAGGGCTAGTTAGAGCTAGGTTTTTTAACTGCTTTAGACCGGCTGCCGTATTTTTTGCGGAAGCGTTCTGCCCTACCCTCTGTATCTAATAAACGATTTTGACCAGTATAAAATGGATGAGATTGACTAGAAACTTCTATTTTTACTAAAGGATACTCTTTGCCGTCTTCCCATTTTATAGTGTCAGTAGTCTTTACTGTTGATTTAGTTAAATAACTAAAGTCACAAGATACATCTTTAAAAACTACAAAGCGATTATCAGGATGGATAGATTTTTTCATAAAGCCCTTAATTAATATTACTTACAAAATTTTACTTATAAAAATTTACTTATAAAAATTTGATATTTGTTTGTAAATACACACTACAAAACCTTTCTAGAAAAATAAAGCATATTTTTTTAAACTACGCAAGCTTGTTTAGGTGCAAAAGACAAGAATATCTATAGATTTTTTATTAGCCGCGATATTCTTCTTCAGAAAAGTCATCTACTTGAATACAGTCCCATCTCATTTGGTGAACCTCTAAAAGCTGATTATGTTCACTTTGAGTTATCAAGTTAAGCTCTAATGCTTGTTTTAATCTAAGGTTCATTTTTAATTTTGGAATTTTATTTTTTTTACATAATGTTGTAAATTTTTTCTCTAATATTGCAGACTCATTAGTTTTTTTAAAAGCTTGGCTTTGTTTAAAAAAATGATCTTCTTTATTTTTAGATAAAAAAATACCATCAAACAAAGAGTCTCTAAAATCAGAATCATTTAATATATCTTTTGCAGCTTTATGAGAAAGGCTGTCTGAAGATGGAACTCCTATTATATTAAGTGCCGACCAATATTGAATAACTCTTGTAAAAAACCATCCCAATAATGGAACTTTAAAATTAACAAAAATACCATCAAAAGATTTTTGAATATCATAAAAAATTTGGTTTAAACTATTTTTTACAATAACTAATTCTTCTTTTTTATAATTACTGTGTGAATATTTATGAAAAATTGCAGCTGCGGTATACAGGTTATATAAAATATCTGCAAACCTCCCCGTCATTTTTTCTTTGCGTTTTAATCCGGCTCCCATTAATCCCATAGCTACATCAGACATTAATGAAAACACACTTGTGGCCCACATAAATTTTTGAACATATCTTTTTAATCCTGGTACTGGATTTTGTTGGTAAAAATATCCTCTACTAATACTTAAAATAAAAGTTCTACAAATATTTATAAAAATATGTCCTAAGTGAGAAAAAAAAGCTTTGTCAAATTTTTTAACATCACCTTCTTGTAAAGACTGCATTTCAAGAAGTGCATAAGGGTGGGCCCTAAATACACCTTGTCCAAAAATAATTAAAGTACGAGTTAAAATATTAGCTCCCTCTACTGTAATTCCTATTGGAACTGACATATAAGGAATGGCTAAATTATTTTTGCTTCCCATAGAAATACCACTTCCTCCTAAAATATCCATTGCATCTTTATAAGAATCTCTTGCCCATTCGGTTGTAGAATATTTTGCCATTGCAGTAACTACTGGTGGTTTTAAATTTTGATCCAACGCGCTCAATGTGTAAGACCTTACAGCTTCTGCTTTATAACAAACGCCACTCATTCTAGCTAAAACTTCTTCTACTCCTTCAAAATTACCAATAGGCATGCCGAACTGCCTTCTAATTAATGAGTGGTTAGAGCTAAATTTTGTTGCTAATTTTGCTCCACCAGCACTAAGTGCAACCAAAGAAATACCCCTTCCAACAGACAGGCATTCCATTAACATCATCCAACCTTTGCCTGACATTTTAAGTCCGCCAATAATGCTATCTTCGGCAGCAACAACAACATCATTTCCTTGAATTGGACAATTATGAAATGGCAATGACATTGGATCATGGCGGCGACCTAGCACAACACCTTTGCTGTTTGAGGGGATTAAAGCACAAGTAATTCCTAAATCTTTTTTATCTCCTAATAAATTTTCAGGATCTTTTAAGCGAAAAGCTAATCCAATTACTGTAGAAATACTTGCTAATGTAATCCACCTTTTATTCCAGTTTAAACGAATTTTAATAACTCCGTCTTCTTTAAACAAAACTCCTTCTGAAGAAATAGCACCTGCATCACTTCCAGCCCCTGGTTCTGTTAATCCAAAACAAGGTAACTCTTCTCCTTTTGCTAATCTGGGAAGATAATAATCTTTTTGTTTTTGTGTTCCATAATGAATTAATAATTCTGCTGGTCCAAGAGAGTTTGGAACCATAACTGTAATTCCTGCAACAGTTGACCTTGAAGCTATTTTTTGAATCACAGCACTATGTGCCGCTGCAGAAAATTCTAAACCATCATATTTTTTAGGTATAATCATTCCTAAAAATTTTTTATCTTTTATAAATTGTAAAACATCTGTTCCTAAATCTCTTTTTTTCCAAATTTCCCAGTCATTTATTTTTTCACATAGTTCTTGTACTGGGCCGTCTAAAAATTCTTTTTCTTCTTTGCTTAAAGTTGCTGGTTTTTGTTCTAAGATTTTTTTTATATTTGGCTTGGAAGAAAAAAATTCTGTTTCAATCCAAGTTTGTCCAGCTTCTAAAGCTTCTCTTTCTGTTTCAGAAATATCTGGAATAACTCCAAGTTTTTTTAATAACATAAAAACTAATGGAGATATAATTCTAGACCTTACAAATGGAACAAATAATAAAATTATTACAGCAATTCCTACAGCAAAACATAACCAAGAGTTACTCCACAATGAAATTTGAAGTAATAAAAAAATAAACCAAAAAACAGATGGCAAAGAAAAATAAGCAGCAAATAAAATAATTAAAAAAGATACAACAATGGTAAAAATAACTGGTTCAAATAAAAATTCTAGACCTATTACATGAGCTAGCATAGCCTCTCCTAATTGATGCAAAACGGTAAATTATATCTTTGTCATACAATTATCAAAATTTTAAACAAATACAAATAATTATTGCATTCCTATATATATGCGTTATGTTAACCCGTTCTCAATAGAGAATAAATAACTTTGACTCGGGCTATTTATATAACCCATAAAAAAGAGCGAAAAGGGAAAACACATGGCTGCAAAAAGTACAAAAAGTACAAAAAGAATAATAAGATTTAAAACTCAAAGAAGACTAGGGACAGAGCTTCCCGGTCTTGGAAAACCTGGCGCTTTAGACAGGCGACCATACCCTCCTGGTGAAAACGGAAATAAAAGACGAAAATATTCTGATTATGCTTTACGACTAGAAGCTAAGCAAAAAATTCGCTTTCATTATAATATTAAAGAAAAACAATTAAGAAATTTTATAAAAAAATCTAAAAAAGGATCTTCTACCAACTGGGTAAATACTTTAGCTGGATTATTAGAAACAAGGTTAGATAACATTGTTTTTAGATTAGGAATGGCTCCAAGCATTCGCGCTGCAAGACAATTAGTTTCTCACAAACATGTATTAGTAAATGGCTCTGTGTTAAATATTGGCTCTGCAATTGTTCCAAATGGTGCTACAATTAGTATCACTGAAAAAGCAAAAGAAAACCAAGCCGTAATTCAAGCAACGGGAAGCCCAAGACTTGAAGTTCCTGATTTTTTAAGACGAGAAGACAAAGGTAATTTACCTTCTGGAGTTTTGCAGGCAATCCCAACTGTTGCCCATATTCCTTTTGAGTTTGAACCTGGTTTGTTTACCAGGATAATTTGCTGGAAAAAACCCTCACGCCGGTGTATCCGCTGACGGCAAATATTCGGCAAAAACAGCTGCAAAAATGGATAAATATTGCTCTGGAAACTTTGCAAAAATCCAGCCTTGAGGATAATTTTTCCAGCCTACTGAGTGCTGAAATGCCAACTTTCAAGCAGGCTTTAGCGATTTTGCATCATCCTAATATTAAAAGTATTGATGAAAATATTGAGCAAATTATCAGTTGCAAACACCCGGCCGCCCAGCGCCTGATTATTGAGGAACTTTGCGCCCAGCAGCTGAGTTTGCTGCGGCTCAAGCGGCTTAGAAAAACCAAAAAAGCGAATGTTTTTCAGCGCAAAAAAAAGCTCGCCGAACAGCTTCTCGCCAGCCTGAATTTCACTCTTACAAACGCTCAAAACCGCAGTCTTGAGGACATCAGCCAAGATTTATCCTCAGGTGAGATTAGAGATTTAGAAACTGCAAAAATTGCAATACAATCTTCCC
>JAAOIH010000050.1 GCA_015163875.1 Bdellovibrionales bacterium
AATTGGACATTTAATAAAAAGCCCGTAAACATGGATTCTTTATTAAAATACTTAAGCAAAATGTTTGTGCATATTAGCTGCTAGATTTTTTTTAATTTTATTTTTTTGTTTTTATTTTTTAATTTTTGGTTTTTTTAATTTTTGGTTTTTTTAATTTTTTAATTTTTGTTTTTTTTAATTTTTTAATTTTTGTTCCATAATTTTTGTTGTTCTTTTGCCTGAGATAAAAACATTAGCAATCCATTGGTGTAATCTAAATTTTTTAAAATTGCATATTCTCGACCACCAGAATCTTGAGAATAATTTAAATCAACAACATGCCTTGGGCTCCAATGCTTGGGAGGTGTGCTGTTATACATACCTGGAACAGCCCATAAAATAATATCAGGAAGATAATTTTTTTCGATTATATTGTGGCTAATACATTTTTTTTGCTGCGAAGAAAAAATACAAATTTCTGGATAAGCATCTGACAACATAAAAGAAACTCCTCCTGACCCCCATAAGGCAATTTTTTTTTGATCTTTGGTTGTAATATTTTTATTATCAAAAATAGATTTAATTAATTCAGCTAGGCCCTCTTGATCGGTGTTGTCTAAAATAATTTTGTTTTGTTTGGTTTTGTTTTGCGTGGTTTTGTTTTGTTTTGTTTGGTTTTGTTTGGTTTTGTTTTGCGTGATTTGGTTTGGTTTGGTTTTGTTTTGCGCGGTTTTGTTTTGTTTGGTTTTGTTTTGCGCAACGCTAAGTGAGTTTATGGATTTACAATTTTTTGCTTTATGCGATAGCTTAATTTGTAAATGTTTTAAGTTAAAAAATTCTTTTTTTAATGGAGATGTAATTGCTGCATATTTTAATCCTAATTTTATTAAAAAATCTACATTGTTTTTAGTAATATCATTTTTGTTTAACAAAATACTATAAACAGGTATTTTTTTATCACAAAAAAAATCATAATGTACAAAAGGGGTTAGGCTATGCGAAACAGGACTTCCCAAAATAGCTGCAAAATTTGTTTGCTTATTTGCCAAACATTTTTCTGTTAATATTTTATCTGTAAAAATTTCTGTTAATATTTTATCTGCCAAAAGTATTTGATCTTTAAAAAAAGAGTTTCTATTTTCTTTAATAAAATTAATTTTTATTTTTCCATACAAAAATAATCTAAACCAATCCCACCTGCCACTTAAAGACATTGGCAGTATCGACCTGTTGTCTGAATCTTTTTTAAACCATGTATATAAATTTTGTAAGCTTTCTATGCTTTCAATAGTTGGCGACCACTTGCAATGTACTTTTTTAGAATTTTTATATTTTAAATTATATTTATTAGCTAAATTAATTTGCGATTCTAAATAAGAAAAGCTTGGTTTAGATAAGTTTTGTTTAGATACATTTGATTTAGACAAATTTGATTTAGATAAATTGTCTTTTTTAGAATGTAAAGAAATAATAGAAAAAGGAATTTTAAAATTACAGTTTTCTAATTTTTTTTCTATTGGCCAATCCCAAGCCCATGCTTTATTTAAATCACTTGTAGTAAAGTAGGTTTTTTTGTCTCTTAGGCTTAGCAATAATTTATTTAATGGAACTATGGATTTAATTAAATTAAAAGTTTTTTTACTAATTAAATCATCTCTTACTTCAAAAAATAAAACTCCCCAATTTAAGCGTTTGTTTAAAAAATCTTTTATATGCTGGTTATTTTTAAACATCGACTCTGTTAAAGTAATGCCTGCTTTATTTAAAAAACT
>JAAOIH010000005.1 GCA_015163875.1 Bdellovibrionales bacterium
TAACAAAAATGGATAAAAAAATATATTTAAAAGATTATTCACAGCCTAATTTTTGGATTAATAAAACAGAACTTTTTTTTGATATTTTTTTAACACATACTACTGTTACTCAAAAATCAGTAGTATGTAAAAATTTAAACAGCTCTTTTGATTATTCTACACTAAGTTTACATGGAGATGATTTAGAGCTAGTTTCTGTTTTAATAGATAATAAAATTTATAAAAACTATGAAGTTAAAGATAACATATTAATTTTAAATAATTTAGAAAATTTAGATACTTTTAACTTAGAAATTAAAACAAAAATTTATCCTCACAAAAATACAAAATTAAATGGTCTTTATAAAAGTGGCGACCTGCTTTGTACTCAATGCGAAGCCGAAGGTTTTAGGTGTATAACTTATTTTTTAGACAGGCCAGACAATATGGCCGTTTTTACAGTTCATATTACAGCAGATAAAACAGCATATCCTATTTTATTATCTAATGGAAATAAAATACAGACAAAAAATTTAGAAAACAATCGCCATTGTATTTCTTGGCAAGACCCTTTTAAAAAACCTTCTTATTTATTTGCAATGGTTGCTGGAAATTTAGATGTTATTAGTGACAACTTTATTACAAAAAGTAACAGAAAAATTAATTTAGAAATTTATTCAGAAAAAAATAAATCTCATTTATGTAGCTACGCAATGGAATGTTTAAAAAAAGCCATGAAGTGGGACGAAGACACATACAATTTAGAATATGATTTAGATCAATTTATGATTGTTGCAGTTGATGATTTTAATATGGGAGCTATGGAAAACAAAGGATTAAATATTTTTAACTCTTCTGTAATACTCTCTAATCCAGAGATGGCAGGCGACACAATTTTAGAGGTAATTGAAAGTATTATTGGACATGAATATTTTCATAATTGGTCTGGCAACAGAGTAACTTGCAGAGACTGGTTTCAACTTAGTTTAAAAGAAGGTTTAACTGTTTACCGAGATCAAGAATTTTCTTCGGATTTAAATGACAGAGGAGTTTGCAGAATTAAAGATGTAAATGCTTTGCGAACTAGGCAGTTTTCTGAAGACGAAGGGCCCAACTCTCACCCAGTTAGGCCTTTTTCTTATCTAAGTATTGATAATTTTTACACCTCTACCATTTATGAAAAAGGCGCAGAGCTTATTCGTATGATTGAGCTTATTTTAGGAAAAGAAAAATTTAAAGCAGGCATTGCTAAATATTTTAAACTTTTTGACGGGTCTGCAGCCTCTATTGAAGATTTTTTATTTGCAATGGAACAAGCCTCTAATGTTTCGTTAACCCAATTTAAAAAATGGTATGAGGTTTCTGGAACTCCAATAATAAAATTATCAACTAATTATTTAAAAGAAAAAAATACTTTAGAACTTAATATTAAGCAACTCTACCCTAGTATTAAAAAAAATGGGCCTCTTCATATACCCTTATTAGTTAGTTTTTTAATTAAAAATGAAAAAAATAAACCTGTTCTTATTGAATTAAAAAAAGAAGAAGAAACATTTACATTTACTAATTTAACACAAAAGCCTGTTGTGTCTTTTTTACAAAATTTTTCGGCCCCTGTAAAAGTAGAATATAATCAAACCTCTGATGATTTAATTTATATTATGGAAAATGATTTTGATTTATTTAATAAATGGGAGTCTTCTCAAATATTATTTACAGAAAAAATTTTAAATATTTACGATAAAAAAGAAAATACAGCATTTAGCACAAAAAAAATAGATACAAAAATATTATTACAAACTTTTGAAAATAATTTAAAACAATCAACAGATAATCCATTATTTTTTGCAGAGCTTTTAAGTCTTCCGACATTTTCTTATCTTTCTCAATTTATACAAGATTTAAATCCTATAACTTTAAATCAAGAAATTAAAAATCTTATTTATGAAATTGCAAAATACTCAGAAAATACATTTTTAAGTATATATAAAAATTTAATTAACAAAGCATCAAATAAATCTAATCGTGCTTTATTAGGATTGTGTTTATACTATCTTAATCATTTAGATAATAACGAATACGCGCTACTGGCAGATAAACAAATTTCTAACAACACAGGTAATATGACATTGTCTTTAAGCGGGTTAACTGCTCTTACAGTTAAGGTAAATGATTATCAAGAATCTGCTATTAAAGCATTTTATGAAAAATGGAAGAATGACTTAATTGTAATTAATTCTTGGATTGGATTAAAAATGAAGTGTCCTACTTCTGATTTATATAAAGAGTTTGATAAAATTTTTAAAGATCCTAATTTTAGTAAAACTAATCCTAATAACTTAAGATCCTTGATTAGTAGTTTTGTTAAAAATACAGAGCATTTTCATAAGAAAAGCGGAGAAGCTTATAAATATATTTTACAAAAAATTATAGATATTGATAAAATTAATCCACAAGTAGCATCAAGGCTTATTGATAATTTTGATATTTATCCAAAGCTTGAAAAAACAAGAAAAGATTGTATTTATAAACAACTTTTATATGCAAAAAAACAAAATCTATCAAATAATTTAAATGAAAAAATAGATAACTTGCTTGGATAGTTTAACTAATTTAATCTAAAATTTGATAATGACTAGGAAAACCAGGCAAAAAAGAAGCGTAACTTTCTTTAATAGATTTTAAAATATCTAGGGGGCTGTTTGATATAGGTGTAAAAGGATTTAATACATTGGTGGAATTTTCTGAACTATTAAATCCACTAATTACAGATCTCCACCCAGAGCCCTTGTCTTTTCTTAGAGAGTTTAAGAAAACTAAAATATCTCTTGGCCCTCTCATTCTAATTAACCAAGGATGGTTATACAAAGCTCCCATATCTAGCTGATCTCCTGGAGTAAAATGTTGAGACACATAGTAGTATTTTTCTAATAAACTTTTTTTAGCAGTTTGTAATTTTCCACATAATACAATTCCACTAGCTACCCCAGATAATCTTACTACTGTGCATTTTTTATAAGATAACAAATTAAAAATTACAGAGGATTCTTGTATAGATAATAAAACTTGAGATGTTAAAGTAAATCCATTTTCTGTAGATTTAGTAAATCCAATTTTATAAGGAACTCCCCCTATGCCTAATATTTTTGACGGATCAACATCAAAGCGAGATGCAAAACTTTGCCTTAAACTAAAGTTTGTCCCGATATTTACATTAAAAGATTGTCCTTCTTTATAAGAAGAACTTTCTGAATTTACTTTATAAATTTTATAAAAACTAGATATTTTAATGTCATTATTAGCCCAGTTAACTGTGTCACACAAAAAAGAATTTCCACGCAATTGTTCTTTAGAAAAAGTTTTTAACTCTTCTCTTTTCTTTTTTAAATTTTCTTCGCTAAGCTTAGTATATTTATTAAGATCAAAATTTATTAATTGTTCGTGACTTAATCTGTCTACCATATATCTACATAAACGAGTCTTCATAAAACTTTTTTTAATTTTTCCTGTAGTTAAAATATCTTTAATATTTTTTACAGTAGCAGATTTTAAATCATTTAATAAATGTGTTAATTTATATCTAATTTTTCTAAATTTAGAAAAAGGTTTATTTAATTGATTTTTAAAACTATTAAAATCCATTTGTTTAATTTCTGGATCTAAAGTTTGTTGCCCTAAATCTTGATTTTTAAATTTAACATTACAATTTTTTTTAACATTATTACCCTTAAAACAATTATCATTTTTTTCTAATACATTGTAATCAGAAATATAATCTAAACCATATAGTCTGGTATAAAGATTAAAACTAGAATTTTTTATATTTATTTGTTCTTGATTTTTATGTAAAATTTTTTGCTGTTTTATTAAATCGTCTACATGAATATTTGCTAGTCTATTTTCACTTTCAAAATATTCGTGAGTTAATTTAGATTCCCCTCCAGATGCTCTGATAGCTTCTACTTTATTTAATAAATTTCCTACAGACAAAGATGCCCTGTATGTTATGCCTGCACCAATAAGACACTCTTGATTTCCACAATTATTTAACAGCATAGAATCTGTTGGACGCATATACGAACTATTGTCATATTGAACCAAAGTAACTGGCGCAATAAATGTACGCCTTTCAAGACCTGAATCTTTAATTAAAAATTTATTAGGATCTAAAATAGATTTTCCATTAATTTTCATAAAATTATTTTCTTCAACTTCTTCTATGTCTGCCTGAGAAAATGAAAACTCTTTTAATAAATCTTTTAAATCTTCTGGTAAATTAGCAGAATCTAAGCTATCAGAATTATTTTTTAAATCTGCAGCTCTCTTTTTAAGCAATCTAATTAGCCTGCTTAGTCGTCCTTGCTTATAGCCTACAAATTCCTGTAGATCTTTCTCTTTGTGTTCGTCTCTGAGCAACAGCTTAATTTTTTCTATTTCTTTTAAAGACTTTTCTGGATTTATAGTATTATTAAAAAACTTTTTTGCTTCATAAGAAACTTTTTGATCAAATATACGCGCTACTTGCAATGCTTTTTCGTCAATAGCCTCTAGTTGAATAAGTAATTGTCCCCTGATTTTCATTAAAATAGGATTATTAATTTTTAATGCCACCGGCTCTATAATTAATCCATTTTGAACTTTAATTAATTTTTGATAAGCAGTTATATACTCTATTGCTTTAGTTAATTTAGGTTTTACTGACTTAGATTGAAAATTATCTTGTATTCCTAACAATCTGGACTCTAAATTAGATTCATTAAATACAGAGGAATTAATTCCTGTAATATTTAAATTAAAAAATATTTTATTTTTTCTGGATAAATCTTTAATTTGTGATTGAAGTGCGTGTCTATTTTTTTGCGGAATTTTTTCAATAATGCTTTGCACTCTATCACTTGTTCCATCTTCATTTTCTTGTGTAGAAGATATAGTAATGCCAACAGCTGCTGGCTTTAAATAAGTTTTTTGAAAAGCCACCTTCATTAAATAAACCCCGTCTCTTAAAGATTTGTGGTGTTCATCTCTGGCATAAGATAGTGAATTATACCTTAGTGCAAATGGTTGCAAAACTAATAACAATCTTTTTCTAATATCTAAATTTAAATATTCGTCTATTTTATATTTAAACCCTAAAGTATTATAAGAAAAGTTTTGTAAAAAAAATATAGATTTTAATCTTTTTTCATCAGCTATTTTTGTTCCTCCATATCTATTATCAAATCCAAAATTCGTAATTTTTTCGTCCCACGGATTTATACTAAAAGATATTTCTTTATTAAATCTATTATATTTGTTTTTTATATTGATAAAGTTTTTAGATGTTATTGTATGATCAGGGTCATGATAAATATGAAATTTTTTAATAAAATATTTTTGTGGTTTATAAACTTTATGAAAGACTGTTCCGCTAACAGGCAAGCAGCCTTCTCTGTTTGTATAAAAACCTGTATTTTTTATAAGTTTAGATTCATAAGTAATAAAAAAATGTTCATTAACAACTGGTGCATCTGTTAAAGTATGCTTAAGACAAAACTCAGTTCTAAACCTAACAGTTCTAGATATTGCTGTTTCTCCTGGTAAAATAGATTGATGCTTTGGTATTGCCTCTAAAATTCTAAATGGCCTTATCCCCTCTAAATATCTTTTACTTTTTAATGTTTTAATATTGCTAGAAAGTTTTAAAAATTCTGAATAAGAAAACTTTTCTTTTAATTTAGATAAAGCTTCATTAGAGTTTTCTTCTAAAATTAATGACGAGCTTCCTAATAATTTTCTATAAGAGCCAAGAGAATACAAGGCATCAAATGTAGACAGACTAACATTTTCTGGAATTAAGCGAACAGCTATTGCAAAATTACCCCTAAGAGCCTTGTGACTAAAAACTCCTTTATAAGAAATAATACCTCTATTTTGTGCAGTAAATTTAACAAACAAAGGTTTGCTAGAGTGAAATAAAATAGCATGCTCTTTACTACTTTTACCCATATTTGTAGCTATTAATGAAACAAAAGCTCTAACTTTTCCTGATTTTATTTTATATAAAGTTTTTTCTCCATAAGCGTCTTTTAACTTAGCTAATAAATCCATTTCTAATCTTACTTCTAAATCAAGCTTGTTATTATATTCTTTAATTTGAGAAATAAAAACTTTAGCATTAGCTATGTCTAATGGATAATGCTTTTTAATGCTTTTTTCAAAACCAAGTTTAGATTTACTAACTTGCTCTTTTCCAAAAGATAATAAATTTACAGGCAGTCTGTCTTTTTTATCTAAATGTACAAAACTTGGATAATTAGATCTAAAAATTGCCCATGGATTAATTGCAATCTCTACAGGATAAAATCCTTGATGCAATCCCCTTCCAATAATTTCTCTTTTTAAAACTAAATAAGATGGGTTATTAGAAAAAAAGTTAAAAGCAACATCTTCGTGCCACTCAAGCCAACCGCTTGCTTTTGTAATTTCTTTAATTATTGTTCCGTCTTCTTTTTTTATATAAAATTCATGACCAATAATTGTTCTAGCATCTTTTTGCGAAATAACTTTAACTCTAAATTTATAGCGCAAGCTATGTGGAATTTTCCATATACCTTTGTTTAAAATAGGAACTGCAGAGCTGTTGCTTACCTCTGCAACTCTAAATGTTGCTTTAATATATTTTCGGCCAGCAAGCCCATTAAGTATAGTTTCATTTTTTTTAGAAGGCCCCCAACAAGACACAGAAAAAACTAAAATAATAAAAAGAAAACTTTTTTTAAAAGACATCATATTTTAGACTCCAAACCCAAAGACACTGACTGTAGTTTTTCTTGAAAAGCATCTATATTAATTACACTAGATTGAATATACTTTAATCCTATTTTGCTAAAGTTATTTATTTTCCATGACAAAGATACCGAAAAACCCTCTCTGTTATTATTTCCGTAAGCTGCACTATTATAATATGATATAGTGGCATCAGGCTCAACAAAGAAGTTTTCAAACACTAGTGATAGGTCTTGAGAAAACAAAGAAATTTTATCAAAATATAATTTTAAAAATCTAGCATTAGCAACGCTTTTGTCTGCTGCATAATTAAAAAATAAATAAGACTCTAGTCCAGCTCCAAAAAGTGGATAATATAAATTTATACCTGATCCAACAATTTTAAAATCAAAATCAAAACTACTGTTACTAGCCGCATCTCCCCTAGTGCTATTTCCAAGAAGTCCACTTTGAAATGCTACAATAGATGGTAAATTAAAATATTGAGTATAAAATAAATTATATTTTAAGTTCCATTGTTTTTTTTTATAACCTATATCCCAATCTATATCCCATTGAGACATAAAAAAATAAGGAAGTTTTTCATTATTTAATCTATAACTATCGTTACTATCTGATGGAGGTGTGCTTTGTTCTAAATTCCAATTTACAGATATATTTTTTATATTTAATATATGCCATGATTGTCTAAAACCAATAAATGAACTAGAAGAGCTAATAAGCAAATTTTTATTCCAAAAAGATTCTGATAAAATTCCTGCCTCAATAAATAAATTTTTAGTTGGAATGCCTATTAGTTTTGCACTTCTTAAAGAGTAAACTCCAGAATCATTGCTTCCAAAAATATGTTGTTGCAAACGCTTTTTAGAAGCTTTTAAATCAACTGATGCCTGAAAAAGTAAATTAGGTAGTAATTCTTTTTCCCAATTAATTTTTACATTAAGCAACACTCCCAAAGAATCATTTAATCCTTCTTTCCACCTCCAAGAAGAAAGCCCCCACTCATAATTTAAATTAGAAGATTTAAGAAATCTAGGTTTATAATTTTTAGAATTTGAATTAAATTTTTTAGCCTCTAAATTAAAACCAAAGCCTAAAACAAACATCAAAATAGAAAAATGCACAAAAATAATATTTTTTAACATACAAATACTACGCTTTTTTAATAACATTAAAGCTAATCTGTTTAAAGCTTGTAAGTTATAAAAATACCTACAAATTTCAAACTGGTCTACAATAATGGTCATAAACTGGTCTACAATAATGGTCACAAAAAAGGCCTGTATTGGGGCTTAGCCAGGGTTTTTATAGGATTTTATGTTTTTAGCTGGACATTTCAGGCAAGAAAGCTCCATAATGGCTTTAAAGCGTATAAGAGACTGTCATCAGCGCTTAATTAAGAGTTGAAAAAATCCTATGACCACTAAAGTAGACCAGCTTGATGTTTTTATTGTTTTTGGGGAGGTATTCCATGGGGGGTATATTCAGGGGCTTTTGGCTCAGGCAAAAAAAAATTCTGCCTCTATTATTTACAGCACTATGGGAAGGCGAGATTCTGATCAAAAATTAAGACCCCTTAATAAAGAAGAATTGTTAAAAAAAAACAAAGAACTAAATTTGTCTAACAATGACTTGCTAATAAATATTCCACTAGAGGCGGGTTTTGATTTAGAGATTTATCAAGAGCAAACACTTGTTGATTGCATTAATAAATATGGGTTAAAAAATTGGGAAAATTTTGTAATAGATGATGATTTTTTACTTACTGTTAAAAAAGAAGCTAGCATTAAATTTAAAAAACAAATTAAAAAATTTTTAATTCAAGTAAGTTCTCACATAAAAGAAAATACAAAAAATATTTATTTCATACATACCATGGCTGGTGGAATACCAAGGTCTAAGCTAGTAATGGCTGTTTTAAATAGGGTTTTAAAAGGTCGCGGAAAAAGATTTTATTCATCAGAGAAATTTTATAACACTGGTCTAGGAAAGGTCTCTTTAGAAAGTTTTAAATCTGTAACTGCAGAAAGTTTTAAAAATTTAATTACAGAAACAAAAGATTTAAGAAGCTTGTGGGCTAAAAAAAATATCAATGTATCTTATTCAGCTTTTGGCTATAGAGGTAACTCTATTTTAATTAAAAATCAATATCAATGGACAGCTTATGCTCCATACATACAAGGTTGGGCTAAGTTAGAGCTAGAAGATATTGCACAAAAAGCTAAAGATAATAATATTAATACTAATGTTTTTAATTGCCCAGAAGTTCTTACAAGATCGAGTCAAACTTTTTCTGGTATAGAAGTTTTTTTATATCCTTTTTTAAATTCTTTAAATTCTGCAAGCTCTGATTTAATTTTAAAAAAAATTGGTGATCTTAAAATTATACAAGATTTATTAAATCAACTAGGTTACAAGTCTTTAAAACAAGATAGTTTTATTAATTATTTTAATAAGGATTTTTCTTTTGTAAAATTAAAACAATTAACTGATAATTTTTTTACTGATTCAAGTCTTGAGAATCAACTTAATCATGACCTATGGCCTCAACATAATAACTCTAAGCAAATGGACTTAATGATAGAAGCAACTTTAGAGCTTAATAAATATATAATCCCTGAAACAAAATTACTTTTTCATACACAATTAAGCTTAATTTTAATTTATCTAGCTGGAAATCAAATTTATAAACAATTAGGATCTAAAAAAACTGTGCAAAACTTAACTCATGAAAGTTTGTTGCATGAATAATTTTTTATTTTGGAGAAATAATTTTTTATTTTGGAGAAATAATTTTTGACAACACTCTTGTTAAAGACAGAGGGTCTGCTTGCAACACTGGAGGGTTAAATAAAAAATTTATTTTATCAAATGCACTGGCGTCTAAAGGCATTGTTAAAACAAAATGAAAAGCTTGGTTGATAGAGTATTGATCTGTATCGCTTCCGTCGGCTTGTAATAACTTAATAACAAGTCCTTTAAATATTAAAATAGCTTGTTTTAATTCATTTTTATCTAAAATTCCAGAATTATCTTTATCGTATCTTAGCATTACAGATTCTATAAAATATAACAAAGTGTAAGTTAAAAATAATTTAGATTCTGTTAGCTCTTGATTACTATTAAAAATATTTTTATAAATAAGAGAAAAAAATTCTTTTTTAGAATCTGCAGAAGAATTATTAAAATAATTATCTACTATAAATAATCCAGACTTTTTTTCTATTTTTTTAAAAAAGAAATCTACGCAATTTGTGCTGCATTCTTTATTTAAAATAATTATTTCTTGCTTAGCTTTTTTAATAGCAGAATGTGCAATGCTAAACAGTTCAAATACTTCTTTAAACGACACATCTTCAGAAATTATTTGTTCAATATTAGTTACAGCAGGATTTCCAGAATAAACATCTGGGCAATAATACATGCAATCTATTGCTTTGGTTTCAACTAAATACCCTTTAGAGCTATAAGAAAAAAATTGAGAAAGAACTTGAACTAAACTAGAAATATTATCTATACTTGCTGGAATATAAATACCCAAAGATCTTAATAAAACAAAGGCATCCTTGGTTAAGCTTTTAACTTCGCTAGATTTTAATTTTATATTAGATATATCAGATAAAGATTTATTTTTTATTACAGTGTTTGCATAGCTAAAACTATAAGTATAAAAAATTTTTTCTACTAAGCTTAATAAGTTATTATGTACAAACAAATTATAAATTTTTGTTTTGTCTGCATTTGTAGCCTTGTAAATATTTGCAACTCCAGGACTTTTAAAAACATAAACGCTGTTTTTTGCAATAGACAATAATCTATCATAGTACCTAATATCTTGCGCAGATTTTTGTTTTCCAAGTTTATCATAAACTTTTTTATTAACACTTCCAGATAAAATAACTTGAGCTCGTGCCCATTTATTTACTGTTTTTTTAATTTCTTTTAGTATTTTTATATTTAAACCTGTATTGCTTGATTTATTTTTTAATGTAGTAAAATATTTACCAATATATATAGATAAAAATTCTTCATCTGCCCTAAAAGGAAGAATGGACCTGTCATGAAATACTTCAAATATAGGAACTATCTTATCATAGGTAATAACATTGTTAGGCTGGACTTCTATTAAAGAGCTAACACTTTTAAAAACATTATTATACCACAAAATAAAATAATCTAATTTTTTTACATTAAATAAACTTTGCTCATGCATAGTTAATCTATACTGTATAAATAAAGAGTATGTGTCTGAGAAAAAATTTAACATACTCTTCCACTGTTTTGGTGAGAATTGCTCATTAGTGTTTTTAGACAAAAGCAAGGTTTGCATAGAAGAAAAAAGCTTATTTTGTTTTTGTATAAATTTTGAAAATTTAGTTTGAGCACCGTTATTAAAAAATAAACCTGTGTGCAATGTTAGCTCTTGAAAATTAGAATAAGAGTAAAAAGTTTTAGGGGTATTTTTACTAAATTGTTTTAAAACATTAACTAAAGTTGTTTTAGCTTGATCTAATCTAACTTCTATTTCGCTCCAAGAATATTTAGACAAAATATTTTTTACTGACATGTCTTGTGTAAATATATTGTAAAACTCCATATGTTTTAAAAGTTCTAACAAAGAAGGTGTCATTTTTTTTAATTCTTGTGAAATTTGTTGTAACTCTGATTTAGTAATCATGTCACTTCCACCAACTAACCATTTTTTAAATAATATAACCTCTTTCTTTAACTCTTTAGTCAAAGCAGGTGGATTTGTTAATAATTTAGAAATATAATCTGCTATTTCTTCTACGGTAAATTGATCTTTATCTTTACCATTTACCGAATATGCAAACATTTCTATTGAATTAGAAAAGCATATCCAAAAATTTTTAAAATCTTGAGGAGAAATGTTAGCATCAAAGTAATTTATTACATTTTTATAAAAAGATTTTAAACACTTACTAGACTCAGATGGTTTTACATATGTCTTTGCAGTTTCTGTAACTTTTAAATTACAAGAAACAGAACTAATAATAAAAATAAGAGAAAATATTAATTTCATAGGCTTGCCTTCTTATCGGGTGATTATACACTATACAGATTGGTAAAATCTTATATATTTTGTTATTTTTGTAATAATTGTAAGCATTTTAATATTATTATCACAATATGGGTTAAAGCTGATATTTCCATCCAATATAAATAAAGTCATTAGATACATTACTTGCAAATACACCTCCAACTTGCTCTGAAAATGGGTGTCCCAAAATGTCAAAACCTAGTGTTAAAATGTGGTTTTTTAGTGTTTTTGTATACTTAATAGACAATATGTCTACCTTAGAGCTTAAAATTTGAGTATATTTTACAAAAAATTCATCAGAAGCAAATAATATATTTTTTTGATTGGCTTTGACAAAAAATGCCGTTTTGTAAGGGTATCCATAAATGTCGTCTATACCCCTTAAATCCTTTTCAGCAGAAAATACAGATTGCTGAATAATGTTAAATTTTGTATAAATGCCACCAAAATTAATACCTCTAAATAAATTTTTATATTTAAATCCAAATGCTAGGATATTTTTATTAACTAAGGCAGAGTACTTAGCGTTATTTAAAAAAGAAAGCTTTTTAGGTTTATCAATTGCAACTGAAATATATTCAGAAAAGTTTTTTTGTTTTAATTGCATTTCAAAAAAAGCAATATGATGCATTACTGATTTAATTTTTACTAGAACATCTAATGGCTTTGTTGTATCGCCAGCTTTGTCAGAAATATTAACATAAACATAAGGGTCTGAGTAAGGCTTATAAAAATAAGATGCAGTTAAATACATGGTTTGATTATTTTTTCTAGAGCCAAAATTAAATATTTTCTTTTTTGCCCATAATCCTAAACTCCATTTTTGTAAAAAATTATAAATATCAATATCTTGTAAACTATAGTTAATTTTTTTTCCAACTGCTGTGTCATAGTAAATAAAAGAGTTCCATCTGTTATGTACTTTAATGTTTCCATTTTTTAAATCAACTGCCCCTGATTGATGTGGTAAAAAAATAGGGCTAGCAAATAAGCGAAATAAAAAATTAGTAGTTACTTGTTTATAAAAAATACCAAACAAGCCTTGTTTTTCTGGTCGCAAAGGATTTGCATTAAAATAAGGCTCTAATAAACCTAACTTCCAATTTTCTTCTAACAAAGACCATTTTATTTTTTTTCTTCCAAATACTAAAGTTTTATTTTTAAATTTAGTAGATTTTAAATTATATAAAAAAAATAACTCTGGAATAATTGGATGACTGTCCAAAAGTTCTGAAGAAATTAAAGCCCCTATGTCTGCATAAAAATAATTAGATTTATTATTTTTTTTTGAAGAATAAATGATTCTTGGCTTTATGTTTACAATAGTTTGGGATAAATTAGTAAATTGAACTGGTGACAAATAATAATTAAATTTTGTATCAAGTGAGGCCTTAAAAAATGCACTTGCATTAAGCACAAAAAAGAATGTCGTTGCAAAAAATGTAGAGTAATAAGTATATTTTTTCATTTAATAATTTCCATTTTTATAATTTTAAAGAGAAAAAGACCTTAATGTTTTAAAAACTTTTAGAATTTGCAAAAAAGATGCGTTATATGTTTTGTCTGGATTTAAAGACCAATTAAGAAGGCGAAGTTGAGATAAAATATCAGATTCAGGGTTAGGAAATTGTCCATTTTTTAATAAATAAGTATATAAATTTTTTAATTCCAAAGTGTCGTCTACTGGAAAAACTTCTTGTAAAGGTTTTTGCACTAAAGGAAAAAAGTATAAGCTTTCAAAGTAGGACAAATGCCAATCTTTATTAAGATCAAACTTATTAAAAATTGTGACAATATATTGTAATAACATTCCTGTTTTAAATAGATTTTTTTTATTAAAATACTCACCGCTTATATGTCCTGCTGCAATAGCTGTTATATCAAGGCTGCTTTTAGCTTTGTTTAAAAATGTTAATTTATATATTTGTTTAGGTAAAAATTTAAAATAAGATTTTTGATTTTTTAAAAATTGATCATATACACAAGAAGTTTTATAAAAAATATCAAAATCATTTTTATAAATCTTGCAATGTTTATCTACTAAAATAGACCATTTGTTTTTTATATTTAATCCGCTAAAAATATAATGCAAATACTCTAAAGCCTCTTGCCTGTCTGTAACTAAATCAGGCTTGCTACTAGGCATAAATAAATTTGACTCTCTGTAAATAGTTTTTGGGACTGTATCACTTTTTGGATCTAATATTTTAGCAAAAATAAAAACTGATTTAAACTCATTAAAAGCTAATGTTATTTTTTTAAGATTCATGTTATTTTTTTTATCTGCATATAAAGAAAACATGATATCAACTAGCAAGCTTTCTATATTTAGCCTGGCTAAGTTGTTAAATAAAAAGACTTGATTGCGCAAATCAACAAACAATAGCCTTCCTTGATTGTCTATTTTTTGTTTTCCAATTTTTGTATTTGATAATTTAGTAAAAGATCTTTTGATTAAAGGTAAATTTAACTCCCCTATAATTTTATTTTTATCTTTTACAAATAATACATCTGTAGAAAATAAAGATTTATTGCTAAGCCCTGCAAATTGTAAATTTAAATTTTGAATATAAATCCATTTTAAAAACAAGACTTTTAAAGATAGAATGTGTTGTCTAGAAAAAAACTTTAAATCTAATTTTAGATTGTCTTTTTTATACATATTGTTAGAAAGTAATTTATTTACACTAAGCCATGCAGAATCTAAAAATTTTAAAGTAATAACAAACTTGCTTGGTTTAATTTTTTGATAGTTTAATATTAAGGCTTTAATATCTTTTACTAAATAGCCTTTCGACTTAGTTTTAAGATTTGCTTGCTGAGTTTTAAGATTTGCTTGCTGAGTTTTAAGATTTGCTTGCTTAGCTGTTTGCTTAGTTACAGACTTTAAAAATAATTGCTCTACAAATTTAAAATATTTAAATTGAGCATTTAAATTATCAAAATTTGGACTTTTGTTATTTAAATAAAATAATTGAAAACCTCTGTAAGCAGAATAAAAAGATGCCAGTGGTGATATTAAGCTTGTCCATTCATTTTTTGTAATTTTTTTTGTTTTGTTTTTAGTTACAAGGGATTTTGCAGAAAAAACAAATTCTGCAATTTGTTTATGTTTTTTAGAAAATAATTTTAAAAATTTATTTAAAGAGGCGTAATCATAAGATGATTTACTAGTGATAAATATTTTTTCAATACTTTTAAAAGATTTTTGCAAAACCTTTGTTGCTTTTTCATACTCTAAATAAGACACAGAATTATCATTAAAATTAGAATTGGCATTGGCATTGGCATTGGCATTGGCATTGGCAAAAAATAAAGTTTTTCTATGTGGATATAAATCAAGTGATATTGTTTTTAATTTTTGAATACTTGATTTAAAAAAATTGATATCTTGCTTAGATACAAAGTTTTTATTTTTAAAAAAAGATAAATCTTTTAATAAAGAAAAAATAGAGAATATTTTGCTTGCAGAATTTTCGTTTTTTAAAACTTTATATAAAATACTTTTTATATCTAAATAAAGATATTTATTTTTTTCTTTGGGTTTTAAAACAGATGTAACCAAGTTTATGCTGTTATCTATACATATCCAAAATTTATTAACTTCTTTTAAGCTCATTTTTTTGTTAAAATATTTATTAATAGTTTTAGAAAAATTAGCCCAACAAATATTTTGAACAGATACTAAGTTATTAATTTTTTTTATTGAATTATCAACTGGAGAAAGCTTTTTGCTACAGCTTAAAGAAGTTGAAATAATAAAAATAAATACCAATTTTTTAAAATTCATATTTTACCCCTACTTGAATAAAATTATTATTTGAAAATTTATGTAAAAAAAAGTTAGAATTATATTCTGCTTTTTTGCTTTTATAAAAATTAGTCACATTAAGTAATAATCTAACCTGTGGTTTTATCTTCCATAATAAGTTAGATGACAACATAGATGCTTTTTGTTTAAAATCATATGTTACTTGTAATTTGTATTCAGAACCTAAAATATTAAAAAAATTATTTACTATCACGCCTGCTGTAACTGCATCTAGATAATTATATATATAAGAAAATAAACTTTCTTGTAGCTCTATGTACTCGTTGTAAGATTTTTTTTTATATCCTGATACTTTTTGATAGGATGTAAAGATACTATGTCCTTGATTATTTTTTATAGAATAATAAATATTATATAAAAAAACATTAGAGAGTTTATCAAAAAAATAATCTTTTTCTACTTTCTTTTTTTTGTAAGCTCTGTATGAAGATGATAATAGTAAGCTCCAAAATTCTTTTTTAACTCCAGTTTCTATTGTTGCTAAAGATTCTGTAATTGCATAAGGCTTAATATTTACATTTAAGGCGTCTGCACTTAGAGCTGGCTTTAACCCTATAAAAATAAAGTTACTTGGTTTATAAGAAAATGCAGAGTTAATAAAAACTTTAGAATCTGCTTTGTATTTAATTTGAAATGCTATGCTGTTTTTAGCTATTAGTTTTATAGTAGAAAATTTATCTACTTTATATTGAATTGGTAAATTATTAAATTGCACAGGAACAGAATGCAGCCACGGAGTAAAAGATCTAATTAAATTAGATTTAATACTTATGTTAGATGAATATCTTGGTAAAAATACAGGGCTAAAAAAAACATAATAAGACATTTTGTTATATTGTTTTTGTAAATGTAAACCTAATAGGCCCATTGATACAGGCTGTGATGGGTTTTGATAAAATTCTGCTTGCCATAAATTATTTTTCCATACTGAATCAGCCCAGCTCCATAAATGTTTTTTTTGTCCTATAAACCATGGTTTATAATCTAAAAATAATTCTTCAGATTTTACATAAAACACTGATTCATAAGCGCTATAAAATAATTCTTGTTTAAAATTTAGTTTTTTATATTTTCCAACCCCTCCAAAGCCAATTTTACCAATTTTATTTGAGTACTTAGAATCAATATTCCAAAAATAATTATTTTGCAGGTAAATAAAAAATGTTGAATCTGTTTTTGAGCTAAGCAGTGATGGCCTGTTAATATTATTAACTATTATTTTGGCGTTACTGTTTGTGGGTGTAAAAAATAGAAAAAAATAGAAAATACAAAATAAAATAGAATAGTTATTATGCATGTATATCTTTTAAAAGCATGGGCCTTTAAAGTCAAAAAAATTGTAAATACTAAAGGGTTTTTTGTTTTGTACGAATTGAAAAAAGTAAAAAAGTTAAGCTAATAGCGATAAAAGCAATGCTAAGCCATTGTCCCCTGGTTAATCCTAGCCATTGAAACCCAACCCCTAAATCTGGCATTCTGTAAGCCTCGCCTATAATCCTTGCTATTGAGTAAAATAGTCCAAAACAGCCTGTGATAAATCCTACAGGGCGTGGTTTTTTCCAAATAAAAAAGCATAAAATAAACACTAATAATCCCTCTAAAAGAGCTTGAAAAATTTGGGAGGGGTACCTGACAGTTAAAATGCTTAAATGTTGTATCACCAATGGGTTAGAGGATTCTGATAATGTAATAATTTTATTAATCCACAGGCTTATTTTGTATTGTGCAGATGATGAAATAGATGCAGATTGGCTAGTTAATTCTGCAACCAAAGAATTCCAAATTTCTGCAGTTATTTTTTGGCCAGGAATTCCAATATTATCATTTGACATTTTTTCAACTAGTGGCGCTAAAAGATTTAATTTGCTAGGCATTTCTTGCAGCCATCTATAAAGTTCTTGTGGAAATCTAACTCCAAAATAGCAAGCCTCTACACATGCTCTTCCATAAAGTTCTCCATTAATAAAATTAGCTAAGCGTCCAAAAAATAAACCAACTCCTGCACTTAGTGATGCTAAATCTACTAAGTGTAAAAAGTTTAATTGTTTTTTTTTGGCATAAAAATAACATGCAGCAATTACTCCAAGCAGTCCTCCGTGACTTGCCATTCCGCCTTTGTGTAATTCTAAAATACCCCAAAAAGGAAAAGATGGGCTCCATTGTAAAAATAAATGAGGTGCATAAAATAAACAGTAGCCTAGCCTGCCTCCAATTAAAATACCAAAAGCTGCAAAATAAACAAAATCAGATACATCTTTAATTTTTAGTAAAGATTCTGAATTTTTAATTTTCCACTTAATAATAAAAGTAGCAAAAATAAAAGCCGCAATATATGACAGGCCATACCATCGCAATCCAATCCCTTGTGAAACTTCTATAAAAAATGGACTTAGGCTATGAGTATAAACAGACATTAGATTAAGTCTTTCATGCTTCTTAATTGCTGTAAATTATGCAAAGCGTTGTTTTGTTTTAAAAAATATTTTGCTTTATTTTTTAATTTTAGTTTTGTAAGTTTAACTAGTAAGAGGTTTTTAAGCGCTTATTTAAAGTAAATTAAAAGTACATAAAAAAAATACAAAGGACAAAATATGGATAATCAATCTTTACCTGCAAATTTATCAACATTAATTATGTCTTTGGCATCTTCGGCAACAGTTTCTATGGGCTTGAGCCCTAATCCAGAAACAGAAAAAACTGAAGTAAATAAAAAAATGGCAGAATTTAATATTGATTTATTATTAACTATTAAAGAAAAAACAAAAAACAATTTAACAGATGAAGAGTCTAAACTTTTAGATACAATTGTTAGTCAACTGCAAACTAACTTTGTGCAAATTTAAATATTAAATATATTATGTATAAATTTTTATTTTCTTTTTGTTTATTTTTGACATTTAATGTTAGTGCTAAAATTATTTTGCCAAAGCTTTTACCTGGTGAAAAGCTACCTGCAGATCAATTTATAAAGCTTTATAAAATAATTAACCCAACTGTGGTTAATATTTCTAGCAAACTTAATAAAAAAACTTCTTATTACAATTTAAAAAACCCTTTGTTGCCATTTATATTGCCTTACAACAATATTCCAAGAAGGGCAGAACCTTTGTCTTCTTTAGGTACCGGTTTTATTATCAGCGCTGATGGTTTAATTATTACAAACGCACATGTTATATCTAATGCAAATATTATTAATGTTAAAGTTGCAGGTGATAATAAAGATTATGTTGCAAAAATTATAGGTCAAGATAAAAGCAGCGACATAGCTTTAATTAAAATAACCACTAAATATAAATTATCTTTTGCATCTTTGGGAAGCAGCCAATCTTTGCAAGTTGGACAATGGGTTGCTGCTTTTGGAAATCCTTATGGCTATTCTCACACAATGACTAAGGGAATTATTTCTGCAAAAGGTCGCGAAATAGACGAGCTAAATCGTTTTCCTTTTTTACAAACAGATGCAAGTATTAATAAAGGAAACTCTGGAGGACCGTTAGTAAATATGCAAGGAAAGGTTATAGGCGTAAACTCAGCCATTGACCCTAGAGCACAGGGAATTGGATTTGCAATTCCTATAGATAATGTAAAATCTATTTTAAAAGAATTAAAAGAATATGGATTTGTAAAGCGAGGTTTTTTAGGCATATATATGCTAGATTTAACGCCAAGACTTGCAAGAAAAATAGGCAGTAATAAAAAAAGAGGAGCTTTAATTGTTGAAGTGTTAAAAAATAGCCCTTCAGAAAAAGGTGGACTAAAAGTTTATGATATTATAACAAAATTTAATAAAAAAAATATTTTATCTTCAAAACATTTGTCAAAAGCAATCGGAAATAGTGCAAGCAATGCAAAAATTATATTAGGTGTTTATAGAAAAAATAAATTTTTACAACTAGAGGTTACTTTAAAACCTAATTCTCAAGATTTAAGGCGTAGCCCTTTAAATAAAAAAACATCTTCACAAAAAATAAAAATTTACCAAGCCCCTTACAAGCTAGGTTTTAAATTAGTAAATGCAAATAAAAAATCTGCCAATCAATTGCGCATTCCCTATTTAGCAAGAGTAAACAGACCTGTAGTTGTTGGAATATATAAACACTCCACTGCACATTTAGCAGGTCTTGCTTATTTAGATGTAATTTTAGATATTAATTTAAAAAAAGTAAAAACTGTAAAACAGGTTTTTAATTCTTTGCGAAGAGGCACTAATTATGTTCGTATTTTAAGAAACAAACAGGTTTATTTGCTTCAAATGAGAGGAAGATAAAATTAAATTGCTATGCTAGCTTTGGTTGCAAAAACTGGCAACCTAACATCTGTCCAAAACCAACTTAACAAAGGGTCAGTAGATATAGATTCTAGCTCTGTAAATTTATTAGTAGATAGTTCAGAAAAATTAAGATTCATAGATTGCCCTGGGCCTAAATGCACAAAGCCCTCTAAGTTTTCTTTTAAAGTAAATTGCTCAAAACATGACTTAAAGCTTAAAGAATTTATTTTTTGATATTTTTTGTATTTTCCAGCAATTCTTTTAAAAACTGTATAAGAAAGTGGTAAATCTGTTTTTGGCAAATTACTTTCTAAAATACTTTGTATCATTTTTTTAACAGAGCTTTTCTTTAAAGAAACATCAATAGCTTTATAAGAATTAGAATCACACATCATAAATTCAGGATAAGAACAAGATTTTATATATCTATCAAATAAACCTATTTGTGATACATAGCTTGCAATCAAGCTTAATTTTGTACGCAAAATCATTAAGTGTTCAGAATTGTTTGCAATAGACAGGTGACTTGTTTTTTTATTTTGTACTTTTAAGTGATTAGAAGCCCAATCACTTTGCATTATGCTAACTAAATCAACATAACCTTTAAACTGATTGTCCATACTTATAATAATTCTTTCTGCCTCTTTTAATCTAATTAATACTTCTGGAATTCTAATTAAATTTTGTCTTATAGACAAAAAAGCAAAAGACTCTTTAACTGGCACAAAAAACACTAAAGACTTCACATGTATTCCTTTGTTAAAATATAGAATACAAATATTTTTTAAAAAAAGGAAAAGAAAAAGCAAAATTGTATTTTTTATACAAAAATAAACAAGGCCTTGGTCTGATTATGAGTATAAACCTGCCTAATATCTAAAAGAATTGATAAGATTGCTTAGGCAATAAGAGATTTTCAACAAAGATATAAGCGTATGAAAAAACTAAATAATCCTATTTATTTTAAAATTATTTTAGTTAGCTTGCTATCATATATTGTAGCCGACTTAGTGCAGCTTAAAATAAGACAAACTTTGTTTCCAAAAATTACAAGCTTAAGCCCTGGTGGACAAATTTTAAACTCCTCTTATGATAAATCTAATCAATACTATTCTATTTTAGAAAGAAATATTTTTTCTTCAGACAATATTGTTCCAGATAGTTTGTCTAAAAAAGAAGCTCTTGCAGAAAATAAACCCACTCCTACTGGAGAGCCTGTTGCCTCTTCTTTAGGCATCAAGCTATTAGGGACAATTGTAAATTCTGTACCTGGTTATTCTGTTGCAACTATTAGTACTTCTAAAAACAAAACAGCAGAGGCTTACTCGGTAAATGATACTATTAAAAATTTAGCAACTCTTATAGAGATACGCAGAGGAAAAATTATTTTTACAAATTTAAACACTAATCGTTTAGAGTATATTAAAATTCCAGAAAAAACTAAATTTCAATTTTTTACAAAAAAACATTTAAATAATTCTAAAATTCAAGAAGAATCTCCAGGCTATTATAATATTTCTAAAGACACTGTAGACAATTTTCTTAAACCAAAAAATTTAAGAAAATTACTTAGACAGGCTCATGTTATTCCAAATATTGTTTCAAGAAATCCTTCAAAAACAGATGGATTTAGATTTTCACAAATAAAAAAGGGAAGTATTTTTGAAACCTTAGGCTTTAAAGTTAATGATGTTATTTTAGAAGTTGAAGGCTCTCCTGCTAATAGCACCCCTCCATGGGAGTTGTTTAATAAATTTAAAAGTAACTCTAATCTAAGACTAAAGATTAGACGAAATGGTAAAGAGAAGGAATTTACATATAATATAAACTAAAGAAATATTAAGAAGGTTTTAACTTATGAAAAAAACAACACTAAACATTTTATTAATAAATATTTTTTTTCTTATTAGTTTTTCTAATTTAAGTTTTGGACAAACTGATTTAAAAATAATAAAAAAATCTTTAAACACCCCTAGAAATTTATCAGCCACTGAGCAAGTTATTGAAAGCTTTGACTATCCTAATGCAGATATTAAAGAGGTTGCTAAAGCTATAAGCAAATTAATGAAGCGTAATTTTATTTTAGATCCAGCAGTAAGAGGGAAAATTACAATTATTGCACCTACGCAAATTACAGTAGAAGAAGCTTATAATGCCTTTCTTTCGGCACTAGCTTTAAATAATTTAACAATAGTTAAGAGTGGAAATTTTTATAAAATCAGACCAACGCGAGATGCCAAGCAAGATAGCATTGGTTTATATACAACAAAAAATTTTCCTAAAAATGATCAGCTTATTACAAGAATTATAAAAATTCGTTATTTAAATGTTGATCAAATTCAAAAAAATATTACACAATTAATTTCTAAAATGGGACAAGTTAATGCTTATAAAAAAACCAACTCTTTAATTATTACAGATTATGGAAATAATATTGCGCGAATAGTTGCTATTATGAAAGAGCTTGATGTTCCGGGTTTTGAAGAAAAGTTAGCAGTAATTTCTGTATATCACGCTAATGCTGAAAAAATGTCTAAACTTTTAAATCAAATTATTAATCCAAATAAATCTAGATCTGGCTCTAGTCGTTTTTCTAGATTTTCTAGAAACAGCAGTTCAAGTTCTAATAAATCTGGGGCAGGATCTTATTCTTTAGTAGTCCCTGATGAAAGAAGCAATTCTATTGTAGTTGTTGGAAACAAAAAAGGCATATCTAAAATAAGATCTTTAATAAAAAAATTAGACACAGAACTTTCTGCAGAAGATGCAGGTGGAGTTTATGTTTATTATGTTCGTCACGCAGAAGCTGAAAAAATTGCCAATGTTCTAAATAATTTAGCTAAAAATATTAAGTCTACAAAAAAATCCATTACGCCAGGTACTAGAAACACTTTTTTTAGACCTAGATCATCTGCAGATAATAATAAAAAAGACACTAGTGTTTTAGGGGAAAATATTAAACTTACTGCAGACAAAGTTACTAACAGTTTAATTATCACAGCAAACAAACAAGATTATCAAACTTTATTAGCTTTATTACAAAAATTAGATATTCCAAGAGATCAAGTTTTTGTAAAGGCAATTATAATGGAAATTTCTGCAGATAATAGTTTAAACTGGGGAATAAATGCTTTAAAATTTATAAAAACACCTGGCGGAGTTTCTAGAGTTGGTTTTAATACTTCTAGCTTGGCTAATATTTTAAATCCAATAAATTCAATTGGCGCAGTTTTAGGATTTGGAGGTGGAGCAGAAATTAAATTACCAAATGAAGTAAACGGAATAAAATCTGTTTCAAGCTTGATGGGTTTAGTTGAATTATTAAAAACAACTGCTCAGGGTAATGTACTTTATACTCCTCAAATTACAGCAATGGATAATGAAGAAGCTTTAATAAAAGTGGGATCTAAAGTTCCTGTTGCTAAAACTAGCTCATCTTCTGCTGCGGCAGGAGTATCTTCTGGAATAGAAAGAGAAGAAGTTGCTGTTGAGTTAAAATTTACACCATATATTAATAGAGAAAATAATTCTGTTAGATTAAAAATAGATCAAAAAATACAATCAATATCTGACTTAGCTAATACAGATATTGAGAAAGGTGTAAAAACTAATATTAGACAATTAAAAACTTTGTTAACAATTAACGACAATGACACTGCCGTGCTTGGTGGATTAACTCAAAATGACAATAGTAATGTTGAAACTAAAATTCCTTTATTAGGCGACATACCTCTTATTGGATGGTTGTTTAAGGGTGTGAATAGAAATAAAGATAGAAAAAATATCATGGTTTTTATAACTCCAAAAATTGTAAAAAATGAATCACAGCAAAATGATTTATTTTTAGAAAAATTAGAAGAGCGGCTAAGCTTTATTGATAAGTATTTAGGCAATTCAAAAAAAATTAAAAAAGAAACTCACAGAATATTAAATACAGAATTTAACAACTTTTCAAAAAAAGAAAACAATCAATACAAAAACTCAAGCAGCTCAACAATAAACAAAACAGAACAAATAGAAGATGAATTATTAATAGAGGACACAAACGAAAACCAAAATTTTGAAGATGAAGAAGAGCTGCTAAAAGAAGACAACTTAGACTTACAAAACTAATGAATATAAAAAGCATTTTATTAAAAAATACTAAATTATCAGAATTACAAGTTACTAATTTATTAAAATTAGAAGGCCCGCTGTCTGGTCTTAATTTATCTCAAGATAAATCTAGTAAATCAATACAGGGTAAAATATTAAAAGCTCTTTCTGAGCAGTTGTCTATTCCGTTTATAGAGGAATTAAACTATAATGAAATTTCTGCTGATTTAATTAAAGATATTCCAATTCAATATGCAAAAAACAATTCTGTTTTAGCTTTTAAAAAAGACAATGATGGCACTCATGTTATTAGCGCCGAGGCTTTTAATTCTCATTTATTATCTGATTTAAAAAATATTTTTAACACACCTATTCATTTTTATCTTAGCTCCCCTGCACTATTACAAGAAGCCATTAATCATGTTTATGAAAAAAATGCTACAGCCCTTGAAGCTATTGATGGAATCGAAGACGAAGAAATGGATTTAGATGACCCAATTATTGATTTACTAGAATCTGACGACGACGCCCCTGTTGTAAAATTTGTAAACACTTTGCTTGCAAGAGCTGTTAAAGAAAAAGCTTCTGATATTCATATTGAACCATACGAAAAAAAACTTGCAATCAGGTTTAGAATTGATGGTGCTTTATATGATGTTTCTCAACCTCCAAAAAGATTACAAAACTCAATTGCATCTCGTATAAAAGTAATGGCAAATTTAGATATTGCAGAAAAAAGAATGCCTCAAGATGGTAGATTTCCTTTAAAGGTTGCTGGAAAAGCTATTGATATTCGTCTTAGTACTTTGCCTACTACTTTTGGAGAGCGAATAGTAATGCGTTTGCAAGATCAGTCCAACACTATTTTAAAACTTTCAGAACTTGGAGTTTCAAAAAATAGTTTAAAAGATATTAAAGAAATTTTAAATCAAACATACGGTATTTTTTTAGTAACGGGCCCCACAGGGAGTGGTAAAACATCTACCTTGTATGCGGCTTTATCACAAATTAACAGCATTGATAAAAATATTTTAACTATCGAAGAACCAGTGGAGCAAAGAATTCCAGGTGTTGGACAAATGCAAGTTAATTCTAAAATTGGGTTAAGTTTTGCTTCTGGATTAAGATCTATTTTACGACAAGACCCTAATGTTATTATGATTGGTGAGATTAGAGATTTAGAAACTGCAAAAATTGCAATACAATCTTCCCTTACTGGTCATTTAGTTTTATCTACTATTCATACTAACGACGCTGCTTCTGCATTTCCTCGTTTAATGGATATGGGCTGTGAACCTTTTTTAATTGCAACATCTTTGTCTGGAATTATGGCACAAAGATTAATAAGAACATTATGTAAAAACTGCAAAGAAGCTTACCAACCTACAGATAATGAATTAGCAGATTTACAATTATCTAATGAGCAAACTAAAGGTGTTATATTTTATAAAGCTAAATCATGCCCTCAATGTAATCACAAAGGATATATTGGTCGTACAATGATACAAGAACTTTTATTAGTTACTGATAATATTCGTAGTTTAATTATGCAAAAAAATAACAGTAGTCTTATAAAAGCAGCTGCTTTAAAAGATGGAATGCAAACTTTTAGAGACCACGGTATAACAAAAATATTAGAAGGCGTTACTACGATAGAAGAAATTTTAACCAACACTCAAGTTGATCATTAAAATATTATGCCAACTTTTCAATACCAAGCTCTTGATAAAACTGGAAAAAATAAAAAAGGCCAGATTGAATCAGAAAATATAAAAAGAGCAAGGGCGCAGCTTAAAACAAAAAATCTTTATGTTTTAAAAATTTCTAACAACCAAGATAAAAGTAATAAAAATACTTTATTTTCATCTAAATCAGTTAGCACAAAAGAGTTGTCTTTAATGACTAGGCAACTTGCAACATTGCTTAAATCTCATATTCCAATTGTTGATTCTATTAATGCAACTGCCGAACAAACTGAAAATATTTATTTATCTTCTATATTGTTTCAAGTAAAAACAGAAATTAACGAGGGCTCTGATTTACATAAAGCTTTAAAAAAATATCCTAAAATTTTTGATTTAACTTTTTTATCTATGATCGAAGCTGGCGAAAGCTCTGGTACTTTAGATGTTATTTTATTAAGACTTGCAGAATTTACTGAAACACAAAGTGCCTTAATTAGCAGAGTAAAATCAGCAATGATGTATCCTGTTTTAATGATGCTTGTGATGATGGCTTTAATGGTATTTTTATTTACAGTAATTATTCCAAAAATTACTGGCATTTTTGATTCAACTCCAGATTTAACTTTAGAGTGGTACACTGTAGCTGTTATTGATTTTAGTAATTTTTTAATAACACAATGGCCATTAATTATTTTAGGAATAGGTGTTTTTATTTTTAGTTTTCGTAACTGGAAAAGCTCTGTTAAAGGCCGAAGAAGATGGAATGCAATTATATTAAAGATTCCTGTTATGGGAAAAATGATTCGCATGCTTGCAGTTTCTAGATTTGCAAGAACACTTTCTACATTACTTAATGGAGGCGTGCCGATGCTTGAGTCATTAAACATTGTAAGAAATGTTGTAAATAACGACATTATTGCCGAGGCAATAGATCAGGCGCGTGAAAATATTAAAGAAGGTGAATCAATTGCAGATCCGCTTAGAGAGTCTGGACAATTTCCGCCAATGTTAATTCATATGGTAAACATTGGAGAAAAAACAGGAAACTTAGAAGAAATGTTATCACAAGTTAGTGATGCTTATGACTTTCAAGTTAATACTTCAATTGATGGGTTAACGGCTTTGTTAGAGCCTTTAATGATTGTTGCCATGGGTGGTTTAGTGGGGGCTATTGTATTTGCTGTTATTATGCCTATTTTGCAGCTTTCTAATTTGGGGGGGTAGTGTTGCTTTGTTTTGCTTTGCCACAGACTAAGTCAAAAAAAGCTACGCATTCGCACAGCCCTGTGGGCTGAACGCTTTTTTTGACTTAGTCTGTGGCAAAGCAAAGCGTTCGTGCAGATTTTTGGGATTAATGTTTTTTTTGACTTGGTTTTTGGCAAAGCAAAACGGATTTAATTATTATTTATTAATAATAAAAACAAAAAAGACCCACTGGTGGATCTTTTTTTGTTTAATTTAAAATTTTATTTTTTTTATATGTAAGGATTAGTTACAAATCTAAAAAAATTAATAAGAAAAAACTTTTTTAAAATAATAACAGTTTGCATAAACGCTGCCAGCTGAGCCAGAATCATAATCTACAAGGGCGGTTAATTGTCCAACAAAATAATCTTTATACTTTCTTATTGAGAATTTCAAATTACCAAGTTCATACCTAGATGCTAAAGAACCATTTTCTTTTTGAGCTAAAACTTTTCTTTCTTCAGGTTTTTCTATATAATTTTTAAGGCTATCTTTCTGATTAGAAATGTCGTCATAAAAGTCTGCAGGTTTTCCTAATGCTTCTCCAATTAGCATTTGATGTGCATATTTTGCAGGAAAAGCAGGTCCATTATTTGTTCCAACTTTAATTGATCGTGAGGCAAGCAGAGAGTTTTTTGGAATTTTTTGATCTGTTGACATATAACATCTGCCTGACCACCAGCCATAAGTTGATTTTTTTGTTGGTAGTTTGCCTTTAGTAAACATATCTCCTAGCTGATTAAAAATACTGTCTGAATTATTCATCTTAGGGTGATTTGTAGAGCTATTTACTTCATTTGCTATACTAGTTGTTGATAACAAAGAAATATTAAAATCACTTCCATAAGCATTGCTGAATGCCAAGAATAGTAAAATTACAATAAACATAGATTTCTTCATAGATATTCTCCTTATGGTTTTTTACAAGCTTTGCTAATAATTTACTTAGTAATTATTTTTAAATTCTTACAACTAAATGCTTGAGTTTGTATTTGTTTAAAAGCCTCTTCTATATTGTCTGAATTAGAATCAAATACATCACACTCATCTTCGTCTCCGTATTCATCATCACATCCACCTCCAAGATCTTCTAAAGCCTCTGCAAATAATTTTTCTATATTTATATTGTTACAAAAATTTTGAACATATTTTATTCCAAAATCTAAATTATCTTTTATTTTTAATTCATATAAAATAGCAGAAAGGTTTTGATCTGCAAAATCATATAGTCTTTTTACATCTTTTTGATACTTAGGTACTTCTTTACAGTTATATAAATACATCCACTCTTTAGCTAATATTTCTGATCTTCCATTATTGTTCCAGCTAATATGATTATCAAAAAAACTTTCCATATTTTGTTTAACAGATACAGCTTTATTTTTTACAGAAACACAAGCTCTCCAATTAATATGTTCTGTAATTTTATTATAAAGAGGATGTGCATTGTTATAAGCATTGTTAATAACAGATGACTCTAAAGATAACTTAGATTCTAAAGAACTTAATTTATTTTTTTTAGTATCACTTGCTTCAATTTCATCTATGCTAGCATTAGCATATTCTTTAATAGTGCCTCGGCTTTGTTTTAAAATAATATTTAAGCGATCAATAACATTTGCAATAGATATAGATAATTGTTTTAAATTATCAATGTCTTTTTGTGTAGAGTTAATATGTTTAAAATATTTTTTTGCATCTGGAATAGTTTTAGTATTTATATTACTTATTAATATTTTAGAGTTATCAATAACTTTTACTAATTTAACAATCCATGAATTTGCCTTATCAATTAAAAACTTTCTGTCTTTTACAACTTTTTCTCTTTTTACAATTACAGACAAATGTTTATCAAGTATATTTTGTAATGCCAGTCTAGGCGAAGCTAAAGTTTTGGTTAGTTTGTTTAAATATGGTATTAATGGCTCTAGCTTTAAACGAAACTTGTCTAAATCTTTAGGTCGCCTTTGATTGTTAAGTGTCTTAACTGCAATTTGTACATTATTAATACTGTTAATAACTTTATTGTTAACTTTTATAGCTCTTGATTTAAAAGATTCAATTTTTGACACAATGTTTGGTTTTTCTACAGCCTTTGCTCTACCTTGCATTGAATTTGCTTTTAATATAGTCGAAGACATTTGAGTTGTTAGATTAAGGGCAGAATTTAAAGATACAGAAGCTTTATCTAAAACATTTTGTGCAAGCTTTTGAGCTTTAGCTAATATTTTTTCACCTTTAACAATATTAGCCGTTTCGTTTAAAACAGTTTTGGCTAAATATTCAGTAACTTTTTTTAAATCTTTTTGTAAATTAATTAAATTTGGCAAATAAGAATTTAAATTTTTAGTTTGAATGTCAACATCTGTAGGGTATGAAGCTACAACTAAATAATTTAAAAAATTCTCTACTGTATTTGTTTGCAATTTTAAACTGTATAAAGTCTTATCACTAATATTTTTTTTATCAGAAATTCTTTTAATAGAGCTGTCTACATAAGCTTTATTTGCTCTGTCTAACATAACAGATGCATGGCTTGAAACTTTTGTATTTTCTAAAAAAATAGGCTCACCGGTATTTAATATAGACCTTGCTCTTGTAACTGATTTGTTTAATGCAGCTTTAGCAATTATTAATTCTTGTACAATTTCTGCCTCTCTGATGGCAATTTTATTTTCTTCTTGTGGTATCCATGTGCTTAAATTATTTAACTCTCTATTAAAAGAATATTCTTCTGAATCTAAATTATTATAATTTGATTCTACATTAGGTATTAATCTTTTTATAGCATTTGTATATCTAGCATTTTTTAAAGACCTAACAGAATTAGTTAAATCATAAACAAGATTTTTTATTTTATCATCAGAGTTTTTGCTTAATTCTATTTTTTTGTCTAAACTATTAATATTTTTATTCATACGAGCAAGCTCTGCCCTGTTAAGCAAAGATTCTAATTTATTTAAATATCTTTCCATTCTTAATTGCATGTCATACCAGTCAGATAACAAGGTAGATGCTCTATTTACAGTTTGTCTTCTTTTTCTTTTAGCCTCTACTAATTCTTTTTCCATTTGTATAATAATTTTATTTTTATTATAAATTATTGACTCTAAATAATCTGATTCATTATCAATATTTGATGCAAAATTTTGATCATAAAAATATTTATACTCTTGTTTTAAAGATTTGCGTCTATCTTTAATATCTTGAGGCCAAGCATCAGAATTTGATCTAATAAATTGTCTTAATCTATTAGCTTTATGATTAATGTCTTGTTTATGTCTTCTTGCTCTCTTTATTTTGTTATATAAATAATCTACTTGTTTATCTAATACAGAAATAATATTTTTAGCATTTACACTTTGTGCTCTTCGCTTTAAATTGTCTGCTCTTCGTATTTCAAATTCTGCATCACTAATAGAGTTAAGAGTATTTTTAACTTCGTTGTGAACTTTTTTAATTAAATGCTTAGATGATTTAACCTCTTCTGTTCTAAATTGATCAATATATGCCTGCCTGTTACTAACTTTAACATTTAAAGAATTTAAAGTTGCCTGATAACTATTTAAACTATTTAAACTAGATGCATTAAGATTTTTTAATTTTTTAGAATGTTTTTTTAATATATCTTTATTTCGATTAAGATCATTTATATTAGAAGAAGACTTTACTGAATTTATAGCTGGGTTAATTTTATTAATTTTATTTTGCAGATTATTAAAAGTATTATTTTTGTTATCTTCTAATGTTCTTAATTGAGCAACCAAAGAGTTTTCGCGTAATTTTTTAGCTTGTTTTTTTGTTTGAGTTATTTGATAACCTAAATTAGTTAAACTTTGCTGTATACTCTGCCCAGCCCTGTATCTATTTTTAGCTTTGTTAATATCTGATTCTGCATCTGCCTTAGCCCTTGAAAGCTCTCTCTCTTTATTAGCCCTTGCATCTCTTTCAGCCTTAGCCCTTGCATCTCTTTCAGCCTTAGCCCTTGCATCTCTTTCAGCCTTAGCCCTTGCATCTCTTTCAGCCTTAGCCCTTGCATCTCTTTCATTTCTTTCTTTTTTCTTCTTATCTTTTTTTACATTTTCTTTTGGAAGGGTAGTTGAATAAGCAGTTGTTGTTAAAATAAAGCTAGTTCCTAAAATAACTGACAAACTTATGCTGAAAGTAATAATTATTTTAGATGCAAAATACACAAATATTTTTTTCACTTAAAAACTCCTTATGATTAAATCATAATTATTAAATATTATGCCTTTGGCAGCATTTAATAATTATGTATATTAAAACAGACTAAAGTCTATGATTTTGGCTAAATACGCCTATTTTTATTAAAATAACTATATTTTTGACAGAAAATTAAAAGTTTTGCTTATACTTTGTAGAAAAAAACATAAAAACTATCCGAATAGATAGTTGTAAGCATACTTAATAACTAAACATACTAAAAAAATTAAACTGAATTAAAAAAATCACAAATATAAAAAAGGTAATTATGGCCTGCACACCTGCACAAGAAGAATTTCAAAAAAATAAAGTAGCAAAGCTTATACAAAACTCTCAAAGTTTTATTATCACAACTCATAAGCAGTGCGATGCTGACGGCCTAGGCTCTGCCTTGGGAATGCTTTACGCTCTTAAAAAAATAGGCAAATCTGCTAGACTGTTGTTGGTAGACGACCTGCCTAATCGTTATAATTTTTTAAACCAAGATTTATTAGTTGAAACCTACAATAGCCCTCACACACCTATTGAAGATACAGATGTTGCCTTAATTTTTGATACAAACGCTGAAAGTCTTATACAGCCTTTGTATAAAGAATTAAAAAAACATTGCAAACATATTTCTTTTATAGATCATCACCCTTTTGGTGACAATCTTCCAACAGAGTATTCATTTATAAAAGTAAATTCAGCAAGTACTGGTGAGCTGGTTTTTGATTTAATTAAATCTTTAAATATTGATTTAGATAAAAAAATTGCTAGAAGTATTTATAGCAGTATTGCTTTTGATACTCAGGTATTTAGATACATTCGTGGCTCTTCTCGTTCTTTAGTTATTTGTGCAGAGCTTTTAGAATACGAAAAAGAACCAGAAAAAATTCATAGTTATTTATTTGCATCTTACTCTAAAGATAAAATTAAACTTTTGTCAGAAGTTTTTGCAAAAGTAGAATATCCATGCTCAGAGGTGGTTATTGCTAAAGTTAACTTAAAGGATTTAAAAAAACATAATTTAAAAATGGATGATGTTCGTGATATTTTAGATTTTTTAATGAGTATTAATGAAATTAAAATTGGTGCATTTTTTAGAGAAGACTCTACAAATGAATTTAAATTAAGTTTAAGAAGCAAAGATTATTTATACATAAATCATATTGCAAAATTATTTGGAGGCGGAGGTCATAAACAGGCCGCTGGAGCTTTATTAAAAGGCGATTATCAAAAAGTAAAAGAGCAAGTCTTAACAGAAATTCTAAAAACTTTAGACACTAAAAAAAAAGCCTGCTAACTACAAACTGTCTCACAATAACAAGAAGACCTAAAAAATAGGTCCGCCGTTTTTAATAACTTCGTTACTAATAACTTTTTGTCCTAAGCTTTCTGCATTTTTAATAAATTTTGCAGCAAGTTTTGTAACAACTTTTCCTTCTGGAATTTGCAAATATTTACTATCTATTAATTTACACTCTGTTGGCACATCAAAGCCAAAAACAGGATGCTTTTTCATAGTTGCATTATTTAATTCTCCAGATTGAATTGCTTTTAATATATTTCGACTAACAGAAATTGGAAATCTTTTTCCTTTATCATAACCGCCCTGCCAGCCAGTATTTACTATCCAAATTGTTACGCTATATTTTGTACTTAGTTCAGATAAAAGCTCTGCATAAACTTTTGCAGCTCTTGGCATAAATGGTGCGCCAAAACAAGAACTAAAAGTTGCTTCAGGCTTTGTTACTCCCATTTCTGTGCCTGCAATTTTTGCAGTATATCCAGAAATAAAATGATATTGAGTTTGCCATTGATTAAGTTTTGCAACAGCAGGTAATGCTCCAAATGCATCTGCTGTTAAAAAAATAATACTTTTAGGGTGCTGTGACTCTATGTCTTGTTTAAAAACTTTATCTAATGCTTCTAAACTATAAGAGCCTCTTGTGTTTTCTGTATGCAAGCTGCTTGTAAAATCAATATTTTTATTTTTATCATAGTCTATATTTTCTAAAATAGAACCTTCTCTATGAATAGCTTTATAAATTTCTGGCTCTTTGTTTTGTTCTAAATTAATTAATTTTGCATAACAGCCACCTTCCATATTAGACAAACCTTTATGTGACCATACAATTTCGTCATCACCAATTAAATATCTGTCAGGATCTGCTGATAAAGTAGTTTTGCCTGTTCCTGAAAGTCCAAATAAAATACAAGATTCCTTTCCATCTTTATTGCAATTAGCTGATGCGTGCATTGGAAATATTTTATCTTCTGGAAATTTATAATTACACATAGAAAAGGCAGATTTTTTAATTTCGCCAGCATAAGCAGTTCCAACAATACTTACTTGGCCTTTTGTTGGATCTAAAACAACTCCTCTTTCTTCAAATGGAAATGTAAAATCAGATTTTAATTCTGATCTAAGATCTTTTACAGAAATATTTGGTGCATGCCAAATCTGAATTTTAAAATCTCCATTAGTTTGCTTAAGTAAAGATTCAACTTGTTGAGTTCTAAACATATTATAAGCAAAAGCCACATGCCATGGCGAGGTGGAGTAAACTTCCACTGGAAAACATCCAACAAAAGCTTTCATTGAATAATGTTTTTTTGATAACACATATTTTTTTACATTATCAATAAAATTAATTCCAGTTTTAGAATCTAAAGATTTGTTAATGCTTCCCCAAAAAAAATTATCTTTAGTGTCTTCATGCTCTACTAAAAATCTTTCTTTTGTAGACCTTCCAGTACATTCTCCAGTGTTTACTAAAAAAGCACCGCCTGGCCCCTCTTCGCCTAAAGAATCTAAAACACTTTGTTTAATTAATTTTTTTTGAACATTTTGTGTTTCGCCGTTCATATTGTCTCCAAATTATCATATTAGTTGTAATTTTTGATAACTATTGTGAAGCTTTTTAAAGCTTATACTAAAAAAATTAAGCCTGTCCAGAGGTTTAAATGCGTGTTATTTTTATAAAATGATTGAAGAAAATAAATTTTTAAATTTTTCTGTTTTTACTATTCCTGTGCTTAATGATAATTATATTTTTGTTGCAAAAGCACACAAAACTTCTCAAACTTGGGTGATAGATCCAGCCTTGGCCAAGCCTGTAATAAATTTTTTACAAGATAAAAAATATAAGCTCACAGCTGTTGTAAATACTCATCATCACCTAGATCATACTGGAGGTAATTTAGAGTTAAAAAATTATTATAATGCTTTAATTTTAGCTCCAAAAAACGACCCAATTACAGCTGATAAAAAATTAGATACTAATAGTAAGCTTAGCTTTGCTGGCGAAGCTGTACAAATTATAGAGGCTCCAGGGCATACTCTAGGTCATATTTTATATTATTTTACAGAGTCTAAGGTTTTATTTGCTGGCGATTGTCTGTTTTCGCTTGGATGCGGCAGATTATTTGAAGGTAGCCCTCAACAAATGACAAATAGCTTAAATAAAATTTTGCAACTACCTGATAATACACAAGTTTTTTGTGCTCATGAATATAGTCTGGATAATTCTAAATTTGCTTTAAGCGTGGATTCTGCTAATTTAGCTTTGCAAAAAAAAACTACACAAATACAAAATTTACGCAATCAAAATAAATTTAGCATTCCTTTTAAACTAGGCATAGAAAAACAATGTAATCCTTTTTTAAGAAGCAACGCACCTGAAATTAAAAAATATTTAAATTTATCAAGCTCCTGCTCTACAGTAGAAAGCTTTGCTAAGTTAAGAAAATTAAAAGATAATTTTTAGTGTTACAATTTAATACCTTAAATCTTCTAGTTTTTAATACAAATGTTAAAATTAAAAATAGCCTTGTCATTGAGTATTTTTTATATTAAAAAATAAGACTGATATTGATGCTTTAATAGGAGTAAGTCATGGCCAAAAAAAAGGGTAAAGTTAGAATCATTACATTAGAATGTACAGAAGCTCGCAAATTAGGGCAAACTCCTTCTAGATACACCTCTACTAAAAATATACAAAATCATCCAGAAAGAATAGAGCTTAAAAAGTATAATCCTTTTATGAAAAAACATACTGTTCACAAAGAGATAAAATAAAAGTTTTACTTAATGTTTCTTACGACGGCAGTCTTTTTAAAGGCTGGCAAAAACAATTAAAACAGCCTTCTGTGCAAGAAAGCTTAGAAAAACTTTTATCTAATTTATTTAAAGAAGATATTGCTTTGCAAAGCTCTGGGCGAACAGATGCTGGGGTTCATGCATTTAGTCAAATGGCTCATTTTTGTTTACCAAAAATTACTTCTATTAACTCTGACTTTAAAAATTTAAAAAAAACAGATGATTTAAAAATATTGATACATCGTTTAGAGTGTTTGCTTAAGGCTGTAAAAAAACTTTGCCCTGCAAATATTCAAATAAAAGAAGCTTTTTTGGTAGATGATAATTTTCACGCATTAAGGTCTGCTGTAAATAAAACTTATACATATTTTATTAGTAATGAAACTTCGCCTTTTAATTCATCTCAAATTTATAATGTATCTTGTGAGGTGTTTGATAATTTAAAAAATAATATAAATTTACTTAATCAAATGTCGTCTTACTTGGTAGGAGCAAAAGACTTTAAAGCTTTTCAAAATACAGGCACAGATGTTAAAACCACTGTTAGAGAAATTTATCAAAGCTCTTGGAAGTTACATAAATTAAAAAAATCTAAATTAGAGCCGATTTCGCTTTTAGGTGCACCTCAAGAATATTTAGAATTTAATATCACTGGTAATGGATTTTTAAAACAAATGGTTCGTAATATTGTAGGCTGTCAGATGTATTTAGCTCAAAAAACATCAGAGCCTTTAATCGGGTTTAAAGACATTATTAGGTTGGCAAAAACACAAAAAATCTTTGCCCCAGCCCCTCCTCAAGGTCTGTATTTAAAGCAAATTAACTACCCTGCATCACTTGACAAATTAGCCTTAAAAATTTAATACTGTTCTGGTTATAAGACTCAAATTCAGAATTGAAGTTAAGGAACACAAATGCATAAAACATGGATGGCTAAAAAAGAAGAATCTAAAAGAGAGTGGAGATTAATAGATGCCACTGATCAAACATTAGGAAGACTTGCTACGACTGTTGCAAATATTTTGCGCGGAAAAAATAAAGTAGAATATACACCTCATGTTGATGTTGGTGATTTTGTTGTAATTATTAATAGTGATAAAATTAAAATGTCTGGTAGAAAACTAGAGCAAAAAAAATACTATCGTCATACTGGTTTTTTTGGTGGAATTAAAGAAAAAACTATGAAAAATATTATGCAAGAAGATTCTACTCAAATAATTATATCTGCAGTAAAAGGAATGCTTCCAAATAATCGTCTAAATCGCTTAGTATTAAAAAAATTAAATGTTTACAAAGATGAAGAGCATCCGCATAAGGCACAAAAAGTAACTGTTGTTAGTTTATAACAAGGGAAATTAATTATGACAAAATCTACAACACCTGTTTATTACGCTGGAGGAAGTCGTAAAACTAGTCATGCTCGTATTTTTTTAAAAGCAGGTACTGGAAAATTTACTGTTAACAAAAAATCTCCAGAAGATTATTTTAAATCTAAAATTTATTTTAATTCTTTGTTTTCTCCTTTTCAGGTGACTAAAACAGAAAATCAATGGGATGCTTACATTACTGTTAAAGGCGGCGGAAGCACTGGGCAACTAGAAGCTATTCGTCACGGAATTTCTAGAGCTTTAGTTATTGCAGAAGAGTCACACAAGCCAAGTTTAAAATCTGCAGGCTTTTTAACTCGTGATTCCAGAATGGTTGAACGGAAAAAATACGGCCTTCATAAAGCTCGTAAAAGTACTCAATTCTCTAAACGATAAAATCTATTATTTTTTTAAGAAAATTAAATTCTTTAAAACTATAAAAATAGTTTTTACTAGTTAAAATATTACTAGTTAAACTAATACTATTTTTTAAAGCGTTTTCTTTCGTTTTCGGTTAATAATTTTTTGCGAATACGAATTGAGGTGGGAGTTACCTCTACTAGTTCGTCATCATTAATAAATTCTATTGCTTGCTCTAAACTAAATTTTATAGGTGGAGTTAAAATAGCATTTTCATCTGTACCTGCCGATCGCATATTTGTTAATTGTTTTCCCTTCATAGGGTTAACTACTAAGTCGTTATCACGAGCATGAATTCCTATAATCATTCCCTCATAAACTTGAGTGGCGTGATCAATTAATAATTTTCCACGATTTTGTAAATTAAATAACATATAAGCTAAAGCTTTTCCCTGTCCTATTGAAATTAATACTCCGTTAATTCTTTGACCAACATCATTTTTTTTCATATCTCCATAATGAGAAAACAAACTATATATTAATCCAGAGCCTTGAGTTAAAGTTAAAAAATCTGTGCGAAATCCAATTAAGCCACGGGCAGGCATTAAATATTCTAAGCGAATTCTACCTTTTCCGTCTGGGGTCATGTTTTTTAATTCACCTCCCCTTTCACCTAATTTTTCAATCACAGATCCTTGATGTTGTTCTTCGATGTCCACTGTTACATCTTCATAAGGCTCTAAAGTTTTATCTCCTTCTTTTTTTAAAATTACTTCTGGGCGAGAAACTCCTAATTCAAAACCTTCTCTTCTCATAGTTTCAATTAAAATTCCTAAATGAAGTTCGCCACGACCGGATACTCTAAATTTATTTGGATCTTCTGTAGGCTCTACTCTTAGTGCAACATTATGAATTAATTCTTTATCTAATCTTTCACTAATTTGTCTGCTAGTTAAAAGTTTTCCCTCTTGCCCAGCAAAGGGTGAAGTGTTTACTTGAAATGTCATGCTAACAGTAGGCTCATCAACTGATAAAGCTGGTAATGCTTTTACTTCATTTATGTCGCACAAAGTGTCTGATATACTTAAAGTTTCTACTCCGCTAAAAGTAATAATGTCTCCAGCGGTGGCCTCGGTTGTTTCGATTCTTTCTAATCCCATAAAACCCATAATTTTTAAAATTTTTCCACTTCTGGTTTTTCCCTTTGTATCTATAATTGTTACAGGTGTGTTTATTTTAATTTTTCCTCTAGACACTCGTCCAATTCCAATTACTCCAACATAACTACTATAATCTAAAGCACTTACTTGTAATTGAAATGGACCGTTAACATCTACTTTTGGTGCCGAAACATTATCTACAATTGATTGAAACAAAGGTTGCATATCACCGCTAGAAACTGCTTCATCTAAGCCTGAAAATCCTTCTAAAGCTGAAGCATATACTATAGGAAAATCTAATTGTTCGTCAGTTGCCTCTAGATTAGAAAATAAATCAAAAGTTTGGTCTACAACCCAAGAAGGTCTTGCGCTTGGCCTGTCTACTTTGTTAATTACAACAATTGGTTTTAAGCCTAGCGCTAAAGCTTTTTTTGTAACAAATCTTGTTTGTGGCATTGGTCCGTCAACTGCATCTACTAAAAGTAAAACAGAATCCACCATAGATAAAACTCTTTCAACTTCGCCTCCAAAATCTGCATGTCCTGGAGTATCTACAATATTAATATGATAACCTTTCCATTTAATGGCTGTGTTTTTTGCTAAAATAGTGATGCCTCTTTCTTTTTCTAAATCATTAGAGTCCATAAGTCGTTCATCAGAGGGGCCTCTGTCGCCTAAAGTTCCAGACTGTTGTAAAAGTTTATCTACTAATGTAGTTTTTCCATGATCTACATGGGCAATGATTGCAATGTTTCTTAATTTTTCTATCATGGAAGGTTTTCCTTAGTCTGCTTTATTTATTGTTTTTAATACTTGCTCTGCTCTGTTAATTAAATTACTTACTAAAATTAAAGGTATTATTTCTTTTAACTCTGCTCCATGAGGTTTGCCAATTACAGCTACTCTAAGTGGCATAAATAATGTTTTACCTTTTACTTTGCAAGTTTGTTTTATTTTATCTTGTATATCTATAAATTCTTCTTCTGTTAAGTAGATTTCTGTTTTTATATTTAATTGTTTAATCCAAAATTCTAAAACATCTTTTGCTTCATTCCAAGATAAAACTTCATTAGATTCGTCTGTGATATTTAATTGTCCAAAAATTAAATTTAATATTCCTTTAGCCTCTACTAAAGTTTTAATAGAGTTTTGAAGAATAGAAATTTGAGTGTTTCTTAACGTGTTAGATGAAGCTTTTCTTTGTGAAACATCTGCACTGCCAGAGGTTGTGTTAAGTAATGTAAAAAATTGATCAATATGATTATTATTTGGGCTATGCTTGTTTAATTTGTTCTTCAAGTCATCTGGGCTTAATTTTTTAATATACTCGCCATTCATCCAAAGAAGTTTTTTTGTGTCAAAAACTGCTGGCGCTGAGTTTAGTCTTTTTAAATCAAAAACTTTTGCAGCCTCTTGTATGCTAAAAATTTCTTTAGACTCAGGGTGAGACCAGCCAAGTAGGCATAAAAAATTAATTAATGCTTCTGGCAGATAACCCTCTTTAATATAATCTTCTACAGAAGTTGCTCCGTGCCTTTTACTTAGTTTTTTTTTGTCTTCTCCTAATATTAAAGACATATGTGCAAATTGTGGAATTGTAAAATTTAAAGCTTCATAAATCATTAATTGTCTTAATGTATTGCTTAAATGTTCTTCTGCTCTAAGCACATGAGTAATGTTCATTAAAGCGTCATCAACAACGCAGCAAAAATTATACACAGGCATGCCGTTAGATCTTTGAATTACAAAGTCTCCTACCATATTTGATGGAAGTTTTACCTCGCCTCTAACTAAATCTTTAATAATATATTCAGGTTTCGCGCTGATTGTATTAAACCTAATGCTTGGTTTTAATCCTTTAGATATTTTTTCTGTGGCTTCTAAATTTTTTGTTTTTGCATCTTCTAAATTTTTTGGCCTATAAGGGCTTGTTATTTGTTGAGTGCTTTTGCTTTCTTTTGCTAATGTTTTTTGTGTATCAATTTCTTCATCTGTTAAAAAACAATAATAAGCTAAGCCATTTTGTAATAAAAAATCAATTTTTTCTTTGTAAATATTTAATTCTGATCTTTTACTTTGTTTATAAGATTTTGTACTTTTTGAATCTAAAATATTATTATTATCGTCTTTTTCTTTTATATCATCACCATCTAAAAAAACACCTTCATCTGGAGTTATCCCAAGACTATTTAAATCTTTTAATTGAGATTTTAAAAATTCCTGACTGCTTCGCTCTTTGTCGGTGTCTTCTACTCGCAATATAAATTTAGAATCTTTTGAAATAGATTTAGCAAACAAATAATTAAATAATGCAGTTCTTGCTCCTCCAACATGTAAATGCCCAGTCGGGCTCGGAGCAAATCTTACTCTAACATTATTATTCATTTTAAGACTCTATTTCGTGTTTAACATAGTATAATGGATTAATCATCAACTCTGCAATATGACGATATTCTGATAAAATATCAAGATAAATATTAGTTAAATTAATATTAAATTTTTTCTCTACTTCTGGGCGACAATTATTAATATGATCCACTCTAAAAGTATATTCTGCATGCCTGATATCTTTTTTTTGTTTTTTTAATTCTTTTAAAATATTTATGTCTTTTGAGTCAAAATAAGTCATAGATAGTATAACAATATTAGTTACTGCATTTTGTAATTTTATTAAATTTTTTTGATCTAAGTCAGAAAAAGAAATATGTAATTTTTGTTTTTTAGATGCTAATTTTATTAAATTTTTATCTACAGAGTCAGCTGCGCTTTCGATGTCAGACGAAAAAGAAATTGCCTCTAAGATATTAATTTTTTCTAATTCTGTGCCATCTTCTTCTTCGTTTTCTTTATTAGATTTTTCCATTAATGCTAATAAAAATCTATTAGTTTCGGCACATAATAAATCAACATTATTGTCTTCTTCTTTAATTTTAAAAAATGCTTTTTTTTCACCAATATTAAATAAAAATAATGATCGGTTTAGCATGCTTTGCATAATATCGCCCATTCTTAAAATTTCTCTTTTTGCTTGAGCAAAGGCAACCGCAGTGCTTAAATCTCTAATGTCTTTAAATACAAAGTGCTTTACTCCAAATTTTTTTATGTCTTTTGGTTTGGGGATTAAATATTCAATAAATTTTACAGCATAATTAATAAATGGATAAAATATAATTACACTTAAAATATTAAATAGAGTATGAAAGTTTGCAACTCCTCTAAGATTTGAAAAGCTGCTTATAATTAATGGTAAAATAAGTGGAGTTAATACAAAAAAAATAGAAACACTTGCTATTTTAAATAAAAAATGTGCCCATGCTACTCTTTTGCCAATATAATTTCCAGATAAAGATGACATAATTGCAGTAGCTGTTGTGCCTAGATTAGCTCCATACACCCAATAAATACAATGCTCTAAAGAAAAGTAACCAGCAGACATTAAGCTAATAGCTATACCAATAGTTACAACACTGCTTTGCACTAAGGCTGTAAAACTTGCTGCAACTAATAATATAACAATAGGGCTGTTAATAAAAAAGTGTAAAAACTCTAAAAATATTCCTGCATCTTTTAAATGCAGACTTCCAATGCTGATAAGCTCTAAGCCAAAAAACATTAAGCCAAAACCAAAACATACACGAAAAATTCTTTTTGTTTTTTTTGTTTTGATAAAAAAATAAGATATTAAATAAAAAATAGAAAATAGTGCTAATCCAAAATGAGAAATTTTAAAACTTAAAATTTGTACAATCAAAGTGCTACCAATTGCTGAGCCTAAAATAATTCCCATAACTTGAAATAAAGTTAAAACACCAGAGGACCCCAAGCTAGCTAGCATAGAAACAACAGCTGCAGAACTTTGAATACTAAAGGCTAATAATATTCCAAAAAATATTCCAAAAATAGGCTTGTTAGACATTTTTGATAATAAATTTTGTATTAAGTTTCCAGAAATTTTTTGTAAATTTTTACTAATGGTTTTTAATCCATATAAAAAAAATGCAAGACCTGCTAAAGCATAAATAAAAGCTGTGTGAGTTAACATGCTATTGCCCCTGTCCGCCCATTAATGCGGATACAAAATTATTAGGATTAAATTTTTGAATATCTGACAAAGCCTCTCCCATGCCTAAAAATAAAACTGGTAATTTTAAATCTTTAGCTAAGCTAATTGCCACCCCTCCCTTAGAGCTGCCGTCTAGTTTGGTTAAAATAACTCCTGTAATATTTAAAATGCTATGAAAATTTTTTGCCTGCACACAAGCGTTTTGACCAGAATTAGCATCTAATACTAAAAAAGATTCTTGAGGAGATTTTGGCAATAGATTTCCAATTACTTTTTTAATTTTTTCTAATTCATTCATTAAGTTAGATTGCGTGTGCAATCTTCCTGCTGTGTCTATTAAAACTAAATCATAATTTTGTGCTTTTGCTTTTTGACATGCATTATAGGCAACAGCTGATGGGTCTTTCATATCTTCTGGTGCAAAAATAAATACACCTGCTTTTTTGCTCCAAGATATTAATTGATCTTGTGCTGCTGCTCTAAAAGTATCTGCAGATGCCATTAAAACTTTATATCCTTTAAGGTTTGCCATATAAGCTAACTTTCCAATTGATGTTGTTTTGCCAGCGCCATTTACGCCAGACACTAACCAAACAACAGGCTCTGTTCTGTTTGTGTCATTTAGTGACTCCCAAATAGAGTCTGCATCTCTGTAGGCTAAGTTTAGTGAATTTAACATTTCTGATTTTAAAGAAGTAAGTAATACAGAATAATTTAAATTTTTTTCTTTTTTAATTGTTTCTAAAAAATAATGAGCAGTGCTAGGTCCAAGATCGCTTCCATAAAGCAGCTCTTCTAAAGATTCCATGTCTTGGTCTGTTAAAAAGTTTTTTTTATCTGAAAAAATTTTAAGTTTATCTGACCATGAATTACGAGATTTTTCTAAAATAGAAAATAAATCTTTAGATTTTGTTTTCATTTTATTAAGACCAAGTTTCTATTTTATCAAAATCTACTGATAATAGTTTAGAAACCCCTTTTTCTTGCATAGTAACACCAAAAAGTTTATCTAAACTTTTCATAGTTTGTTTGTTGTGTGTAACAACAATAATTTGTGTATATTTTGACATCTCTTTAATTAAATCATTAAACCTTATTACATTTGCTTCATCTAATGGAGCATCTACCTCGTCTAGTAAACAAAATGGTGACGGATTTACCAAAAATAAAGAAAAAATAAATGCTACAGCAGACAAAGCTTTTTCTCCGCCAGATAATAATTGGATTCGTTCTAATTTTTTACCAGGAGGGCAAACCATAATATCTACTCCCTCTTCACCTGTTTTTTCATTTGGGATTAAGCTTAATTTAGCATGACCCCCTCCAAATAAAGCTGGAAAAACTTTAGTAAATTTATCATTAATTTTTTCAAAAGTTGTTTTAAATCTTTCTTCACAAATTCCATCTATTTTAATAACAACTTTATTCAGTTTATCTTTTGCTGATAATAAATCTGTATGTTGCTCTTCTAAAAAAGTAAATTCTTTTAACTGATCTTCATATTGTTCAGCCGCTACTAAGTTTACTTCTCCAATGCGGCGTAATTTAGAATAATCTTTTTCTATTTCTTCTTCTATATTTTTAAAAAATATAGACATATCTTTATTATTATCAAATACAGATTGCAGCTCTTCTTCTTTTTTGTTTACAAAATCTGGCAGGTCTACTAAATATTTTTCTTTAGCTTGTTCTACAAAATTATTTTGTTGCAACAAAAAAGCTTCTAGGTTTAATTTTAAATTATGAGTTTTTTCTTTCCAAGAAAATTGTTTTGATCTTAATGTTTTTAAATTTAAATCTTTTTTGTCTAAATTAGATTTTTCGATTTCATAATTATTTACTAGATTAGATTGTTTTAATTGTAATTTCTCTAAACTGCCAAGCTTGTTTGATAAAGACTCTCTTTGAACTTTGATAGATTCTTCATAAGCTTTAATAGATGAAACATTGCCTGTAATTTGATTTTTTGCTTGATTTTGTTCTATATTTAATTCTTTTAACGAGGCAAGTAATAATTCTTTTTGTTTTATTAGTCCATCATGTTCTTTTTCAAATTGAGTAAACTTAATATTAATATTTTGTTTTTCATTTTGTATTAAAACAAAGTCTTCTTCTAAAGATAAAAGCTGTGCTCCAAGTGACTCTAATTGTTCTTTTTTTTCTTTTACTTTTTTAGATAATTCTGTGTTTTTTTCTTTAAAATTACTTAGCCTGTCAGATTGCTCTTTTTCTTGATTAGTCAGAATGCTAATTTCTTGATATATAGAATTTACTTTGTCATTAAAATGTCCAAATTTTAATTCTAATTCTTTTTTATCTCTTTGTAGGTGTAATAAAATATTTTGCTTATCTGATTGAATTTTTTGAGCGTCTTCATAAGAGCCTTCTAATAATTTTGTTTGCTCAACAATTTTTTCATATTGTTTTTTAGCTAATGTTAACTTAGCCTGAGCCTCTACTTTAGAAGCTAGTAATTCTTTAATTTCGCGATTTCTACTTAATAAGTTAGATTCTTCTTCTTTGCCAGAGCCACCTGATAAAATTCCCTCAGAATTTAAAGAGTCTCCGTCTTTTGTTACAAAAGAGCATTGCGGGTAATCTTTAATTAAGTTCCATGCTAAGCTCATATTTTCTACTAAAACTGTTTTGTCAAAAATATATTTAACTGCATCTGTGTAACTTTGGTCACTTTTTATAAAATCTATTAATAATCCGCTTACTCCTTCTTTTTTCATTAAAACTTTTTTGTCAGAGTCAGAAAAAGATTTATTAAAAGAGTCTGGTATAAATTCTTTATTAAAAAATTGAGAGTGTCCTTGGTTGCTTTTTTTAAGATAACTTAAGGCCTGTAAAGACTCCTCTTTGTTAGAAGATAATAATAATTGCTCTTTATGACCAAGTGATGCAGAAACTGCTTTTTCTAAATCTTCTGGAACTTCTAAAACTTCTGCAATGGGCGCAAAGCTTGTGCTGCCATCAGCATGATGTAAAGTTTGTTTTTGCCAAAGAAGTACATTTTTAACTCCTTTTTGAAATCCAGCCCAATTAGACGATAAATCTTCTAAGCTTTTTAATTTACTACTTATAGAAAGATAGTTTTCTTTTTGTTGATCTATAAAATTTTGTGCTGATAAACTTTTATCTTTTAAAATTTTTAAATTAGCATCAATATTATTTTTATCTTTTGATAAATTTAAACTAGTTTGATTTTCTTCATCAATATTTTTAATTAAAATTTTAAATTCATTTCTGTTTTTCTTTTGCAAGTCTTCTACTTCTGTTTTTTCTGCTTTGTACTTAATTAACCTGTCTGCAGTCCATTGTAGTTTTTCTTCTAAAGATTGTTTTTGGCTAAAAAAATGTGAGTTTTCTTGTGATAAAATTAATAAGCTTTCTTGGTCTAGTGCAAAATCTTTCTTTTTAGTGTCTAAATAATTTTTTGCATTATCAAATTTATCTTGTGAATCTTTTAGCAAGGCATCTACATTTTTATTAGATTCTACTAATTTATTTATGTTGATGCTAATGTCTTCAATTTGTTTAGAAAAATTATCTTGACGAGTTTTATATTTTGTTAAAAAATTTTCTGATTGCTCTTTGTTTTCTTTTTCTCTTAATAAAATATGTTCTAAATCTTTGCTTGCAAGTTCTTTTTCTCTAATAATACTCTGTATTCCAGATAGCTCTTGTTGAGATACATTAATTTCTTTTTCTTTTTTTAATAAATTTAAAGATACTTCTTCTTTTCCTGCCTCTAAAGAAGTTAGTTGTGTTTGAAATTCTAATTCTTCTTTTTCAATGCAGGACAAAGATTGTTTGTCAGCAAGCGAGGTGTTTTCAATATTTTTATACTGCAATGCTTGTTTAAATAAATCTTTTTCTTCTATATCAGTTTTTACTTTTTTATATTTTTCTGCCTTGCTAGCTTGTGACTCTAAAGTTTTTAAAGATTTTTTTTGCTCTGACAAAATATCTTGTAGGCGTAATAAATTTTGTTCAGTAAGAATTAATTTTCTTTCTGACTCTCGTTTTTTTACTTTAAATTTACTTAAACCAGCAACATCTTCTATAAAAGTTCTTCTTTCTTCAGGTTTTGACAAAATCATTCTGCTAATTTGCCCTTGCTCTACAATAGAAAAACCTTTAGCCCCTGCTCCTGTGTCCATAAATAGTTCTTGTATATCTTTTAAACGAACTTGCTCTTTGTTAATTAAATATTCTGTTTCAGAAGATTTATGAATTCTGCGAGTAACAGTAATTTCTGAATGCTTTGCATATTTTACAGGAAAGCTGCCTCCGTTGTTTTCTAAAACAATAGAAGCCTCTGCAAAAGATACTGGTGCATATTTTTGTGTTCCAGAAAAAATAACATCAGACATTGCAGACCCGCGCAAAGCCTTTGGAGATGTTGAACCCATCACCCATAAAATTGCATCTACAACATTAGATTTTCCACAACCATTTGGTCCAACAATACCTGTGCGGTCTTTATCAAAACTTATAATTGTTTTGTCTTTAAAAGATTTAAAGCCATACAATTCTAAATGTTTAATTTTCAAACCAAGCTCCTTATTTTCTTTAAGAGCTAGTTTTTTAAGCTAGATCTAAACTATAAAAATAAATTAAGTGTCTATTATAGTTACCCTATTATTACTCCAAACCTAAGTTCAGTCCAGTCAGAATTGCCAAAAAAGCCTTATAGCTAAAACACATATTTTGCAATGCGTTATTTTGTGTTTTAATTTTATTATTTAGTATTGACAAATATAGCTCAAAACTAGTTTATGCCTTATGCCTTATGCCAGTTTACGCAGACAATCTAGAGAGTTAGCCCTAAAGCTACTGCATCAAATAGATTTTACAAAAACAGCACTTCCTCAATCTTTTGAGGATTTTAAATCTGCATTTGTTTTTTCTGATAAAGTTTGGCCTTATGCTACTGATTTAATTTTAGGAGTACAAAAAAACAAAGAAGATATTTTAAAAATTATTGAAGATAAATCTAAAAATTGGAAGCTTAGCCGCATAGCTACAGTTGATTTACATATTTTAAGTATTGCAGTTTTTGAATTAAAATTCTCTAAAGAAAACACTGACAAAGCTACAATTATTGACGAGGCTCTAGAAGTTGCCAAAAAATATTCTTCAGAAAAATCATCTTCTTTTATTAATGGAATTTTAGACCAAGTACAAAAATGATTAGAGAAATTCACTTAAGCAGCGCTTTTTCTTTAGGCTCAAACCTTTGGGTTACGCCTCATACAAACCGCACATCTGTAATAAAGCAGCTTGATTATTTTACACAATTTCAGTTAAGCCAAAATAGCAATCAACCAATATTTATGCTTTATAATCATCCACTTTTACCATGTAATGCTATTATTCAAACAAACTACAATGAATCTAAAAAAGAGGATTGGATTAAAGAAATTTTTAATATCTGGGAACAACAAAAAAAAGAAAGTTTGCGTATTTTTTTACCAGAAGATTTTGAAACACAATTATCTAAAAAATATTTAGCAGATATTTTTCCTAACAATACTGATATTTCTTTAGTCTGTGAGGATTAGATTATTATTTTTAATTTAAGTGTTATTTTTATAACTTAATAAATTAAAATAACAAGTCTTCATCTTCGTATAATTCACTATCTATTACAGAAATTTTACCAAATAATGAACTTAAAGGGTTTATAAATTCTATTTTGTTATTTTGTATTGTCCATTTTGCAAAAATGTCTAAAAAAGTAATAGAAGAAGATATTTCTTTTATTTCTTTGTAATCATAATACTTATCTAACTTTGATTTAGCTTTGTTTAACAATGCCTTAATAATTGCTTTATGCAAATTTTGAAAAGGTTTTAAATCATTATTATTTGTATTTTCTAAAACCACTTTTTGTCCTGCTAAATATTTTGACCAACTTCCCTTAGTAAAATTTGCAACAATAGAAAATCTATTATTTAATTTAACAGGTGCTGATTTATAATTTTGATTTACTCTTACAATAAACTCCATTTTTGCTTTTAAATTGTCGCCTTTTACAGGGCTTAGTATAATTTTATACTCACCATTTGATTTATACCAGTCTGCAACTTTCATTGTGTAATCTTTGTTTTTTGATGCAAAAGACAGACCGCCTGTTCCTTTGCGAACTTCGTGTCCTTCTTCTATGCTAGATTGTATATAAAAACTATTAGAGCTTTTATCTTTGTAAAAAGTTTGAACAAATTTACTCATATTTCGAGTTAAAGTTACCTGGCTTTCAGATGCAAAGGCAGAATTGCTTACTAAAAACAACATCATATAACAAATTATTTTATACATACATTAACCTCAATATTTAATTAACTTATAAAAATAATATCATGTTATTGTAATATAACAATATTTTTAATTATTTTGAAAATTTTTCTTGTATTTTTTTATAAATATTATCAAAACTGCCGTTGCTCATAATAACTACCACATCATTTGCTTTTAAGTTTTCTTGTAAAAATTTAATTATAGAATCTGTGTCTTTTATATATTTAGCTTTTTTGCAATCTTTGTAGTTTATGTCGTCTATATTATTAATATCATTGACTAATTTACTAGAAGAAAACCTATCTTGTTCTGTAATTTTTTCTTGATAATAAGCCTGTGCAATAATAACTTTATCTGCCTTATCAAAAGCTAGTACAAAATCTTTTTGAAAGGTATCTCGCCTAGATGTAGCAGATCTAGGCTCAAATACGGCAAACACTCGTCCATTGTTAGTGTCTATTTTTTTATTAGAAAAATATTGGTTTTGAACAGCATCTAAAGTTAAGTTTACAGCGGTTGGGTGATGTGCAAAATCTTCTATAAAAGTTATGTTGTTTGTTTTAAAAAAAATATCTTGCCTTCTTTTTATTCCTTTAAATTCTTGCATTGCTTTTAAAACTTTATCTTGTGATATTTTTATCTCTTTATTGTCAATTAGCTCAGAGCATAAAACCCATACCGCTAAATTATTTAATATATTGTGTTTACCAAACAAAGTTGACTGTAGATTAACTTGTTTGTTTTTGTTAATATTTTTTATCTTAATATTTTGAAAAGTTTTTGTATATTGATAATCACTAACTTGATAATAGTTAGATATAAACTCCATTTTATCTATTTTATTAAAACCAAAACCGACAATTTTAGATTTAATATTAGATAAAGTTAAAAGTTTTTTAATATTTTTGTCATCACTGTTAACAATTAATAATCCATTTTCTGGAATTAGCTCGACTAATTTTTTAAAAGATTCTAAAATTTGATCTAAGCTTTCATAAATATCAGCATGGTCAAATTCTATTCCTGTTAAAATTACAAGGTTTGGCTTATAGTGTAAAAACTTAGGCCCTTTGTCAAAAAAAGCTGTGTCGTATTCATCTCCCTCTATAATAAAATAATTTCCATTTTGTTCTAAAAAAGATTGGCTAAAGTTTTTAGCAATACCTCCAATTAAAAAACTAGGTTTTAAATTACAGGACTGAAAAACCCAAGACATTAAAGATGTAGTCGTAGTTTTTCCATGAGTACCTGCTATAATAATACTTTTTTTATCTTTTATAAAAAAACTAGATATTGCTTGTGGCAAACTTACATAAGGTATTTTTAATTTTTGCATCTCTACAGCTTCTGTAAAATTTTTGCTAATTACATTTCCAACAATAATTAAATCAGGTTTTGTACTTAAATTATTAGCCGAGTATGGAATTTTAACACTAATGCCTAAATTTTTTAATTGGTCAGACATTGGAGGGTAAGCTGCGGAGTCGCTACCGCTAATTAAAAAACCCTTAGCTTGTAACAGGCCTGCAAGACTTGCCATAGCTGTACCACAAATACCCATTAAATAAATAGATGAACCTGGCTTTAATTTATTTAAATTAGTATTGTTCATTTTTAATTTAGTATTTTTAAAATTTTATTTTTTTATTTATTTTTTTATTTTTTTATTTATTTTTTTATTTTTAATTTTTTAATTTATTTAATTTTTTAAAATTCACAAAGCACAGGGCAGTGGTCAGAGCCTAGCTGTGTGCTTAAAATATCTGCTTTTGTAATTTTTTTTGATATTTTTTTTGTACTACAAATATAATCTAATCTCCAGCCTTTATTATTTTGCCTAGCTAAGCTTCGATAAGACCACCAGCTATATTTTTCTTTTTTGTTTGGATACATATTTCGATAAGAATCAACAAAGCCTGAGCTTAAAAACGAATCAAACCATTGTCTTTCTTCTGGTAAAAATCCGCTAGTATCAGCAAGCCTAACAGGGTCGTGAATATCTATAGCTTTATGGGCAATGTTATAATCACCTACTACAATAATTTCAAAACCTTCTTTTATTTTTTTTTGCAAATGTTTTAAAAATTTTTTTAAAAACTCTTGTTTAAAATCATGTCTTTCTTCTCTTGCAGCACCATTTGGAAAATAAACATTGTATAATAAAAATTTTTGAGCATTTTTTTTATACTCATGGATAATAAAGCGTCCTTCTATGTCAAATTTTTTAATACCAATGCCAAAAGTTGTTTTAACACTAGGAACTAAGTCTGATTTAATATAACTTGCAACACCTGAGTAACCTTTTTGATCTGCCGAGGACCACAAAGATTGGTAATTAGCTTTTGATAAAATTTCTTTACCCCATGTTGGAGATAATAATTCTAAACTTAGTTGATCTTCATGAGCTTTGCTTTCTTGAATACATAAAAAATCAGGATTTTGTGTTTTTAAAAATTTTAAAAATCCCTTTTTTTCGCAAGCTCTAATGCCATTAACATTCCAAGAAATAATTTTCATATAAAAACCTCAAGTGCATAAAAAAAATTTATTTTATACTCTTCCTAAAAATTTATCTATTAATTTTTTAGGAACAACATTGTAATCTAAAAATTCCATAGAAAAAGACGCTCTACCCTGACTTAAAGATCTTACATTAGTTGCATATCCAAATAAATGATACAGCGGAACTTCTGCGGTTACAAAATTAAGATCTTCTTTCATTTCTGTATTTTGAATTTTTCCTCTACGAGAATTTAAGTCTCCAATAATTGCTCCTATAAATTCTCCAGGGCTTCTAACTTCTAATTTAAAAATCGGCTCCATTAATATAGATTCATTACTTTTTAAAGCTTCTCTAAAAGCTAAACTTCCTGCAACTTTAACTGACATTGCAGAGCTGTCTTCTGTAATATCTACTTGAGTAACACATACACTTACTCCAACTAAAGGGTAACTAGCTAGCAGGCCTGCGCCTGCTGCCTCTTTTAATCCATTTTCTAGACTTTCTAAAAATTCAGGTAAAAGATTTTTAGACACTGCTGATAAATCAACAAAAAGCGGGCCTTTGTCTTTGCTTAAATTAATTTCTAATTTTACTTTTGCGTAATGTAATTTTTCTGCAATTTCTTTTTCAAAAACAGCTTGCCCTGTTGAAGATTTAGTAATGCCTTCTCTAAAAGAAACTTGTGGAGCTCCTGCATTAATTTTAATTTTATATTCTCTTAACAATCTATCAATTAAAATTTCTAAATGTAACTCTCCCATTCCGTAAAGTAATAACTGTGCAGTTTCTGAATGAGTTTTAACTTGGCATGATGGGTCCTCTTTTTGTAGCTGGTCTAAGGCTTCTAACATTTTTTTTTGATCTGCTGTACTTTTTGCCTCAATTGCAACAGATATTACAGGTAGTGGTAAGTTTATTGACTCTAAAACAACCGGATTTGCAGCTTCGCACAAAGTGTCCCCTGTAACGCTAAATTTTAAGCCAATTACTGCTCCAATGTCGCCTGCTTTTAATTCTTTTAATTCTTGCCTAGAGTTAGAATGCATTTTTACAATTTTATTAATTTTTTCTTTTTTTTGAGCTCGAGGGTTAAATAAACTTTGCCCCTCTTTTAAAACTCCTGAGTAAACACGAATATAAGTTAAATATCCAGAAAAACTATCTTTTGCTAATTTAAATACTAATGCAACAACTGGCTCTTTAAAATCAGTTTTAATTAAAACTACTTTTGGATTTTCTTCTTTTTTTTGAAGACTTCTTAAAGAAAATGATTCAGCTGGTGGAACATCTAATGGATTTGGCAAATAATCTAAAATTGCATCTAATAAAGTTTGCACTCCTTTATTTTTAAATGCAGATCCGCATAAAACAGGAAAAACTTTTTGCTCACAAGTTAATTTTCTTATTAATTTTTTAATTTCTTCTTCAGAAAAGTTACCTTCTGTTAAAAATTTTTCCATAAAATTTTCGTCAAAATCTGATAAATTTTCTAGTAAATTGTTACGAGATTTATTAATTTGTGATTCTAAATTTTTAAGTTCTAAATCAGATAATCCACAATTAGTAGAAGAGTTTTTAATATCTTCTATTGAGTAAATATTATATTCTTTTCCAAGCTCTTCATTTTTCCATAATAAAATTTTTTGTAAAACTATATCGTAAAAACCTTTAAAATCTGCTTCTTTTCCAATGGGTATATGCAAAGTTAATGTTTTAGCTTTTAATTTTTTTTCAATCGAAGCTATGCTTTCTAAATAATCAGCTCCAACCCTATCCATTTTATTAATAAAACAAATTCTAGGAACTTTGTAGCGATTAGCTTGTCTCCAAACAGTTTCAGATTGTGCTTCTACTCCATTTACTCCGTCAAAAACTACTACCCCTCCATCTAAAACTCTTAAAGATCTTTCTACTTCTATGGTAAAATCTACATGTCCTGGAGTATCAATAATATTAATTGATTGATTGTTCCAAAATAAAGATGTTGCAGCCGAGGTGATTGTAATACCCCTTTCTTGCTCTTGCTCCATCCAGTCCATAATAGCATTTCCGTCATGAACTTCTCCAATTTTATGACTTCTTCCAGAGTAATATAAAATTCTTTCTGTTGTAGTTGTTTTTCCAGCATCAATATGAGCCATAACTCCAATATTGCGGAGGCGTTTTAAATCTTCTGATTTTTTTAAAGTAAATAAAGAAGACATAATAAAAACTTTTGAAATTTATTAATAAGAATCTAATACGCCAGGAAAATTTTTATCCGCCTGTTTAACAAATTGTTTTTTGTTAACTAACCACTTAGATTTAATTCTTTTGTCGTAGTTTAAATATAATTTTTTGTTGTAAATGCTCCACTGCAAAGGGCTTCCTTTTGCAGTTTTGTTTTTAGCAACAGCCCAAGCACAATAACCACCATATTGAGGTGCATATTTTTTAGGATTTGCTTTAAATTTTTTTAAATTTTTTAAACTAGAAAAATGCCACACCACAGATTTATATTTTGTTTTATATTTTTTACTTCCCTTAACTGGTTTATTTTTAGAAAAATAAGCTACAGTGTCGTACCCCTCAACAGCTATGTTAGAAAAAAAACTAGTATAAATATCTGCTTTTTTTGCAAAAATATTAATAGTGAAAAAAAAGAAAATAGAAAAAAATAAATACTTCATTTTATGCCCTTTGCTGTTGATTATTAAGCATTAGGATAAAAGTATTTTGCTATCAATACAACAAAAAATTACATCTATTCGCTTGTAGCTTGATGCTTTAGGGCCAAATAAAGTACTTTTAAAGCTTCTGTGTTTGGGTTATCAACAGAGTGATACATATATAATTTTGTAGAATAATCTAAAGATTTAACCAAAATATGATTTAATCTTCTTGCTCTTACTTGTTTTTTAATAGCATGAGAAGGCAAAAATCCCCATCCCATATTTGATTCAATAACTTTTTTTAATGTTCCTGCGTTGTCAGATGTAAAAACAGGATTTAATTTTAACTGAGCTTCTTTTAATTTTTTACTTAATTGTATTTCAAATTGAGGGTAAAGGTCAGAAAATACAACCATTGGGTGTTTTGATAATTCTTCTAATTCTATAGAGGCTTTTTCAATAGACTCTTTTCCAGAGCAAACTAACCAAATGTCATCTTCTGTTAAAAATTGAGATTGAAATTGGCTTAATTCAAAACCAGCCTCTGCTCTTAAATCTGGTAAAATGCCAACATCTACATCGTTGTTTCGCATAGAGTTTACAACTTGATTATAAGACCCGTACATTAAATTAATTTGTAACTTTGGGTTGTTTCGCAATAATATTCCTATAATTGGACTTACTAAATATAAACCAAGCGAATTAAGTGTAGCAATTCTAATTTTTCCAGAAATATTACCACTAACTGTTTGCATGGCCGCCCTTGCTTGGTGGCTTAAATTTAAAATTTGTTTTGCATAATCAAATAATAGCTGAGCCTGAGCTGTTGGCTTAACCATTTTGCTTCCTCTTTCTAAAAGAATAACTCCGAGTTGTTTTTCTAAGCCTTTAATTTGCTGACTTACAGCTGGTTGAGTTAATGACAATTTGCTTCCAGCAGCTGTCATACTTCCTTCTGTTAAAACGGTGCAAAATGTTACTAAATGTTGCAAATTTAATGGAGTATTCATATTAGATGACTATAAGCTTTTTTTATAAAAAAGTAAAACTTTCTTTATGGATACTAAGATATACTGCTTTTAATTGTATTTTTATGCATATTTTACTATGTAAAAAATATAAAAAAATACTTATCTTTGATCATTTTAAATTTTGTAGTTAAAAATTAACTTCAATGAAAGTTTTAATTTTTATTCTTTTTTTTATCTCTTTAAGTATTAATTTTTTAATAGGCAACCTGCATGCAAAAACATTAAAAGATTATCCTAATTATTTGCAAAGCAAACTTAAATCTTTAGATTGTTATAATATAAAAAACAAATTTATTAATGTTCAAAATTTTTACTCTTATGACTACGACGACGATGATGATGTCCAAAAAAATTCTTCGTATATTTTAGACAAAAGCCCTTTAGATAGAAATTTATTTCATAAAAATATTGTAAAAAAAGGGAATTTTATAGATTACCAATTTTTTAAAGGCTATGATCAAAAAAATAGTTTAGAGACAAGTTATACTTGGGCGCTTTTTTATAATTTACAATTACCTAACAGCTCTATTACAAAAAATTTAAATCATTTTAAAATTTATCCAAAAGAATTAGGTGAGCATGAACTTTTTTTAATTCAAAAAACTAATAAAAATTCTTGCCTGCTTTCTTATGTTAGCTCTTTTTATGTTACAGATAACCCTAGCTACAAAACTATTACAGAAAAAAAATTTAAAAAATCTTTTTCTTGTTATCAAACATTTTTACAAAATAAACAAAACAAACACTGCAAAAATCTTCCATCACTAGATGAGCTTTATCATTTAAAACAAATTGATGCTCCAAAAGCTTGGAATATTAGCACAGGCAGCGGTGTTAAAGTTGCACTTATTGATACTGGAATTAATTATTTACATCCATATCTAAAAGAACAAATTATTGTTCCAAATAATAATCAAAATTCTGATAAATCTTTTGGCCCTTATGATTTTGAGTTTTCTGATCTTTTTGCTTTTGATGAAGTCGGACACGGTAGCCAAATGGCAGGTTTTATTTCTTCTCCTTTTGGAGTTGCACCAGAGTCTAAAACTCTTGTTTTAAAAATTAACCCAAGAAGCATACAAACTATTATTAATGCATTTAAAGCTAGTATTAAAAATAAAGTTCATATAATTAATTTTTCGTTAGTATTTTCTAAATATGAAGTAAAAATAAGCGACAAAGAAATGAGTGATTTAATATCAGTTTTAGACAAGCTTTTAGAAAATGATATTTTAGTAATACAGGCTGCAGGAAATCATAATCAAAATTTAGACATACCAGAATATCAGAATTTTTATTCACAATTTAATTATCCTAATTGGGTAAAAGTTGCAGCCTATGATGAAAATTTTAAACTTTCTAGATACTCTAATTATTCAAACATCAATGTAGACATAATTGCACCTGGAGGTAGTTTAGAAAAACCACTTTTGTCTACTTTTATAAGTAATCAGCAAGGAGTTTTGCTTGCAAGCAATAAAGGGACATCTCAAGCTGCTGCAATTACAAGTGGCATTGCAGCTTTAATTAGAAGTCAAAAACCTTATTTAAGTGCTGTTGAGGTAAAAGAAATTTTACTTAAATCAGGCAGACTTTCAAAAGATTTATCACTTACAGTTAAGTCTGGTCGTATTTTAAATGCACTAGATGCTTTGCAAATTGATTTGCAATAATTGACTATAAGCTTGATTAAAATTTGCGCTTTGTATACCAAATTAAAATACCAGATAATAATAAAAATAATAAACCTAATATTTTACCTTTAGAACTTTTCTTTTTTTGTATCACTGGCTCATCTGGAATATTAATATTTTGAGATAATATTCCTGCAACAGGAGCTCCCAAACTTTCGTTTCTTCCTCTAAGTTCGCTTGGTCTAAAATTTTTACTTTTTTGATTAATTAATCTTAAACTTTGTATAGATTTAATAAACTCATTACTATACTTAGTGTAAAAGTTTTTATGCGAGCTAAAAGTAACTAAAACAGCAATTCTTCCATGAGTGGTTGCCAAATATCTAGTCCAAAAATTTAAAGACTCACTTCCTTGATGCAAAGAATCTATCCATAAATGATGATTAATTTTACGCTGAGAAGCATTTAAAATTTTTGATATTTTAGTTTTTGATTTCATTTTTAAAGTTACGGGTTTTTTTAAATGTGCCTCATATAAACTAAGTGAATCTGCAGGGCCTCTTTCTTTTGCTGTTAAAATAATAATTGCTGTATTAGATCCTTTGCTTTTAGAGGAGTTAACACAAACCCATGATGTGTTTTCTAGCTTGCAACTCCAGTCTTTTTTTAACTCAAAGCTTACATAAGAATTACGAAAAATTTTTGCCTCTACATTAAAAGAAAACAATAAAAAAATAATTAATATTTTATACACAAAAAATTCCTTTGTTAATAGTTAATATCTTTATAATCTTTTATATCTAAATCTTTATGAGATATAAATTCTTTAGAAAAATTATTTAGCTGCTCTATAATAGTAAAGCTTCCTTTGTTTTTAGGGTTAGACTCACCGCCTTTAGAGTCTTTATTGGCTAAAACAAAAATTTTCATATCCTTTGGGTTAAAATATTTTTTTATAACCATATTTACTGTATTTAAATCTATTTTTTTAATTTTACTAGAAAAAGTTTCAAAATAATTTACTGGGTCTATGTTCATTCCAGATAAACTTAAAAAAGAATCCATTAAAGTTTCTTTTTTTTCTAAACCTCTAAACAAACTATTGCTATAATATAACTTTGAAAAATCTAATTCTGCCTTGCTTACTCCGTTATTATAAAAATTAGTTAATTCTTGAAATGTTGCTTTTAATAATTTTTCTAAACTTCCTTGATTAGTGCTAGAAACTATTTGAAAGGCTCCGGAGTTTTTTAAAAAACCAAAGCCAGAGTATATTGCATAAGTAAGTCCGTCTTTTTTTCTTACTCTGTCCATTAATCTAGAGTTAAAGCCACCTCCGCCTAAGCTAAAATTAGCTAGTTTTACAGCTAAATTATCTGGATGCCCTGATGACAAGTTAACTGGATTTCCAATTATCACATTTGCCTGAATAGAATCTGTTTTGTTAATTAAAGTAATTGAAGAGTTAAATGTATTTTTGCTTTTTATAATAGTCGAAGCTACGCTATCTTTTGTTTTCCAGTTAGAAAATTTTTGTATAATATCTTTTTTTAACTTATCTGTGTACTGACCTAAAACTAATAAACTGGCAGATTCTGGTTGATAATGTTTATTGTAAAATTTAATTAAATTATCTCTTTTTAAAGCATTAACAGATTGTCTAGATTCTCCCTTATAAACAGTTTTGTTATATATAAAATCATCAAAAATATTTTTTAAAAATTTATTTGGGCTATTTGGCAATCTTTCTAATTCTGTTAAAATAATTTGTTTTTCTTTTTGCCATTCTTTGTCTAAAAAAACTGGCTCTGTTAATAATTTAAAAAATAAATTCATTAAATCTGTTTCATTTTTTGCAAGAGATGATGCCTCTATCCAAGAAAACTCTTGTCCTGCGCTTGCAGAAAAAGATGCCCCTATTTTATCTAAAATACTTAAAATTTCTTCTCTATTTAAAGTAGAGGTTCCTTTGTCTAATAAGCTTGCAACTGATTCAGCGGCTCCTTCTAAATCTTCAAACCTTTGTCCTGCGTTTAATCTTAATTTAAAATGAATATATGGCAAATTATCTGGCATAAAAATAATTTGTAATTTATTATCTAAAGTTATGACTTTGTGATCTGGTAATTTATAAAATATTTCAGTAGATTTAAGCTTAATATCATTAATAATTTTTTCTAACAACATATTAGAGCCTTTGGTGTTTGTTGTATTTTTTTTAGCAAAGCAAGATACAAGGCATAAAATAAAACTTAGTATCAATATTTTTTTTATCATAGTTTAACCTTCTGCACTTATATATTAATTTTTAAATCAAATTTATCTTTATCGCTGTTGTTATGTTTTAGTAATTACTTAGCTATTGCCTTAACTAAAATTCTACTTTCTAATCGTAAATATTTTTTTGCTACTCTTTGAACATCTGATGCTGTAACTAAATTATATTTTTCTAATTTAGTAAAAAAATTATTATAATCACCCTCAAGCACCTCAGCTGAAATTAAATTCATTGTTTTTTTATAAACTGTTTTTATTTCATCAACTTCTAAAAACTGTAATTGATTTATAGCAATTTGTAACTCTTCTTTAGAAACTCCATTTTTTTGTAAATTTTTAATTTCTTGTTGAATAATATCTAAAACTTCTTTAACAGAAGATTTAGGTAAAATATTAGCTCCAAAATATATAGCCCCAACTCTGTTTAAAGGGTAATTTCCTGCATAAATATCACTTACTAAGTTTTTTTGAACATATATAATTTTATCTAGCCTTGAAGATGTACTTCCTGATAAAATGTGCATTAAAATATCTATTGCATATTTATCTTTATGAGTAATAAAAACTCCTGGATAGGCAAAAATAAATTGCGATTGTAAAACTTTTTTAAATTTATATTTATTATTTTTTAATTGTTTTTCTTTTTGAATATCTTTAAAATCAATATCTTTAGCTTTTACAAAATCAGGCTTTGTAAACTTAAGCCTATTTATTTTACTTGATTCTATGCTGTCATAATATTTATAAATCCATTTTTTAGCCTGACTAGGGTCAAAATCTCCTCCAATTGCAATGACAGTATTATTTGGACTGTAATATTTTTTATAAAAATCATGAAAGTCTTGTAAAGTAGATTTGTTTAAGTCTTCCATGCTTCCGATTATAGAATGTGAATAGCCAGAGCCTTTATATAAATTTTGCAACAAAGACTTAAACATTAAGCTTGAAACGCTGCTTTCTCCTCTAATTTTTTCGTCAGTAACAGCTCCTCTTTCGCTATTAATTAAGGCTTCAGCCTCTGATTTTTTAGATGGGTCAAATAATATTAATTTTTTCATTCTTTCAGACTCTGACTTAATTGCCCACTCTAATTGAACATTAGATAAATTCATATGATAAACTGTTGAGTCATAATTTGTAAAAGCATTGTTGCTTCCACCTAAAACAGAGGTTGTAATTTCAAATTCTTCTGAGCTAATATTTTCTGTTCCTTTAAATAAAAGATGTTCAAAAAAATGTGCGTAGCCTGTTTGTCCGCTTGGCTCATCACTTGATCCAGTTTTTACCCATTGAACATAAGTTAACAAAGTTGGGGTTGAGTGATCTTCGCATAGTAACACTGTTAATCCATTATTTAATACAAATTTTTCTACTTTTAAATTCAATACAGCTCCTAAAGAAGATAAGTTTCTATTTTTATTGTTTGTGTTTAAGTGTTGGTTTTTAGTATAAGTTTTTTTTGTTGTAGTCTTATAGTATAAGTTAGCAAAATAACTTACACTAACTAAAGCTGCAAATAAAATAAAAATTTTTTTTTTATTGTATGTGTTTTTTTTAAAACAGCTTTTCATAAAAATCCTTTTTTGATTTTTTTAATTTACAGCCACAGGCTAACAAAAATTACACACCTTGCATAGATATAAATATTTAAAAATAATACAAATGCTAGACTATAGGCTATTGCAAAAAAAAGAACCTTATATTTTTTTAAAAACTCTATAAACTCTATAAAGTAATAGAAACTATTCATCTGGAGAAAACTATGGATTTTACAAATGCTTTTTTTAATATAGCAAAATGGGGACATGAAATTACTTTGTATCTTTTAATTTTATTAAGCATTGCAAGCATAGCTTTTATTTTAGAGCGTTGGTTTTTTTTAAAAAATATTCTTTTAAAAAGCAAAGTTGCAAAAAGTAATATAAACAGCATAATACAAACCGGTGAATTAAAAAGTTTAGAAAATTTAGCTTACGACAAAAGCTCTTTAGAGGGAGAAATTACCTCCTACACTCTTTCATATATTAAAAAAAATAGCAAAAAAGGTATAAGCGAATTATTTTCGGCCTTTATACAAGATAAAAAACAATTATTAGACAAGCGCTTAAGTTTTTTAGCAAGCGTAGGGTCAAACGCTCCGTTTATTGGTTTATTAGGAACTGTTTTTGGAATCATGGACGCGTTTAAAGAATTGGCAAAATCTCAAGGTGATGCAAGTGGAGTTATGCTTGGAATATCTAAAGCTCTTTTGGCAACTGCTGTTGGGTTAATTGTAGCAATACCTGCAGTAATAGCTTTTAACTTTTTTAAAGCAAGGGTTGGTGAAATTTGTAGCAATTTACATAATCTTCAAGATTTATTTGTTGCCTATGGTCACAACTATGAAAGCTTACAAGACAAACAATCTTAAATAAAAAACTAAGGACTAAATAATGGGAGCCTCTATAAACAATAGCGATGATCAAATTGCAGAGATTAATATTGTCCCTTTTGTAGATATTATTTTAGTTGTTTTAATTATATTTATGGTAACTGCACCCATGATTATAACCCCTAGCATTAAAGTAAATTTACCTAAAGCTAGCTCTGGAACAAAAACTGCAGCTTCGCCATTAAATATTAGTATAAGCAGAACTGGCAAAGTTAGGATTAATGGCAGAGTAATTAGCACACGACATATTGTTTCTAAAATAAAAAAAATGTTAAAAAAAAATAAAAAACTACAAGCTATTATTTCTGCTGACAAAAGAGTAGCTCATGGTAAAGTTATTTCTGTTATAGACAAAGTAAAATCAGCTGGTGTTTTTAAATTTGCTATTTCTATAGATAAAAAATAAATAAAGGACTATGTAATGAAAAATATTTTAACTTTTTTACCTATTAAAAATACTATTTTAAAAAATAATAAAGCAATGACTCTTTTAGAGATTATGATTGTTTTAGCCATTGTTGCTTTAATGGCTTCTGTAATAGGGCCAAAATTGATAGGTCAGTTAAATAGCTCTAAAGTAAAAGAGGTAAAAATTCAAATATCAGAATTAAGTAAAACTTTAGATATTTTTTATACAGATTGTGGTTTTTACCCAGAAAATCTAGAAGATTTAATTAAAAAACCAAGCAAATGTAAAAATTGGGGGCCTGATGCTTATATTAAAAAAATTCCAAAAGATGCGTGGGGCGAAGAATTTATTTACGAGCTAGAAGACAATAAACCAATTATTATCTCTTACGGAGAAGACAGAAGAGAGGGTGGAACAAAAAACGCCACTGACTTATCTTCGGAAGACTAAAATAATTTTTATAAAAATAAAAAATTTGTGAGATTAAAAAAAAAATATTGTTTTTTTTCACTTAATAACAATAAAGCATTTAGCCTTTTAGAGGTAATGATAGTGCTTGCTATTTTGGCATCAATTGCAAGCCTTGCTATACCTCAATTATCTAGTCAAAATTATTCTAGAAAAAGTTTTTTTAGAAAACTTATTGCATTAGACAAACAGTTAAGAAGTTTGGCACAATTACAAAATCGTACATATAGAATTAATTTTAAAATAAAATCATCAGAAAAAAAAACACCTAGTCTTTTTTGGATAGATTATAAAAGCGGAAGAGAAACAATAATTATTGCAAAAAATAATCTTTTTAAAAACAAAGCTCCTGTTAACAATGGATGGGAAATGGCAAGCAAAATATTTAAAACAAAACAACAGCTACCTCACCTGCTAGAAATTGTAAGTGTAGAGCTAGAAGGTTATAAAAAAGCATTGAGCTCTGGTTTAATTTCTATTTATTTTTTTCCAGAAGGAGTTACTCAAAAATCTGTAATACATTTTTCAGAAAACAAAAAGCATGAATGGTCATTTATAACACGAACTTTTATCAGTAAAGACAACTTACTGTTTAAAAATATTTCATTTAAAGAAGCTTTTCAACAATAAAAAAACGGTTTAATATTAAATAATGTATACAACTTCTAAAAACAAAGGTCTGACACTAATTGAAGTTTTAATTTCTGTAGCAATTTTAGTTGGTGGTGCTGTGGTTATTAGTAGCTCGTGGTCTGGTACTTTATTAAAAATTAGAAAGGCTAAAATTTATAACGAAGTTCATTATTTACTACAAAAAAAAATGGCCGAAGTAGAAATTAAATACAAAAACACTCCTGTTAACGAAATACCAGATGAAAGTAATGGAACTTTTAAAAGTCCTTATAAAAAATATATATGGCAAATAAAATCACAAAATATGCCACTTCCTAATTTAAAATCTTTAATTGAAAGTCAAAACACAGACGAGCAGTCTCAAAATATTTTATTAACTGCAATGTCTGGCTTAGCTAAAGCTGTTAAAGAAGTACAGGTGACAGTAATTCTTACTAATAAAAAAAATCCTATATCTTATAATTTAGCCACATACTTTGTTGATTATAAAATAGCATCTAAAATAGGTGGCTTTTAATGCATGCATTAATATTTACAAATAACAAAGCTTTTACTTTAATTGAAACATTAATTGCAACTACTATTTTAGCTTTTTTATCTATAAGCAGCTCTCAAAGTATTAGCCAAGCATTACATCAAAAAAAAAAGATACAAATGCGAATTGATAATAATACTAAAATACAACAAAGTCTTAACTTAATACAAAGAGACATAAATCTTATTTATAATTATTCTGATATACCAGAAGCTGTTAATCAATTAAGTCAATTTTCTAGTTGGAAAAAACAAATTTTAGCTAATAGAAAATTAAAGCCAAGCGAGCAATCTAATGTTATTAGGCCTAAAATTATTCCATTAAAATTTTTATATAAATTTCAAGGCAGCGAAGAAAGAATTAATTTTATTAGTGCTAGCCAAGCTAGATTATTTGCTAATCAACAATTATCTAAATTACAAGAAGTTAGCTACTATGTTGAAAGCTGCAACAAAGAAAACAAAGGTTTATGTTTGTGGCGAAGAAGCTCTGCTATAATTGATTCTAATATTGAATCTGGGGGAAGTGCCTTTAGTATTTTACCCAATGTTAACAGTTTAAAATTTCGCTATATAGGAGGAGATGAAAAAACACCTGAATGGAAAACTGAATGGAAGTCTTCAAGCGAAGTTAATGTTTTAGACCAGCTTCCACACGCTGTTGAAATTATTTTAGAAATAAAAAATAAAGAAAAAATTTTAAAATTTAACAAAGTTGCTCTTATTCATCATTCTAATATTTTTTCTCCAAAAATTAAAATTCCAAAAATTAATTCTACAGAAAATTCAACCTCTAGAAAATAAAAATTTAAAACTATGAAAATAAAAATTTTATCTCCTTTTTTTATTCTTAAAAGCAATAAGGCTGTTGCTTTGTTATTAGCATTATTTAGTCTTACTATGAGCATTTGGGTGGCAACAGAAATTTCTTATGACTCTAATGTTGAATACATTCTTGCCTCTAGAAAATTACAAAAACTACAGGCATATTATGCTGCAAAATCTGGTGCAAATATTAGTTTATTAAGAATTTTTTTATTTAAAAAAGCTGTTCAAACTTTTGCATCTAAAGCTGATATTTCTACATCTAGTTTTGAACCTATATGGAGCTTTCCACTAGCTTGGCCACCTAGTTTTTACTTGCCTGATAAATTTTCTAAAAGCGATAAAGATAGTTTTATAACAAAAGAAGAAGAATCTTTTATAAAAGCTCAATACACTACTAGCATAAGCGTTGAAGATAATAAAATAGACATAAATGACATGGCTTCTCCTTCTAAAATTTTATCTGCATTTAGTTTTCAACAATTTATTAATATATTTAAATTAGAAATTGAAAACAATGAAAACTTTGCAAAAAAATATCGTGATTATAATTTTACTGAATTGGCAAATAATTTTAAAGATTGGATAGACAAAGACTCTGAAAGTTTAAATGGAGGAGACGAAAAATCTTTTTACAATAAATGGATTGATAAATATAAATTAGTTCAAGACGACTCAGAATATATTCCACCTAATCAAAGCTTTAAACATATTAGCGAATTAAGAATGGTAAGCGGAATGAATGATGATTTTTTTCAACTATTAATAGATAAAATTACTTTATTTGGTAGTAAAAAAATTAATTTAAATCATATGGACATTGATTTGTTAAAAAGTTTTCCATGGGCTACTCCAGAGGTAGTTGCAGCATTTGAAGAAAAATTATCATCTCAAAGTTTTGTTAATACAGAAGACTTTCAAACATTTTTAAAAGAGTTTGAATTACAAGAAAAAGTAAACACAAGTATTTTTAGCTTTGACTCTGGAGTAAACTTTCAAATTACTAGTACTGGAATAGTAAATAATACCTCTTACACAATTAAATTAATTACATACGATTTAAATGAAAGCAAAGAAAGATTAAGTGAAATTTTATTTACCGAAAGACAAGAAGAAATAAAAAAAGACGAAGAAGATAGTCAGATTGATAAAAACAAAGAAAAGTATAAAAAATCTAATTATTTTATACTAAACGAAAGCCCTGTTGTTGTGCACTGGCAAGAGTTTTAAAAAAAAGCTTTTATATTATAGCTTTTAAATGTTAAAATTTATCAAATGAAGTATCTTGGACTAGACATTACATCAGAAGAAATTAGAGCTATTTTGATTCAAAAAAATGCTTCAAAATATTCTGTTATAGAAACAAAAACTTTTGATATAGATGCAAAAACAAATCAAGATTTATCAAAAGTTTTGTTAAAAGTTCAATCATACTTTTGTTATGACGATATTCAAACTTGCGCTGGCATCGAAGCTAGTAAATGTTTTGTAAGAACAATGAAGCTGCCGTTTTTTCAAAAATTTAAACTTAATAAAATTTTACCATTTCAATTAGAAGAAGAACTGCCTATAGATCCTAACAACTTATCTACTGATATGCTGTTTTTAAATAAATCTGTAGACTCTGATTCAAAAATTTTGGTAATAGCTACTAAAAAAAAAGAATTGCAGGCTTTAGCAAGCAATCTTAATGCTTTAAATTTTAATTTGGAATCGGTGTCGCCATCTCAATTAAGTTTAACTAATGTAATTTTACCTAATGAAGAAAATAATGTTAAAACAAATATAAAAATTTATTTAAATTTGGATTTTCAATCTAGTTATTTAAATATAGCAAAAAGTTACAATAACCAATACTATATTACCCAATCAACAAGGTTAAATTATAATTTAAGCAGCCTTATTAAAGATTTGTCAGAAAAATATTCTATTAGCTTAGAACAAGCAAAAAAAGAATTTTTAAAAACAAGCTTTATTGTAATGCCTTCTAACTTAGATTCTATTAGCCCTGAGCAAAAAGAGTTTTCTAACTCAATTACTAATCATTTAAAGTCTTTGACTAAAGAAATACAAAAAGAATTTTTAAAATTAAAATTAAAAGGAAAATCTTTGTCATCTGTGGAGGTTTACGGCGAATCTTTATGTATAAAAAATTTAAAACCTTTTTTAAAGCAAGAGTTAAAGATACCTGTGATAAACTTTCAAACAGAAATTTTAGAGCCAAAAGATGCATTAAGCCTTAATGGAGATTTTTACAATACTAAGTTTATAAATGCATTAAGCCTTGCTGTTAGTATAGCAAAGCCTTTAAAACAAATAAATTTTTTACAAGGCGAACTATCACCAGGTAATCAAAAAATAAAAAAGTTTTGGTCTGCCAATAAATCTATTATGAAAATCGGACTTGCAACATGGCTTATAGCTGTAATGTTTGGGCTGTTTAAACAAAGCATAACTTATAAAATGTCTGATGATAGCTATTTTGACTTAAAAAAAATTGCCAAAAAAACTACTAATTTAAAAGGTAGAAAACTAAAAGTTAAAAGTATAAAAAAAATAGTTAAAACTTATAAAAAACAAAAAAAATCACAAGATTTTTTTTCTGATTTAAACAAAACAAAGACTCCAATTTATTTTTTTAATAAAATATCAAATATACCAAAAAGTATTAATATTAATGTTACGCACATTAATATTTCTACAATAAAAAAGCAGATAAAAATATCTGGCTATAGTTACGACACTGACTCTTCTAATAAATTTAAAAATTATTTACAAAGTATTAGTAAAAGTAAAAAATCTATAGGAAGGGCTGTGCAAACAAATAATAAAACAACATTTAACTACAACATAAAATTATAAATATGAAAGAAAATATATTAAATATTATTGAAGGTTTACAAGAGCAAGTAAAAACATTATTTGTTTTTATACAAGAGCAAACTTTTTATAATTTGATAAAAGATTACTATCAAAATTCTTCGGTATTTGTTCAAAAAATTATTAAATACTCAAGCACAGCATTATGTATTTTTTCTGTTGTTTATATACCCTACTCTTTTATAAATAAATCAAACAAAGATACTAAAATTTTTATAGAGCATAAAGATTTAGCAGAAAATTTAATTCAATCAAAGCTTAAGCCATTGCAATCACATCACAGCCATGGCCCTTTTGTGTTTAATAAATTAAAACAAGAAATTGAGCAAAAATTAACTGATTTTAAATTATCAACACAGCAAAGCTTTGATATAAAAAAAATAAACAATGGATTAGTTCTTAATATTAATTGGGTAAATTTAAAAGAGTTTGCTGACATATCAGAAATTTTAGAAAAAATTCATCCTCAATTAAAAATGACAGAGCTAAATATTGCTCCAGAAGAAAAAAAACTATATTTTAATGTTACTTTTAAATTTAAATATTTTAATATTAAAAAAAATATAGAAAAAAGCTAATGCTTATATTGTAAACATAATGTCTATTCTAAAAAATATTTTATCTTTTATTAAAAATAACAAATATTTAATTTTGTTAAGCTTTGCTTTGACTTTAATTTTTATCATTTTACTGCTACCTTATAATGATATAAATACTTACATTAGCTCTAAAATAAATACATACACAAATGGAAAAATTCAATTTAAAGCAAAAAAGTTTTATATACTGCCGTCTTTATCACTAGGCTTTAATGATAATTTAATTTCTTATAAAAAAACAGAAGCTCAAATTAAAAAAATTACTATAAAACCACTATGGCTAGACAGCCTTTTGCTTAATTTTGGCATAAATGTAACAGCATATTCTATTTTTGGAGGAGACATTACTTTTAGTTTAAAACAAATCAAAAGTAAAAAACACAATCTAGCTTTTAATGCAAATTTACAAAATATTTCTTTAGACAAATTGCCATTAAATTCAATTAAACTTGGCGGAAAGGTTTCTGCAATATTTCAAACATTGATTGATGTAAATCTTTTTAATACTCCTAATATTAATATTAAAATAGACAGTAATAAAAAAATACAGATTTTTAATTCAAAAATTCCAAGCAATTTTGGGCCTATTCAAATACCCTCTACAAGTTTTTCTAAACTAAAAGCTATGATTACTACTAAAAATGAAGTTGTAAATATTAAAACTTTAGAGCTAGGGTCCCCAACAGATAATATTTATATTAAAATAAAAGGTAATATTAATTTAAAAATAAAAAAAGAAAGGCGTACAAAAATTCTATCAGTAAAAAGTTATAAATTATCAATTTATATTAAAGCTCAACAAGTCCCCTCCCAATTAAAAAGCTTGTTTAGCTTAATTAATAGTTACCAGCTTGGTAATACTTATAGTTTTCATATTAAAGGCGATGGCCTGATGTCTATTCCAGAGATTACTAAGTAATTACTTTTTTAAAAATTTTTTAAGTAAAATTTTTAAGTAAAATTTATATACCGCAGCGCATAAGTATTTTTAAAAAATTCATATACCGTTTTTTTTAGATACCTTGCACAATAAAGCCTAATAAGTGCTGGATTTTTTTTGCACTTATGCTTATAAAAGAAACACATATATGGAGGATATTTATGAGTTTAAACAAAGCAATGATAATCGGAAGACTTGGTGGCAATCCAGAGATAAAAACTATTTCTGCCGGAAATACTGTGGCTAATTTTAGTGTAGCTACTAGTGAAAACTGGACAAAAGACGGTGAAAAAAAAGAACGAACAGAGTGGCATAAAATTGTAGTATGGGGAAAAATGGCTGATATTTGTGGTAAATATTTGTCTAAAGGCAGCTCTGTATATATAGAGGGGCGAATTCAAACTAGATCTTGGGAAGACAAAGACGGTCAAAAACGCTATACAACAGAAATTAATGCTAATCGTGTGCAGTTTTTAGATACAAAAAAATCTCAAAGTGATTCTACTTCTACTGATGATAACTTTGCACCTGCTGTTACATCTGAACCACAATTTAATGCTGGTGAAGAAATTCCTTTTTAAATTAAATTTAAAACATTTTAATTTGTCAAAAAAGCTCCTAACTAAGAATTGGGAGCTTTTTTTTATCTAGCTTTTTTTATCTAGCTGTAATGTGACATTTTTTTACTAGCCTATAGTGCTAATTACAAATTTTAAGGCTGGTCAATATCTCTTTTTTTTTCTAAAATAAATAAACACTGGGTCAATTTTATTACAGAGGTATTATATGAAAAAAATATTTATTCTAATTATAACTAATGCTCTTATTTTTTTTACTTACAACGCATTTGCTTACAAAGTAATAAAAGTAAAAAATAAAAAAGTATTAATAACATTTTCTGCTGATGAATCAATACAGGTAAAAGATACTTTTTATGTTATAAGCAATCGAGGCAAAAAAAAAGCAATTATTTCTGTAACTAAAGTAAGAGGCGGAAAGGCAATAGCTACAATTTTAAAAGGTAGAGCAAAAGAAGGCTGGTCTTTAAGAGTTAGAAAAAGAAGAGCTGCAAAAAAAACAAGAAAAAAAAATTCGTACGGCTCAACAAATAGAAGGTCTTCAAACTCATACGCAAACACATCTTCATCTTCTGGTAGTAAAAAACTTTTTAATCACTTAAGTTTTTTATGGGGAACATCTTTAAATAATTTAACAACTAAAAATTCAAAAGTTGCGCATTCTGGAACATCTTTTTTTAACTTTGAAACTAGTACAACTTTTTTTCTTCCTAAAAAACCAATGTTTGGTTTAAGAATTTTATCTAATAGCGAAAACTTTACACTAGAAACAAGATGTCCTAGCCTCGGTATATGCAAAGCAGAGATTGTTTATCTTGGAGGTGGAGCCTTAGCTGTTATTCAAATTCCAGTAACAAATAAGTTTAGTCTTTGGGGCGGATTAGGTGCAAAGTTATTAATTCCAATATCTAAAAAAATAACTCCAACTCCAAGTAGCACTCCTGATAATTACAAATATATTTCTGAAGATTCTATTAAATTAACAAGCACATTACTTGTTTCTGGTGGAATGACATTTAATTTTACACCTAAGTTTTCTATTCCTCTTAATATAAATTTCACAATGTTTCCACCATCTGACAATGTATCACCACATTACAGCCTAAACTTTCAAACAGGTTTAGTTTACCACTTTTAAAATCTAATCACACCCTATGATCACGACTAACTTGAATGACACCTTTAATTTTTTTAATTTCTAATAAAAGTTTTTCTAAATCTTCTAAATTTTTAATTTGTATATCAAAATAACTAATTGCTCTGTTGTCTAAAGTAGAGCTTGCTTTTAAATTTTCAATATTAGCTTCGGCTACAGAAAATACATCACCCATTTTTGCTAAAATTCCGGGCAAGTTAAAACTAACAACACATAAACGAACCCTGTGAGTAATATTATTAGTTTTGTTATTCCAATTTACTTCTACATATCTTCCAGAATCAATATTAAAAGTTTTTTCACAATCTGCTCTGTGGATGCTAATTCCTCTGCCAACAGAAACAAATCCTACAATTGAATCACCTGGGATTGGGTAACAGCATTTAGCAAATCTAACTAAAATATCATTTTCTCCGCCAACTTGAACTCCAGAATTATCTTTATTAAATTTTTTATTACTATTATTAGATTCAATTCTTTTTTCTAAAGTTTCAATTTCTGAATCTTGTTTAAATTCTTTTTCTTCTTTAGGAGATAAATCTTTATAAACTAAAGATGGCTCTAGCCTGCCAAAACCTACTTTGATAAATAAATCTTCTAATTTATGACAACCTTGTTTTTGTAAATATTCTGCAAAAACTTCACCGCTTGTGTAATTAGATAATTTATTAGATTGTTTTTTAAAATATCTTTCTAACATATCTTGTCCAATTTTTTTAGACATGCTTCTTTGTTCTTTTTTAATAACTGCTCTAATTTGTCCTTTTGCTTTACTTGTTGCACAAAATTTTAACCAATCTTTAGAGGGGGATTGATTTTTAGATGTCACAACCTCCACTGTGTCTCCGTTTTGTAAAATATAACGAAGCGGTACTACTTTTTTATTTACACAAGCTGAAACAATATGATTTCCAACATCTGTATGAATAGAATAAGCAAAATCAATAGGAGTTGCTCCAACTGGAAACTCTTTTACCTCACCCTTTGGAGTAAAAACATAAATTTCTGACTCTAACAAGTCTGATTTCATGTTTTCTAAAAATTCGTCTGCACTATAAGTTTCTTGATTCATTTGAATTAATTCTCTAAGCCAATTAAATTTGTTAGCGACATCTGGAGTATTTTTAGAATTAATATCTTTAGAATAAGAGCTGGATTTATATTCCCAATGTGCTGCAATCCCCCACTCTGCTAGTTCGTGCATTTCGTGAGTACGAATTTGAACCTCTACTCTTTCGCCATCGTTGCCAATTAAAGTTGTATGCAAACTTTGATAATTATTTGCTTTTGGCATTGCGATAAAATCTTTAAACCTACCTGGTATTGGCCTCCACAAAGAGTGAATAATACCTAAAGTTTCGTAACATTCTTTAATTGAATTTACACAAATTCTAAATGCTAAAATATCATAAATTTGTTCGTATGGTAAATTGCTTGTCTCCATTTTTTTATAAATAGAATACAAATGTTTTGATCTTCCTTGAATGTCAAAATCAAAATCTATTCTGCTTTCTAAATTTTTTGTTAAAGTCAGCTTAAATTTATCAATATATGCTACTCTGTCTTTTCTTTTTTCTTTAATTTTTTCTTGTAAAAAATGATACTCATCTGGGTATGCATACTTTAAAGATAAATCTTCTAATTCTATTTTAATAGAACTCATTCCAAGCCTACTTGCTAAGGGAGCATAAATATCTAAAGTTTCGCGAGCAATTCTTGCTTGTTTTTGAAATGACATATAATTAAGTGTGCGCATATTATGTAATCTGTCTGCAAGTTTTACTAAAATTACTCTTACATCTGACCCCATTGCTACAATCATTTTGCGAATATTTTCTGCCTGCTTTTCATGAGTATGACGAAATTTTAATTTTGTAATTTTAGTTACACCGTCTACAATATCTGCAACACTACTGCCAAAAACTTTATTAATATCTTGTGTAGTTATTAAAGTATCCTCTACTGTGTCGTGTAATAAGGCTGCAATAATACTTGCAACATCTAATTTTAATTGTGCTAAAATATAAGCTACTCCAACAGGGTGAGTAATATAAGGTTCTCCACTTCTACGAACAGAACCTTCGTGAGCTTTTTGCGCCATTTGATAAGCTTTTTCAAGCATTACAATATCTTCTTTAGAATAAAAATTTTGTAAATATTTTAACAAAACATCAAAAGACATTGTGTCTTTTAATTCTTTATCTATTTCTTGATTATTTTGGCTTGTGTTCACAAATTACTTATCGGGCAAAAACTGATAAAAATCAATAGTCTATAAATTATTCCATTTGATTATTTAAAGAAGTTAGCTGCCCGCAAGCTGCGTAAATATCGCTACCCATTTTGCGGCGTAATAATACTTGTGCTCCTTTTTTGTAAAGTCTTTGATGAAATTTATCTATTGATGATTGGGAGGGGGTTTTGTAACTAGAACCTGGATGAGGGTTAAACGGAATAAGGTTAATTTTACAAGGAACTCTTTTTGTTAATGAATATAATTGGTCTGCAGATTCAACAGAATCTGTTATCCCCTTAAGTAATACATATTCAAAAGTTACCAGCTCGCCTGTTTTTTTAACATACTCAGAGCAAGAATTAAGTAGTGCTTCTATATTCCATTTTTTATTAATAGGCATAATGCTTGATCTAATTTTATCATTAGAGGCATTTAAACTTACAGCTAATCTAACACCAGACTTTGCTACTAATGGAATTTTGTCTACTAAACCAGCTGTTGAAAGTGTAATTTTTTTTCCAGAATAATTAAAACCTAGTTGCTCTTTTAATATCAAAATACTTTTAAATACATTGTCTTCATTATCTAATGGTTCGCCCATTCCCATAAAGACAATGTTGTTAGTAGGTGCATGAGCGTGTAAATTTGCTTGCCATTGAACAATGTCTTTTAAAAAATCTGGATTGTTTGATTTGTTTTGTTCTAACCAAATTTTTTGATTTTTTGGTTGTCCTGGGGCATCTACAAATAACTTTTGTCCAGTAAGTTTTAATAAATCATATAAAATTTCTGGTCGTGCAAATAAAAATTGTCTTAATAAAAATACTTGTCCTACAATTTCTGAAGTCACTAATCGTCTTTTTAATTTTTGCTTTCCTGTAAAACAAAAATCACAAGCTAAATTGCAACCAACCTCTGATGAAACACAAATAGTTAGTCTTCCCCTTGATGGTATTAAAACACTTTCAAATTGAAGGCCATCGTCTGTGCTTAATAAAAATTTTAAAGTTCCGTCTTTGCTTAACCAATGCTTTAAAATTTTTGGCAAATGCCATGAAAAATACTCAGGTAATTTTAATTTAAAATCTTTAGAAAGATCAGACATTTCGTCTATATTTAGTATAGATTTTTGATAAACCCACTTCCAAAGCTGTCTTGCTCTAAAAGATTTATGTCCCTTTGACTCTAAATAAGAAACTAACTCTGTTAATGATAAGTTAAAAAAATTAACCATAGCCTAACTTTGTACTCTACTAGACTAACAAAGCCAAGTATAATAGCCTATTGTTATAAAAATTATAAATCTAATTAGATTAAAGTTTTAGGATACAGTTTACAGTTTTACAAGGGCTTAATAAATGATTGTTAACTTTATTTCTGGTAAAGACCTTGGGGGGTCAAAGCAATCTTTTGTTTTATACAGCAAAGCTTTGAGCAAAATACACTCGCCTATTTTTTCTGTAATTCGCAAAGGGGCATTATTAAAACAAGTAATGATTGATCAAAATATAAATTTTATTGAAATTAATTATTTTCGTTCAAAATTGTGGCCATTTAAAAATTTAGCTGTTAAAAAAATTAAAAAACACTTAGGTAATCTTGATGCAAAAATTATTTTTGTACATAAAACTTTAGACCTTCCTATAGTATCTGCTGCTTTAAAAAATACAAAAATTATTGGGGTCATACACAGTTTTAACGCCTCTAATATAGAATATGCTGATGCTTTAATTGCAGTTTCAGAACATGTAAAAAGTTTTTTAATAAAACAAAATTACAATAAGCCAATTTATGTTATTCCAAATATTACAACAATGAGCTCCACCTCCCATAGTAAAACATTGCCCGATGTACCTGTTATAGGGGCTATGGGTGTTTTTAGAAAAACAAAAGGCTTTCACACTTTAATTAAGGCTTTATTTTTATTAAAAAAAAAGAGAGTAAAATTTAAAGCAATTATTGCTGGTAAGGGAAATTTGTATTGCTATTTAAAATATTTAAAATGGAAATATAATTTACAAGACCAACTGATTATTAGCCCGTGGGTGCAAAATAATAAAAGAGATAATTTTTTAGATAGTATAGATTTATATATTTTGCCATCTAAATCAGAAACTTTTGGAATGGTTGTAATCGAGGCCATGGCAAAAAAGAAGATAGTAATTGCAACAAAATGTGGTGGGCCAGAAAATATTATTACAAATAACACTGATGGCTACTTAGTAGATAAGCAAAATAGTTTGGCTTTAGCTAATAAATTAGAAGAGTTAATTAAAAACCCTAAAGTGTCACAACATATATCTGACAAAGCTTATCAAACTGTAACTAACAACTATAGAATGGATAATTTAATTACAAACTTACAAAACTTGATCAGTGCTTACTTATAGAAATATAATAATTTACTAGATTTTTAAAACAATATACGATAGTTT
>JAAOIH010000006.1 GCA_015163875.1 Bdellovibrionales bacterium
GCTCATGCACAAACACTGGAGTTTGCTCAGCAGTTTGTCCAAAAGAAATTTCTTTAGATGTTATAACAAAAATGAACCGCGAATTTTTTAAGTCTTTGTTGTAAGTATTTTTTTGTTGTATTTAATCATATTTATTGATGTAATAGCATTGATTTAAAAGGGGAGAATATTTATGTTTAGCTTAATTATTGTTGGGTTTATTTTTTTGGTCTTTTTTGATGCTTGGTATTTGGTTTCTCAGCAAACTGCAAAAATTATAGAAAGACTTGGAAAGTTTAATTGTGTTTCAAAGGCAGGCTTTCATTTTAAATTACCAGTTATTGATAGAATTGTAACTACCCAAGATTTAAAAATTAATCAGCTAGATGTTGAAATTGAAACAAAAACTAAAGACAATGTTTTTGTCAGAACACAAGTGTCGGTTCAATATTTTATTATGCCAAATAAAATTTATGAATCTTTTTATAAATTAGATGATCCAACAAGACAAATTAGAGCATATATTTTTGATGTAGTAAGATCAGAAATTCCAAAAATGCAACTTGATGAAGTTTTTGCAAATAAAGAAACAGTTGCAGATGCTATTAAAGAAAGCTTGTCTGACTCAATGGACGATTTTGGTTATTCTATTACAACAGCACTTGTTACAGATATTGACCCAGACATATTAGTTAAAGAATCTATGAATAAAATTAATGCAACAGCCAGAGACAAAGTTGCAGCAACTAACGAAGCAGATGCTGCAAAAATTAGAGTTGTAAAAGCTGCCGAAGCAGATGCAGAAAGTAAAAGATTAACAGGTGAGGGTTACGCTCAATTAAGAATGGCAATTGCAAAGGGAATGGAAGACTCAATGGCAAGCTTAAAGCAAGCTGGATTAAATTCTGAAGCCGCAACTAATTTAATTTTAACAACTCAGTATTTAGAAACTTTAGAAAAAATGACGTCAAATGGAAAAACAAATACTATCATGCTTCCAGGTGGGGCAGGTGGAGTGGGAGATATTCGCTCGCAATTGCTTTCCGCACTAGAGGCTACAAAACAGTAAGTTTTTACAGTAGTTTTTGACTAAATTTTTGTAACAAACTTTTTTTGACTAAGCTTTTTTATAAGCTTTTTTTAATAAATTTTTGTAAAATATCACTAAGCTCTTCTGGAAAATCTAATTGAGTGCAATGGCTGCCCTCTTCAAAAATAAAAAGAGTAGAGTTTTTAATATTTTTACTTAATTTTTTTTGCTTTTCTACGGGAGTTAGTGGATCTCTTTTTCCGGCAATAATCATGGTCGGAGTTTTTATTTTTGCAAGCAAATTAGAATAATCAGCATTTATCATTTCGTTAAATAATTTAAAAAACACAGACTGATTAATATATGCAATGCCTTGTATATATATTTCTATATCTTTTTTTTTAACCTCTCTTGGATTAAAGCCTCCTAAAAAACTAAGAACATAAGGGCTTATGGGATTGTCTAATAAATTTTCCCAAATAAAACTAAAGCTTTCTGGTAAATTTTTAGATAAAATATTTATGTACCTATAAATATCTTGTATAATTTTTTCAGAATAAAACATTCCATCTAATGGGTTAGAAGAAAAGCCGTTAATTAGGCTTAAGCTTTTAAATATTTCGCACTTTTGTTTGTATGCCTCTAACAAAATGCTGCAGCCAAAACTATGTCCGACAAAGTGCGCTTTTTTAATTTTTAATTTTTTTAACAAAAGTGGAATGTCTTTGGCAATTGCCGAAATAGATATATTTTTTTTTAATTTTGGAACCGCTGTGCTTCCGTGTCCCCGCAAATCAATATTTATTACTTTATAATTTTGAGACAAAATAGAAGTTTGATAAACAAAGTGATTCATTAAACAGCCGATGCCGTAAATAAATATAATTGGCTCGCCACTTCCACGAACTTCATAATAAATAGAAGTTTTATCAAAACTTTTAAAACTGCCTTTAACTACTGGGATTGGTTTTATTTTGCTCATTGTATAAAAAGAAATTAGTTATAATAGCTTAATTTGAATTTCGATATTATTTATATAAACAATATCGTCGCCTTTTATTTTGGCGGTGTCTGTTCTTTTTTTATTAAGTAAAACTTTATCTGAGTGTTTGGTTTCAAAAATAATGTCGCAGTCTTTTTGAAGAATACTAAAACAAATATCAGGAATATCATCGCCGATAATTGGAAGATCATAAGACCCAGGGCCGATTTGTCTTGGGCCGTATCCCAAAGTCCATTTTGTTTTTCTTTGTAGACCTGTAATAAAAGTTAGTTCGGGTATTTTAGAAAATGGAGTTATTGTTTTATTTTCTTCAAAATTTTTAAAAGATTTTTTACTAAGGTTGTCATATAATAATTTTTTCCACCCCTTTTCTTCTTGAGGCATCTGTGCAGAATCGCTAACTTTCTCTATTTGAATTTTAGTATTTCCAACTCGAAACACAACCCCGTCTTTTAATAATAGTGATTCTGTCTTTCTGTCATCAATGCGAATTTTATTTTTTGAGCCACTATCTATTAAATAAAACTCTTCGCCTTTTTGTTGAACTTGAGCGTGAAGGGATGACATATTAGCATCTTGAACAGATATGTTTGCGCTAGACCCCCTCCCAATGCTTAAGTTGGGCCTAACTTTATATCGCGCTCCTGTTAAGGGGCCAGATTGTATAATAAAATAAAAGCTCATGTAGCTAAAATACTCTTGAGATGAGCTTTTGCCAATAAAAAAGAAGTTGTATGAAGCATGCAAGTATGTTAAAAATTTTCCTAGTCTTTAATAAGAGATAGGCAAATAATCAATGTTATAAAAGAGGCATATTTATGGAATGGAAAATGGAAAAAGAAAATAATAATTATGAACTAATTGTTATTATGCATCCTGAAACCTCAGAAGAAGACACAAAAGCTTTTTTTAAAAGACTAAACTCTACTTTAGAGTCTAAATTTAAAGGCAAAATAGAATCTTTAAACACATGGGGCAACCGCAGATTAGCAAATCCAATTAAGCGCATTGCAAATGGCGTATATTTTCACGCACTTTATACAGCACAATCTGATTCAGTAGTAGAGATCGAACGAATTATGGGAATTGATGATAAAGTTTTAAGATTTATGCACACTGCTTTAGATCCTCGTGTTACATTAACAAAACATTTAGATCAGTATCATTCTACTTTACAAGAGGTGCAGGCGAGTGTTGAAAAAAAGCTGGCAAAACGACAAGCTGTTAGAAAAAATTTCTCTTAAAAGAGTTGTTCTTTTTAATCTATATATATCCCTTTCTACTATTTTTTTTGGTATAATTAGCCTAATACCTATTTTATTTTTACGACTTCAAACAACAGCCAAATTATATTGGGCAGGTTTGTTAGTTTTATTTTCTATTTTTTTTATTTTATCGCCAGCCGCTTTGATTATTTTAGTATCTGTTTTATTATCTGTGGAGGTGTTTTTTTTACTAGAAACCCGTAAATTTTCTTTATTTTTAAATATATTTATTTCAAGTCTTGTTGCCACTATTTTTTTATATAGCAGCTTTTTTTTATTTAAGGATTATGAATTTTTTATTAAATTATTAGAACAGGTAGAAGAATTTAGACAAAAATTTTTAAAACATATTACTCCAAAAGAGCTTGTACAATTATTATCGCAGCTACCAAGCCTTATTATTATAAGCTTTAGTTTTTTATTATTTTTTAGCTTAAGGCTAATAAGCTTTTTTAAAAGTTCATACACCGACGCTATGGCAAAAAAATTAAGCTTAAACATATTTAGTACTAAATCTTATTTAATGCAGTTAAAAAAAAGAAGCTTTAATTTTTCAACACCATCTTGGGTTGTGTGGATTTTTATTTTATCTCTTATTTTAGCTTTTGTAGACACGACGCTCCCAATTGTTTTTAAAACACTTGGGATAAATGTTTTAAATATTTGCTTTAGCTTTTATTTTTTACAGGGGCTGGGGATAGTTACAGATGTTTTAATGTTATTAAAAGCTAAAAAAATCACAAAAAATCTAATTTATATTCTATCTTTTATATATTTATTTAGCTTTATTAGTGTTTTGGGCTTTTTAGATTACTGGTTTAATTTTAGAAAAAAAATCAAAATTTACAAGATGATTAATAAAAATACCCCCTCATAGGCCTGTAGCTTGTAATAGGTTTTGTACTTGCCCATTATAGCTAAGCTTGATATGTTCCCCTAAAGAAACTTAGATAAAATTATAAAAAAATTTGGCAATAAAGAGGTCGGTAATGAAAGTATTTTTAAAAGAAGATGTAAAAAATGTAGGAAAAATTGGCGAAATTGTAAATGTAAAATCAGGCTATGCCAGAAATTATTTAATTCCTAATAATTTTGCACAGATTGCTACAGAAAAAAATACAAAAGAGTGGGAATATTTAAAAAAAGTAGCAGTATCTAAGCAAAAAAAAGCTTTTGTAGAGCGTGGAAAAGTAATAGAAAAATTAAAAGAAGTTTCGCTATATTTTTCACGCGAAGCTAAAGATAATGGCGAATTATTTGGCTCAATTACAATGCACAATATTCTTTCTGTGTTAGAAAAAGAGGGCTTTCAATTAGACAAACGCGATGTTTTACTAGAGGCGCCAATTAAAAATATAGGCGACACAAAATTAAAAATTATCCTGGCAAAAGGATTAGAAACAGAAATCACTGTTACAGTAACCCCTCTAAAAAATACAGCAGTTGCTCCGGTGCATGAAGAAAAAACTATTCAGGAAATCGAAGCAGAGCAAAACGAAGACGACGAGTAAATTTCAAAACTAGTTTTTTAAATTTTATTTGGGTGCCCAGTTTTTTACTGTGGGGGATTTTGAAAGGTGAGTGCTTGGGGCACTTTGTTCAGTTTGTGTAGGGGCAACTTCTGTAATTGGATTTGTAAAGCGGCCGTACTCTGGAAACCATGACAAATTTACATAGCCTGTTGGACCGTTTCTTTGTTTTGTTATTATTACTTCTGCTTTGTTTTTTACCTCTATTTTGTCTGGCTCATAATAAGATTCTCTGTATAGCATCATAATTAAATCTGCGTCTTGCTCTATTGATCCTGATTCTCTTAGGTCTGATAAAATTGGCCTTCTGTCTGATCTTCCCTCTACTCCACGGTTTAATTGTGCCAATGCAATTACTGGAATATTTAATTCTTTTGCAACGGCCTTAAGCAATCTAGAGATTTCAGAAACTTCTCTTTCTCTGCTTTCTACTTTTTTGCCCGCTGTCATAAGCTGAAGGTAATCAACAACTATTAAATCTAGCCCGTGCTTTTTTTTCATTCTTCTAACTTTTGCTCTAATGTCTAAAGGTGTTAACGCAGATGAGTCGTCTAAAAATAATGAAGTTTCGCTAAGCTTAGTTGCAGCATCAATTAACTTTGGCCAATCTTGATCAGTTAAATTTCCTGTTCGCATTTTTGCTGCATGAATTTCTGCAAGGTTTGAAAGCAGTCTCATCATAAGTGCTTCTTTAGCCATCTCTACAGAAAAGAAAGCAACTTTTTTCTTTTCTCTTAAAGCTGCATGAAGTGCTATATTTAATCCCAATGCAGTTTTACCCATAGACGGTCTTGCGGCAATAATAACAAATTCATTTTCGTGAAAACCAGATGTCATATTATCTAGCGCTTCAAACCCAGATGATATTCCGCTAATTGAACCTTGATTGGCATATAACTTTTCAAGAATTGCAACACTTGATTTAACAACAGCGCTTGGCTCTGTTAATTGTTGTGTGTGATTTTTATTTTCTGTAACCGCAAAAATATCTGCCTCTACCTTGTCAATAAAAGTAGGATACTCTTCAAAGTTTTGTGCGTAAGCTTCGTGACTAATATCACCACAAGTACTAATTAATTTTCTAAGCTTTGATTTTTCTGCAACAATATTTGCATATTGTGGCAAATAACTAGTTGAGTGAGTTTGCTCTATAATACTACTAAGATATGCATGACCACCTATAACTTCAATTTGGTTATTGTTTGTTAATAAATTAGATAAAGTTATTAAATCAATTGGCTCATTTTTATAGTTAAGCTTTTCCATTGCCTTAAAAATTTTTTGATGAGCAGGCTTATAAAAACTATCCTCTGTTAAAAGATGCTGTATATCAGTCCAGGCATTAGGGTCTAGCATAATGCCGCCTAAAACTGAAATTTCTGCTTCTATATTATGAGGCGCTTGTTTTTCTTGTGACATATTTATTTATTAATAAACTTAGTTTTTTTTTTAATACAAATTTGGTAATCATTAATTTTTTTCTTTAGTGTGTTGCGACTAAAACCTAACAGATGCGCAGCCCTTAGTTGGTTTCCTCTATATTTTTTTAATGCTAGTTCAATTAAAGGTCTTTCCATTTGCTCTTTTAAAATATCAAACAAATTTTCTACATCATCTAAAACAGAGTTATTAAGCAGATACTCTAATTTACAATGTATAAGTTCTTCTAAACTAACTTCTGTAATGTCTGCAACAAAAAGATTGTCTGAACAATTATAATGTAACTGACCAGAGTCCACACTATTTTTAGGCTGGTTCATGCTAGAGTGTCTAAAAAAATCAGAGTTCATAAAGGCCTTTATTTAATATTCTGATGTGTTTTATATTGAGAGGTTATTAATTGCAAGGCTTTATGCTGTCAAGTTGCTATGGTCAAAAAAAATAATATTTTTCGGGTGCACCGCATGAATTTATTTTTATATTCCAGACTCTTTGTTTGGCCACAAATATTTATGCAACTGTATTTGTAATTGAGCTGAAGAGCCAGAGCTTAAAATTTTTTCTGCCAAATGAGTTGCAGTTACCTCTCCAAAAGAGGGAGAGTATAAAATCTTTGACTCTGATAAATTATTTTCTTTAACAAAATTTTCTGCCCAATTAAAATCCTTATCTGAGCATATAACAAACTTTAATTCGGTATTAGATAAATTTTTTAAGTTATCAAAATGAACACTAACGCCAGCCTTACTATCAGGGGTTTTGATATCAATAATTTTTTTAACTCTATTGTCTACCAACACTGCACTTTTGTCCCCGCTAGTTTCTAGAGATACTTTGTAGCCCTTATCGCATAGCTGAGTCATTAGCGGATATACACTTTTTTGTAATAAAGGCTCTCCTCCAGTAATACAAACATGTTTGCTTTGGTAATTTTTAACTTTTTTAATAATAGATTTTATGTCTAAGTTTTCGCCGTTGTGATATGCGTATTTAGTATCACAATATTGGCAGCGAAGATGACAGCCAGATAAGCGTATAAAAGTAGTCGGAAGCCCAGACTTGCTGCTTTCGCCTTGTAGGCTAAAAAAGATTTCGTTAATTTTTAATATTTTGTTCAAAACAAGACTTTTTTTACATTTTAAGTAGTGTACACTATTATACATGACTTATGATGATTTTCAAAGAGACATTCATGGAGTTTTGTGGCTCAGTTTGGCCATTTTTTTAGGCGTGTCTTTGTTTTCATATCACCCATCTGACCCGTCCATGTTTTTTTGGACAAAAGCTGATATTAATAATCTGTTTGGATTTTTGGGCTCAAATGTCTCTTACATTCTTTATAAAATGTTTGGACTTTTTGCATGGGTGTTTGTTTTTATGGCCGGAAATTTATCTTACCAAACTTTTAAATCTCAAGATTGGGGATTTGGTTTAAAACAAATTTTTTTATATCTTATCCTAAGTGTTATTTTATGCTCCTTGTCGCAAGCACATTTTATGGACAGCATATTTTATAAAAATATTGTTGTTGGAGGTGTAATAGGTAATTTTGTTGTTAACTTTTTAATTAAAACTTTAAATTGGTGGGGGCTGGTTATTAGTTTGTGGACATGCTTGTTTATTGTAACACTTGGGCTAACACAAAAATCTTTAAAAGACTTGTCAGAAATTATTTATAAAAATATTAAATTTATTTTTAGTAAAAAATTTCTTAGAGCTATATTTTTTCCACTACAAATTATAAAAGTTATTTTTTTATTTGTTTTGTTAAAATTAAGAGCTTTGTGGAAAACAGGTAGCTCGCAAATTTCTTTTTTATCACTAAAAGACAGAAAAAAAATTAAAGACAATCAAAACGAAGAATACGAAGACGAAGAATATGAAGATGAAGAATATGAAGATGAATACGAAGATGAAGAAGAAGACGAATGCGAAGAAGACGAAGAGTACGAAGAGGGCGGCAATTACAGCGAAGACGACATAGAAAAAAAACAAAAACTAAAAAGTGAAAAAAAAATAAAAACCAGAGCAACTAAAAAGAAACGAAAAGTAAAAATGAAAGTTTCTATAAAAAGAAAATTAGGACACTGGACACTCCCCAAGATATCTATTTTGTCAGACCCACCCCTAACTAGAGAAAGGGTAACTCCACAAGAGATTGAAGAAAAATCTGCACTTTTAAAACAAAAATTAGAACAATTTAATGTTTCCGGAGAAATAGTAAATGCATTTCCAGGGCCGGCTGTAACTTTGTTTGAATTTAAACCAGATATTAATGTTAGAGTTAGCAGAATCACAGACCTTGCCGATGATTTGTCACTGGCACTAAGCAGTGAGTCTGTTAGAATTATTGCACCAATTCCGGGGCGAAATGTTGTTGGAATTGAAACATCTAACTTAACAAGAGAAACAGTTTACTTAAAAGATATTATAGCAGACAAAAAATTTTGGACAGAAGATTGTTATTTGCCAGTGTCTTTAGGTCAAGATGTTGGAGGTTTTTCTAATATTGTAGATTTGCGAAAAATACCACATATGTTAGTGGCAGGGTCAACGGGTTCTGGAAAGTCTGTTTTTACAGTTTCTGTTTTGTGTAGTTTTATTTTTAGACATACTCCAGACTCTTTAAGATTAATTTTAGTTGATCCAAAGCAAGTTGATCTTGCAATTTTTGACAACATTCCACATTTGTTAACTCCTGTAATTCGTGATCCAAAAAAAGCAGTTCGTGTTTTAAATTGGGCTATTAAAGAAATGGAAAAAAGATATAGATCAATGTCTCAATTTAATGCCAGAGGTCTTGAGGCATTTAACTCTCATGTTAAAAAGTTTTCTGAAAAACAAATTTTAGAGCACTTTCAATTTAATCAAGATTGTCCAAAAAGAGAAAGTTATTATTATGAAGAGCAGCCGTATATTGCAATTATTGTAGAAGAGTTTGCAGATCTTATGGCAGTTGATAAATCAAATGTTGAACAAGCAGTTGTTAGATTAGCGCAAATGGCCAGAGCCTGTGGAATTCATTTAATTTTAGCAATGCAAAGTCCACGAAAAGATGTTGTTACGGGATTAATAAAAACAAATATTCCAGGAAGGGCCAGCTTTAAAGTTGCAAGCAAAACAGATTCAAGAATTATTTTAGACGAAGGCGGAGCCGAGCGTTTGTTAACAAGAGGAGATATGTTATTTTTAGCCCCCGGAATTTCTAAACCAAAAAGATATCACGGGCCGTGGTTACCAGATGAAGACATTACTGATTTAATTAATTTTTGGAAGGGCCAGGGCGATCCACTATATGACGAACAGGCAATGCAGTTTTTAAACGGACAGTCAGAGGAAAGAAATAATAGCGCAAGTTCTTTTGACAATGACGACAAAGACGAACGATACGATGAAATTTTAGAAGCAGTTTCTGAAATGAAAATTGTTAGTGCATCTTTGCTTCAAAGAAAATTTAGATTGGGCTACCCAAGAGCTGCAAGAATGATTGAGTTATTTGAACAAGCAGGAATTGTTGGGCCTCCACAGGGAAGCAAGCCAAGACAAGTTTTGGCAAATAATCCAGAAGCAGAAGTATAAAAATAGTAAATATAATTCAAAAACAAAAAGGCTTGCATGTTTAAAAATTTATTTACAAAATATAAAATAATAAAATTATTTATTTTCTTTTTTTGTTGTGTTTTTGTTGCTAGTGGATGTGGATTAAAATCAGACCCAGAGCCACCCGTGACATCTGTAGTAAATTAAAGCAAGTTACTTAGTATATGCAAAAATATTCTGGAATTATTACAGCCCTTGTTACTCCATTTTATAAAGGTGAGGTGGATTACGAATCTTTAAAAAAAGTAATTAAATTACAATTAGAATCTGGAGTAAAAGGCTTCGTTGTTAATGGAACCACTGGAGAAAGCCCAGTTCTTTTACAAGATGAAGTAAAAAAAATTTTTTGTTTTGTAAAATCTGAAATTCCAAAAGATGCTTATTTAATTTTAGGCACTGGTAGCAACTCTACTTATATAGCTGATCAAAAAATTAAACAGGCAATATCTTTGGGAGTTAAAAGTGTTTTAGTAGTTTGCCCTTATTATAATAAGCCATCACAGGGCGGACTAGTTAAACATTTTCAATATTTAGCAAAACAAAATAAAAAAATAAATATTCTTTTGTATAATGTTCCAACAAGAACAGGAGTTAGCTTAGATATAAATAGCTTAGAAGCACTATCTGTTGAAGAAAACATTATTGGTATTAAAGAAGCCTCTGGAGATATTAATTTTGCAAAACAAATTATACAAAAAAAATTATTTTCTAGCATATTAAGTGGAGATGATTTTTCTTTTAAAAATTTTATTGAGGCGGGTGGAGATGGAATAGTAGGTGTCGCAACTCACATTTTAGGAAAAGAATTTAACAAAATATTTAAAAACCCAACAGAAAATAAAGACTGGGATACTATTTTGCCATTATTAAAAGCATTGTATGCAGAAACAAATCCAATGGGTATAAAAAAAGCATTATCATTAATGGGGATTATTAAAAGTGCAGAATTAAGATTGCCATTAGTAGAAGCAAAAGAAAAAGAAATTTTAAAAGAGTTAAAAAATTTAGGAAAGGCATAGGTAATAATAATTATGAAAAAATATTCTATTTTACTCTTTGGAGGTTCTGGAAAAATGGGAAAAGAGTTGCAGCTTTTAATTAATTCTCATAATTTTTTTTCTTTATACAAAAGCACAGGCTCTAACCTAGATGGCATTGATCCAAAAAAGATTGATTTAGTTATTGATTTTTCTAATCAAAAAAGTTTTTGCAATATTATAAAGTGGTCTAAAGATAATAAAAAATTTTTTTTGTCTGGAACAACTGGGCTAACTAAACTTGATTTTGATTTACTAAAAACTTCGGCACTTACAATTCCAGTTTTTTGGTCATCAAATATGAGCACCGGCATTTATTTATTGGGCCTGTGCTTAGATTTAATAAGTAAAAAATCAAAAAATTTTAATTATAATATTGAAGAAACTCACCATATTGAAAAAAAAGATTCACCAAGCGGAACCGCCATAAACTTATCAAACATTTTAAATAATAATAATGTAGATTCAAAAATTCTTTCTAATCGAAAAAAACAGGAGCTTGGAATTCATAAAGTTGATATAAGCTCACCTGAGGAGGGGCTGACCCTAGAGCACAAAACTTACAACCGAAGCTTGTTTGCAAAGGGCGCAATGCAAGCTGCCGAATTTCTTGTACTTCAGCAACCAGGATTGTATAAGATGAAAAACTTGTTTTCTTAAACTAATTTTTACAAAGGTGATTTGACTAAATTTAAGAAAAGTCGCAATATATCTTAAATGTTATCAGTAATTTTAAGGAGGGCTAATGTTTAAAAAATATTTTTATGTAATTTCGATCTCTGTTCTTTTTTCTGTTCAAAGTTTTACTTTTGCAGATGCGTCTATAAGAAAGTACAACGGCAACAATCCATTTTCTGAGCTTCAACATTTATTTTCTGTAGGAGACGATCATTTTTCTTTTAATTTAAATACTCAAAATTGGTATTCTGGAAGATGCTTTGCACCTTACTCTAGTTCTCCAAGCGCATCTTTATTATTTTTATTGCCAGGTGACTTTTATAAAGACAGAGCTGACAGAGGCCCGCTATTTCCAGGAAGCAAAAGAATGTGGATACTTGGGTCTGACAAACAAAATGCAAATGAGTTTGATACTATTAATTCAAAAAAAGAAAATGATATTTTAAAAATTTTAAAAAATGATCCAGCCCCAGGCATAGAAAGATTTTCAAATAGTTTGGTTTCTAGATGGAATAGCAGAGGCACTGGAATAGCATTAAGAAATAGTAATAATTATTTAATAGTACAAAAATTTTCTTTGTATAATAATTTTGTTTCAGAATATTGTTATTATTTTAAAAAAGTAAAATAAAGTTTTCAAACAATTTTGCAAAAACATAAAACCTAATTATTTTTAAATAAACCAGGAATCAAATAATGAGATTTTATATTGATACAGCAGAAATTGACGAAGTTAAAGAGGCCGTAGATAAGGGCTGGATTGACGGAGTAACCACAAACCCAAGTTTAATTGCAAAATCTGGAAGAGATATTAAAAAAGTTGTGAAAGATTTACTGGACTTAAATCCAGGGTGGATTTCTGTAGAAGTTTTATCAACTAAATCAGCAGAAATGATTAAAGAAGGCACAGCTTGGGCCGAGATGGGAGAAGAAATTGTTATTAAAGTTCCAATGACAGAAGATGGGTTAACAGCGGTTAGGCATTTTTCTTCGGTTGGAATTAAAACAAATGTGACCTTAGTTTTTTCTCCTCTACAAGCTTTAATGGCCGCAAAAGCTGGCGCAACATTGGTTTCTCCATTTGTTGGCAGGCTTGATGATATTGGACATGTTGGAATGGAATTAGTAGAACAAATTATACACATTTATGATAACTACGAATTAGAAACTCAAGTTTTAGTTGCAAGCATTAGAAACAATCAACATATTTTGGACGCAGGATTACTGGGGGCTGAAGTATGCACAGTTCCATTTAATGTATTAAAACAAATGATAACTCACCCCCTTACAGACAAAGGTATAGAAAAATTTTTAAAAGACGCTAAATCTGCAATTATAAAATAGCACAATATGATAAGCACAGAATAAACACAGCATGACAAAATTATTTTATTTAACATTATTATTTTTTAGCTCCTGCAACTTAATTGGATTAAAGCCATTAACTGTTGTAGTTCATAAGCCCATACATAGCATTTTCCCCGCATTATCAAAAGTAGCCCCTATAAATAAAATAGATAGAACTAATGTTAGAGTATTTGTTTCTGAATATTTTAGAATTACTAAAAGAGAAGAAAAAATAAAGTTTATTAAGATTTTTTCTTATGATCCAAAGCCAACTGTTCGATATAAACTAAAATTTAATATTTCTGGCGACAGAAACCCCTACACTTTATTTGTTGTAATAGTTAAAGAAAAAAAGTTTATTAGTCACGGAAAGCGAGTTTATGAATCTGTTGAGGTGTCTGAAAAATTAAAAGAAGTAGTTAAAAAAGTTTTGACTAGTCACCTAGGCAAAAGGTCTAAAAGCTTTAATCTTATTGACGACTTTCGAGTTTTTTGAAAACATTTGTATATTCACTGACTAGTCAGAACAAAAGCACACCAGGGTATACACATGTTAAAGCTTGCGCTGATAACCAAAGCAGCTATTTATTTTTCTGCATTTAAATTACTTCCAATATTTTTAATATTTAACGCAAGCACTGGGTCAAATATTTCTGTTGTGGAATTAGTAAGATCACAGGCTCAAAAAATTAGCGTAGATGGCGGAGTTAGCGCTTATGCAATTATAGAAGACAGCTTTTTTTTATCAAAAGACATAGTAAAAAATAATACAGATTTAAAAAACATAGAAACTCAATTATATGCAATGTCTTTTTTAAATGCTAATAAAAATTTTATACAACCAATAGGGGAGTTTAAAAAAAATATTTATAGCAATTTTTCTAAAGAGCTAGTTACTGGAAATTTATTTAATTGGTCTGCGTGGTATAAAGAAGTTAATCAAAATGGCGGCGGCATAGTAGTAGACCAAAAACAAACTCAGCTTTTAATAGCAAGTAATAATTTAAAAGAAAAAATACAAAAAATACAAAAAATTAAAAACAGAATTGCGCCTAATCTTTCTGGAAAATTTTTATTAAAAGACGGTTTATTTATTAATTATGCAAAAATATTTATTTATCAAAGCCTTAATGGATTAAAAGTTTCAGAAGCAAAAATTAATTATAAAAAAGCATCTTTTTATTTTAAAAATTTAGTTCCAGGCGGCTATATAGTTGCAAAACTAAAAAGTATATCAGGAGAATTAATTGGATTTTCTGAAGTACATACAAAAAAAATATTGTCCCCACTTGTTTTAAATATCAGAGATGTTTCTGGCGGATTAAAAGGAATGTCTTTATCTAGCAAGCCATTGTGGGAAAAAAGTTTATATGGACTAAAATCTAAAATAAATTCTAATTTTTATGTAGAGTCATTAAATAGAAAAATTTTAAAAAGCAATAACCTATACAGAGATATTAATTTAAGCAACAGCTCTGATTATTTATTGGGCTCCTATGATTCTAAGCATTGGCCCAGCTTATATTTTGGAAATACATTTGGCATAAACTCCCTGTACTCTTTTTCAAAATCTATGATTACATCTGTTTTATATTTATTAAACTTTAACATTAAAAAATCTAGAAGGCCTGCCATTGTTTTTGGAAGAGTGTCTTATAACGGAAAGCCAGTGGCAGGTGCAAAACTTAAAATTTATGGGTCTAAAATAAAACCAGCATATTTTGATAATTGGATTCCAAGTAAAGACCTACTTAAAACTAGTAAGTCTGGATTGTTTGCATTTGTTGGGCTAAGCAGTGGAGTTAGTTCAATAGTGGTAGAATCTTCAAAACATTCTTATAACACAAAATTTGTTCCGATTAAAAATGGAAAAGTTTCTTTTATAGATTTTATTGAATCAAAAAACAAACCAAAACAAATTTTATCTTATGATTTATTTTCTAAAAATTTTGTACCCGCTAAAATAAAATTATTGGGCTCTGATAAAGCAACTGTTATTTTAAAAAACAAAGCAGTTAATATTTTACAACAAAATAATGGAGAAAACTTACAGTTGTTTGAGGTAGAGGCAAAAAATTCTGATTATCAGCAATTAAGTACAATTTCTTTTTCTAATAAAAACCAGTTAGAAATACCAATGATTCGCAAATCGTGGGTTAATATGATGTCTAATGGTATAAAATTTATTACAGGCAGCAGTATTTTGATTGGAGTTAATCAAAAGCCAGAAAAATTTAGTGCAAATATTAAGTCTTTACTAGAGTCGCCTTATTATTTTGAAAATAATTTAGTGTATTTTGATAAAAAATCACAAATTTATAAAACACCAAACTTAAATACAATTGGGTTTATTGCCTTTAATTTGCCAGCAGGCATATATAGCGCAAACCTTGTAAAAAGAGAAAATTCTTCTTTAAAAACCACCACAAAGCTTGTTATTTCTGAGCCAAAAAGTGTCCAAGTATTTAAATTTTAAAGACAATTTTTGATTTATAAGATTTTTTGCATATTTTTTACTTTTTATTTGCAAGGATTTGATGTTGTGCTAGAGTCTATGAAACTATGCCTAAATAGGCTGTAACATGTAGGCGTCAAATATAAGGAGATAATCATGGCTGAAGTACTAGTAGTAGCGAGTAAGGTAAAAAAATATATTAAAGAAATCGGTGGTTGCAACACTTCTTCAGATACAGTAGCTGCATTAAGCCAAGCTGTTGAAAGACTATGCAAAAAAGGCATTGAAGCTGCTAAAAACGAAAATCGCAAAACAGTAATGGATCGCGATATTATGAGAGATCATATTTAATCTATTTGAAAATCATTTTTTTAAAGGTTTTTTTGCTTTTTTTAGAGGAATAAAATTAGCAAAAGAACACAGGTCTTTGCGCAAATGGATTTATACTCCTTTAATTTTTGCGGGACTGTTATTTTTTTTAGGAAATATTATTTCTATTTCCTATATTTCAAACTTTGTTGATGGCTCACTTGAATCTGTTTCGACTTGGTTTGTATATCCTATGTTTTCTGGTTTATTAAAAGCAACGCTGTGGATTAGTTTTTACATTTTATTATTTTACATAATTTTTAGTATTTTTTCTATTATATCAAGCCCATTTAATCTTTTTTTAGCAGAGTCTTTGTGTGAAAAAAAAAATTTTTCAATAGCAGCTGAATTAAAAGTATTAAAAAAAATAAAGTTATTTTTCTTTTTATTAAAAGTTAGTTTAAAAAGATTATTTATTTTTTCTATTTTAGGTGCAGTATTTTTTGTATTATCTTTTTTACCAGTAGTGTCTGTTTTTTCTAATTTTGCAATTATGTGGATTATTTCTTTAGACAGCATGGACTATGTTATGGAGCTAAAAGCCATGCCTTTAATCAAGCGTTTAAAATTTTCTTTTACCTTTTTTACATTTTTTTTAGGACTAAGTAGCTTTTTATCATTAAGCTTTTTAATTCCAGGTGCACTTTTAATTGCATTTCCATTTATTGTGCTGGCCTCAACAGAATATTTTATGGAAAATTTATGAAAATATTAATTGTTTTTATTTTTTTAATACACACATCTTGTAGTTTTTTATTAAGAACAAGTTTAACTAATTTTAATATGGATCCAAAAAGAACACTAAGCCATAAGGCAAAAAAATTAATAGACAATAGTTTTAAAAATATTAACTTATCTAAATTGCAAGATTTTCATGTTCACTCTATAGGAGTTCCAGATAAAAATAATAATATTTGGATTAGCCCAAAGTTAAAAAATTTTTGGAACATTAAATCTTATTTTCAATATAAAATTTATTTAGAGGCCTCTGGAGTTAGAGGTTCAAAAACACCTGTAAACAAACAAATTATTAACAGGCTTATATCTTTGGTGTCACAAGATAGTAGATATGGAAAAATAAGAGTTCTTGCATTTGATTATAATTATTTACTTAATGGAAAAAAAGATTTATCAAACAGCACATTTTATATTCCAAATAATTATGTATGGAAGCTTTATAAAAAATATCCAAAAATTGTTATTCCGGTTATGTCTGTGCATCCGTATAAAAAAACTGCATTAAAAGAGCTTATATATTGGGGAAAAAAAGGTGTAAAAATGATAAAGTGGCTTCCCAATGCACAAAACATTGATCCGTCATTAAAAAAATTAAATTATTATTATAAAGTATTAAAAAAATATAATATGTCTTTACTAACTCACACGGGTGAGGAGCAAGCAGTTGATGCAAAACATTCCCAATACTTTGGCAACCCTCTACTATTAAGAAGGGCATTAAACTTAGGCGTTAATGTAATTATGGCTCACTTTGCAAGCATGGGTAAGTGTAAAGATTTAGATTCTAAAACTAAATCTAAAAAAGAATGTTTTTTATTAGCAATGCGATTGTTTAAAAATAAAAAATATTTATATAATTTATTCGCAGATATTTCGGCTGTAACTATTTTTACTCATGTTAATTCTAATCTAGGAGTTTTGTTAGATAATCAAAAGTTTCACCACAGGCTGGTTAATGGCTCTGATTATCCGCTTCCGGCAATCGATGCTTTATATCAAACTGGTCAACTGGTAAAGTTGGGTTATTTAACTAAAAAAAAAGCTAAACTACTTGATGAAATTTACAAATACAACCCGCTGCTTTTTGATTTTGCACTTAAAAGAAATTTAACAAGCCCTAAAAACAAAAAAAAATTTTTACCAATAACTTTTGAAGTCCCAGAACTTTTGAGATAGTTTGTTTAAAATAAAGTTTTAGTTTATATTGGAGAAACTTTTAAGCTAGGCTTATTAAGTTCGTTTTGTAAAATATTTTCTATAGCTTGCAAAGTTCCAGTTAGTGCGCTTGGACAACCTCCACAAGCGCCTTGATAAAGAATTTTTACTTCATTTTCTAGGACCTCAATAATATCAATATCTCCGCCATCAGCCTGTAGTGCAGGCCTTACTGTGCGATCTAAAATTTCATTAATTTTTTGAATTTCTGGGTTATCAGATTGATGTGTTTTTTTTGTCTTTGGTTTTTTTTCTTCAAAAGGGTCGTAATCTAAAAAGTCAGGGTTGTGAATATTAATGCGAGTTTTTATAATAATTTGAACATTACTAATTAAATCTTCTTTTTCTATTTCTTTAGTGTAGGTGATGCTTAAAGTGTTGCGAAAAATATAAACCTGCTTAACTCCTCTTAAGGTAACCAGTGCATAAATTAGTGGTAAATTATTACACTCTTCAGATTTTATAAAAGTGGCCTTTCCTTCAGATTTTAAAACCTGATTAACAATAAATTTTAAAGCCCATGGATTTGGAGTGTCTTGAACTTTAATTAAAATATCTTCTGGCCGAATATCTTCTGTGCTCATAGAGTAAGATATATAGTTTTTTAAATAGAGGGGCTAGTATTTTTATGCACTTAAGTAGCTATTGCTTATTTTTCTGATTTAGATAGCCTGTTAATATCGCGACAATAGCTATTTAAGGGGATAAATATGAAAAATATAAAATGTATATATTTTGATGGCTGTCCTAACTCTAAGAAAATTATAAATATTCTATATGAGCTAGAGATTTCTTTTGAAAAAATTGAGCAAACCTCATTGACGGGTGAAAACCCCTTTAAAAATTATTCTTCTCCAACTGTCATTGCTGATGGCGAAATTATTTTTGGATCTCAAGCTGATGGGGGAGGCTGTTCATTGCATTTGCCTACAGCAGAGTTTTTTAAACAAAAGCTAATTACTTAATTTTACACAGACATTATTTAATAGACCATACAGACTTATTATTGTATCTTCACAGCAGTAAAAACAAGAAAAGGCAGAGATATGATTAGTGCAAATAATGTTAGTTTAGCCTTTGGTGGGCAAAAATTATTTGATGATGTAAATATAAAATTTACTCCTGGAAATTGTTACGGGCTTATTGGCGCAAACGGCTCTGGAAAATCTACATTTTTAAAAATTTTATCAGGAGACATTGATGCACAAACAGGCTCTGTTAATATTGGAGTCGGCGAAAGACTATCAATTTTAAAACAAGATCATTTTGCCTATGATGAAAATAGTGTTTTAGAAACAGTATTAATGGGTAATAAAAAACTGTATTCTATTATGAAAGAAAAAGACGCTATTTATGCAAAAGAAAATTTTTCTGATGAAGATGGAGTTCGCGCAGGCGATTTAGAATCTCAGTTTGCAGAACTTAATGGATGGGAGGCTGAATCTGAAGCCGCAACTTTGCTTGCAGGACTTGGCATTAACACAAGCTTTCATGAAAAAATAATGAAAGAATTATCTGGAGACGCAAAGGTTAAAGTTTTATTAGCGCAAGCCTTAATTGGCTCACCAGAAATTTTACTTTTAGATGAGCCAACCAACCATTTAGATATTGCAGCTATTCATTGGTTAGAAAATTTTTTATTAAATTTTACAAACACAGTTATTGTTGTTTCACATGACAGGCATTTTTTAAATAAAGTATGCACGCATATTGCAGATTTAGATTTTAAAAAAATTACAGTATACGCAGGCAATTATGATTTTTGGAGACAATCTTCAGAGCTTGCCCTGCAATTAAGAGGGGACCAAAAAAGAAAGTCCGAAGACAAGGCAGAGCAATTAAAAAGTTTTATTCAAAGATTTTCTGCCAATGCTGCAAAATCTAAACAAGCAACCTCTAGGCAAAAACAATTAGAAAAATTAAAAATTGAAGACCTTCCAATCTCTACAAGAAAATACCCATACATTAGCTTTCAACCTAAGCGAGAGGCTGGAAAAGATTTATTATTAGTTGATGGATTAAGCAAAAGTGTTGATGGCGTAAAAATTTTAGATAATGTTTCTTTTAGTATTAAAAAAGGAGATAAGGTTATTTTTTTAGGAAAAAACGATGTAGCTAAAACTTTGTTGTTTCAAATTTTAACAGGGGAGGTAAAGCCAGATTCTGGAACTGTTCAGTGGGGAGTAACAACAACCCAAGCTTATTTTCCAACAGATAATACTGTTTATTTTGCCGATGGAAAATTTTCTATTTTAGATTGGCTTAGACAATATTCCGAAGATAAAGATGAATCTTTTATTAGAGGGTTTTTGGGTAAAATGTTATTTTCAGGCGACGAAGCTCTTAAAAAAACTAATGTTTTATCTGGAGGCGAAAAAGTTCGCTGCATGTTATCTAAAATGATGTTATCTGGCGCAAATGTTTTATTATTAGACGGACCAACTAATCACCTAGATTTAGAAAGCATTACTGCAGTTAATGATGGCTTAGTAAAATTTACTGGAACAGCGCTTTTTACATCTCACGATCATGAATTTATTCAAACAGTTGCCAACAGAGTTATAGATATTAATGTAAAAATAGTTGAAGATAAATATACCTCTTATGACGAATATTTAAGTTTAGATTAATTTATAACTATGTCTTTAATAAATTATTTTTAATTTTTTTATATTCAAAATAAGAAAACACTACTGGAACTATAAATAAAGTAATTCCCCCAAACATCATTCCTCCCAAAATAGGAATAGCCATTGGTTTAACAATTTCACTTCCAGTTGAGTTTGTCCAAATTATAGGAAGAAGTGCGGCAACTGTTGTTGCAGTTGTCATAATTAATGGTCTAATTCTTTTAGAGCCTGCCTCTAAAATACAATTTTCTAATTCTAACCAACTGGAGGGGCAGTTATTTTTAATAGTTTTTTGTAAATAACTTATCATAACAATAGAGTCGTCTACTGCAATGCCAAACAAGGCAATAAATCCTACCCACACTGCAACAGAAATATTAAATCCACCAATGTATAATAAAATTAATCCACCAGACATTGCCACTGGGATAGAACTAAACACAATAATAGAATTTCTAAAATTTTTAATTCCAATAAATATAATTAATAAATTAATTAATAAAGAAAGTGGAATTAACCATTTTAATTTTGAGGAGGCGCGCACTTGATTTTTATATTGCCCCCCCCAAGATATAGAATAAGAATCAGGAAGCTTTATTGTTTTTGTAATATGTTTTTTTGCCTCTTCTACAAATCCAACAAGGTCACGACCCCTTACATTTAATAAAACTAAAGACCTTAATAATCCATTTTCTGATTGTATCATAGCAGGGCCTGTAACAATTTTAATATCTGCTAATTGTTTTAATGGAATATGCTGGCCCAATGGACTTGGAACCAAAACATTTTTTAAATCTTCTATGCTGTCTCGCAATTCTTTTTTATAACGAATTCTAATTGGATATCTTTTTCTGCCTTCATAAAATTGTCCAATAGACATTCCCCCAACGGCAGTTTGTAAAATAGTATTTATAGTTCCTGTGTTAATTCCATATCTAGAAGAAGCTATTCTATTAATATTAAATTCAATATAAGTTTTTCCTGTTATTTTTTCTGGGTATACTCCATAAGCACCTTTAATTTTTTGCACCTGCTTTCCAATTTTTTTTCCTAAAGATTCTAAAACTTTTATATCTGGACCAAAAATTTTAATTCCAACTTGAGTTTTAATTCCAGTTGAAATCATTCCAACTCTAGTTTGTATCGGAAAGTCCCAAGAGTTTATAAGCCCAGGCACTTGAAGTGATAAATCCAAGTCCTCCATAATATCATAAATGCTAACACCTTTTGGCCATTGATTTTTTGGAATTAATTTAACTACAGTTTCAAACATAGAAATTGGAGCAGGGTCTAATGCAGAATTTGCCCTTCCTAGTTTTCCAACTGCGTAATCTACAAGTGGATGTTTTTTAATCTCTTTGTCTGTGTATGCTAAAAGTTCTCTAGCTTTTGTAATACTAATATCTGGAGTGGTGACTGGCATATATAAAATGTCACCCTCATTTAAAGACGGCATAAATTCTTTTCCTAATTTAGAAAAACTAAAACTTGCCACAATTAATAATATTAAAGGTAGTGATAAAAATATTTTTTTATGATTAAGAACCCAATGCAACAAAGGCTTGTATATGCTTATTATAAAACAGCTTAATTTATTTTTTTTAATTGGTTTTAAATTTCCTTTTAAAAAATAAACAGACAATGCTGGCACTAAAATAATAGAAACTAAAATTGAACCAAACATTGCCAATGTTTTAGCCCAAGCTAATGGACCAAAAAGTTTTCCCTCGCTACCCTCTAAAGCAAAAATTGGAAGAAATGTTATAATTGTTGTCATAACTGCTGTAAAAATTGCTGGTCCAATTTCCTTAGCAGAATTTATAATAACCTTAATTCTATCTTTGTTAGAAAGTTCACCAGAGTTTGCAATATTAGAGTATATATTTTCTGTCATTATAATTCCCATGTCCACCATGGAGCCAATTGCTATAACTAAACCAGCAAGACTCATAATATTAGAATCTATATTTAAAAGCTTCATTAAAATAAAACTAATTCCAACACCAAATGGAATAGTTAAAGACACTAAAATAGAAGATTTAAAATGTAATAAAAATAAAAAAATAACAAGTATTGTAATTAAAATTTCTTTAGATAGGGCAGAGTAAATAGTTGCAATAGTTTTATTAATTAATTCAGATCTGTCATAAAAAGAATGTATCTTAACTTCTTTTGGAAGCCCTTGTTTAATATTTTTTAATTCTTTTTTAATTTCTTTAATAATATTTTTAGGGTTTTCACCAAAACGCATTGTAACAACGCCACCGACTACCTCTATTCCATTTTTATCTAGCACACCTCTTCTAAACCCAGGGCCGTTACCAACTGTTGCAACATCTTTTACTCTAATTGGAGTTTTATTTTTAATTGCTATAACAACATTTTCTATATCAGACAAAGATTTAAAAAAACCTTTTCCCCTTATAACAAACTCACGACTGCCGGACTCTATAACTTCTGCACCTACATCAATGTTACTATTTTTAACTGATTTTACTAATTTATTAAAATGAATATCGTATGCAAAAAGTTTTTTTGGATCAACATCAATTTGATATTCTTTAATAAACCCACCGACACTTGCAACTTCACTAACTCCTTTTATAGATTGCAATCTGTATCGCACATAAAAATCTTGTAAAGATCTTAATCTGTCTAAAGAAAGTGGTTTTTTTGCATCTTTTGTGTTTTCTATAGTGTACCAAAATATTTGGCCAAGACCTGTTGCATCTGGCCCAAGCTGTGGACTAACACCAGGTGGTAAATCTTTTTTTAGCGTTGATAGTTTTTCTAAAACTCTAGATCTGCTCCAATAAAAATCTATGTCTTCTTTAAAAATAATATAAATTGTAGAAAATCCAAATGCAGAACTTGCACGAATATTTTTTACCCCAGGTATTCCCTGAAGCAAAACACTTAGCGGATATGTAATTTGCTCTTCGATATCTTTGGGCGACCTGCCATGCCATTCTGTAAAAACAATTTGTTGGTTTTCTCCAATATCTGGAATGGCATCAATATTTGCTGTTTTTATGCTAAATAAAGAGGCTACTAAAATAAATAAAAAAAGTATAAAAATAAAAATTCTATTGTTAACAGAACTTTGAATTAAATTTTTAATCATAATCTTTAAAAAATTGCGACTGTGCGTCTAATAAAAAATTACCATCTGTTACAACTTTTTCCCCCAATAATAATCCTTTTTTTATTTCTGTATAACCACCTGATTCGTAACCTGTGTTAATAATTTTTGCACTATAATTTGCATTAGAAATTTGTACCCACACTATTTTTTTTTTGCCAGTATCTATAATGGCAGTTTTTGGAACTACTAAGCTTGGTGTTTTTTTGACAATACTTAAAGTTGCGTTGGCAACCATGCCTGGTTTTAATTTTCCATCAGGATTGCTGATAGTTGATCTAATCTTTAATGTTCTAGAAACTGAGTTTAAAACCGGATTAATAAAATCAATTTCACCGTTTATATTTTCACCAGGCAATGCTGTAAATTGCAATTTTATTTTTTGACCAATCTCTACCAACGAAGAATCGTGTTCATAAATATCCATTTCGACCCACACATCAGATAAATCAGAAAGTTCAAAAAAATTTTGACCCTCTTTAAAATATTTACCTACAATTGCATTTCTTTTTTTAACAATTCCTGCGGAGGGGGAGTAAATAGTAATTTTTTTTGGAACTCGACCTTGTTTAAACCATTTTTTGTATTGAAAACTTTTTATGCCCCATAATTTTAATCTTTGAACACTTTGTCTAAGCATATTTTTAAATATTTTAGTTTTGGCATTGTTATAACTGCGTCTTGCAATTAAATATTCCTCGCCAGCAGTAATTAATTTAGGGCTATATAATTCTAAAATAGGGCTATCTTTTTTAATTAAACTTCCAGTTGATTTAATATATACTTTTTCTACCCTTCCAGAAACACGAGCTGTAATTTTACTTTCAGTTTCTTCTGATTGAATAATAGAACCAAGTAAGTAAATTTTTTTAGTCATTAACATTTTAGTAACTGTAAAAATCTCTGCTCTAAAATGTTTTAATTGAGATTTTTTTAATTTTATTTTTTTAACAGCAGTGTATTTTAAACTATCAGCGGCACTTGTTATTTTATTATTTTCTTTTTTAGATAAAGATTCGTTATCTATTAAAATTTTTGTTAAACGCATATTACATATAGGGCATTTGCCAGGTTTGTGTTTTTTAATATGCGGATGCATAGAGCAAGTATAGTAACTTTTAACATCACTCTTCTTTTTTGTTACAGAATGTTTTAAATCAGATTTGTGTTTTTTGCCAACTAACTGTTTTAGATAATTAGAGTCACAAGACATCAACAAAAAAAATAAAAATAAATAAATAATATTATTCATAAAGTTTTTCTCCTAATATATATTTTAAAGACAACATATTAGTGTCTTTTTTTTCTTCTAAGAATATTTTTTGTAAACTTATTTTTTGTAATTTTAATTCTGACTGAAGCATTTCTACATAAGTTGCCCTTCCAAGAGTATAAGACTTAGCAGTTATGGTCCTGTAACTTTTTGCAAACCTTATGCTTTTTTTATTTAAAATAGACAGCTCTTTTTTTATTTTATTAATAGTATTATTTAACAACAAAATATTGCGTTCTTTTTTAACAGTATAATTATTTAAATTATTAATAGCAGAATATTTTTTTTGCAAAGCACGACCATGTTGAGAATATTTTTTAGCAGAAAATGGCAGTGGAAAACTTGCAGAAAGGCTAATTAAATCACCATGGGGGTGAACTTTGTGTCTTTTAGTTACAGATAAAGAAAGCTTTAAATCTGGTATATAATTTAATTTTTTGGCGGTTAAGTTATATTTGTTTTCTAAAACCAAACTCTGCAAACGCATTTTTTTGTAATCTTTTTTAATACTTTTGGCAGATACTTTATATAAAATATTCCATGGTATACTTTTTGATATAATAGATTGTTTTTTAAAATTTAATAAATATCCAATCTTATTTAAAATTTGATTATAAGAAAACTGATTATTGCTAATTTGAGTTTCTAATTCTGCTTTGCGAATTTGAATATCAAACAAGGCCGGCTGAGACAATTTTCCGTTACTGTAAAGTTTTTGAGAAACCCTTAGCATGTTTTTTATCCATAATAAATTTTTTGTAATAATAAATTTTTCTTTTTCTATTCGTTTTTTTTGAATTAAAAAAATCCATAATTTTTTAAGTAATTTTTGCTTGTGATTTTTAGATTCTAAAAATTTAGCCTTTGCCTTAGCAAGTATTGCATATTTTTGATTAGAGTACTTAGTGCTTAGTGGTATTTTTTTAGAAACACCAACCTCAAGCCCAGTCATTGGAAATTTATCTGTTCTAAAAGATTTAATTAAAAAATTTTTAGCAGCAATTGAAAAAACAGGATCCCCAGTTGACCCCTTTATACTTGATAAATATTTTAATGCATTTGCGTCGTGTTTAATTGCAGATATGGAGGGGTGCTTGTCTATTATTAAAACAGCCTTTTTAAAAGTAATAGCAAAAATATAAGATGGAAAAAATACCAAACTTATAATAATAATTATTTTTTTATTAAAACTAAGCATTTTATTAAAGCCCTTTTTATAATTATTTATCCAGATATCGCTATTTATTACGATTTAAAAGGCCTTTTTGTGACAAATTAATTATATTTTTATATTAATAGTGTATTTTTAAGACAGCAACTTGTAAAGTATCAATAAATGGCAATTAATTGTCACAAAAATGTCATTGATGTCGTAAACAAAGAGCAAACAAGATGAACACATATTTAAATTTATCTGATGAAGATTTAATGGAAAAATATAAGCAAGGCGACAACATGGCTTTTAATACTATATATGCTAGGCACGAAACAAGAGTTTATACTTATGTTAGCAAAAGACTTTTTGACAAAGATTTAATAAACGAAGTTTTTCAAAATATTTTTTTAAAACTGCATAAGCAAAAAGCTCGCTATTTAAAAAAATTTTTATTTGTAAAATTTTTATACACCATTTGTCGGTCAGAGTTACTAGATTTTTTAAAAAAGAAAAAATTAGACACACAGCCATTTTATGAAAATGTTTTTTTAGATAAAAATGGTAAGCAAGACTCCACACAAAGCATAGAGCTTAACAAAGAGTCTTCATTAAGTAAAAAAGAACAAAAAGCTTTAGATTTGCGATATTATTCAGAAAAAGATTTTATAGAAATTTCCAAAGCTCTTGGAGTAAGCAATGTAAATGTTAGAAAAATTATTTCTAGAGGTTTAAAAAAATTAAAAATAAAATATTCAGGAGGCTACAATGACTAATAATACTCTTAATAAAGATTTTAAAAGCTTTATGTCTGAAGAAAATATAAAGCCATCAAAAAAAATTAGCAACAGTGTTTATTTGTTTGTAAAAAAAAACCTCCATCCAAATATAAAAATAGTGTTTGCTAAATTATTTACTATTCAAGCATTTATAGGAATTGTTACACTTAGTTTTTGTCCACAATTTTCTTTTAGCCTAACTAATAATAATCAGATATTTCACTTTCTTCATAATATTTTTGGGCTTTATGCTTGCGTAAGTATTTGTGCAGCATTATTTATGGGCCTTGGCGCTGCAGTTTCGGCTCAATTATTAACCATCGAAGAGATTAAAATAATTCGATCCTCAAAATTATTGTATTATTTAATAATTTCTTCATTAACAGTTTTAAGTTTTTTTATAATAGGAGCAGAAGTTTATTTAGAAATAATAAGCTTTTGGATAATTGGCGCATTATTTGGAGGAGTTTTTATGTTAGAGCTCAGCGCCTTGCTAAGAAGAAAGTTGCTTTATTAATACATTTATCTCTTTTTTTATTTCTAGAATATAAGATTGTCAAAAACTCATCTCAGCAACAAAAATTTATTTTTGAACAAACCTTAACATATCTTTTTCTACACTTTTCACAGTGATAATTATCTGCACAGTTTTTCCATTTTTTTCATAAGAGGTCACTCTTTGTAATCCCAAAGATTTCAAAGTATCTAAATTAAATTTCCATTGTAAAAATTCTTGCATAGTTTTTAACAGTAGTTTTTTGGTAATTTTTTCTTCTAATAAAAGTTTGTGTAGTTTTTTATACAAAGAAGAATTTAGCAATTCTTTAACCTCTGTGGGAAAGGTTTCTTGAATTTTTTTAAATCCAGTGGAGGTATTCATCCATACAACACTGTCATGTAAGGTATAAGAATTTTTAAATAAATGTCTAAAAATAATTTCTTGATCTAAATTTTTTCTATGAATTCTAAATAGCAATTTTACTAAGTAATCTTGCTGGTTAAATGTTTTGCTTGTTGGCAATTTTTTAACTCCGCCTAATAACGAATCAGGAGTTTTATCAGCATATTGTGCCCAATCTAAAAAAACATGAGGAGTTTCTTTTATCATTATATTGAAAAATTCTAATGGTAATAAATGACAAAGAGCGCACTCCACATCTGGCGATGCTTGCGTATTATTTGTTGAATCTTTGTCTGAAATAGTTTTGATTTTTAACCCTTGTATCTCTTTTAAAGATTTTACTTTGTTGAAAGATTTTTTATTTATTAGTTGATTTTTATAATCTACTAGAGCAGAAAAGTATGTAGAATAAGAGCTAAAAACGATAGAAAATTGTAATAAGGAATTTTCAATCTTTTTGATAAAAGCTAACTCTTTCTTAGATTTTATTTTTTTATTTTTTAAATCCTCTAATATAATTTTACCCTTGTTAAAATTCTCATATCTGTAATCATTTTTTATAGCAAACCGCTCTTCTTTTTTTTGGTGCAAACTAGCATTTTGTTCCATTAGTGGCTCTAGAGTTACAGGGGCAATAACTTCAATAAAAAAATAAGTATATAATGCAAAAGAAAATAACATAGAAGGTTCGTATTCATTTTTTAATAATTTGCTAGTAAAATATCTAGTAGGCTTAAGCAGAACTTGCCTATCAATCCATTTAAAAGGGTGAAATTTAATTTTAAATGGGTGTCTTTGAAATTGAAAATAAATTTCTTGCTGTTCTGTTTTTCGTTGGCTTTCTTTTAAAATAAACTTTCTAGGGTGCTTAATGTAATCTACAATATTATTTTTTGCCATCGAAAGACGCTGCGCTTTAAATAAATTTTTACAAGACAAGCCTTTGCTGTTGCTTGCAATACTTCGTGTAGTATTTTTATTTAAACTGATGTTTATTTTTGTAGGGCTAATACTGCAAGAGGCAAAAATGCCAATTAATAAAAAAGCCGTAAAAGTAGACACCAAACTTCCCCTTTTGTTAGTACTAAAATATCGGAAGAGTTGTGAGTTTAGTAAACTTATACTAAAGCCTAGATTGGCTATAAGTAGACATAAAAAAAGGAGCTAAAACTAGCTCCTTTTTGTAACAATAATTTTTTAGTATATATATTAATATTCTTCTTAATTGTATGAAAATAACAGATATATAGAATCCGCAAATAAGAAGCTTCCATGAGTAAGAAAAATTATCGATCCCCACTTTGCAGATTTTATTTTAAGTCTGTCTTTTGCACTTAAATTATTTACATAGCTCTTCATTTCTGCGTTAGTAATTTTCTTCACACCAAGCACTTTTTGAGTTCTTTTTTCTTTGCCATCTGTATAGGTAATTTTTTCTCTTCCAAGGCCGTGTACCTCATTTTCAGGCAATCGTAATATTCTTGTTTCAGTAAGGTGTAGTTTGTTAGTTAAGGCTTTATTTAATAGACTTTTATGCTTCAAAGAAAGAATACTTCTTCCAAAAACACCCTCTACTCCACCCTGAACTCCATTTACAATAAAACCGACTGCTTTAGCATTTCTATCATTAAAGTCTGAAAAGCCATCTCTTCTTTTACTAACAGTGTCTGAAATGTCCCCTTTAATATAAGTATACTTTCGCAGAGCATCTAATACACTAAATCCATCTTCTGTATTAGAATTAGCATAGCCCACTGAACTTAATAAAAAACTACTAGCAATAATAGCTAAAGTGATTTTTTTTACAATAAACATAATATTCTCCTTTGTTTGATTACGCTTAATATCTCTATTTGCAGTAATTATGCCAAAAAACATGTATATTTTGATACACTTTACTGTGATTTGTTATTAGATAAGCTGTCGTAATTAATTGGGAATATGCTATTTGACACAATATTATTTTACACAATATTTATGACTATAAAAAAAAAGGAGCTAAAACTAGCTCCTTTTTGTAACAATAATTTATAAATATTTATACTAAATTAGTATCGTCCGCCGCGACCACCGCCGCCGCCGCCGCCACCGAATCCACCACCGCCGCCACCGCGAGGTCTGTCTTCTTTTGGTCTAGCTTCGTTTACTTTTAATGAACGACCTTCATAATCTTGGCCATCAAATTTTGAAATAGCTTTTTGTGCTTCGTCATCAGTTCCCATTTCAATAAATCCAAAGCCTTTACTACGGCCTGTGTCTCTATCTGTAATAAGTGTGATAGTTTCTACTGTTCCACATTCTGCAAATGAATCGCCTAATGTTTGTTCTGTTACTGTGAAGGGAAGATTCCCTATGTATAGTCTTTTACCCATTGTTCTTTTTCCTCTTTTTTGGTTCTACGCTAAATGGCCTCATGCCATCTATGCAAAAAATAAACTAGCATAGTAGATAGGGCATTGCAAACGCTTTAGCGAAGCATTTCTAAGCATTTTTTTACAGAATCTACACAAGCAACAACCTCCTCTAAGTTATTGTAAATAGACAAAGAAATTCTAGTTAGGCCTGTGTTAATGCCAAGCTCTTCTACAACCAGAGGTTGCGCGCAATGATTTCCAGTTCTAACACATATTCCCTGCACGCTTAGCAACTGTCCAATATCAGAAGAGTGAACCCCCTCCACAGTAAATGAACAAATATTTACTCTAGATTTTAATGGACCTATTATTTTTACGCCGTCAATTTTAGAAAGGCCCTCGTCTAGAGCTGTTAATAAAGATTTTTCGTAATCGTGAATATTTTGTAGCCCGATATTTTTAACATAATTTAAAGCATGTCCAAGACTGATAGCTTGAACAATGGGAGGGGTGCCGGCTTCAAATCTATATGGAGCGCAAGCTAACGCATAAGAATTTTTATCAACAGATGAAATCATTCCGCCACCAACTTGATAGGGCTTTAATGTTTCAAGCAAGTTTTCTTTAACCCACAAAACTCCGATTCCAGTTGGTGCAAAAATTTTATGTCCCGAAAATACTAAAAAATCAGCATCTAGTTTTTTTACATCTGTAATATTAGAGCTAATAGATTGCGCGGCATCTAATAATATTTTTATTTTATTTTTTTTTGCTACATTAATATAATCTTTGACTGGGTTTATAATGCCAAGTGCGTTTGAACAAATAGTTAATGCCAGTAGTTTAGTTTTTTTAGAAATTAAACTAGTAAAATGATTAAAATCTAATTCTCCAGAGGGCAAACATTTAATAAATTTTAAAACAAGACCATATTCTTTTGCAATATTTTGCCAAGGTAAAATATTAGAGTGGTGCTCTAAACTACTAATAATAATTTCGCTGCCTTTTGAAAAATATTTAGCATAAGACTGTGCTACAAAATTAATAGACTCTGTAGTCCCCTTAGTAAAAATAACTTCGTTTTGTTTAGCGTTAATAAAATTTGCAACATTTTCTCTGGCGGTTTCGTAATCAGTGCTTAAATTTTGACTTAACTCATGTGCGGCTCTGTGAATATTTGCAGTTTTAAAAAGATAAAGATCAGATAATTTATCTATAACTTCTTTTGGCTTTAAAGTTGTTGCAGCACTGTCTAAATAAATTAATGGATTTTTTTTTAACTTAATAGTTAATTGTGGAAAGTCTGATCTAATTTTTTTTATGTCATATAAATTACTCATCATAGCCTTTTAAAATATTGTTAATATCTTTTTTAATAATTAAGTTAGTTATATTGTCTTGTGTTTCTTTAACAAATGCTTGTTTTAATAATTGTTTAGATTTAGCAAAAGATATCCCCCTTGATTGAAGATAATAAAGTTCTTCTGCCTGCACCTGACCAGTAGTACTTCCGTGAGTGGCTTTTACATCGTCGGTTTTTACTTGCAACTGTGGCTGAGAAATAATTTTAGTTTTTTTTGAAAAACTTAAATTATTATTTAATTGATGACTGTTAACTTTATGGCAATTAGATCCAATAAAAATTAAAGCATTAAATATACTTTTTGCAGAATCATCTAGCATTGTTTTGTGTAATTGGGAGGATTGCCCGTAAGGCTTAAGGTGATAAATATTACTGTAATGCTGTCGGTTAGTTTTATTTTTAGCTAAAATTAAAGCTTGTTCAAAAAAATTAGCAGCCTCGCCAATTAAAAAAGTATGCACATTATATAAAGAAGAAATTTCTGGCACAGAATCTGACACAGAATCTGGCACAGAGCTTGACTGTGCTTCTAGTTTGTTTTTTGCGTTGTCATAATTACTTAAATTTTCTACAGAATAGTAATTAAGATAAAATTGGCTATTTTTATGTAAATAATTATACATATGTCTTGTTGATGTCACAGCAGAGATTTTAGAGTTTTCGCTAACAAATTTTAAACATGAGTTTTCTTGCATAGAAATAAAAGAATTAACATTATGAATGCAAGCTTTTTTAATATTTTTTTGGTAAGTTTCATAAATATTTGCAAAAGAATTTTTTTGCATATCAATTCCATATTTAAAATTTTGATATTCTTGAGTTGCAGGAAGATTAATATAAATTGGGTGACTAAGTTTTTGCCCCTCTTTAACAGATAACAAAAAACAAAGTTCTGACTTTTGTTGTTTGTCGTCAAAAATATTATTAAAGCTAGCAAAATCTTTTTTACTCCGTAATTTTTTAAGCTCTGTAAAACTTTCTTCAGGTTTTGTAAAAGGATTGCTAATATTATATTTAATTTCTACCTTGCATTTGTCACTTAAATGAATTTTAAAAAACTCTTTGTCTTTTTTATCAATAGTTTTAAAGTTTTTTAAACAAACATCTTTTAAAGAGCTGTGTAAAGAAAAGCTCTTCCATGGCAATTGTTTTGAATCTTTTAATAAATTTAAATCAACCAAGAGTACCCCTGGTCCTCAATTTTTTTAGCCAAACTGTAGTCGCCACTTTTAATAAATTTTCCATTATACAAAACATGAACAAAATCAGGTTTTATTTTTTCTAAAATTCTGTGATAATGAGTAACTAATAAAAAAGATCTTTCTGAATTTTGAAATTCTTTAATAGATTTTGCAATTATGTTTAAACCGTCAATATCTAAACCAGAATCTAGCTCATCTAAAAAAATAAGATTAGGCTTTAACAAAAGCATTTGTAAAACTTCGTTGCGCTTTTTTTCTCCACCAGAAAATCCGTCGTTAATTGATCTGTCTAAAAAATCAGACGGAAGTTTTAACTTTTCTGCTAAATTTAAAATTATTTTTTTTAAATCTTCATCATTTGTAGCAGCAACCCCTTGATGCAAACAATGTGATTTTGTAATTTCTTTTAAAAATTGAAAATTGCTAATGCCGCCAATTTCCACAGGGTGTTGCATTGCTAAAAAAACTCCATTTAAAGATATTTCGTTTGCGTCCATATTTAATAAATTATTTTTTTCAAAATTTAAAGTATATTCGATACTGCCAGAGCTTACACTGTAATCTGGGTGCTTGGTTAAAATTTTTGATAATGTACTTTTGCCAGCACCATTGGGCCCCATAATACAGTGCAGCTCTCCAGGATTAATATTTAAATTTAAGCCTGTTAAAATTTTTTTATCATCTATTGAGGCGTGCAAGTCAGTAATTTTTAACATTATTGTTTTTGTCCTTTTATTTTTAATTATCCGACACTGTTTTCTAATTTCATTTCAACAAGACTTACAGCTTCTTCAGAAAATTCTAATGGTAAATGTTTAAAAACATCTTTGCAAAAACCATTTACAATTAAAGAAATACTTTGCTCTGCACTAAGCCCGCGAGACTGCAAATAATAAAGCTGATCTTGACTAATTTTAGATGTAGATGCTTCGTGCTCAATAATAGCAGTGTTATTTTTAATATCCATAACTGGGTAAGTGTGAGCCTGACTATTAGATCCAACTAACATCGAATCACATTGTGAATAATTTTTAGCACCATCAGCTGATGGCAAAACCTGAACAATTCCTCTATAGGTATTAATAGAATTATCACTAGAAATTCCTTTAGAAATAATAACACTTTTAGTATTTTTTCCTATGTGTATCATTTTTGTTCCAGTGTCGGCTTGCATATAATCATGTGTTAATGCCACTGAATAAAAAAAACCTTGAGAGTTTTCGCCAGTTAAAACACAAGACGGATACTTCCAAGTAATTGCAGAACCAGTTTCTACTTGAGTCCAAGAAATTTGTGAATTTTTTCCACGACACTGACCTCGCTTTGTAACAAAATTATAAATTCCACCATTGCCATTTTTATCTCCAGGATACCAATTTTGTACTGTGGAATATTTAATTATAGCGTCATCTAGTGCAACAAGTTCTACAACCGCTGCATGTAATTGATTTTTGTCATTCATGGGAGCGGTGCAGCCCTCTAAATAATTTACAAAGCTACCTTTGTCTGCAATAAGCAAAGTTCTTTCAAACTGTCCTGTCTCTTGCATATTAATTCTAAAATAAGTTGATAAATCTAATGGGCACTTTACATTTTTTGGAATATAACAAAACGATCCATCTGTAAACACCGCCGCATTTAATGCCGCAAAATAATTATCTGTATAAGGGACAACTGTTCCAAAATATTTTTTTACTAATTGTTCGTGCTTAATAATTGCCTCAGATATTGAACAAAAAATAACACCAACTTTATCTAAAACTTCGTTATGCGTTGTTGCAATCGAGACACTATCAAAAACTGCATCAACTGCCACTCCGCTAATTCTTTTTTGTTCGTTAATTGGTATTCCCAATCTTTCAAAAGTTTTAATTAACTCTGGGTCTAGGTCTTCGTAATTTTTTTTCTTTTTTTCAATATTTTTTGGCTCGGCATAATAAATAACATCTTGGTAATCTAGCTTTTCATATTGATTACTACCCCAATGAGGCTCTTTTAAAGTCTTCCAATGATCAAATGCTTTTAGTCTGTACTCAAGCATCCATTGCGGTTCTTTTTTTTTGGCAGAAATTTTATAGATAGTTTCTTTGGTCAAACCTTTTGCAAAGCTTTCCATATCTATCTTGGTAATAAAGCCGTGCTGATATTGTTTTTCTTTAGTGGTGGACATTAGAGCTATATTTAAATACTTTATTCTTTTTAGTCAATGAACCCACTAATGGGAGGGGTCTATGAAAGAGGCTATATTTCGATTAGGGCGAATTAGTATTTTAGTTATTTTTTTTCTGTTTGCATTGTTGGTGTTGTTGGCAAATGTAAAAGACCCAGCAATTATCAGAACTCACAAATCCCTAAAGCATATGTCAGAAATTGAATTATGGGACAAACTGCCTGTAAAACATGATTTTTATGACAAAATAAACAGATCAAAAAAAATTATCGGACTACATTTGTACCCCTCTAAAAATTTTTGGATAGCAAGCTCTAGGATAAAAGATAAAACATATTTTACTAAAAAAGATTTAAAAACAAATGTTTATATCAGGTGGAGTGGCTTGTTAAAAAAATATCCTTATAAAAAATTTTTTGTGTATATTCATAGCCAAAACCCAGTTGATTTATTTAAATTTATTAAAACTTCAGAAAAATTTAAAAACAGATTGTTAATTTATAGTGATTTTTTAAAAACAGCAGCATGGTTTAGAAAAGAGTCAGCGGCTATGGCAATTGGGGCAAGCCCGACTGTATTATTAAGAATGAATTTTTTTTCTAGGCTATGGGTAGAAAGCTTAGTTCCAGTAAGGGCACATTTTGCATATATACAAAATAAAAAAATTAGATTTAATGTATTAAAAGAGCTAAAACGAAGAAGAATCACCATGATTATTAATAAAAATTTAATAAATAATGAAAAAAAGCAGTCTAAAAATTTTTTTAAATTTGTAGAAAGTACTCTAGAATCTAAAAATTATATGTATCTAATCAAAAATAGAGGTATTTAGGGCCATTTCATGTAAATTTTACATGATGGGCTGTTATTTGTTATGCAGCGTGTTATATTGAAAATATAGAAAGTGTATTAAGGAGTTGTAGAAGCAGGTATTTATAAAAGCAGCCCACAACTACTTAAGAGTTTTTATGAGATTTTTATAAAAGATTACTTATCATATAATTATTTCGCCCAAACTTAAAAGCTCGACTCCTTTACAGTTTCTTATCTCATGCTTGTTTGATTTGGCCTCTTTGCTATCTTGTTGGTATGTTTAATAATTATTTTTTACAATCTATTTTAGATGCAAGTTTTGTTGTTCAATTTATTTTAATTCTTTTAGTTGCGCTGTCTATAACAACATGGGGAATTATTTTATTTAAATTTTTACAGTTTAAAGAAATTAAAATTCAAAATGAATCTTTAGAAGAAGTTTTTTGGGATAATTTAAAAAATTTAGATCTTATTAAAAAATCTTTTACACTTTCACCAGAAAGTAACTTAGTAAAAATTATTGAATCACTGTACTTTCCTTATTTTAAAAACAAAAAATCTTTAAAAGAAAGTATCTGGTTAAAAAAATCACAATCATTAACAGAAGATTCTTTATTTTTTTTAGAAAGTAAATTGTCATTTTTAGCAACCGTTGGAAGCTCGGCACCATTTATTGGATTGTTAGGAACTGTGTGGGGAATTATGATGTCCTTTCATAAAATTGCACTTTCTGGATCTGCAAGTTTAAGTGTTGTTGCCCCAGGATTATCAGAAGCACTTGTTGCAACTGCGGTTGGTTTATTTGCAGCAATACCAGCATCTGTAGCTTATAATATGTTTATTCGTTTTTTAAGCAGGCAAGAACGCTATTTAGAAAATTTTAACAATGATCTATTAGAAGTTTTAATAAGCGACAACTTAAAAGAAGATAATTAAAAATATATATTTATGTCTACAAAATCAAACAAATCAAGAAGGGCACTTAGTGAAATTAACATAACTCCGTTTGTTGATGTTGTGTTGGTTTTATTGGTAATTTTTATGGTTACGGCACCACTAAATCAACAAAGCTTAGATTTAAAATTACCAAAAACAAAAAAAGTTGGGCCAGATATTAGTAAAAAGGCTTTTATTATTCGCATTAAAAAAAATAGTAAAATTTATATTTCAGACACAAGCGTTCCGTTATTTAAAGTTGGAAAAAAAATAAAAGCTATTTTTAAATACAAAAAAGATAAATCTATTTTTGTTCAAGCAGATTATAGAGTTTTATATGGAGTAGTTGCAAAATTAATGGCAGAGCTTAAAGCCGCTGGGTTTTACAAGGTAGGCCTAGTAACACAATCACAATAAAATTAATGAAATTTTTTACCTGTATTGGAATTACTTTTTTATCTCATTTATTTGTAGTTTTTATTCTTGGATTTTCTTTTAAAAAAGGACTTTCGCAAGACATAATTCTTAAAGCAAGCGTTCAAGTTAACTTAGTTGCGCTTCCAGAAAAAAAACTTTCATCTTCTATTAGGACAAAGCCTAATAAGATAGTTTTGTTGTCAAAAAAAAAGGCAAAAAAACAAAACCCTAAAAATAAACAAAAAGATATTTTAAAAAAAATTAAAGAACGACTAAGAAAACAAAAACAAAAAAATGTATTAAAAAAAATTAAAGACAAAGGCGTAAAAGATAAAAATAATTCTGTAAAGGCTGGAAATAAACTTTCTTCTGAGTTGCAAAATCAAATTCAAAATTATTTAGAAGAATTAAAACTTCATGTACATTCTTTTTGGAGTATTCCGCAGTGGATTGATCAAAGCAGTCTAAAGGTAGAGATAATAGTGTATTTAAATAAAAATGGAGATTTATTAAGATCTAAATATTTTAGCAAATCTGCAAATGAAGATTTTAACTTGCAGGCATTTAATGCACTAAACTTAGCAAGCCCTTACCCCCCTCCACCAAAAGAACTTGTAGATTTGCTAAAGAGCTCTGGCATAATTTTTAGCTTTCCGTAATTAAAAATATTGCTTGTTTTAGCTCTATTGCGATAGTACTTTTATCTTTATGACTTATCATATTTTTATTTATTTTTTGTTAGCATTTTCTTTTTTAAAAACCAGCCTTAGTGCCAAACCACAAATTTTTGTTCATGTTGGATCTGCTAAAATAAAAATTAGCACACTTGCTGTTCCGCAGTTTCGTTTTATAGGGCCAAACAATCGCCTAAAAAAAAGAGCCTTGGTATTAAAAAATAAATTACACAATGCCATTAAGCATAATTTAAAGTATGCAAGTTTTTTTCAAATTTTAAATTCCACAGCTTTTTTAGAAAACTCTAGCTTATTAGATTCTAAACCTTATCCATATTCTAAATCTGGATTTAAATTAAAAAACTGGAGCAAAATTGGCGTAAACTTTTTAATAAGGGGAGATGTATTTTTTAAAAAAAATAAATTTATTTTTCAAGTTTTTGTTTATAACATAAATAAAGCAAAACAACTTTTTGCAAAAGAATACAGCATTACTTACGCAAGAGAGATAGAATTACTTTCAGACACTTTTTCTAATGATTTAGTTTACAACATTACAGGAAAAAAGGGCCACTACCTTAGTAAAATTGTAGCCTCTTACAGGTCTACCTCCAGATATAAAGAAGTTTATACTATGGATTGGGACGGCAAAAATAAAAAAAGAATTACATTTCATCGCAATTTGGCAATTTCGCCATCATGGTCTTGGAATTCTAAAAAATTATTGTACACATCTTTTCCGTTTCATGTAAAAGCCAGACAAAGAAATCCAGATTTATTTATTTATGATTTAAAAACAAAAAAGCGTAAAATTTTATCTTACTTTAAGGGAGTAAATTCTGGAGGGGTGTTTACTCCAAATGATAAAAAAGTTATTTTAAGTAGAACTAATTCAAAAGGCGGAAGTTATCTTGTAGAAATTTTTGCAAAAAATGGAAAGCTAAGTCGCTACTTATTAGGAAAAAATTCAAGAGCGCTTAATGTAGAACCGGCTGTAAGCCCTGACGGAAAATGGATGGCCTATTCATCTAATAAAGTTGGAAGAGAGATGCTTTATATTATGAATTTAAATAATAAAAAATCAAAACGATTAACTTTTGCGGGTCGATATAACTCTTCGCCAAGCTGGTCACCAGATAGTAAAACTTTAGTTTTTGCAGGATACTCTAAAGGTCATTACGATATTTTTAGTATTTCTATAAATGGTAAAAAATTAAAACGATTAACTTCAATTAGGGCAAAGGGAAGAAGATGGGCAAACAACGAAGACCCGTCTTTTTCACCAGATGGACAAATGATAGTTTTTTCTAGTGATAAAACCGGCTTTAAACATTTATATATTATGAGGGCAAGCGACGGCGGCGGCCTGCAAGCTATTACATCTGGCCCAGGCTCTTACGAAAGACCAAAGTGGTCTCGGTAAATAAAAATAATTATTAATTAGTAGACTTTTTTATTAAAATTGTACAAAACAGTATTGAACACAATATTAAAAATAGCATTTAACAAAAAGGCAATATATTAATTGTAAGGAGTAACAAATGAATGGTAAAAAATTTTTAAAATTATTAATTATTCCTTTAGTAATTTTAGTAGCCGCTATGTGGTATGCAACAACTAAGCAAAATCAAAAAAGAGACGATAAAACAAAATCTACTACACAAACAACAGGGGAAAATATGTACGCAGTAATTAATGTAACAAAATCTGGATCAGACATTGGCAGTATTAAAATTAAATTATTTGACAAGCGCGCACCAAAAACTGTGGCAAACTTTACAGAACTTTCAGAGGGAAAAAAAGAATTTACAGACGCAAAAACACAAGAAAAAAAAACTGCAGCTTATTATGATGGAATTATTTTTCATAGAGTTATTAATAACTTTATGATTCAAACAGGCGATCCAACAGGGACAGGAATGGGCGGACCGGGATATCAATTTGAAGATGAATTTCACCCAGAATTGCGACACAACAAAGCCGGAATATTATCAATGGCTAATTCTGGGCCAGGAACAAATGGCAGTCAATTTTTTATTACATTGGTTCCAACTCCTCATTTAGACGACAGACATTCTGTGTTTGGCGAAGTAGTTGAGGGGCTAGATGTTGTTAAAGCAATTGGACTTACAGAGGTTGGGGCTCAAGACAAACCCGTTGATAAAATAGAAATGAAAAGTGTAAAAATTATTAGAGAGTAATAATTTTACATGAAAAAAGTTTTAGTTACAGGCGCAACTGGTTTTATCGGAACACATTTAGTTAGCGCACTTGTAAAAAATAATTATTTAGTTTGTATTTTGCACAGAGCCTCTAGTAACTTAGAGGCTTTTTTAGATTTTGGCCCCGCAGTAACTTATGTTAGTGGAGACATTACAAATCAAGAAAGTATTAATTCAGCGGTTAAAGATAAAGATTATGTATTTCATCTTGCCGGTTTGATTTCTTCTAGTCGCAAAGATAAAAATTTAATGAAAAAAATTAATGTAGATGGAACAAAATATATTATTGATGCCTGTTTAAAACATTCTGTAAAAAAATTAATTTATGTTAGCTCTGTTGTTGCAGTTGGTGCTAGCAGTAATAAAGAAATTTTAAATGAAGAAAGCGTTTATGATGATAAACTAAACAGCCTTTCTTATTTTGATACCAAAAAACAAGCAGAAGAACTTGTTTTATTTGCCGTACATAATCAAAATTTACCAGCAGTAATTTTAAACCCATCTACAGTTTATGGCGAGGGGGATATAAAAAAAGAAAGTCGCAAGCTTCAAAAATTAGCAGCAATGGGCAGGCTTCCATTTTATACACAGGGCGGAGTTAGTGTTGTTGATATAAAAGATGTTGTTAATGCAATTATTAATTCTATAACTTTAGGAAAAATTGGGTCTCGATATATTTTGTCTGGAGAAAACATAGAAATTAAAAACTTATTAGAATGCATTTCTGATATTTCTGGTACAAGAGCTCCATTTTTAAAAGTTCCACAATTTTTATTTTATATTTTAGGTTTTATCGGAGACATATTATCATATTTAAAAATTTCTTTCCCTTTTACTTTAGAAAAAGTAAAAGTCGCAAGCCTTTACCATTGGTTTGATTCGCATAAGGCAAAAAAAGAATTAGGATTTACAACAGGTACAGCTAAAGACGCTATTAAAAAAAGTATTTTGTGGTCAAAAAAAAATAATTTTATTTAATAAAACTTTAGTACAAATTTTTTATTGTGAAAAATTATAAAGCTCTTTGTAGTTGCGACCTTTTTCGTTAACATCTAACCCGTAACCTACAATAAATCTGTCATCAACTGTGTAGCCCGTGTAATCAGAGCTAATTGCAAGCTCTCGCCTAGTTGGCTTATCAAACAGCGTAACTAACTTCATATCTTTTGGATAACTTAAGCTTAAGTGATTTTGTAAAAAATAAATACTTCGGCCAACATCAAGAACTGTTGTAACAATTAAAACATTTTTATTTCTAATATTAATTAAAACATCTTTTAAAATTTTTATGCTTTCTCCAGATGGAGAATCAAGATATACAAAGTCTAGCTCTTGCTTTAAAGAAATTTCTCTCATTAAATCAACACAAAACATAAAATGACTTTGTAGGGGACAAATAATAGAAAGTTTTTCTCCATCAAAATCTTTTTCAATTTCTGATGCTAGTCTTTTAATTGTATCTTTAATGCTTTCTTCTGAGATACTTGGCACAAGCTCTGACTTTAACATATTATATTGCCCTTAATGTTTGAGTTAAATAATTTAACATTCTAACTTCTTTTTTGTATGGAAATTGTTTTGCTAAGTTTTGCCAAATAATAACAGCATGCAAAGTTTGTTTATTTCTGTAATATGCATGAGCCAATCTAAATTGAATAATATAAGAACCAGGGTCTTGATTATTAAGATATTTAAAAATAGAAATAGCTTTATTATATTGTCCCAATTGAATTAAATTTTTCCCCAAAGATATAAAAATATTTTTATCCTTTGGGCTAAGGGCAAGTGCTGTTAATTGATATTTAATTGCAACTTGTGGCTGTTTGTATTTAGAATATATTTCTGCAAGCTCTTGATATTTTTGTATTACTTCATTTTTTAAAGGCGTAACACTTAGCTGTTTGTTTTTTTTAGCCTGAGTTGCCTTTTTAAAATATATCTGCGCTTTTTGATATCTTCCTAAATCATTATACAAAACGCTAATAGCAAAAGCAGCCTCTGCACATGTTGGCTGATCTTTTAAAATATTTTTATATAGCTCTATACTTTCTTTAAATTTTCCATTTTGATGTAAAATTTGCGCCCGCTCTAAAGCCGCAGGCACAGATGGCTTTTTTTTTAAAATATTATTTGTTAATTTTGTTTGTAGCATAATTATTTTATAAACTTAGTAATGGCTTTATTCTAACAACCTCTGAACTTTTTGGAAAGAGCCTAACAAGCTTTTTATAGTAGTAAGTCCAGCCAGGATATCCAGCTTTATAAGTGCTTACAGTAGTTTTAAATAAAATAGGAGCAGTTATATTTTTTTTACTTATTTTTTGAAATCTTTTAGACGAAGCTTTAAATTTTTTTTGTGTAAAATAAAAATTAGCTATATAAAGTTCTTTTTTAAGCAAAAGAACTTTTATTTTTTCTATATATTTTTTAGAAACTTTTGCAAAAGTACTTTTTGGATAAGAAATAATAAATCTTTGAAATTGTAAAATAGCATTTGGAGCAACGCTTAAGTCTCTTTGGTATTTACTTGGTAACTGTTTGTATATACTTAATGCTTTTTTGTATTGAAATTTTTCTGACAATTTACTTTTAGAAAAAATTTGTAAGCCCTGAGTATATTCTGCCTCTGCTTGTAAAAATTCTTCTTTTTTAAAACTAATTTCTGCAATTTCTAATTGAGCAGATGCCCTTATATTGTAACTGGCATTTGAGTTTATGATATTTTCAAGCTCTTTTGATGCCTCTATGTATTGACCACTTTTGCTTAAATATTTTGCCTTTTTTAAAAGGCCCTTGCTTGTGCTGACATCAAAACTATGCGAGCAGGCACTTAAAATAGTACTAAGAATAAGTAATTTAAAAAGCATGATAATATAATTATCTTCTAGGTGATGTAAGTCAATAATTAGTGCTTTGATAATTGCGTTAATTGGCGACAGTGCCAATAGAGTAAAAATTATTTTAAGAAATATTAGTATTAAACCTGTAAAGATAAAAATTTATTAAACTAATTTTTAAAATATTTGCCACAGGAATTGCGATTATCATTCCCAAGACACCTCCCCATTGAGATCCTATAATTATAGAAACAATAACAATGGCAGAATTTAATCCAACAGCCCTTGCCACAAGCCACGGGATAAGAAGCACCATGTCTACTAATTGGGCTAAAGAATAAACTAATATTTGAGTTCCAATATAAAATCCAGAGTAGCCTTTTACAAAAGAAATAATAACTGGAGGTAGCATTCCAATAATTGGCCCTACATAAGGAATTAAGTTTGCAATAGCTGCAAAAATTGCAAGAAATAATGCGTAAGGTGTGCCAAGTGCGACCAACCCAATCCAAACAATAATGCCAACAATAAATCCTTCTAAAATTCTGACCTGAACAAAAACAGTTAAATGTTTGTTAACTTGCTCTTGAATGTTAACAAACATTTCGAATAAATTATTTGGCAAAAGTTTAAATAAAAATAAAATAAATTTATTTCCGTCAATTAATATAAAAAATGTAAAAATAGGAACCATTATAATCATGGTAGTTAATTGAGTAATGTTGCTAATAATAATTTGAGTCCAACCTGTAATTTGCTCTGCAGATGTATGTGGAAGTGGTAATTTAATAGGGATATTAATTAGCTCTGTTAAATAAATTTCTATTTTTTGAACTAAGTGTTGAAATCCCTGAATATAACTTGGCATGTCCGCTTTAAGCTGAACAAAATTACTTGATAAAATAGGGCTTATGTATAAAGTTCCAAAAAAACATAAAACTCCTAAAATAAAAAAAATTAATAACAAAGCAGTGTGTTGTTTTAAACCAATTGGTTGTGCCAATATTAATACGGGCTTTAAAAGATAGCTTAAAACCAAAGAAAGAATTAAATAAATAAATAAACTTTTTACAGTGTATAGTGACACAAATAATAAAGACAGAGACAAGAAAAAAATAATAGTTTGAAAAAAATATTTTTTATTTAGAGACATATATTACAAATGAGTTTGAGTTATTTGCTCTATACGAGTGCTTAAAACTTCGCCAAAATTTAATAGCACTTGTGTTGCAATTTTTGGTTTAGAGATAATCATATTTTGTATATCTGTTTTAAATATACTTAGTAATGTAGTTTTTTTTATACTAGTGGCGCTAACAACCCTTGACCCAGTTTCTTGATATAAATTTGTTTCGCCAAAAAAAGAACCAGAAGATAATATGCTAATATCTGTGTTGTCTGGATTTGATTTTAACTTTGTGTCTTTGTAGTGAATATTTACATTGCCCTCTAAAATTATATAAGTAGCATTTCCGGCACTGTCTTGTTGAAAAATATTTTCTTGTGCTTGGTAAGTTCTTTTGTGTAGATTTTTTAATAAATAGTTTAACTGACGGCTGCTTAAATTTTTTAACAACTCACATTGCTGTAAATTATTAATATATATTGCATCTTTTTGATAAAGTGCGTTGTTCCATAAGTGTTTAATCATAGCTCCCATAGAATATCTAGACGGTGAAAACTTGTAAAGAACAAAAGATTTCTTTTAACCCAGCCAACTTGACCTTGGTCTTGCACTAATGCCCACTGATTTTTTAATTTTCTCACCTTTAGTAACCTAGCATAAGAAAGTTTAAATAATACAGGGCTATTAGAGTCTGGAGCCAAGCGCAAATTAAGATTTGAAACTAAGCTAATTGCCTGAGGTTTAAAATAAAAATTGTATTGCTTATTTGCTGTATAAAAAAAATAACTACTAAATACAGCCAAGCTTATCCAGTATTTAAAACTTAATTTATTTTTTTTATAAACAGACACAAGTCCTCTAAAGGCAAATAAAAGTAAAAATATAACAAGCAAACTTGGCGAAATATTCCATGGCGTGCTAAGTTGTGGAAGGCTAATTGTTTTAGATATCTGGCCTGTATGTAGCATTTTTTGCTGCACTTTTTTTAGCAAGCTGTTAATAGAGGCTGTATTTTTAGTGATTTTAGAGGCTTTGTATAAGTTTCCAAGCGCCAAATTATAGTCTTTTTTCTTAAAAGCTAGTTGAGTTTCTTGTAATAAAATAGAAAGTGTATTTGTCATCTTTGTTTTTGCTTTTTTATAGAGGAAAGCATATAAATACATGAGTCAATATTGAGCTCGCAATTTATAATTATATAAATAGGGAATTATATGTTAAATGTCAAAAACCTATCAGAAAAATCTAACCAACTTATAAAAGACTTAGTAGATTTAAAGTTAAAAGAAAATAGCAATATTCAAACAATACAGCCAGCAGATAAAACAAAAGAATCATCTTACAGTCAGGCCTTAAAAGAATTAGGAAGCAACAGAGGCCGACCTTTATTTTATCCATATTTATCTTGCGGCAGAGCAAACGGACCTTTTGTAGAATTAATGGACGGCTCTGTTAAATTAGATTTAATTAATGCAATTGGAGTTTATTTATTAGGGCACAACTCCAAAGAATTATTAAAAGCTGGAGTAGAGGCAGGTTTAGAAGATGTAGTTATGCAAGGTAATTTACAAATAAGCCAATCCTATTATAAGTTAGCAAATAAATTAAAAAATATTGCATCTAAAAATTCTAGATTAGAACATGTTTGGATAAGCCCGTCTGGAGCAATGGCTAACGAAAATGCATTAAAAATATGTAGACAAAAAAAATCTCCAGCTAAAAAAATTATTGCATTAACAGCAGCCTTTGCAGGGCGCACAACATTTATGGCAGAAATCACAGACAACTCTGCATACAAACAAGGGCTTCCGGCCTATGGCGAGGTATTAAGAATTCCTTTTGTTTCTAGTTACTCTATTTTACAGTGTAAAAATAATCCAAAACTTTTAAAACAAGAATCAGAAAGAGCTTTGTCTGAATTAAAAAAACATATTAATGATAATCCAAATGACATAGCTGCATTTATGTTTGAACTAGTGCAGGGCGAGGGTGGTTTTAAAATTGCTACAAGAGATTTTTGGATTCCTATTTTAGAATTTTGTAAAGAAAATAAAATACCAGTTTGGGTAGACGAAATTCAAACTTTTTTAAGAACCGGAGAATTTTTTGCATTTGAAAAACTAAATTTAGGAAAGTACATTGATATCTGCACCATTGCTAAATCAGTACAAGTTGGGGCTACTTTTTACACTAAAGAAATGAACCCAAAACCAGGTTTAATTGCCGGAACTTTTGCAAGCTCGTCGGCTGCATTATCTGCGGGATATGCAACTTTAAATTATTTAGAAAAAGAAAAATGTTTAGGTGACAGCGGAAAAATAGAATTTATTAATAAAGAAATAACAAAAGAATTAGAATTGTTATCTAAAGGAAGTTGCAAGGGCCTGATTTCTGAAATTGGAGGAATGGGATTAATGATTGCTATGACACCATTAGATGGATCTAAAGAAAAAGTTTTAGCATTATTAAAAACTTTATATAAAAATGGATTAATTGCATTTAGTTGTGGGCATGGCCCGTATAGATTAAGATTTTTATGCCCCGTAATTTTGACAAAACAACATATTAAATTAGCAATATCTATTTTAGAAAAGTCTTTAATAGAAGTTAATAATAATTTTTAAGGTTTTTAGTATGGCATTTATTGTACGCATGGCAGAGGAAAAAGATTTAAAAGATATTTATAATTTATCTAAATCGGTTGAATTATTTAATTTACCTCCTGATAAAGATTTTTTACAAGAGATAATTTTGATAAGCAAAAAATCAATTGCCAGCACTCCAATTCCTAAAATTAAATCGCAATATTTATTTGTTTTAGAAGACACAAAAACAAAAGTTGTAATAGGCACTGGACAAATAAAAGCACAAAAAACACATGATAAAAGGGCTAATTATACTTTTCAAATTTTACAAGAAAAAAAATATAGCCACTCGCTAGATATTTTTGTAGATCACAAAAAATTAAAATTAACAGAAGATTGGGAGCCACTAACCGAGCTTGGTGGGTTAGTTGTAGCAAAAGACTATCAAGGATCACCTAATAAATTAGGAAAACTACTAAGCTTTGCTAGGCTTTTTTATATTTCACAATTTGTAGAAAGATTTAACCAAAGATTGTATGTAGAAATTGCCCCAAAATCTCAAGCTCTTTGGAAGTCTTTATCTTCAAAATTTATTCCACTAACTTACAAAGAGGCAGATTTAAAAAGCAAACAAAATCAAGAATTTTTTTCCTCACTTTTGCCAAAAGAGGATATTTATTTGTCCATGCTTTCAGAACAGGCACAAAAAGATATTGCCCAAGCTCCAGATAAAAGTTTACCCGCAATGAAGTTATTAGAAAAAACAGGATTTGTTTACAGAGACGAAGTTGACCCATTTGACGGTGGAATTTGTTTGCGCGGCAGAGTTCAACATCTTCCTTTTTATAAAAAGCTTTGCAAAACTACCGTTCACAGCATGGATAATTTACAAAGCATCAGCAAACCACTTGAGGATACAGATAAATATTTTTTATTATCAAACGGAGATACAGAAAATTTTAAATGTGCACTAGTTAAACCATTAAAAATTTGTCACTATGATTCTGATATACAAATTTGTTGTGAACAAGAAATTTTAGACAGCTTAAAAATTAAAAGCGGCGAAAGCGTAACATCTTTTGTTTTGTAATATTATTTTATTAAATAATGGAGACAGGTATGGAAATTTTAAAAATACCCTATAAAGGATTTTATTTTAACTCAAAATTTTTTTCAGTTAAAGACGCAGATGACCAGTGGGAGGTTAGATCGCCATCAAATTTAGATGATGTAATTATTAATGTAACAAGTAGTAAAAAAATGTTAGAAGATGTATGCATTTGTGCGCACAAGGCCGCAGCTTTATGGAAGTATAAAAGTTTAGAAGAAAGAATATCTTATATACAAAAAGTAAAAGATTTATTTATTAAGAGAGTAGATATTATTGCACAAGTTATTGCGCGCGAAACTGGAAAGCCATTATGGGAGTCAACAGGAGAGGCAAAAGCATTGGCTGCAAAAATTACAGTTACAATTGATCACTCTTTAAAATTAATAAAATCAGAACAAATTGAAAATATTTTACCGCAAGTAACAGGTATTACACAATTTAAACCTCAAGGGGTTCTTGCTGTTATTGGGCCATTTAATTTTCCAGCACATTTAGCAAATGGACATATTATACCGGCGCTTATTACCGGCAACACTGTTATTTTTAAAGCTTCAGAAAAAACACCGGCAACTGCACAAATTTTAGCACAAGTTTTTCACGACGTTGGCTTGCCCCAAGGAGTATTTAATTTAGTTCAAGGAAGACATGAATTAAGTAAATCTTTAGTAGAGCATAAATTAATAGATGGAGTTTTATTTACAGGGTCTTATGATGTTGGATTAAAAATAAAAAAACAATTACTAGAACATCCAGAAAAATTATTAGCTTTAGAAATGGGAGGAAAAAACTCTAGCCTAGTGTGGAAGGGTACAAATATTAAAAAAGCCATTTACGAAAACATAGTAGCAAGTTTTATTACATCGGGACAAAGGTGCTCATGCACAAGTCAAATTTTAATTCACGAATCTATGTATGACGAATTTGCAGAATCTTTTGTGTCGGCAATTAATAATATTAAAATAGGTCACTGGGCAGACCCAGTATTTATGGGCCCGTTAATTGATAAGCATGCAGTAAGCAGACACTTAAGCGGGCAAGAACAAGCAGTAAATGAGGGCGGAGAGTTATTGTTTGCAGGAAAAGCTTTGGATTTAAAAAACAATGGACATTATGTTAGCCCAGCAGTTTTAAGTTTTAAAGAACACAAAAGATCTTCTGTATATCAAAATAGAGAATTATTTTCTCCTCAAGTTAGTTTATATAAAGTAAAAGATTTTGATCACGCAAGCTCTATAATTAATAGTTCTGGCTTCGGCTTAGTGGCGTCTTTATTTAGTAATGATAAAGTTTTACATAACAAAGCATTTTTGGATTGGAAGGTTGGCTTATTAAATATTAACAGAGCAACTACAGGGGCAAGTTCGCGACTTCCATTTGGAGGTTTAGGAAAGTCTGGAAACCACAGGCCGTCTGCACACTTTGCCGTTCAATACTGCACAACTCCAGTTGCGTTATTAAAAAATGATGATAGTTTTTCTGGATCAAATATGACGGGGTTTTCTTTTTAATTAAGATCATAATTAATTATGCGCATACTGTTTATTATATTTTTATTTTTTTTATCTTTTGGTTGTAAAAATTTGTTACCAGTTTTTTTAACAGAAAAAAACAAACAAGTTATTGTAGATATCAAGCCTGGGCAAAGTTTTTCTAAATTAAATGATAATTTAGAAAAAAAATCTTTAGTTAGATATCCGTTAATTTTTAAAATTTTTGCAAAAATAACAAAGTATGACAAAAGCATTAGACCTGGCGAGTATCTTGTTTCTAATACTATGTCTTATTTACAAATTTTAAGTATTTTTAAAAATGGGCCGCGACAAAAAAAAGACATAACCATACCAGAGGGTTTTAATATTTTTCAAATTGCAAAATTATTAGAGCAAAAAAAATTTGGTAGTGCTAAAATTTTTTTAAATTTATGTAAAAATATTAATTTTATTAATTATCTTTTTAAAAAATACAGCAAAAAAAATAAAATTCCAAATAATATAATTAATTTAGAGGGCTATCTTTTTCCGGATACTTATTATTTTTATAAATATGATTCAGAAAAAAGCATCATTGAAAGCTTGGTTAAAAACTTTTTTGAAAATTATCAAGATATTAAACTAAATAAAAATAATAAACTTAGCATGCACCAAATTGTTATTCTTGCAAGTATTGTAGAAAAAGAAACTGGCAGCGCCAAAGAAAGACCTTTAATTGCAGGTGTATTTTTTAATAGATTAAAAATAGGAATGCGACTGCAAACCGACCCAACTATTTTATATGGAATGTGGGTAAACGGATCAACAAGTAATAATATTCGCAGAAAAGATATCTTAGCCTACACAAAATATAATACTTATCGAGTTAAAGCCTTGCCTGCGGGGCCAATTTCTAACCCAGGCCTAGATGCAATAAGGGCAGTTTTATTACCTAAAAAATCTAAATTTTTATATTTTGTAAGCAAAAATAATGGCAAGCATATTTTTACAACTAATTACAAAGATCATTTAAAATATGTTCGTAAACATCAGCTTCGCAGAAAATCTAAAAAAAGTAATCCTGCAAAATAAACATTTTTAAATTGTTTTATTTTTTACAGCAAAAAATTATTTTATTTTTTACAGCAAAAAAATTATTTTATTTTCGGCCTAAAAAAACTAATTTATTTGCATCGTAATTAAAATTATAAATATTTAAATGACCTTTTTGATTTTTATCAAAACTTACAGCAATAATATCAAGCACGCCGTCGTCATTAATGTCACTTAAGGCCAAATTAGACGACTGAGTTGCAAATTGAAAATACCCATCATGTGGATCTTTTAACTTTACTCTTGATAAAAAAGATTGAGCATTAGTTTTTTGTGCGCTGTAAACTTCTAAAAATAAACCCTCATGAGTTTTAATTTTTACTATTTTAATTGGCATGTTTTTTTTTATTTTAGAAAATAAAACACTTGTTACCTTTCTAAATGGCGAATTAGATAAGTTATAAATTTGTTTTTTTAAATCTTTATTAAACACTAAAGTAAAATTTATAATTAGTATTCCCAATATAACCAGACCAAAAAATATGTTTTTTTTATAAATTTTTAATTTGTTAATAAGTTTGTTCATAATAATTATGTGTTTAATTGTAATATTTTAAGCAAGCTAAGGCCACTTTGTATTATAAATATATATCGGAGTTTTTATTTTTTTATTTAAGCTTTTTGTTTAAATAAGCCTAAGCTGTACTCTGGTCTAGAGACAATAATTAATACAAACCAATCATTATTTGCAAAAGTTGTATTTTTGCTTATACATGCTATTTATAACAACAACTCACAAAAACTTACAAAGCAAACAAAGCAAACAAAGGCCTTAAGTATCAAAAAAATACCTTTTTTAAAAGGAGAAGTTGTACTTCTTAACATAGATTCTTTGGCGGCGGGAGGGGCTGGAGTTAGCAGACATAAAGGTTTTGTTGTTTTTACTAATTTTACATGCCCTGGCGATAGTGTGCTGGCCAAAATTACTAATATAAAAAAAAATTTTGCACAAGCAGAAATTGTAAGTATAAAAAATCCCTCAGATAAAAGAATTGTAGCAAAGTGTCCTGTTTTTCAAAAATGTGGCGGCTGTACATGGCAGCATATTTTATATACAGAGCAGCTAAAACAAAAAAAGCAAATTTTAAGTTCTTCTTTAGGCAAAAAAATATCTTTTAAAGATGAGATTATAAAAGATGTTATTCCAAGCCCAAAAGAGTGGAGATACCGAAATCGCATTCAACTTAAAATAGATAAAAATTTTGATTATGGTTTTTATGAAAAAAAATCACATAATATAATTAAAATTAAAGATTGCCCAATAGCAGATTCACTTTTATTTAAAGATTTGGATAAAAATATTAAAAACCACACAAGTTTAAAAAAAAATTATCACAATCAAGTAGAAGTTTATATTTCTAGAGAAAAAGAAATTAAATACATAATCAGCGGAAATAAACAAAACAAAACAAATAAACCAGACAAACAAAATAACAAAAATAAAATTGACAAAAAAGCCTTTGCACAGGTTAACGAGTGGGTTAATCAAATTCTTATTAAAGATATACTAAAATATTTAAAAAAACATCTTTTGCCAAAGCAAACAGTCTATGATTTATATTGTGGCCACGGTAATTTTAGTTTTCCAATAAACAAAATTCTTAATCCATATAAAACTATAGGAGTTGAATTAAATTTAAGTTCTGTACAAATTGCTAAAAAAAATGCTCTACAAAACAATATTGCAGGACTGGATTTTATTGCAAAAGATGTTAAAAGTTTTTTACAACAATGCAAAAATATTAATGGACCTGTCATTTTAGACCCACCACGAATTGGCTGTGATAAAGCAGTTATTGAATCGTTAATAAAACTAAAACCTCCTGTAATTTTATACATTAGTTGCAACCCTCAAACATTAGCTAGAGATTTAGAAATCCTAATTGGAGATAATAATCTTTATGAGCCCGTATTAGCACAGGCCTATGATATGTTTCCACAAACAGATCATGTAGAAAGCCTGATTGTGTTAAAATTGTCACCCAAGGATATTGACTAAAAAGTAGTCAATAAAAAGGTCAAAATGCCGATATATTATAGTAAAAAGCTGTATTTTTGGAATTATTTTTGCTTTTATTTATATATGAAAAAATTTGTATTTGTTTCTATTATTTTATCTTTTATTAATGTGTCTTCTGCTATAGATGAAAATAACAACCTTGATAAAGCTGGTGGAAGGTTTTTACTTAAACAAGAATGTGGAAGTAACAGAGATTTGGTTGTTGCAAATTATAAAAATAATCAAAAATATGAAATTAAATGTAAAGACAATTACTCTTTGTATAACTCTAAATCAGCTAATAAATTTTATAATAAAAAGAAGGCTATAGATGGCAAAAAAATAAAAATTTTAAATTTTAATTTATTGTATCCAGGGCAATCTAATACCAGATATAAAAATTATAAACTTATTGCAAACATTATAAACAGGTATGATATTATTTCTGGGCTAGAACTTTTGGGAAGCACGGGGTCAGATAACAAAATTAATTATAATGTTTTACAAGAAATATCAAAATTAAAATCTTTAAAAAATAGAGTAGACATAAGTGCACATATTTCAAAAGACCCAAATGCTTTAGAAAGCCTTAAAATTGGCCGCAGCCTTGTTGAACAAAAAATATTAAAATTAATGGCTGTTTATAAAAAGCCTGGCTATTTAAAACTTTTTGAAGAGCTTAAAAAATTAGACCCATCTTGGAGTTTAATTATTTCAACTAATAATAAAATAGAAAAATCTGGAGGCGTGCAAGAGCTAGTTGGTTTTTATTTTAAAGCTAAAAAAGTAAAATTGTTTTCTAATCAATATTGTAAAGAAGTTTATGGACGGTCATCAGGAATTCCATATGCGTGTACGCCTAAATTTAGTAAAGATTTTTTTGGCATAGATGCAAAATTTGTTTTTTCTAGACTTCCATTTATGGCTAATTTTGAATCTGGTAATTTTGATTTTACAATAATTGCCTCTCATGTAGCATTTAGAACTCCTAAAAAAACAGAAACAGTTAATAAAATTTTAAAAACTGCCTTTGGAGTAAATAATATTGCAGAGTTAAAAGGAACAGGGATAAGAATTGATACTTATTCTAGATTTGCAGAAATTAAACTAACAATGGATTTAATAAAAAAAATGACAAAATCATATAGTGAAAAAGATATAATTTTTGCTGGAGATTTTAATGTAGAATCACAAAATAAATTTTGGAAAAATCCCTTAATGAGCAAGGGCGTAGATTTAAAATTATTGGTTAACGAAAAAACCACACTTGCAAAAAAAACTCGCCTAAATAGCGGTGGATCTATAATAGACGATGGATATTCAAAGAATTACGATCACTTTATGATTAATCCAAAAATTACTAGCGAGTGTGATACTAAATCTGCAGGTAGGGTTGATTTTATTAATGATGAAAATATTAAAAAAATAATAGATATAGATTATATTATTCGCAATAAAACACTTGTTGCAGGCTTATTGTATTCTATACATAAAAACGCAAAAGATATTATTTCTAAAAGGACGGCAGAACTAAAAGCTGATTTACGAAAAGAGAAAAAAATACTCTACAGTCAAATAGTTCCACGCTACACACAAGAAGAAGAAGATTTAATTATTTTTAATTATCACAGAAGAGTATTTGAATCTCAAATGAATAGCGCTACTTATTATAGAGTGTATGCAGAATTAATTTCTGACCACGCGCCAATTGAAATAAGTTGTTCAACCAATCGCGAAGATGACGATCAAAAAAAATAAAAAAAATAAAATATCAAAAAAAATATCAAAAAAATAAAAGGGTGGGGGTGCAAATACACCCCCTTATGGAAAGGGATAAATAGTAAGCCGGATTTTGTTATATTTTAAGCCCATACACTTAAAAGTGCTCTGCCATTCATCTAGGAAAGCCATTACTGACTTTCTCTTGCAGTCTACCCGAAGATTTTGTGCTAGTTACACTCAAGCATCTTCCTATTTGACCTTGCTACACACAGAGTTTAGCTGTTTTCACTCTGGCCACTTTTTAAAAGGAATTTCACCTTATAAATACAAACGCGCCAGACATTCTTTCTGTTCCACTTGTCCTCACCTTTAGGTGGAAGGCCGTTAGCCTTTGTGTTACTATTTGTAGTCCGGACTTTCCTCTCATTACTTTAAAAAAAGAAAAGAGCGACAGATTTTTTATCCCAAGACATTAAGTACCACACTTTTATGTCTTTGCAATTTATTTAATATTAAATTCAAATGGATTATCTATTTTTATAGAAAATTTTTGTGATGATCTAGATTTTTTAGAGAAAAAATTAATTTCTGCAATTGACCAATCAGAACTCATACTTAAAAATAATGAATTTTTTAAATAAATTTTATCATTTTTAAAATTATTTGAAGATGCTTTTTTTATTTTATCCACTGGTAAGTTAATTGGATTTATAAAATTAATATTTTTAGATACATTACACAATGCAGTTAACTTCATTTCTAGTGGTTCTCCGTTTATGCTTATGTCAGCTGACTGTAATGTTAATTGTAGGTGCGAATAATTTGCACATACTAAATTATCAACAGATTTGTCTGTGCTTATATGGCCTAAATAAATTTGTATAATATTTTTTTTTTCTACTATGTATGCTCTGGATGTAATATTTTGCTTTTCAAACACCTCTGGATAAATTGCAACTACATTTGATAAATCAAGTTTTGAGCTTATAGATGCTAATTGTCTGTTTAAATTTTTTGGATTATTGTAAACTACTCCGTTCCAAGATTTGTAACCTTGAAAAAAACTAAATACCCATAATCCAATTACAGTTGTAATTCCAAAAATTGGTTTAATCCATTTTCCCATGATAAACTTTTCGGCATTTTTAATAAAATACTTACTTAAATAAAAATAAAAATATTTTATTTTTGTGCTAACTCAACAAAAGTCCTAACCATGCAACCTGTTGCAGCTTTTGCTGGTGAGTATTTTACACGATTTCCAGAATTCCAAGCTGTTCCTGCAATATCAAAATGCGCCCATGGAATTTTTTTATCTACAAAGTTAGATAAAAAAGCCGCGGCAGTAGAACTTCCTGCACCTCTAGATGATGATATGTTTGCTAAATCTGCAAATTGCCCCTTCATGTCTTGTTTATGAAAATTATCTAAAGGTAAATGCCAAACTTTTTCGCCAGCAATTTTTGCAGAAGCTTGAATATTGTTTACAACTTTTTTATCGTTACTAAAAATTCCGGTGTAAATGTTTCCCAAAGCTACAAGCACTGCACCCGTTAAAGTTGCAACATCATAAATTGCTTTTGGATTTAATGTGCAAGCATAATCTAAAGCATCCATTAAAATTAATCTACCCTCTGCATCTGTGTTTAAAACTTCTACTGTTTTTCCAGATCTTGAAGTAATAATATCTCCAGGCTTTATGGCATCACGACTTATTAAATTTTCAGAACTTGGAACTAGCCCAATAACATTTACTTTTAAATTTAATTTTGCAATAGCTAGCATTGCCCCAATTACATTTGCACCTCCGCACATATCGTACTTCATGTCTTGCATTCCTGCAGAGGGTTTAATAGAAATTCCACCTGCATCAAATGTTAAGCCTTTGCCTACAAATACAGATGGCTTTTTACTTTTTGCAGCGCCATTATATTGCATAATAATAAATCTAGGGTCTTGAGAGCTTCCTTGTGAAACTGCTAACAAGCCGCCCATTTTTTCTTTTTTTATGCGAGGCTTATCCCATATAGAAACTTTTAACTTAGTATTTTTTGCGGCCTTAACAACTTCGTTTGCAAGTATGCTTGGAGTCATGTGATTTCCAGGCTGGTCTCCTAAATATTTTGAAAAATTAATAGAGCTAGATAAAATATTTGCAGTACTTATTGCTTTAATTAATACTTTATTTTGAGTGGCCTTTGTATTTGTAATATTTAAATAAATATTTTTAAATTGATCTTGTTTTTCTTTATGCATTAAGGGGCTGTAAGACATTAAGCCCCAGGCCTCTATAAAAGCTGTTAGCTGATTTTTATAATTTTTATTTAAAGTAATAAAATTGTTTAAATGTATATTTGCAGAATATATTTTTTGTGATCTTAAAATTTTAAAACTATCTGCTGCCATGTCTCTGTAATTATTTGGCAATGCAGCAGCCTCTTGTACTAATAATAAATTATCGGCATCTTTTATTTCTGGTAAAAATAAATTAGCGTTGGCTAAAAAAAAGTTATTTAGCTGACACTCTTTATATTTTTTTATTTTATTTAATTCTTTTTCTAGTAATTTAAAGCCAGGTATTTTTATACCAGTTTTTGTTTTTTTATAAAATAAAATAAGACTAGAATTTTTTACAACAGTACTAGATTTAGTAATAAGTTCTTTTGACATCGATTAACCCCTTGTAGCTTTATATAGCTGTATTTGACTAGTATATTTTTATACTAGTCAAATTAAAGGGGAAGTTGTTTTTGAGCAAGAAAAAAGTTTTTTATTAGTATCCGATATATATGTTGCCTAATCTTCTTTTAAAGCAATTAGCTGATTTTTTCCAAGTTCTTTTGTCGTCACACTTTCTTATTGCCTTAGAAAGATCGCGATTCATTTCTCTTAGAGTGTTTTCAACTCTACTAGAATAATATCTGTTATCTAATGTGTGATTTATATCAGATCTAATTGATCTAGAGCTATGTAAAAAACATAAAGCTTCTTTTTTCCAGCTAGATCTAGTTGGGCAAACTCTTTCTACTCTTCTAATAGTTTGAAGAGCATTTGCAGCATAATTATATCCATCGTATCTGCGATTGCGTTTATGACTGTCGCCCCTTCTTCTGTGGCGGTCGCCCCTTCGATGATGCCCGTCTCTTTCGTGTTCGCGGCGATGAGCCCTGTCTTCTTCTTTCCGTAATTTTTTTCGAGCCTCTTTTCTTAATTTGTCTTTTACAGCATCTTTTAGCCAACCAGCTTTTGCAGTAGGCACATGGGCTGTGCTAATAATAAATAAGCTAAAAATACTTATTAGCATAATTGATTTTACAGTTGATTTTATCATATTGGCTCCTTTGTGTTTTTGTTTTTTTTATTTAGTTATGGTCGTTTTAGATGCAAAAATTTTAAGTTAAATCATAAACCACAAGCCAAACAAAACCTTATATGTAAATATCAACAGCCCAGACCTTTGTCATATCAAATTTTAGATATAATGCCAAAATTCTTAAAAATTTCCATTTTTGTAGTTTTTGACGCTATGCACATTAGCAAAACTTATTGGAGCAATAATTATTAAAAACAAATATATAATATTTATCTTAGCCCAACAGTCTTTATGGTTATTTTTTTGTTAAGGTTAAGCTTGGTGTTGTTGTATGTAATAGTGGAAAGATTTCCTATTATTGATGAAAGTTCTAAATTTATTCTTTTTACAAGCTCTCTTATTCTGTGATGGTAACTGTTATTATATTCTGCTCCATAAATTTTTTTAACAAACTGTTCTTTAGAGCAAGTATTTTCTTTACATAGTAATTTTATAGATAAAAAAATTAATTTTTTACTGTGCAATGAAATTTTATTTTGTTCGTTGGCAATAGTTTTTTTGTGCAGATCTAAATATAAAGTTTGTTGACCGATTATTAGTTCCCATTTTTTTAAATACATAAGTCGCGCTGGTGTTGGCAGTCCATCTATCAGTAGTTGTAATTTAGTTTTTATTTCTAAATTTTTTGGATTTTTATTAATTTCTAAAGCGAGGATTTGTAAAAAATTAGCAAGGCTTAATTGTTTTTCTAGTTCTATTGTGTCTATTAAACTAAGCTGTGAAGAGTGGTAATTTTTTAAATATTTTTCAAAATTAGAAGTAGGATTAGATTTTTGCACCCAATCTTGCAATAGGCTCATGTTTTCATCTTCTTTTTTTATTAAGGCTAATTCATATAAATCATATAAAATAAGATGAAAATCAGATTGTCGGTGCTTTTCTTTTTTGATTATCTCCAATCTTTTAATTGCACTACTAAATCCAATTAAAGAAGCCTCTACTAAAATAAGATTGTGATCTATTTCTGCAGAGGTGTTGTAATTTTCTTTTTGTAAGGTGTTAATTGTTTCTGTATATAAAGGTGCAATTATTTTTCTGCTTTGATTTAAAAAAACTCTGCATCTAGCTAAAGAACTTAAAATTAATGGAGAGGGGTTTAGATTTTTAGCTTTTTCATAAAACTCTAATGCCATATTTGGTTGAGCCAATTCTTCATAAAAGTTTCCTAACTTTATTATAGTATGAAGTATGCTGATTTCAGATAGTGATTGCTCTGCTTTTATAAACTCTTTAATTAAAGTGCTAATACTATTCTTCCACCGACTAAACTCATTTGTCATATAATAGCAGCTTGATAAATCACATAAAAGCCCAACATGTGGGCCGAAGTCTTTAACGGCCGACTCCATAATAGAGATGGCTTTATGAAAGTCATCTTTTTGGATATACTTTTGAGCCTGTTGATGGGCTTGTTTTCTAAGAATGGCATTAGAGTTATTCATTTGTTTTACCAGAGCAAAAAGTTAAATTCTTCTTTTGTGTTTTTAGAGTTTTTAATTTTTTTTACTATATCATCTCCCCATGTACCGCCTATTCTAGGGCGTGGTCCAAAATTTCTATGTTGAATTAAAGGGTAACCTAAAAGAGGTTTAGAAAAATATTGGCATAATGATACAGTTTTGTTTGTAGCTAGTTCTAAAATAGATGTAGTTTTTAATATTTTTAGTGCTTGTCTGATATTTAAGGCTGCATGGTGAGGGTTTTTGTTTTTAATATATTCTTTTATAAAGGACGAACTTTTTTGTGCCAGTGTTAGTATTTTTAGTAATTCAATAGGATCTTTTTTATAAAGTTTTTGATCTTCATCTGGCATAAGAGATTTGTCTATGTATGATGGCACAAGATAGTAATAAAATAATAAGTGAGTTTGGAACAATGGAGCCAGCTGAAGTATGGATGGCAAAAGCTCTTCTAAATTTTTTATACATTTTGTATTTGATGATGATGGCCATGGAGTTAAAACATTTTGTTTTGGATATAATTCTTGCAAGATAAGCCGCTCCACTTGGAAAGATCGAGTTGCAGTTAATAGCATTTTTATCACAGGGTGATTAAGGGCAGAATATATCTCTATATAGTTTTTACTAGTAAATTGAATCTTTTTATTAAAATAAATTTCAAAAGATTTAGAAATAAACTCAGCTTTCATGTCTAAAGAAATAGCAATTTCGTGCAAGTATTTTTTTAAAAAATTTTCTTTAGTAAAAGTTTGAGGGGTAAATAACAAAACACTTTTTTGCACCATGTCTGTCCAGCCTCCTAAAGGATAGCTGTAGTCTTTAATAATACTTATAATAAATTGTCTTTGTGGAATTCTTTTATTAATAAAGTATTTTTTGTTAACTTTGCAATTCAAGACTAATTGATTTGCCATTTTTGTGCTAATAGCAAAAACTATTTGTAATTGCTGGGCACTGCCTCCAGATAATTGGCAAAATGTTTTTTTTAGAGGGGTATTAAAAATTTTTAAAGCAGTTTCGTCAATTAAGCTTTGTATTTTTGAGCTATTTTTTTGTGTTAAAAGTTTAAATTGGCCAGAAAGGTAGTATAAAGCACTGTTATTTAGCCTATGAGTAGTTTTTGATTTATATTGCCATTTTTGCTCTGCAAATATTTCTGTATATAAATTAGAAACAGATGCATTTTGCGCCTGTGCCAAACACTGTATTGACATTAAAAAGGATATAACAAGTATTTTTAAGTACATAGCATAGCTTATATTACAAGTTAATGCTGTTAGTCAAAAATATTTCAAATAAAAAAATTGAACCATGTAAAAAATACTCGATTTATATATTCCGAGATATTTCATGAAAAGCGCAAGTCCTGCGTGTATTTATTTTTTCATAGCATAGAAAGGCTCTTGTAAATTACAAACCTAAGCTAACAAAGGAGAGTAGAATGAAAAAGAAAATAATAATCAGCTTACTGACATCATTATTAATGTTACCAACAGCTTTCGGATTTGGAGGATATGATGATGATGAAAATGGCTCTTGGGAATCAGAAAGTGAGCCATCAATAGTTGCATACAATAAAAAAGTAAACAAAAAAGTAAAGAAAAAAGTAATAAAAGTAGAAATAAGCCCTATAGATCAAAAATTAGCTAAATCTTTGGCAGGCGTTTTTGATAAATCAAAAAAAGACTTGAGCGTGGTGGAAAAGCTTTTATCGGAAAAGAAATATTCTGAAGCTTTAAGTAGATCTAAGGATCTGCTTGATCAGATTAAATTCAAAACTGGGATTAATCCAAAGGTTAAGTTTCGTGAAAAAATAATAGTTAATGGTATTTTTACACCAGGGAAAAAAAATGAACTTAAGATAAAATTTGACTCTTTATTTTATGAGCAAAAGGAAAACTTAGCAAGAGCAGTGCTTAATTATCGCGGTGGACTTTATTTAGATTTATTAAATTTATATAAACGAACACAGCTTATATATATGAAATCTTTTTATTATCAAATTAAAAAAGTAAATGACTTAAGATTAGCAGATATAGAAAAATTAAAAATAGACATTTTATTGGTTCATTCTATTCCTATTTTGATAAAAGATAAGAATTTAAGATCAACATTCCTTTTATTTGACAGTGATGTTTCTGATAGTGATCAGCAATATTTTTTTAATAGAGAGCTTGTTGACCTAGCTTTATCTATTAAAGAATTAAACTTTACTGATGAGACTTTTGCAGCTGCATTAGTAACAGCAAAAAACAACGCTTTAAAGAAGCATTGGAACTCTTTGCCTGAGGAACCTTTAAGTTCTTTTGAAATAGAGGAAGAGAAAAGAAAAGATATAGATATTTTTAATGATTATAAAAATTGTAGACATGCAGCAGAAAAGCACTCTTCTTCATATCTTAAAGCAATGGATAGCCTTGTCTGTGTTCATGAATACAAAAATGTTTTAAATTTACCATACTCAGAGTGTGAAAGTGCAGCAAACTTGCATGATAATTCATATGCGCAAGCAACGGATGCATTAGAATGTCACAATAAATAGTATAAAAAAAAATAAAACAAAAAATATATAAAATAAAATAAGGATAAATAAAATGAAATTAATTACACTAAACTTGGCCGCCCTAACAATAATGTTATTTGTGACAAGCGCCCAAGCAGATAATATACAAAGTTATCACAATACCGTAAAAGAAATGTTACAGCTTCGTCAAAAAATAGGGATAAACCAAGTTGTAAAAAAAGTACAAACAGCACTTTTAAAAATTGTTGATGAAACAGTAACTGAAAAGTTTTCTAATAATTCTGAAGTTAGTGCCTCTGGCATTGCTCCAGTGCAAACAGGAGATGGTTTTATGTTTATCCCATATTCTGTAAACTATATTCAGTCTAGCCACAGTGATGTTGTAAAGCTGATTGTCAGAAATGCCAAAGAAGTTAACTCTTTTGATGACAAAGTTAAAAAAGAGTTCAAACAATTAAATTTTGATGTAAATCAATATATTAAAGACAACATTAACAACATCATTCATATAAAAAGTTTAGCCGCACAAGCCTTAATGCAAGCATCTACACTTATGGACGAAAACTATCCTATATCTATTGGCGAGCTAGAAGATATTATTGATGTTGCCATGCAAATCGATTTTTCAGGAGTGCAAGAAGTATCGGTATGTGAAAAAATAAATTACACCAACCGCAGCAGGGGATCGGAACAAAAAGTTTCTGGATTTTTTGGCTTATTTATTGGTGGTAGCGCAAAAAAACAAAGTCAGTGGAATCAGATGGCCCACTCTAAAACTACTTGTGATTATTCTTACAACAAAGCTGTAACTATAAAAGCAGGTGAAGGTACGGAAAATAGAATAAACTTATCAGAAGTGGACCGAGTTTTAAAATCTTGGATTAAGTCTAGTATGGCAAAGCGACTGTTTCAGTATAAAGAGCAGTTATACTTCCCTCACTTTGGAAGTCCGTACTACCAGTAATTTAGAACAGCGAAGTAAGAAAAAACTTCTTACATTTTAGCTTCGATAATACAATATAAGATCTAAAAGAAGAATAGAATGAAAAGTAAAATAACAAAGGAGAATAGAATGAATAATAGAATAAGAATAATAAGCTTTTTAGTGTCGGCAGTGATTTTTCAAACATTTGCTTATGCCGTAACTAACAACACCAGAAATAAGTGTGTTACTCAGAATCAGGTAGATGCAAAATTCTTTAGGCTTGTTATAGAAAATCGTAATC
>JAAOIH010000007.1 GCA_015163875.1 Bdellovibrionales bacterium
ATACGATAGTTTTTAATAAGTAATTGTATGCTTAGATTTTAAAAAATTTATTAAAACAGTTTATTAAAACAGTTTATAGGAATAGCTATGAAAAATATTTACTCAACGCCATTTTATGCAAATATTATAAAAAATTTAGAAATAGCAGGAATGGTAAATGACACTAAAAATGCCACAATACAAAGATTAAAATTTCCAAAAAGATGTATTGTTGTTTCAATTCCAGTGCGAATGGACAGCGGTGAAATTAAAATTTTTGATGGCTATAGAGTTCAACATAGCCAAACACTAGGGCCATTTAAAGGTGGTATCCGTTTTCACAAAGGGGTAAACCTTGCAGAAGTTGTGTCTTTGGCATCTTTGATGACATTAAAAAATTCATTACTAGGCCTTCCTCTTGGAGGTGCAAAAGGTGGCGTTGCTGTTGAGCCAAAAAATTTATCTAGAGGTGAATTAGAAAGATTAACTAGAGGATTTACCTCTGCAATTGGCCCATTTATTGGCCCTGACAAAGACATTCCCGCACCTGATGTTGGGACAGATTCTCAAACTATGGCATGGATGCTTGATACATATTCAACAGAATCTGGATTTTCGCAAACAGGAATTGTAACTGGAAAACCTTTGGCAATTGGAGGCTCTAAGGGAAGAGAGGCTGCCACTGGATTGGGAGTTGTTTTAAATATACAAAAAGTGTTAGAAAAACAAAATAAATCTGCAGAAGAAAGCAGTTTAGCTATTCAAGGCTTTGGTAAAGTTGGAATGCACGCAGCTATTGAGGCTCATAAAATTGGTTTAAAAGTTGTAGCTATAAGTGATATTTCAACTGCCCTGTATGATGCCAATGGATTAAATATTCCAGAACTTGTAGGATTTGTTAAAAAAAAGAATTTATTAAAAGACTATGATTCTGCAAAACAAATTAACAACGACGAACTTTTAACTTTACCTGTGGATATTTTAGCACCATGTGCATTAGATGGCGTTATTAATTCTGACAACATGGACAAAATTAAAGCTAAAATTATTGTTGAAGGGGCTAATGGCCCAACGACATCAAAGGCAAGTTCTTATTTGTTTAAAGAAAAAAAAGTTATTATTATCCCTGATATTTTAGCAAATGGAGGCGGAGTTATTGTTAGTTATTTTGAGTGGGTTCAAGATATTGTTTGGTTATTTTGGTCAGAAGAAGAAGTAAAATCAAAATTAAAAATGATTATAGACAGATGTTTTGACAGAGTTTGGGACTGTGCTAAAAAACATTCTGTAGATATAAGAACTGCAGCAATTGCAACAGCTTTAAAAAGATTAGAAAAAGCTATGCTATTGCGAGGGCAAATTTGAAGTTTTGGCTATATTTACCTGCTAATATTAGTCACAAACTATCAGCTTTTGGAATAAAACTTTATTCTTTTTTTTGTACAAAAAAAAAATTAAAATATAACAGCTTAACATGGAAAAATTTAAATTTTTTTAACCCACTAGGTATTGCAGGCGGTGTTGATAAAAATGCAGAACTATTAAAACAGTGGCCTAAGCTAGGTTGTGGTTTTATTGAAGTTGGAACAGTAACTCCCCTTCCACAAAAACCTAATTCTGGAAAAATTATAGATCGAAATAATAAAGAGCTTTCGTTATGGAACTGCATGGGGTTTCCAAACAAAGGATTGTGTCATTTACAAAAACAATTAAAAAAACATAAGCAATACCCTATTCCTATTTTAATTAATATTGGCAAAAATAGAGAAACTGATTTAAAAAATGCCTATACAGATTATATAAAATGTATGGATCAGTTACAAAATTATGCAGATATTTTTGTAATTAACATTAGTAGTCCAAATACAGAAAATTTAAGAGATTTATTTTTAAAAGATAATTTAAAAATATTTTTACAAAACTGCTTACAAAATAAAATAAAACCAACATTATTAAAAATTAGCCCTGATTTATCACAAACAGAATTAGAGCATGTTTTAAATGTTTCATGTATTGTTGGGGTTGATGGATGGGTGATTTCTAATACTACTAAATCTTTAAATCCAGAATTAAACTTTCCTTTAAATAAGGGAGGGATTTCTGGGCAAGCTTTAGAAGAAAAATCCAAGCTTCAGCTAAGGCATAGCATCGAGCATTTAAAAAAAATTAATAAAAGAGAAAATAAACTAATTATTTCTGTTGGTGGAATTAATTCTGCCGATAAAATTAAAGAGCGCTTAAGCATTGGTGCAGATTTAGTGCAAGTTTACAGTGCTTTAGTCTTTCAAGGTCCTTCATTTTTTAAAAAAATATACAAAAATATAAAAAAACCTTTATTATAAAATTATATGTGGCCTTATAAAAAAAAAATTATTCCAAAAAAACTTCATATATGCATGATTGCACAAAAATTTCCTATATTGGGGATGGCAGGTGCTCATAGTTTTTTATGGCCAATTGCAAAAAAAATGGTAAGCCTTGGGCACTCCGTTAGTGTAATCTCTTGGAAGAACTCACAAAATAAAACTTATTTAGATCAAGATGGTGTTCGTGCTTATTTTTTAGGACATATTTACGAAAAAGCCTCTTTAAGCAATTTTTCAGAACTTTGTCATAAACAATTTTTGCAATTACATAAAATTCAAAAATTTAATATCGTGCATAGCATAGATAAAACAGGAATTTTAATTGCTCAAAATAAAAAATTATATAAAACTCCTATAATTTTTGATATAGAGGCTACTGCAATATCGCAGTATTTGTTTTTAGCATCTTTAAGCCAAGATAATGTTAGAAATTTTATAAAAATACATTTTAATTTACTTTATAGATTTATAGTTAATTTTTTAAAACAAGATAGAAATATTTTAAAACAAGCTAGTGCAATTTTTGTAAGCAGCACGCTGCAAAGAAGTATTTTAGAAAGATATTTTTTATTTCCAGATTATCACACCTACTTAGTCCCTTATGGAGTTGATGTTCATGATTTTTCTTTGCAATCTAAATCACCTATTTTACAACAAAAACTTTTAATACCAAAACAGGCTAAAATTCTTTTAACTATTAGTAATATGTCAGAGCTAACAGGTATTACTAGTTTGCTAAAAGCATTTTCAAAAGTGGCAATTAAAAAATCTAGCACTCGTTTAATTATTATTGGCAATGGCCCTAATTATCAAAATATTCAAAGGCTTGTTTTAGATTTGGCATTAGGGGATCATGTAATTCTTTTAGGTCATATTCCAAATTTAGAGCTTATGGACTATATTGCTCTTTCTGATATTTTTATAAGTTTAACACCTCACTCTTCAGGATTTGATCCAAATTTAATTAATGCCATGGTACAAAAAAAAATTGTGATTGGGGCAGATATTAATCCTATATCGTCTTTGATACAAAATAATATTAACGGATTTTTAACCAAGCCTTCTGATATAAATACTTTAGGAAAACACCTTATTGCGTCTGTTTTTGACACTCAACCAAGTCTTGAATTAGGAGAAAAAGCGCAAAGCACTGTTCATAAATTATTTAATCTAGACACTATGGCCAAGCAAACTTTGGATGCTTATTATAGCGTTTTAAAAAAACGACCTTTATAAACAATAAATTACTAACTAAAGACTAGAGTTTTTTTGATTTTCTTTTGATCATCTATGTATTCTCAAATAGTATAGGGTTATGAAGAAATCTATTACTAAATCAGATCTTACAAAAAAGTTAGCTCAAAAATCTAATATTACTTATGTGAAGGCTGATTTAATTGTAAATAGCATTTGTCAAAAAATGACAGAGTCTCTTTTACAGGGAAGACGCATTGAAATACGGGGCTTTGGTAGCTTTATTATTAAACACTACAAAGCTTATCAAGGAAGAAACCCAAGAACAGGCGAATTAATTCAAATTGCAGAAAAAAAACTTCCATTTTTTAAAGTCGGAAAAGAGCTTAGAAATAAATTAAATACTGATTAAAAATCTACTTTCTTGACAAAAAAAACACTTCTGGTTACATCTACATGTAAATCAAGGAGATGAAATGAAAAAAACAAGAATTAAAAAAATTACTACAGAATTATTTTCATTAATTAACAATAAAGAAGCTAAAAAAGAAATTCAAAAAATTTCAAAAAACTTTGAAAAAATTAAAAAAAATTTAGAAAAAGATTTTCAAACAAAATCTAAAAAAATAAAAAAACTATTTAAAGAAACTCACAATTTAAATATAGGCCCTATACAAGCTACTTTTATTCCTTCTAAAGTATACAAAAAAATAACTAAAGAAGCAGAGCAAGCTTACAATAAAGGCAATGCAGAAATAAACAAAATTTTAAAATTATCTAAAAAAGAAACACAAAATAAAATTAATAAAGCTATGGCTATACAAGACTTAGTAGATTCTAAAGTTACAAGCTTGATGAACAAATTAACAAAGACTACTAAAAAGAAAACTTCTAAAAAATCTTCTAAAAAGAAAACTACTAAAAAGAAAACTTCTACAAAGAAAACTACTAAAAAGAAAACTACTAGAAAAAAAACTTCTAAAAAATCTTCTAAAAAGAAGACTACTAGAAAAAAAACTTCTAAAAAAAGAAAATAATTTTATAAAAAATAATGATACCTAGGCACATAGGCCCAAGCACTAAAGAGGCCAATCAAATGTTAGAGCAGGTAGGCTGCTCTTCTTTAGAAAAATTAATTAAAGATAGCCTTCCAAAAGAAATTTTATCTTTATCTGGTGATAAAAATAGTTTATCAGAAATAGAATTTTTAAAATACGCTAAACATATTGGATCTAAAAATGAAGTATGGCGTAATTTTATAGGCCAAGGTTATTACCAAAGCTTTTTACCTACAGTTATACAAAAAAATATTTTATCTAACCCTAGTTGGTATACCGCCTACACTCCCTATCAAGCAGAAATATCTCAAGGCAGGCTTGAAGCTTTATTTAATTTTCAAACTATGGTTACCGAACTTACCGGGATGGATATTTGCAATGCATCTTTACTTGATGAGGCAACCGCTGCTGCTGAGGCAATTAGCATGGCCTGGAATATTGCACGACAAAAAAAGCATAATGTGTTTATTGATAAATTTATTTTTGCTCAAAGCCTTGCTGTAATAAAAACTCGTAGTAAAACTTTGGGAATAAAATTAATTATTGATGATGTTAAAAATGTAAATAATTATGATGAAGATTTTTTTGCAGTATTAGTTCAAAATCCAAACTCTAAAGGCGAAGTAAATAATTTACAAAATTTAAAAACTTCTTTTAAAGATAAAAATACTTTATTACTTTTAGGAGTAGATTTATTAAGCTTAAACTTATTAAACTCGCCATCTAAGTGTGAAGCTGACATAGTTTTTGGAACTACTCAAAGATTTGGATTGGCATTGGGTTTTGGAGGCCCTCACTCTGCATTTATTTCTTGCAAAGGCCAACACAAAAGACAGCTTCCTGGAAGGTTAATTGGTTTATCAAAAGATAAATTTGGAAATCCGGCTTTAAGAATGGCATTACAAACCAGAGAGCAACATATACGAAGAGAAAAAGCTACGAGTAATATTTGTACTTCGCAAGTTTTACTTGCCGTGTTGTCTTCGATGTATGCAGTTTATCATGGACCAAAAGGTTTAAAAAATATTGCAACAAATATTCATACTAAAACTAAACAATTAGCGTCTCAAATTACAAAATTAAATTATACAATAAATAATACTTATTTTTTTGATACATTAAATATTTCTGTTACTGAAGAGGATCAAAAAAATATAAAAATTCATTTAACCAAGCACAAAGTTAATTTTTATTTTCCAACAAATACTCAGGTACAAATTTCAATAGACGAGTTAATTACAGAAAAAGAGATGGAAGAAATTTATCATATTTTTGCAAAAGAAAGCTTTGCTAATGGGCGTGGCGAAAAACTTATGTTTGACCAAAAACACCTCCCAGTCAGCAAAGAATATAAACAAATTTTATTAAATACTATTACTAAAAATTGGGACTGGAGTAATGAGTTACAAAGAACTGATTTAGTTTTACAACAAAAAGTTTTTAATTCGCACCACTCCGAAACAAAAATGATGAGATACATTAAGTTGTTAGAAAAAAAAGACTTAGCTTTAAATCAATCAATGATTCCATTAGGCTCTTGCACTATGAAGTTAACATCTGCAACTTCGCTTGAGCCAATGATGTGGCCGGAGTGGAGTAACTTACATCCTTTTGCTCCTTTAAATCAGGCGGCTGGTTATTTACAAATGATTAAAGAATTAAAAACTATGTTGTGTGAATTAACAGGACTTGATGCTTGTTCTGTTCAGCCAAACTCTGGAGCCCAAGGTGAGTTTGCAGGTTTATTAACTATTGCAGCTTATCATAAAAAAAATAAACACTCTGACAAAAATATTTGTTTAGTTCCGCAATCTGCTCACGGAACTAATCCGGCAAGCGCTAATATGGCCGGAATGAAAGTAGTTATTATTAATTGCGATGACAAAGGTAACATTGATGTTAATGATTTAAAAACTAAAGCTGAAAAATATAAAAATACTTTGGCTGCATTAATGATCACCTACCCCTCAACACATGGAGTTTTTGAAGAAAGCATTATAGAAATTTGTAAAATTATACATGATAATGGTGGGCAAATTTATTTAGATGGCGCAAATATGAATGCTTTAATTGGAATTTCTAAACCTGCACTTTGGCCAATTGATATTTGTCATCTTAATTTACATAAAACTTTTTCTATACCTCATGGAGGTGGAGGTCCAGGGGTTGGGCCTATTTTAGTTCGTAAACATTTGCAAAGTTTTTTACCTTCACACCCCGTGCATAATCCAAATGTGTATGATGAAGATTTTGTTGAAGATTTTGTTGAAGATTGTTTTGAAGATTGTTTTAAGAATTGCGTGAGTGCTTCGCCGTGGGGAAGTGCTAGTATTTTAACTATTTCTTGGGCTTATTTATTGATGTTGGGCTTTGAGGGTGTAAAAAAATCTACAAAAATAGCAATTTTAAATGCTAATTATATGGCTAAAAAATTATCAAAACATTTTACTATTTTATATACAGGAAAAAATAATTTTGTAGCTCATGAATGTATTATTGATTGTCGTGATTTTCCAGAAAAATATAATGTAAATATTGAAGACATTGCAAAAAGATTAATGGATTATGGTTTTCATTCTCCAACAATGGCATGGCCAGTTCCTGGAACTTTAATGATTGAGCCAACAGAAAGTGAAAGCAAAGAAGAGATGGATAAGTTTATAGAAGCTTTGTCTAATATAAAAATAGAAATTAAAAAACAACCAGAACTTTTAAAAAATTCGCCTCATACTTTAAGTGAAGTAACAAAAGATAAATGGAATTACACATACTCTAGATCTCAAGCGGCTTATCCTTTGGCATGGGTAAGAGAAAATAAATTTTGGCCATCTGTTGGAAGGGTTGATCAGGCCTATGGTGATAAAAATTTAATTTGCTCTTGTCCTTTGGTTGAAAGTTTTAAAGAGTAGGCTTTGTTTTAGTTTTGTGTTTTTGTTTTAGTTTTAGTTTTGTGTTTTAGTTTTGTGTTTTTGTTTTAGTTTTAGTTTTGTGTTTTAGTTTTGTGTTTTTGTTTTAGTTTTAGTTTTGTGTTTTAGTTTTTAGGTTTTTATTATATTTTGTAAATGTAAAACTACTTCTTTTATTTTTTTATCAAAATTATCTACATCGACAATTGTTGTGGCAAAAGTTTTAGATGGCTCTACAAATTTATCATGCATTGGAGCAACTTGGTTTGTAAATTGAGCTTTTACGCCATCTTTTGTTCTGCCTCTTTCGGTAACATCTCGTTTTAATCTTCTGCTAAATCTAAGTTCTTTTTTGCAGTTTACAAAAATCATTAAATCACTGATTTCTCTAATTTCTTTTTGTGCCATTGCCAAAGTTCCGTCTACAATTAAAATAGGTTTAGGATTAAAAATTTGAGTAATTTTTTTTCTAGAGTGAGTTGAGAAATCATAAATAGGAGTTTTGACACTTTTATAATTTTTTAAAAAGCAAATTTGCTCTTGCATTAATTTAAAATCTAAAGATTCTGGGTGATCAAAGTTTACACTTCCTCCGTCGCCATCAAATTTATTACTTTGATCTATATAATAATTATCTTGATGTAGTATTTGAATATTTTTTGCTCCAAGATTATTAAGCAAAGCTTTTGCAAAAGTAGTTTTTCCAGAGCCACTGCCCCCACTAATAATTATTACATAAGATTTGTTCATTTTGGTTTTTGTTTTTTGTTTTTGTTTTTTGTTTTTGGTTTTGTTTTTGTTTTTTGTTTTTGGTTTAGCTGTACTTGTCTGTAATTTTTCTTGTTTTTCTGTTTGAGCAGATTGCAACATAGGTAAAAATTCCTTCTGTAACTTTTACTCTTTTATCTTCGTATTGTCTCCCAGCCCATGCTTCTATTTTTATAGTAATAGAACTTTTTCCTGTTTTAATTAATTTTGCATAACAACAAAGAGTGTCGCCTATAAATATTGGCAATAAAAAAGTCATAGAATCTAAAGCAATAGTTACTACTCTTCCTTGTGCAATTTTTTTTGCCACTAAACCTCCCGCTAAATCCATTTGAGATAAAGCCCAACCTCCAAACATATCTCCGTCGGCATTTGTGTCGGCTGGCATTGCAACAACTCGAGTGCTTAAGTCTCCGTCTGGTGTGATTGTGTTTTCTGTGTTTGTCATAATTTGCCTTTTTTAGTTTTGGTTTTAGTTTTAGTTTTAGTTTTGGTTTTGGTTTTAGTTTTAGTTTTAGTTTTAGTTTTAGTTTTTAGTTTTAGTTTTCTTTTGCCAAGGGGTGATGTGTGTTTAATTCTTTTTCTTCTTGTTTATTAGAAACACTAGTATAAATTTGTGTAGTTTGTAAACTAGAATGTCCTAGTAAAATTTGAATAGATCGTAAATCTGTTCCTGAATTTAACAAAGCAGTTGCGCAACCGTGGCGAAACTTATGTGGGCTAACAGAGTCGATATCTAAATTAGATTTTAATGCCCATGTTTTTAACCATCGCCAAACATCTACGCGGCTTAAGCGATTTCCGCGGTTGTTAACTAGTAAAGCATCTTCTTTTTTTTTTGCCAAAGAGGCTCTGCTATTTTTTAAATATAAATTAACTTGATTTAAAACGCTATCAATTAACGGAAGCAGTCTTTGTTTGTTTCCTTTTCCAGTTACAATTAAAGATGCGTCACTTTGGTTAAAGTCATATAAATTTACATTAATTAATTCGCTGACTCTGCAACCTAAGCCAAATAATAAAATTAATAAAGTTTGGTTTCTAATAGTTTTGCTATCGTTTTCTACTTGAGAGGATTTTAATAAAATTTGAAAGTCTTCAAAAGACAAAGCCTTTGGCAAAGTAACCGTAACTTTTGGTAATTTTAAACTTCGCAACTCTGGAGCTTTTTCGCCCTGATTTTCACAAAAACGAAAATAACTTCTTACACTGCTAATTACTCTAGCTTGCGATCTTGTGCTTAATTTTTTTTTATTTAAAAAATAAGAAAACTGACTAATATCTTTTTTTAAAGAAATAAATTCAACATACATTTCTAAATCACGACGATAAGCTAAAACTGTATTATTGGCCCGCCCTTTTATATTTTGAAGATCGTCAAAAAACTCCACCCAATATTTTAAAGCTTTAATTTGCAACCTAGACATAAAGAAATATTATGTTACAATTAAACCCCCGTCAACAACAACAAAACCACCTCACCCCTCAAATCAAACCAAGCCCCTTTTGAGGGTCAGGTACACCCCCTAAAAAGGGGTGTACCTGACCCCCCCATAAAAAAGGGGTGTACCTGACCCTCAAATAGCTCAGTTGGTGCTAATGAAACGGTGACAGATTGTCACCAGTTGGCGTGGTCACTTCTGACCCTAAAGTACCTGACTATCAAGTGGCTGTAGGATTGAGGGCTTGCGCTTTTTTGTAAAGTTTGGTATTTCTTTTTATTGCTTGTACTAAAAACTAAAGAGGTAAATCATGCCACAGCCGAAGAAAAAAACATCTAAATCTAGAAGAAATATGAGGCGATCTCATGATGGATTAAGCTCTGCCTCTCCTTGGACTTGTTCTAAAACTGGCGAAATGCATCAGTCGCATCGTGCTTATAAGGGTGACGATGGAGCTTTTTATTATAAGGGAAAAGCAATTTCTGCTGCAAAAGATAAAGACGAAGCTTAAATTTTAAAGCATCTTTAACACTCACCTCTTATGACTTTATTTAAAGCTTATATTAAAGGAACAGGATCTTTTTTTCCTGCAAAAAAACTTACCAACAAAGATCTTGAAAAATTAGTAGACACTAATGATCAATGGATAAAAGAACGCACCGGAATTTCTTCTCGCAGCATTGCCGCTGATAACGAAACCACAAGCGACCTTGCATACCAAGCTTCTTTACAGGCAATTAAATCTGCAAATATAAAAAAAACTGATATTGATTTTATTATATTAGCTACTGCAACTCCTGATTATCCAATGCCAAACACTGCTTGTTTGGTTCAACATAAATTAGGAATTCAAAACTGCCCTGCTTTAGATATGTCTGCGGCTTGCTCTGGTTTTGTTTATGCATTGTCTGTTGCAAATCAATTTATTCAAACTGGAACTTATAAAAATATTTTAGTAATAGGTGCAGAAGTTCTTCATAATTTTGTTAACTACACAGACAGAAATACATGTATTTTATTTGGAGACGGAGCAGGAGCTACAATTTTAAGCAGAAACGAACAATGCGACGACAGCGTAAACAACAGCATAAACGACAGAGGGATTGCATCACATCACCTCGGCGCCGATGGATCACAAAGTGATTTATTGGAGGTTCCTGCGGGAGGGTCAGCACAAGTTATTACTCCCGAGATTTTAAAAAATCATGGTCACTGTGTTGTGATGAAGGGAAAAGAATTATTTAAAGAAGCTGTTTTAAGCATGAGCCAAAGATGCACAGAAGCTTTGGAAAAAAATAATTTAACTAACAAAGATATAGATTGGGTTATACCTCATCAAGCAAATACTAGAATAATTAATGCTGTTGCAAAACAACTTGATGTTCCTTTAGAAAAAGTAATTAACGAAATTAAAAACATGGGAAACACTTCTGCCGCAACAGTGCCTATGGCCTTAGACATTGCAGTTAAAGATGGTAGAATAAAAAAAGGTCATTGGGTTTTACTTGTGGCTTTTGGATCTGGGTTAACTAGCGGTAGTGTATTATTAAAATATTAATATGTGTTAAACTTTGGAGTTGTTAATGAATGCAGCACTCTTCCCCGGGCAAGGCAGTCAGTATCTTGGAATGGGAGAATTTTTATATAAAAATTTTAAAAGCACTAAATTATTATTTGAAGAAGCTGGGGATGTTTTAAAAAAAGATTTTAAAAAACTTTGTTTTTTATCTGATGAAGAAACTTTAAAAATTACAACCAATACTCAGCCGTCTCTTTTATTAATTTCTTTTGCAAGTTTTACTGTATTAAAAAATAATTTAGGATTAAATTTTTCTCACCTTGCAGGTCACTCCGTTGGTGAATATTCAGCACTTGTTGCTAGCAAAGTAATATCTTTTTCTGACAGCTTAAAAGCTTTGCAAATTAGAGCAGACAATATGTCAAAAGCTCCATCTGGAGGAATGACTGCAATTATTGGCTTAAGCCAAGATGAAGTTATTTTTATTTGTCAAAAAGCATCACAAGAAACTAATACATTTGTAAGCCCTGCAAATGTTAACTCAAATGAACAAATAGTAATTAGCGGAGAATTAAAAGCTTTAACTTGGCTTCAGAAAAATAAAAATACTTTTTATTCACAAAAAAAATGGAAAGCTATAGCATTAAAAGTATCTTCTGCTTTTCACTCCCCTTTGATGAGCGAAACAGAAAAAGTTATGACAAAATATTTAAATACAATCTCTTTTAAAGATGCAGAAAATTTTATTTTACCAAATGCCAACCCCCTCCCCACAAAAAAAGCAGATGAATTAAAAAAATTATTATGTAATCAAATTTGCGCACCTGTGGAGTGGGTTAAAACAATGGATAATTTAAAAAATAATCAGATACAATCTTGTATAGAAGTTGGTCCAAAAAAAGTTTTACATAGTTTAATGAAAAAAACATATCCAGAAATTAAAGTTTACCCAATGGACTCTTTAAGTGATATTAAATCTATAGAGGATAATTTTTGTACATAAAGATACAGCTAAGATACAGCTAAGATACAGCTAAAATACAGCTAAAATAAAAACACAAACACAAATAAGACAAAGCTAAAATAAAAAGGACACTATTTATGATATTAAAAGATAAAAAAATTGTTGTAACAGGTGCAAGCAGAGGGATTGGAAAGGCTATTGTACTTTTACTAGCAAAACAAGGTGCGCAATTAGCTTTTAGTTATGCAAATAATAAACAATTAGCCGAAGATGTTTTAAAAGATGTTAAAAATATTTCACCTAACCTAGATCACAGTATATTTAAATTAAATTTAAATGATTTAGATAATATTAAAAACCAAGTTACAGAATTAAAAAATCAATTTAAACAAATAGATGGCCTTGTTAATAATGCAGGAATAACTTGTGATCAAATTTTTCCATTAATGAAAGAAGAAGATTTTTTTAATGTAATACAAACTAATCTTATTGGTACAGTATTTTTAACAAAACAATTACTAAAACCTTTAATGAAAAGTAGCAAAGCTAGTGTTGTAAATATTAGTTCTGTTATTGCACATATTCCTCAATCAGGACAAAGTAATTACGCAGCAAGCAAGGCAGGCATTGAAGCTTTTTCTAAATCTTTAGCCACAGAGCTTGGGCGAAAACAATTTCGAGTAAACTCTATTGCCCCTGGTTTTATAAAAACAGATATGACAGAAAAATTATCAGAAGATCAAAAACAAGAAATTTTAAAACAAGTGCCTTTAAGTAGATATGGAAATGTTGACGAAATAGCACAGGTTGCAAGTTTTTTATTAAGCGATAAATCATCTTATATTACAGGGCAAACACTTCATGTTAATGGTGGAATGTTTGGCTAAAATATAGATAATACAAGTATTTACAAACCTCTTGCAGGAATTTAAAACTTAGCTTAGGATAGGCAAAATCATTGAAAAATGGAGATAAACTATGAAAGATAAAGTTGTTAAAATTATTGTAGATCATCTTGATGTTGATGCAGAAAAAGTACAACCAAAGTCCTCTTTTATAGATGATTTAGGCGCTGATAGTTTAGATATTGTAGAAATCGTAATGAGTTTTGAAGAAGAATTTGGAATCGAAATTCCTGACGAAAATGCAGAAAAATTAAAAACCGTTCAAGATGTATTAGACTATTTAAAAAAACATGTTTCTTAATTTTTTTATATTTTTTTACAATTATAAAAATAATACTTAGTATTTTTTAAAAATAATAAAGCTGGTTTACTTATGTCTAAAAAAAGAATTGTCATAACTGGGCAAGGCGTACTAAGCCCTGTCGGAAATAACATATCAACTTTTTGGGACAATTTAATTCAATCTAAATCTGGAATTGCAACAATTACTCAATGTGATACAGAAAACTTAAAAGTTAAAATTGCAGGCGAGGTAAAAAACTTTAACCCTGATGATGTATTAAATAAAAAAGATCAAAAAAAAGTAGATCGTTTTATTTTATTAGGACTAGGTAGCACAGACCAAGCAATAAAAAATTCACAACTTAATTTATCTGACGAAAAAGTTTTACAAGAAACTGGAATTATTTTTGGTGTAGGATTGGGAGGTCTGCCCTCTATTGAAAAACAAGCTGAATCATATTTTTCTGGAAAACGCATAAGTCCGTTTTTTATACCAAGTATAATTTCTAATCTTTTACCTGGGCAGATTAGTTTAAAATACCCAGTTAAAGGCCCGCAATTTACAACAGCATCAGCTTGTGCATCTGGAGCTCACGCAATTATTACTGCAGCTAATTATATTCAACAAGGAATTTGTAATAGAGTTATCACAGGCGGCACTGAATCTACAATTTGTCATCTTGCTTTAGAGGGTTTTGCATCAATGAAGGCACTTTCAACTAATAACGAAAACCCAGAGCAAGCAAGTTGTCCTTGGGATGAAAGCCGTGACGGATTTGTATTAAGCGAAGGATCAGCAAGTCTTATAATAGAAGATTTAGACACAGCTATAAAAAGAAATGCACCAATTTATGCAGAGCTAATTGGTTGGGGAATGTCTGGTGACTCTTATCACATCACCTCCCCACATCCAACAGGTGAAGGCGCAGCTTTGGCTATGAAACTTGCATTAAATAAAGCAGAATTAAATCATGATAAAATAGATTATATTAATGCTCACGGAACTAGCACTCCTGTTGGTGACGAAGTTGAAACTCAAGCTATTAAAAATGTTTTTAAAGAGCATGCGTATAAATTAATGGTCAGCAGTACAAAAGGTGCAATGGGACATAGCCTTGGAGCCGCTGGCGCTATCGAGAGTTTAGTGTGTATAAAAAGCCTAGAGGAGCAAATTGCACCTCCAACTTTAAATTTAAAAAAACCTAGTAAAAATTGTGATTTAGAGTATATTCCTAATCAAGGGCGTAAACTAAAAATAGACTATTGTTTAAATAATAGTTTTGGATTTGGAGGTACTAATGCTTCACTTATTTTTAAAAAATATTAATATAAAATCAACTTTAAAGTCTTTTTATTTTTTATCTATTTTTGTTCTTTTTTTAAATACTGGATCTGCTTTAGAGCCTGTAAAAACTCAAGCATGGTTTCACCCAAATGATCCTTCGCTTTATGAAATTGCAAAAATTTTATCACAAGCTAAATCTAGCATTGATATTGCTATGTATAATATGACAGTTTCTGAAAGCAACCCTATTGTAGAAAGTCTTTTAAAAAAAGATATTCAAAAGCGTATTTATAATTCTGAGTTAAAAATTAGAATTATATTTCAAGGTTATGGTAGCAAAGAAAGTAAATTTTTAAAATTACAAAAATTAGAAGATATGGGAATAGATGTTAAATATTTTTCTAAGTCAAAAAAATTACATCATAAATTTGCAGTAATAGATGGCAATACTGTAGATGCAAAATTAATTACTGGTTCTGCAAATTGGTCTTTGTCGTCTTATAACAATTATAATGATAATATTTTGTATTTTGCAAATAGCCCTTTATTAAGCAAATCTTATCAAAGAGAATTTAATTTTTTATGGGAGAAATCAACAGAATTTGGAAATCAAAAAATTTACAAATCATATCATAATTTATCTACACAAACACCTGAACAAACACCAGAACAAACATCTGTGCAAACATCTGTGCAAACAGTTACAGAAAATGGAGTTAAAACTTATTTTAACTCTAAAATACTTAGCAAGCCATCTAAAAATAAAAAAAATATAAATGCAGCTGATTATATTTTAACTAATAAAATTGTTGAAAAAATTAATCAGGCAAAAAACACAATCAATATTGCAACAACTCGTATTAAGTTGTTTCCTATATACTCGGCATTATTAAAAGCTGCAAAGCGTGGTGTAAATATTAATATTATTGTAACAATGGCTCAGTATGAAACTTTTTATAAACGCAAAAAAAATAATTTAACAATTTGTAAATATGAGTTTAGCCCTAAATGCTCTATTGGAATAAAATATTCTACACTTCTTGAAAAAGATTCTTTAACATATAAAAATATAGCAGTTAGAATTAAATATTTTGATTTTAGGCCTGATCAGTCTATACAAAAACAAATGCATCATAAATATATAATTATAGATAATAAATATGTACTTACAGGGTCTTTTAATTGGTCTTTTTCTTCTGAGTTTCAACATATAGAAAATTTGTTATTTATAGACGCTCATTACTACCCTAATATGATTAATCAATTTAAAAAAGATTTTGCTAGCTTATGGATAAACAATAGAGACAAGTTTGATAGTTTGTACAATAATTTAAAAGAAAATTTTAAACAGAGTATAAAATTTAAATGTGCAATTGACCCAATAAGCCTTAGCTATTCACAAATTGATAAAATTAGAAAATTAATTTTAGAGTATAAACGAAAGACAAAAACCAGAAGATTAAATCTCTGTTTATAAAAAATTATATTTTAAAAATGGAATCATTGTATGACTTCACCTATTTTTATTAGCTCTGACCATGCAGGTATTAAACTAAAATCATTTCTTTTAAAAAATTTAACAAAGCATTTAGTAACAGACTTAGGGCCACTTAGCTATAGCTCTGGCTCTGGCTCTGGCGCTGACGCTGGATCTGGCGCTGGCGCTGACTCTGACGCTAAAAATTTTTCTGTGGATTATCCAGATTTTGCAGATTTAGTTTGTAAAAAAATACAAGAACATAACAACAGTTTATCTAAAGGAATTCTTATTTGTGGGTCTGGACAAGGCATGGTTATGCGTGCAAATAAATATCATTTTATTAAGGCTGGTCTTTGTCACACAAGCTATTGTGCAAAATTAATTAGACAGCATAATGATGCCAATGTTTTATGCTTAGCTGCAAGGCCTGTGTCAGAAAAAGAAAATGCAGATTTTATAAACAACCCCTCCATAGTAAATAATAAATTATTTGCCAATGCCTTAAAAATTGTAGAAACTTTTTTAAGTAGTGACTTTCAAGGCGGCAGGCATAATGATCGTGTAAAAAAGTTACAGACTAAAGTTACAAATTAAAAACGGATACACAAATGAAAGACTTAATTAAATCTGATCCACAAATTGCAGAAATTATTAATTCAGAACAAAAAAGACAAGAATCAGGATTAGAAATGATAGCTTCTGAAAACTATTGCTCTAAAGCTGTTATGCAAGCTCAAGGTTCTATTTTAACTAACAAGTATGCAGAAGGTTACCCAAACAAACGATACTATGGTGGTTGTCAGTGGGTTGATAAGTCAGAAAGCATTGCAATTAATCGAGCAAAAAAATTATTTAAATCTGAAGCTGCAAATGTTCAAGCTCACTCTGGGTCGCAAGCAAATATGGCAGCCTATCTTGGGTTATTAAACATTGGTGATTCTATTTTAGGAATGGACTTGTCTCACGGTGGACATCTTACCCACGGGTCTAAAGTTAATTTTAGCGGAAAACTTTTTAATTTTTCTTCTTATGGTTTAGATAATGACACTCAACTTTTAGATTATAATAAAATTGAAGATTTAGCTAAAAAACATAAAGCAAAACTTATTGTTGCAGGCTACAGCGCTTATCCTAGAAACATAGATTTTAAAGCTTTTGCAGATATTGCTAAGGCTGCTGGAAGTTATTTATTAGTAGACATGGCTCACTTTGCAGGAATTGTTGCTGCAGGTTTACATCAAAATCCAGTTGAATATGCAGATGTTGTTACAAGCACAACTCATAAAACTTTAAGAGGCCCAAGAGGTGGTTTAATTTTATGTAAAGAAGAATGGTCTAAAAAAATTAACTCTGCTATTTTTCCTGGAATACAGGGAGGGCCTTTAGAACATGTTATTGCAGCAAAAGCTGTGGCTTTTAAAGAAGCTTTAAATCCTAACTTTATTAGTTATATTAAACAGGTATTAAAAAATGCTAAAGTTTTAGCCGAAGTTTTAAAACAAAGAAATTTACAAATAGTAACTGGAGGAACAGATAATCATCTTATTTTAATTGATTTATCTAAACACGCCAGCGGACTAACTGGAAAAGATGCCGAGGAGTTGCTTGGCAAAGCAGATATTACTGTAAACAAAAATACCGTTCCCAATGAAACACGAAGCCCATTTATTACAAGTGGTTTACGAATTGGTAGCCCTGCACTTACAACCAGAGGAATGAAAGAATCGGAGATGAAGATAATTGCAAATTTTATTGTTGATTTAATAGAAAATAATAAAGATGAAAAAAAAATTAAAGACATACAAATTCAAGTAACAGAACTTTGTCAAAAATTTCCATTGTTTAAGTCTTAAATATCTGTTGTAAAAAAATTTTTTACAAAAATTTTTACAAAAGCACTAAATTATTTTTGTGCTAAGCTTGAATTAAAAACTAAATTATTTTTGTGCTAAGCTTGAATTAAAAACTAAATAGTTTATTGGATTTACTGGTTGTTTAAATCTTAATAATTCAAAATGTAAATGTACGCCAGTTGCCTTGCCGCTAGAGCCCATTTTTCCAATTAGCTGCCCTGCTGTTATTTTTTGTCCAGTTTTTACATTAAAACTATTTAAATGAGCATATAGGCTAGCCCATTTTTTATTATATTCTATTAAAACCACTCTTCCATAACCAGAAAATTTACGACCTGCATAAATAATGCGGCCAGAATGACTTGCCGTAATAGGCGCACCTCTAAATCCTGCAAAATCAATACCCTCATGTTTTTTATTATTTTTATTTCTATAGAGCTGAGAAATTCTAGATTTAGACAGCCTAGCTACGGGAGATAAAAAATATAATTTATTAAAATGTTTTTTTGTAGAAGAAACAGATCTTCTTGATTGAATAGAACAAGATGTTATTAATACTAATAATAAAGTAAAAAAAATCATAGTATTTAGTGTGTTAATTGATTGTATAATTGATTGTATAATTTACTGTGTTTTTTCTTTTCTTTTAAAAAATACTATTAATAATAATCCTATAAAAATAATACTTAAAGTAACTAGTAATATTTTAGGCACAAGATTTGTTATTTTATTTTTATTAACAGAAGATAACTTTCTAGTATTTTTATTTTTTACAATAGAAGAAACTCCAGTTAAAATTTTTCCTGAATTTTTTATAGCTAATAAATTTTTAGAAGATGTTTTATACGAGCTAATTACATTAGGATCAATTCTAAATAAAATTTTTAAATCTAAATCTTTAAAAGTTCCAAGTCTTTTGTATTTGTACTGATTGCAGGGTTTTTGTTTTTTTCCAAATTCATCAAAACACCAGCTTCTGTTTCCAGAAAGATTAGCGGCAGTGCCGTCTGGCCATTTTGTTTTTTTAATATTTATTCCCCTTCCTGACTTCCAAGTTCTGCAGTCGTAAGGTCCGCCCCAAAGTAACCAACACTTTTTATCAGATAACTCGGCCTGTCCTCTTGGTGGCCAGTTTCTATAATATACAGCTCCGTTAGCAATAGAAAATAAAACTTCTTCTAAACAACCATCGCTTTTACTACACTCATCAGCTTTATTTTTTCCTTGAGTTAAAATAATTAATATACTTCCGTATTCATCTTGAAAAAACGCTTTCCATGTAAAGCTTCCGTCATCATCTAGATACACATAATTATATTGTGTATCTTTTTGTTCCTCTCCAGTTTCAAATACATATTCTATATTTTGTTTTCGTCCATCGCTGTTAACTGCAGTATATCTAACAGAAAACTCTCCCTGGTAAGTAGCCAATCCATTTGCCCCCTTGTGCCCAGAGTATACTAAATTTAAATGCATCTTTTCATTTTCTATGCCTTGCATTCCAGGCGTTCTTAGCCAATCTTTTAAAGCACTTCTGCTTGTTAATGCTAAGTCTTGCGAAAATGTTGCTGCACTTTTTGTTGATGACGATCCTCCGCCGCCTAGCCCGCCTCCATTGCCATTGCCTGTTCCATCAACTCCAGCCTCTCCACAAGAAACTAAAAAAGATAAAAATAATAATCCAAAAAAATAATATATTTTTGTAAACATAAGAACTCCTTACGCTTACTTTATCGGTAATGTATTTATAAAATTATAGTTTTAATTTATTAAATATAAAATAAATTAAATTTTAATACCTAAGTCTTGTAATTGTTTATTAGCTACAACACCTGGGCTGTCTGACATAAGTTCAGTTGCCTGAGCAGTTTTTGGAAAAGCAACTACATCACGAATCGAGCTAGTTCCTGCTAAAATCATAACCAATCTTTCTACGCCAAAAGCTATTCCTGCATGTGGAGGTGTGCCGTAATTTAAAGCTTCAACAAAAAAACCAAATCTATCTGTAATTTCTTTATCGCTAAATCCAAGGTTTGAAAAAATAGCTTTTTGAACTTCTGATTGATGAATTCTAACACTTCCACTAGCTAATTCATAGCCATTGCAAACAACATCATAGGATCTAGATAAAATATTTTTATAATCAAACTTTCCAGAAAGCAAATTTGGAATATCTTCTATACATGGTGCTGTAAATGGGTGATGGCAAGAAACTAGCTTTCCATCTTGTTTAGAGTTTTCAAATAACGGAAAATCTTTAATCCATACAAATTTATCTACACTGGTATCAATAGCTTTTTCTTTTTCTGCCAAATGCAGTCGCAAATCAGAAAGTACTGCACATGCTTTGTTAAAAGCTTCGGCTACAATTAAAACTAAACCGTCTTTTGTTCCTCCAGCTTGCAAAAAAATATTTTGCAATTTATCTTCTGTAAAAAACTTTGCCATTGGTGAGCTTAGTTTTCCAGAGTCTGATTTAATCCATATTAATCCACCGCCGCCTAATGCTTTTACCCTGTCTGTTAGTTTATCTAAAAAACTACGACCGCTTTTTCCAAGTAAAGGAACTGCTAAGGCTTTTACAACTCCGTTTTTTTCTAAAATAGAACTAAAAACTTTAAACTCACTGCCTTTAACATTGTTTGATAAATCTTTTATCTCCCATGGAATTCTTAAATCTGGTTTATCACAGCCAAATCGATTCATTGCATCTAAGTAAGACATAGATATAAAATCAATACTGTTTACATTTTTAATTTTTTTCCAAATAGTTTCTAGCAATTTATGTGATAAATTATAAATATCTTTTTCGTCAACAAAGCTCATCTCTATATCAATTTGACTAAATTCTGGTTGTCTGTCTGCTCTTAAGTCTTCGTCTCTAAAACATCTGGCTATTTGAAAATATTTATCAAAATTTCCAATCATTAGTAATTGTTTTAATGTTTGTGGGCTTTGTGGCAAAGCATAAAACTTTCCATTATGCACGCGCGATGGAACTAAATAATCACGAGCCCCCTCTGGGGTACTTTTATATAAAATAGGAGTTTCAATTTCTAAAAAATCTTTTTCTGATAAATGGTTGCGAGTAATATGAGTAAGCTTGTGTCTTAGTTCTAAAAAATTTTGCAACTTAGAAGATCTTAAGTCTAAGTATCTATATTCAAGTCTTAAAGCTTCGCCAACACTGTCGTCTTCGTAATCAAATGCTAATGTTTTAGATTCTGATAATATATGCAAGTCTTCACAAACTAGCTCTAGATTTCCGTTAACTTTTTTAGTGTTAATAGTTTCTTTTTCTCTATTTACCAGTTTTCCAGTAACTGCTAAAACAAATTCTTTTCGTATATTTTTTACCAATTTATGTTTTTGTTTAGATAAGTCACAAACTACCTGTATTTTTCCTGTTCTGTCGCGAAGCTCAATAAATACAACTGTTCCTAAATCTCGTCTGACATTAACCCATCCCATAAGTGTAATTGATTGGTTTAAAAAAGAGTCTTTAATGCCCCCAATTAAACAACTACGCTTTAAATTAATATTTTTTTGATTTTCTTGTGAAAAAAATTGCATACAACCCTTTAATTTACAATATTATGCTATCACCAATATTTACTTTAATCTAGCCTTGATATTATAAAAAATCCTTATTATATTTAATACAGAAATAAAAACCACATAAATAAAATATCTGTACCTAAAAACATCAATTTACATACCAAGAGATATTATGCCAAAAGTGTCATTAAAAATAGAATCAAAAAATAACCAATCCAAAACTTTTTTGTGGATTGAAAAAAAACTTTCTACAATTAAAGATATAGAAAAAAATATTGGGGCATTTACCACTAATTCTAACCCAAAAAAACATAGTATTTCGCTAAATGGTGAAAAAATCAAAGTTGATCTTAAGGTAAAAAAAACATCAAACACATGTTTGGTTTGTGTTGATGTAGACCTCCCGTTTAAGCTGGCTCTTTTAAAAAATGTTATAAAAAATAAATTAGAATCAAAAATATCTGATTTATTAAAAAAAATAAAATAGCTATTTATAAAACCCTATGGGAAAACTTAAAAAAAATTTAACTCACATAAGCACCCCCTCACAATCTCAATCAAGTGAGCACTCAACTCTTATTCAATACATGAATGAGATTAGCAAATATCCAGTTTTAAGTCGCGAGCAAGAAAAAGAAATTTCTACTAAATTTTACAAAACTAAAGATCCTAAATATGCTCATATTTTAGTACAATCTAATTTAAGATTTGTAATTAAAGTTGCATCTGAATATGCAAAATTTGGAAATCGTCTTTTAGAATTAATTCAAGAAGGTAATGTTGGATTAATGACTGCTGTTCAAGAATTTAATCCATACAAAAATACACGACTTATTACATATGCAGTGTGGTGGATTAAAGGTTATATTTTGGAATATTTAATGAAGCAGCATTCAATGGTTAAAATTGGAACAACAAATCAACAAAAAAAAGTTTTTTATGCCTTACAAAAAGAATTAAAAAAATTAGGAAGCTTGCAAACCCCCTACCCTCAACTTGCTCAATCTTTAAATGTTACAGAAAAAGAAGTGTTAACAATGCAACACAGATTAACATCTAAAGATATTAGTTTAGATGTACCAAGTCATCAAGGCGATTCTGGTGAAACTTTACAAAGCATGAAGGCTGTAACATACGAAACCCCAGAAAGTTTGTTAGAAAAAAAAGAAAATGTAGAAAAATTAAAACATCAATTACAAAAATTAAAACATCAGCTTAGTCCAAAAGAATTATATATATTAAAAAATAGAATTTTGTCTGCATCTCCAAATACATTAAAAGAAATTGGAGATCATTACGGAACAAGCAAAGAGGCAGTAAGACAAACAGAATCTAAATTGCTAAGCAAAATTAAAGAGTCCTTGGTTAATTTTAAATAATCTAGGCCGCAATGGATGTTTTTTCAAAGTATCTGTAGAGTTTTGCCTTTAACTTTAACAATGCTTGTGCATGTAATTGCGAAATTCTACTTTCGGTAAGTTCTAATATTTTTCCTATTTCTTTTAAGTTTAAAGACTTGTAATAATACATAGATAAAATTTGTTTTTGTCTTCCTGATAGCTCGCTAATTGCTTCTGCTATTTTAGCTTGTATTTTTTTTAAATTATAATCTTTATCTGGTCCGCCAAGGCCTGCCTCTTCTACTAATTTTACAATTGATTTATAATCAGCCGTGTTAAAAGAAATCATATTATCAAAAGATAGCACTCTTGCAGGTTTAACAGTATTTACTAATTGATAAAATTCATTTTTGCTAATTCCCATTTCTGTGGAAACTTCTTCATCTGTTGGAGCTCTTTTTAATTTTTTTTCTAAAGAGTTTACGGCTTTGTTTAATAATTTAGCTTTGTCCCTAATTGATCGTGGCACCCAGTCTTGAACTCTTAGTTCGTCTAAAATAGCTCCTCTAATTCTAAATTCTGCATAAGTTTTAAATTTATTATCTTTTGTTATGTCGTATTTACTAACGGCATCAATTAGGCCAACAACTCCTGTTGCAATTAAGTCTTGTAAATCAATGTATGCTGGTAATCTAAAATGAATTTTTTTTGCAACAAAATTTACTAATGGCAAAAATTCTTCTACAATTTGTTTATTTTGATCGCCGGACATTTCGCATCCAGTTTTTTGTATTTCTAAAAAAATATTTATTGCGTTACTAGACATCTTTTTTTTACTTAACATTCTAAAAGCCCCCTTGCTGTTGTTTACTTTTTTATTTTTTTATAAATTAACAATCTTAATTTTTACAGATTTTATATGTCCATTATTTACAAAGATGTTTAAATCTTTTAAATAATTTTTTTCTAAAATAGTTTTTTGCTTTAAATCTTTAAATGAAAAGTTGTAAAGCATATTTGCCATAAGCTCTTTAAAAAAATTTTTTTGTAAAGACACCTCTGATTTAGCTTGTTTTGAGCTTAAAAAAAGTGATACAGAAATTTTATAAGTTTTCATTTTTCCTAAACGCATTAAGTTTAAAGACAAAATACCAATGTCTAAACTTAAAGTTGATTTAGATTGATAACTTAATAATTGTTTTTTAGATTTAGCCAATATTGGCAAAGTAGTTATGGCAGATATAGTAAGGTATAAAAAACTAATCTGTAAAAAAAATATAACAAACTGCATTGCCTTTATGTAAAGCAAATTGCGTACCAAATAATACAATACTAAAGATGTGTGTAATCTCTGGTCTTAAGTTTTAAAAACAAAGACCTAAGTAAAGTAATAAAAAAAATATAGTCATTTTTTTATATATTACATACTAAAAGCCTAGAGTTTTTTTTGACAGAACCTTAGATAAGTAATTTAATATAACAAAGGATACTTTATGAAAAATATAAACACTAAAATAAAATTATTAAATAAATTTATTTTGTTTTCTAGCAGTTTAATAGTAATTTTTTTATTTGGAGTTTTTATAGGTTCAAAAATAAAACATTTTCAATTACCTAAAAGTGAAACAAGCATTAACGCAAGCTCTGAAGAAAAAATAAAAGTTGATATTCCCTATACTGTAATTAAAGAAAAAAAAGTTACTAAGTAATTTTAAAAACTACTTAGCTTTTTTTCTGTTTATAATTCTAGATTTCTCTTGTGTTTTGCGAATATTTTTACGCTTTTTAGAATTTCGCTTAGCTATTTCTTTAGTGCTTGGACTAGCAACTAATGCCTCGCCTTTTTTAGAATAATCGTAATCTACAAATTCAATAAATGCCATTTCTGAATTATCACCAGGTCTGTTTTCTAATTTAATAATACGAGTATATCCACCAGGTCTGTCTTTAAGCCTAGGTGAAATAATATCTACAATTTTAGAAACCATTGGGGCATTATTTGTGTATTTTTTTAATAAAATTCTTCTGGCGTGTAAAGTAGCAGACTTGCCAATAGTTATTGCTCTTTCAACATGTCTTCTTAGTTCTTTAGCTTTTGATAAAGTTGTGCGAATACGCTCTCTTTCTACCAAAGAAGTTACTAAGCCTTTTACTAAAGCTTTTCTAGGCCCTGTTTTTCTTCCAAAAGTATTCTTTACTACGCGATGTCTCATTAAAGCTTCCTCTTCTTTTTTATATATTTACTAAGCTGGTTTTTCCCAATCTTTTGGAGGCCACTCAACTTTCATTCCTAAATGTAAACCCATGTTAACTAAAGTATCTTTGATTTCATTTAATGATTTTTTACCAAAATTTTTAGTTCTTAACATATCACCCTCTGTTCTAGAAACTAGGTCCCCGATGTATTGAATATTTGCATTTTTTAAACAATTTGCACTTCTAACAGATAGTTCTAAATCTTCTACAGGTCTGTAAAAATTTTCGTCTGTTTCTTCTTTAGACTCTATCACAGCAACGGCTGGTTCTATTTTTTCGTCAAAAGTAATAAATGGTTGTAAGTATTCTTTTAAAATTTTAGCGCTTAAAGAAACTGCTTCTTGAGGCTCTAAAGATCCGTCTGTCCATACTTCTAATACTAAAGAATCATAATCTGTTTTTTTACCAACCCTTGCATTAAAAACATTATAGTTAGTTTTTCTAACTGGGCTGTGTAAAGAGTCTACTGCTATAAAACCTGTTTCTAATTGTTTTTTATTTTCAGATACTTCGATATAAGATCTTCCAAAATTAACCATAATTTCTGCATCAAATTTAGCGCCTTCGCTTAAAGTTGCTATAATCATTTCTGGATTTAAAACTTCTATATCTGCATTAATTTCTATATCGCCAGCTGTTACAACTCCTGGTCCTTCTTTTTTAATTCGTAATCTTTGAGTTTTATCTGTGTATTGTTTAAAACGAACTTCTTGTAAATTTAAAGTAATGTTTAAAACATCTTCTAAAACACCAGGTATAGTTGTAAATTCGTGTAAAATATCTTCAAATTTTACAGCAGTTACTGCAGCTCCCATCATTGAGCTTAATAAAACTCTTCTTAAAGAGTTTCCTAAAGTAACACCGTATCCTTTTTCTAAAGGACTTATTACAAATTTACCGTAATTAGATGTTAAAGTTTTTTTATCAGCTACAAAGCCTTGAGGTTTTTTTAAATCTTTCCAAAAATGATAATAATGACCTTGCATAATACTGTCTCCTTGTAACTTTTTTATTTTTTCTTTTTCAATTTTTTTATTGCTAAGTTTTTTAATTCCGTTATTACTAAATTTTTTTTAATATTAAACTAAACTCTTCTTCTTTTTGGTGGCCTGCATCCGTTATGTGGTATGGGAGTGGTGTCTTTTAACAAAGTTACTCTTAATCCGCCTTTAGCTAAGGCTCTAATAGCAGAATCTCTTCCTCCTCCAGGACCACTTACATACATTTCTAAAGACTTCATTCCCATATTCATTGCCTTTGTTGCAACATCTTGAGCTGCTTTTTGAGCGGCAAAAGGAGTTCCCTTTTTTCCACCTTTGAAGCCTAAAGAGCCAGCCGATGCCCAACATAAAGCACCTCCAGAAGGGTCTGTAATTGTAATTAATAAATTACCAAAGCCTGCTTGAATATAACAGCGACCATGAGGTACATTTTTTTTAATTTTTTTCTTTGTTTTTACGCCCATTACTTTTTTCCTTTTATGCAGCTATTTTATTTTTTTTTTGTTAGCCATAGTTTTTTTAGGGCCTTTGCGAGTTCTTGCATTTTTTTGTGTTACCTGTCCTCGAACTGGCAGGCCTAATCTATGTCTGATTCCTCTATAGCAACCTAAGTCCATTAATCTTTTTATGTTGAGGCTTCTTTCTCTTCTTAAATCACCCTCTAAAGTATAATCATCTAAAACTTTTCTAATATCTACTACTTGACCATCTGTTAAAGTTTCTGTTTTAGTGTCTTCTGATAAATTTAATTTTTTACAAATTTGCTTAGCCATAGAGTTACCTACTCCATATAAGTAAGTTAAGCTAATTATAATACGCTTGTTTTTTGGTATATCTACACCTAACAATCTTGCCATTACTACCCCTGTACCTGTTTATGTTTAGGATTTTCGCAAAGAACTCTAATTTTGCCTTTTCTTTTAATAATTTTGCAACTTCTGCACATTTTTTTTACTGATGCTCTAACTTTCATTTTTAAGCCTTTATTTATTTTTTGCTATTTTAGCTATAGTTTTTTATATAATTCCAAAGCTAGAAAGCTAACATTAAGCCCTATTTTCGTCAATATTTAATATTTCATTTATATTTTTAAATACTTGATCAGCGCTATCTTCGGCATTAATAGCATGTAAAACTCCCTCTTCTTTGTAAAAATCTTTTAAGGTATTTACAGACTTATAATAGATCTCTAGTCTATTTTTTACCACCTCTGAAGTGTCATCTTTTCTTTGCTCTAATGAAGACTGACATAGGTCACAAATACCTTCTTTTTTAGGCTTTGCATATTCAATATGCCAAGATGATTTGCAAGAACTGCAAACTCTACGATTTGTTATTCTCTTCATTACTGCTGAGTCTGATATTTTTAAAAACAGAACATAATCTATTGATAAATTATATTTTGTTGTTAGTGTTTTTAAAGATATTGCCTGTTGTTGAGTTCTAGGAAAGCCGTCTAAAATAAAATTTTTAGTTTTTAGTTTTTTTAATTCATTTTCTAAAATACCAACAACTATGTCGTCAGAAATTAACTGCCCCTTTGCCATGGAGTCTTTTATTTTGATCCCAAGAGGGGTGTTATTTGAGATTTCATAACTAAATAGATTGCCTGTGCTAATATGTGGAATGCCATATTTTTTACTAAGCAAAGAAGCCTGAGTGCCTTTTCCTGATCCAGGTGCACCAAATAAAATAATACTAATAACGAACTCTCCTGCTTTTAATTTTAACAGCAGACCCCATTCCATCATATTTTGCAGAAATTAAATAAGATTGAATTTGTTGTAAAGTATCAATGGCTACACCTACTAAAATTAATAAACTAGTTCCTCCAAAATAAAATGGTAATCCAATTTTATTAATTAGGAGGGTTGGTAGCACACAAATAAAACTTAAATAAATAGCACCACTAACTGTTAGCCTGTCTAAAACTTTTTGAATGTAACTTGCTGTATTTTTACCAGCCCTGATTCCTGGTACAAAGCCACCGCTTTTTTTTAAATTATCTGCTACATCATTTGGTTTAAAAGCCATTTCTGTATAAAAAAAACAAAAGAAAACAACAAAGCCAATAAATAAAATATTATATAAAGACCCAGATGGTGATAAAGTTTGTTGCAAAGTTTTTAACCATGGAGCATCTGAAAATTGAGTAATAGTTGCTGGAAATAATAACAAACTAGATGCAAAAATAGGAGGTATAACACCTGCAAAATTTAATTTTAATGGTAAATAACTAGCTTGTTGTTGTTTGCCTTGTCCTCTTTGGGAATATTGAATTGTAATTCGCCTTTGCCCTGTTTCTATAAAAATAATAAATGTAATAATTAAAACCATTCCTATTAATAAAGCTAAGCCTGTAACTATATTTAAATCTCCGCTTGATAACATTTGCCATAAGCTTAAAGCTCCTTGCGGAATCCCTGCTGCAATGCTTGCAAAAATAATCATACTAATACCGTTACCGATACCTTTTTCTGTCATTTGATCACCAAGCCACATTAAAAAACAAGTACCAGCTGCTAAAGTAATTACTGCTACTAATTGAAATGGTAGTGGTCCAAACATTGCGTGTTTTACTAAAGCTTGGCCTTGGTTATTAGAGTTTAATAACCAAGTAGAAATAGCATAACCTTGTACTACTGATAATAATAAAGTTGCGTAACGAGTGTATTGATTAATTTTTTTTCGTCCAGCATCACCTTCCTTAGCCAAAGCCTCTAATGTTGGGATTGATGATTGTAGTAATTGAAAAATAATTGATGCAGAAATATAAGGCATAATACCTAATGCAAAAATACTAAAACGAGATAAAGCCCCTCCTGTAAAAGTATTAAACATTCCAAAAATTCCGCCACTTTGTGCCTGAAAAAAAGAAAACACTGCATTGGCATCAATACCAGGAGTTGGTATTGCTACACCAAGTCTATAAATAACTAAACCAAATATTGTAAATAAAATACGACGAGTTAGCTCTTCTGGAATGGTAAAATTTTTTGCATTCATGTGTAATATTTTCCTTAAATATTCTTAGTTTTGTTACTCTTGTTGTTTAAAAAAAATTTGTGAAATTTATATAAACACTAACAAGCTGTAATTGTTCCGCCAGATTTTTTTACTAATTCTTCAGCTTTTTTACTCCATTTATGTGCTTTAATATTTAAAGCTTTAGTTAAAGTTCCGCGGGCTAAAATTTTTACTTTCTTTTTTTGATTAACAATGCCGGCTGATTTTAAAACTTCTGGTGTTATATCTCCGTCTAGTTTTTCTAACTGATCTAAGTTAACTATTTCGTAAGTCACTTTAAACATTATATTTGTAAAACCAAATTTAGGAAGTCTGCGGGCCATTGGCATTTGTCCGCCTTCAAACCCTGCAGGAATACCTCCACCTGCGCGAGCTTTTTGTCCTTTGTTTCCCTTGCCGCAACGACGACCAAGCCTTGATCCTCTCCCCCGACCTGAACGCACTTTTTCTTGGTTAGAGCCTGGTGCTGGTTTTAAATCTTTTAATAAACTCATGTTATGCTCCCTCAACTGATACTTCTACCAAATGTTGTATTTTTAAAATTTGCCCACGCATAGCAGGGTTGTCTATTACTTTAACTTCGTGGTTAGGTCGTCTTAAACCCAAACATCTTAAAGCTTCTTTTTGTTTTAGTGTCGAACCAATTGAGCTTCTTTTTTGTTTTATTTTAAAAAATCTTTTTGCCATTTTATTTCCCGTTTATTTAATCATTTCTGGACTGGATTGAACTAATTGAGACAATCCATTTAATGTTGCTCTTACTGCATTTCCAGGTGCTGTTCTTCCAATACATTTTGTTAAAATATCTTTTATTCCTAAAGTTTCAAGAATTGCTCTTACAGCTCCACCTGCAATAACTCCTGTACCCTCTGATGCTGGAATTAAAATTACTTTTGCAGCTCCAAATGTTCCAACTACTTCGTGTGGAATTGTGCGGTTATCTTTTAATTCAATTTTTTGAAAAGATTTTTTTGCCGCAGCCGCTGCTTTTTTAATAGCTTCTGGAACTTCTTTAGCTTTTCCCTTTCCAAAACCAACGCTGCCTTCGCCGTCACCTACAACAACTAAAGCTAAAAAAGAAAATCTTCGACCACCTTTTACAACTTTAGCTACGCGATTAATTGTAACTACTCTTTCTCTAAATTCTGCTGTTTGACTCATATTACCTCTTTATAATAATTTAAAATTTTAAACCTGATTCTCTTGCGCCTTCTGCTAAAGATTTTATTCTTCCGTGAAACATATAACCACTTCTGTCAAAAACTACACTTTTAATATTTTGATTTAAAGCTTTTTGTCCTAAAGTTAATCCTACTTTTTTACTAGAATCTACTGATTTAGAAATATTTTTTTTATCTAATAATTTAGAGCTATAAGAAACTAAAGTTACTCCTTTTTGGTCATCAATTAATTGAGCAGAAATAAATTTATTACTTTTAAAAACAGCTAATCTTGGAACACTTGCTGTGCCTGAAACTTTTTTACGGATTCGCAAGCGAGATTTTAAACGCTTAACTACTTTTTTTGCAGTATTTTTTAATATTGTAACTCTCATATCTTTTCCTTTCTTTGTTTTTTAAAAACTTTTTTACTTACCTGCAGCCTTACCTGCTTTACGACGAATAACTTCGTCACTATAACGAATACCTTTTCCTAAAAATGGTTCTGGTTTTCTGTAGGCTCTAATATTTGCAGATACCTGTCCTACTAATTGTTTGTCTGCACCTAAAACTTCAATTTTAGTTAATTTTGTTATTTTAATTTCAATTCCTTTTGGAATAGCAAAAGATATAGGGTGGCTGTATCCTAAATTAAGTTCTAAAACCTGTCCTTTTAAAGCTGATTTATAACCTACTCCGTTTAAAATTAAAGTTTTAGAAAATCCAGTACTAACTCCAGTCACAGCATTGTTAACTAATGTTCTGTATAGTCCATGAAATGCTCTTGTTTTTGTTTCTTCGTTTACGCGTTTTAAAGTTACCTCTGTGTCAGAGATATCTATTTTTATAACAGGATCAACCCAAACATCTAGAGTGGTTTTTGCACCTTTTATTTTAACTGTATTATCTTCTAATAGGCTAACTTGCACTTTAGCTTTATCAAATTTTATAGGTACTTTTCCTATTCGTGACATAATGTTTCTCTCTTTTATTTTATTTTATTTTTTTATTTTTTTATTTTATTTTATTTTATTTTTTTATTTTATTTTATTTTATTTTATTTTATTACCATACTTGGCATAATACTTCGCCACCAACTGATTCTTGTTTTGCTATTTTACCATTCATAACACCTTTGTTAGTGCTCATTACTACTATTCCGTAACCAGATCTTATCTCTGGAATATTATCTTGCTTTACATAAACTCTGCACCCCGGCTTACTTACTCTTTTTACTTTAGATATAATATGATCGCCACTGTCGTTATAGCGTAAATAAACTCTCATTAATTGGCGTGTTTTATTTTTTGCTACTTTAAAGCCTCTAATATAACCGGACTGATGCAAAACTTGAGCGATACCTTCTCTTAATTTAGAGCTTACGATATCTAAGCTTTCATGCTTTGCCATTCCAGCATTTCTTATTCTTGTTAAAAAATCACCAATTGTATCCATTTAGAATCCCCTATTTTATTTAATCTATATTATTTATTTTTTTTTAAATGGCATTCCCAAAGCCTCTAATAATGCCAAACCTTCTTGATCGCTATTAGCTGTAGTAGACATGCTAATGTTAAAACCTCTTACTTTATCAATTTTGTCGTAATCAATTTCTGAAAAAATAATATGCTCTATAATTCCCATATTATAGTTACCTCGTCCGTCAAAAGATTTTCTAGATAATCCACGAAAATCTTTTGATTTTGGAATAGAAAAATGAATTAATTTTTCTAAAAAATTCCACATATTTTCTTTTCTTAAAGTTACTCTCACACCTATAGGCATGCCTTCTCTTAATTTAAAATTTGCAATTGCTTTTTTTGCTTTTGTTAACACAGCTTTTTGTCCCGCAATAGCTGTTAGCTGCTCTGTTGCTAAGTCTAAAACTTTTGGATTACGAACCGCTTCGCTTAAACACATATTTAATGTGATGCTGTTTAATTTTGGCACCTGCATAATATTTTTTAAACTTAATTCCTTCATTAATGATGGAACTAGTTCTTTTTTATATTTTTCTTGTAATAAACTCATAACAACCTTTTTATTTTATTTACAAAACCTCTGGAGCCAATGAGGCTATTTTTAAAAAATTTTTAGATCTTAATTCTCTTGCAACTGGTCCAAAAATACGAGTTCCAACAGGTTCTTTATTAGCATTAATTAATACTGCTGCGTTTTCATCAAAGCGAACATAGCTTCCGTCTACTCTGCGAACTTTATGTATTGTTCTAACTACCACAGCTTTTGCAACATCACCTTTTTTTACTTTTGTTTTTGGAGCTGCCGACTTAATAGAGACAACAATTATGTCGCCAACACTTGCAACTCTTCTACGCGTGCCACCTAAAACTTTGATACACATAACCTCTTTTGCACCAGAGTTATCTGCAACTGTTAATCTTGATTGAACTTGTATCATTTCATTTTCTCCTAAAAACCACTATTTTTTTTCTAAAACTTCTGTTAAACGCCATCTTTTTGTTTTACTTATAGGCCTGCTTTCTACAATTTTTACTTGGTCGCCGGCTTTAGCTACATTTTTTTCGTCATGAGCTTTAAACACAGAGCTAAGGCGAATATATTTATGATATTTTTTATGTTTTACTGTTCTGTAAACTTTTACAGAAATACTTTTGTCCATTTTATCACTAACAACTTCGCCAACAACGCTCATTTTTTTTCTTTGTTGATCAGTGTTTGTAATATTTTTATCTTCTGCCATAACTTCTCCCGTTTTAACTTAAAATCTATTTTTTTGCAGCAATAGCTGTTTTTAATTTTGCAATACCTTTACGAATTTTTCTTATTACTAAAGGATTTTCTAACTGCCCTAAACTATGCTTCATTTTATTATTAAATAAATCTTCTTTTTCTTTTTTTATTTTTTGTACTAGCTCTACAATTTCTAAATTTTTAATATCTTCAAATTTCATAAGTAACCTTTTAATTAATGTTTTATAATCATTTTTGTTTTTAACGGAAGTTTATGAGAGGCTAGCCGCAAAGCTTCTTTTGCTATTTCTTCTTCTACTCCACTTAGTTCATAAATAATTCGTCCTGGTTTTACTTTTGCTGCCCAATAATCTGGAGCACCTTTACCAGAACCCATTCTAACTTCTGCAGGTTTTTTTGTTACAGGTCTGTCTGGAAAAACACAAATCCATAACTTACCTATTCTTTTCATGTGACGATTAATTGCAACACGAGCTGCTTCAATTTGCCTACTAGTTAATCTTCCAGATTGTATAACTGCAAGACCGTAATCGCCAAAAGTTAAAGCGCTTCCTTTATAAGCAAAACCTCTATAATGACCTCGATGTTGACGGCGCCATTTTACTCGCTTTGGACTAAGCATTTCCAGCCTCCTCAGCTTGCTTGTTACTTAAAATATCACCTTTATAAATCCATACTTTAATTCCTATAATTCCATAAGTAGTTAATGCTTCTGCTGTTCCATAATCAATATCTGCTCTTAAAGTATGTAGAGGTACACTTTTTTCACTATACCATTCAGAACGCGCAATTTCTGCTCCGTCTAAACGGCCGCTAATCATAATTTTAATTCCTTTAACTCCACCCCTAAGAGCAGAAGATAAAGCTTTTTTTAAACAACGACGCCAAAAAACTCTTTTCTCTAATTGATCTGCAATATTTTGTGCAACTAGTTGTGAGTCAATGTCGGGTTTGCGAATTTCTTGGATGCTAAGGTAAACTTCGTTTTTTGTTTTCTTTTGAATTTCTGCTTTTAAAAGATCAATGCCTGCTCCCTTTTTTCCAATAACAACACCTGGTCTTGCAGAATGAATAGTTAATTTTACTTTTTGAGCAGCTCTAGAAATTTCAATTTTAGATACTGCTGCATTTTTTAATTTATCTAAAAGATATTTTCTTAAACGAAGATCTTCGTGTAAATTTTCTGTATATTTAGAACCTTTAAAAAACCATAAAGATTCCCAAGTTCTGATAATGCCGACTCTTAATCCAATTGGATTTACTTTTTGACCCATTATTACCTCTCCTCTAAAGTTACTTTAATATGACTAGATTTTTTCTTTACCATTGTACTTCTTCCTTGAGAACCTGGACGAAATCTTTTAGAAAAAGCTGCCTGATCTACTGTAATATTTTTTACATATAAATTATCTACATCAATAGTTTTTTTATCTTCTGCATTTGCAACAGCAGATTCTAATAAATTTTTAATTAATCCTGCAGATTTTTGAGGCATAAAAGAAACAATTTTTAAAGCCTCGTTTATTCCTTTGCTTCTAACTAAATTTGCAACTAGTCTGGCTTTTTGAGCGCCGACTCTAATAAATTGTAAAGATGCTTTAACTTCCATTTTAACCTTCTACTTTTTTTTGTTGTGACCTTTATAGGTTCTTGTTAGTGAAAATTCACCAAATTTTTGACCAATCATACCCTCTGTTACAAAAACAGGAATAAATTTTTTACCATTGTGAACAGCAAATGTTAAGTTTACTGCATCTGGTGTAATAGTTGATCTTCGTGACCAAGTTTTAATAACTTTTTTGTCACCAGTATCAATAGCTACTTGAATTTTTTTTTCTAAATGATGGTCAACGAAAGGACCTTTTTTTACTGAACGAGCCATTTATTCCCCTATTTCTTTTTTCTTCTACGAATAATCATAGAATCTGTTCGTTTATTATTTCTTGTTTTATAACCCTTACACGGCTGACCCCAAGGAGTCATAGGATGATTACCTTTACCAACTCCCTCACCACCACCTAGTGGATGATCGATTGGGTTCATTGCCATACCGCGAACAGAAGGACGAATCCCCCTCCAACGACTACGACCAGCTTTTCCCCATTTAATATTACTATATTCGGCATTACCAACTTGACCAATTGTTGCCCGACAAACAGATAATACTTTTCTTACTTCTTGAGATGGTAATTGAATTTGACAGTAGTCATCAGATTTAGCTACTAAAACAGCAGTTGCACCTGCGCCTCTTGCAATTTGAGCTCCCTTGCCAGGTTTTAATTCTACTCCGTGAATTAAAGTTCCTGTTGGAATTTCTTTTAGAGGTAAGCTGTTGCCAGGTTTAATATCTGCATTAGCAACAGAGTCAGATGATATAATATCTTCTCCAACTTTTAAACCTACTGGAGATAAAATATAAGTTTTTTCGCCATCTTTATAATGAAGTAAAGCAATGTGTGCACTTCTGTTTGGATCATATTCAATAGATGCTACTTTTGCTGGAATATTTATTTTGCTTCTTTTAAAATCAATAATTCTGTAACGCCTTTTATGTCCTCCGCCATGATGTCTCATAGAAATTCTACCGGTGTTACTTCGACCTGCTTTTTTAGACAAAGAAGTAGTTAAACTTTTTTCTGGAGCAGATTTTGTGATTTCTGAAAAATCAAAACCTGTTTGGTTACGGCGACCAGGGGATGTTGGTTTGTATACTTTAAAACCCATTTTTAAACTCCCTCAAAAATGGCTATTTTTTCGCCTTGTTTTAATTTTACCATTGCTTTTTTATAATATTTTGCAGGAACAATTCCCTTTGCTGTTCGCTTAGGTTTATTACGACCAACTAAAGTATTTACAGAGGCAACTTTTACTTTAAAATAAAATTCAACAGCTTCTTTAATTTCTGATTTAGTAGCATCTTTATTTACTTTAAAAGCATGAATAGATTTAGACGACAAAGCGGTTGTCTTTTCTGTTAAAAGTGGTTTTTTTATTACTTTAGTTAAATTCATTTAGTCACTCCACATCTTGTATAAATTCCTTCGACTGCATCTTTAGTTAAAACTAATGTATCGTATTTTAATAAATCGTGAACATTGATTCCTTGAGTGGAGTAGTAACAAAATTTATATAAATTATTTACTGCTTGTTTAAATAAAGGAGTTTCTTTTGTGTCTACTAACACTGCTTTTTTTAAACCAAAGTCAGAAAATCTTTTAGCAAGTTCTTTAGTTTTGCCACCCTCTGATGCTAAAGAATCTATAACTACTATTTTTTTACTAGCAAATAAATAAGACAAAGCAGATTTTAATGCCAGTTGTTTTACTTTTTTTGGTAAAACATAAGAGTAGTCTCGTGGTCTTGGCCCATGTACAACAGCCCCTCCCCTTAAAATTGGAGAGCGAGAAGAACCTTGTCTTGCGCGACCAGTTCCTTTTTGTTTAAAAGGTTTAGCTCCGCCGCCTCTTACCTCTGATCTTGTTTTAGCTTGGTGAGTTCCTTGTCTTCGGCAAGCTAATTGCCAGCGAACCACTTGGTGCATTAAATCTTCGCGAATAGGTGAGGAAAAAACCTCGTCAGAAAGATTTGTGTTTCCAGATTTTGTTTTATCCCATTTTAATATATCTACTTTTGCCATAACTTACACCTTCATCAATTGTATTAAACTATTTACAGCTCCTGGAACTGCGCCTTTAATTAATATTGCATTTTTTTCTGGTAACACATCAACAACTTGTGTGTTTCTAGTCATAGTGTCAAAACCATAACGACCTGGCATTTTTCTACCTTTCATTACTCGACCAGGAAAAGTACATTGACCAATAGAGCCTGTCCCTCTTTGAAATCTAGAGCCATGAGATGCTGGTCCACCAGCAAAACCCCATCTTTTTACAACTCCAGAAAAACCGCGGCCCTTTGACCTGCCAGTCATTTTTACTGTGTCACCTTTTGCTAAACTGCTGATAGAAACTTTTTGTCCAACGCTAACTCCGTCTGGTAAAGTTTGTCTAATTTCTTTAGACCACTTAGCCCCTCTTTGAAAACCTGATTTTTTAAAATGCCCTTCGCAAGCTTTGTTTGAGGCTGCAAGATTTCTTTCAGCACTTGCAACTTGAACAGCTTGGTATCCTTCTTTTTTTTCTGACTTAATTTGAGAAACTACTAAAGTGTCATATTTTAAAACAGTAACTGGAATTCTTTTTCCGTTTTCGTCATAAACTGAAGACATTCCTTTTTTTACCGCAAACAAACCTTGAAGTTCTACAATATTTGGATCTTTTTCTTTTGGAGCTTCAGCTTTTTTTTCTTCTGGCTTTTCGACTTTTGGAGCTTCGGCTTTTGGAGCTTCAGTTTTTTTTGTTTCGACTTTTGGAGCTTCAGTTTTTTTTGCTTCAGTTTTTTTTGTTTCGGCTTTTGGAGCTTCGGCTTTTTTTGCTTCAGTTTTTTTTGTTTCGGCTTTTGGAGCTTCAGTTTTTTTTGCTTCAGTTTTTTTTGTTTCGGCTTTTGGAGCTTCGGCTTTTTTTTCTTTATTTTCGTTCGACATATCTTCCTTTTAAATTGTAATTAAGCTTCGTCCATTAATTTGATTTCCACATCTACGCCAGTGGATAAATCTAGTTTCATTAGTTGGTCAATAGTTTGTGGAGTTGGCTCTAAAACATCTAGCAATCTTTTGTGTGTACGAATTTCAAACTGCTCTCTAGATTTTTTATCAACATGAGGAGATCTTAATACAGTATAACGATTAATTTTTGTTGGAAGTGGAATTGGCCCAGCCATACGAGCGCCAGTTCTACGAGTAGTTTCTACGATTTCTTGAGTGGCTTGATCTAATAATTTATGATCAAAGGCGCATAGCTTCATGCGAATTTTTTGAGTGGCCATTATAAACTTCCTATTTTTTTATATTTTTACTATTTTTTCTTTAACTTTATTATTTGTTTAAGATAAATAGTGGCTGTTTTATTCTGCTTTATTCTTCTAATTACTTAAATATTTTCCAGTGTTTAGACAAAAAAATATTAACATTAGAGGGCTATTTATCTTTAGTTTCCCGAAGGACTTTTAGTAAATACCATCTAACTTATCTCTACAGCGTCCGAATATGAAGCTTTTACTTAGTGTTGTCAATAGTTTTTAGGTTAGCTAATTTAACATCTTTTAGTCTGGCTTGTTCAAAGGCGTGATGTAATTGTCCTTCTAAGTTTGAAGCTCGCATGGCGTCTAAGGCTTCTATTGTAATTCCTTTTGTGGAGGTGACAGCTTGTTGTAAATCTTCAATACTTTGCTCTTCATTAATGGCCATCTTTGATGCAGCTAAAAAACTTTGTTGAGTAATTTGTTCAGCCATTTTTTCTGTAATGCCGTAATCTTTTAACCAGCCTTGCCAGTAAATCATTAATTCATAAACAAGTGCCACTCCACTTCCAGAGCCTACAGTAAAAGCTCTAAAAGCTTGGTCGCCTTTTAAAAAAAATAATTTTCCTAAAGGAGAAAATAAAGCTTTAACATTAAATGCTCCGTCATCTTCGCTTTGTGCAAATTGACCGTTTTTCATAAAGTCGTATGCAATGGCTGATTGTTTAATTTTAACAGCAGTACTTAACATTACTCTTGATAATAAACTTACTTTTGGGAGTAACTTGCTTAAAGATTTTAAAGAAGCCCCCGCTGCAAGACTTATTACTTCGTGTCGAGGTTCAAAATAAGCTAGCACAGGCTCTAAAGCTTCGTATAAATCCTGAGGCTTTACAGATAAAATAATAATGTCTGATTTTTCTAATAACTCTTCGTTAGAATTACATGAAATAATATTTAGTTTGTCTTTTAGTTTTTGTAATTTGCTAGCAGAACGATTGCTTACAAATATTTGATCTGATTTTAAAATATTATCTTTTAACAGAGGCTCTAAAATATGCTGAGTCATATTTCCAGCACCTATAAAGCCAATCTTTTTATTTTTAAGAATTATAGAGTCAGAACTAAACATAACTAAAGACTAAAGCTTTAGTTATGCTCTGGCAAATTAATTAGAGTAATTAAACGATGGCCTAATTACTCTATATCTTAATTAATATTTATTTTGTGTAATGATCATTAAGTATAAATTTACAGCTTGCTTTATGTTTTACAGCTTTTCCAGCTTGATTTATTGCAGAAATAAAGTTTTTTTCTGTATCAATAGTAAATTTTTCTCCAATAGAACCATTTACATCATAAAAAGAAGAAAACTTTATATTCTTGCCAGATTTACTAATTAATACATCTTTAACGCTAATTGTAACTATTATACCGTCATTTGTATTTGTATCAGGTTTAGAATAAACCAAGGCGTCTAGTTTTTTATAAGCATATCCATCTGTGCTCAAGAAATCTTGTATGGAAAAAAAGAAAACTACACTCTCTAGTGTCTCTGTATCTACGCCATTTTCATCTTTTATAACCACTCCGCTACAAACAACACTTTGTGCGTAAACACCTTTAATATTATTTACTGGAACTTTACCTTTTGCTTGAACAAAAGAAGCTCCTAATAACAAAGCACTGATAATTAATATTTTTTTCATTCTTTTCCCTTTTGTTAGTTAGATTTTGTTGCAACTTTAGCAACTTAAGGAAAGGTCTACCCCCCCCCTCAAATATGCAAGTTTTTTGTATTTTTAACGCAATGACGGAGTAATTATTACAATTTACAAGTTGGCAATAGTTAGCTGCTTAATAAAGTTTTTTTATGACCTTATTGTGAGGCAGCTTGTTCTTTTTTTAATTCTTTAATAATTGGGTTTACATACATATTAATGCTTATAATAAAATTATCAACATCGGCGTTTTGTTTTAAATTGCAATCCTCTGGTCCGGCTTTGCAGTTTGAATATTTAGAAAGCAAAACAAAAACTGAATTATCTAAAGTTAGAGTTTCTGATTTTTCTAAGATAAAAAAATTATTTACTACTTGTAAAGATTGCTTTCTTAGCTCAACAATTAATGGAAATAGTTTTTTGTTTTGTTGAGATTTTACATATAACTGTTTAACTTTTTTAACTTTTTGTTTATAAGCTTTTTGATAGCTTTCTGTACCTTGAATACTAAAACCCGTAAAAAAATAATTTAAATTTAAAGAAAATCCAAAAGCTTTTGCCGGTGCATTTAGCAACATAGCCAAGCTTAGCGTTAATATTATTTTTTTCATTTTCGACCCCTTATTTTAATTAGTTTGCCATGTTTTAATCAGGCTTGCATTTATATAACACAAACAAATACACAATAAAAAATTAAGAGGTCTTTTTAAAATATTTACATAGTGTGACAAAATTAGGCCCTGCTTCCTAAAATAATCTCTCCTAATCTAAGCCAATTAGAGCCTGATTTTAATGCTGCTTTGTAATCACAGCTTGTGCCCATAGATGTTTCTAGCTTGTGGCCCATTTGTTTTGAATATTGTAATGACAATAATTGTAGTTTTTTAAAATCAGACTCTACTTTATTTAAATCATTGTACAAAAAAGGCATCGTCATAAATCCTTGTAAATAAATTTCTGAAAAATTATTAATTAAACTTAGGCTTTCTAAAAAATCCTTAGACATAACTTGTGTGTTGTCTTGTAAATTTGTTACTAAAAAACCAGATTTTTTTGTGTCATTACTAATATTTATTTGTAAAAATATTTTTAAAATATTTGTATTGCTGTTTGTGCCTTGCTGTATGTGTTGTTTTTTTTTATACAAAATAATTTTATTTAATATACTTAAGCTATCAACAGAATGTAAATATGAAAAATTATTAACTATTAGTTTTAATTTATTAGACTGAATACCTCCAACAAAATGCCAAATAATATCTGGGCAAAGTTTTATTAAAGCTTTTTGCTTTAGTATTGCCTCTTGGGCGTAGCTTTCTCCAAAATGTCTAAAACCTTGTTTATATGCTTTTTGAATTGTTTGTATATTTTGTTTTTTGCTAATAACAACAATTTTGCAAAGATGTTGTTTTTCTAAAGCCACGCAGTCATTAAATGATAGGTTTTTGTTTAAAGTTTTTAGCATTTTTAGTTTTTTTTCTAATTTTACAGCAGGCTCTGTACTTTTGGCCTGTTACAGGTTGTTACAGCATGTAAATATATACCTATATTTATGTTTTTGTCTAATATTTCCGATATTTTAGGTGAATATGCTAAAAAAATTATAAGCAGATTTTTTTAAAATATATTGGCAAAAATAAAAGTTAAAACACAAAACTAACAAAATAGGTTAATAGATATGTTAAATCATTATTTTATTTTAATTAGCGGATTAATCTTGTTTTCTTTTAGCGTTTACTTGTTTGTGTCCACTTTACTTCATACTGATAAAGATATGCAAGCCTTAAGCTTTGCACTTGGTGATGAAAGAAAAAATTCTGACTCACCTATTATTAATTTTTCTAGACCTCTTGTAAAAAACTTTACATTAAAATATGCCATACAAATAAAATCTGAAAAATATAGAAAAAAAGTAAATCAAAAAATTATTACATCTGGGCTAGAGCAAGAACTTACTGTGGATGAATTTATCGGTTTACAAATTTTATTAGGGATTGGGTTTCCTTTATTTTTAATTGTATTAAACTTTGCACTGCAAATGGGGCTTCCAATTATAGGAGTAATTGGAGTTGGTTTTTTGGGATTTTTATTTCCTAATTTTCATTGTAAAAATAACAAACAAAAAAGATATTTTTCTATTATAGAAGATCTTCCATTTTTTATTGATTTGCTTTCTTTATCTATAGAGGCTGGCCTAGATTTTATTGGTGCAATACAGCGAATTAGCGACAAATTAGGAGATGATCGAGTATTATGCAAAGAATTAAAAGTAGTTTTAAAAGATATTAAATTAGGTAGCTCAAGAAAAAAATCATTAAAAGGCTTAATGGATAGGCTAGATATACCAGAGGTTACAAGTTTTTGCTCTATGATTATTGATGCAGACGACACCGGAGCCAGCATTTCTAAAGTTTTAAACGAGCAGTCTAAACAAATGCGAGGCGAAAGATTGTCTAGAGCAAAAAAAGCTGGTGCAACTGCCTCGCAAGCAATTTTACTTCCTATGGTTTTATTTATTGTGCCTGCTATTTTTTTAGTAGTATTTGCACCTGTTATTTTGCAGTTTATGTACGGAGGATAATTACAAATAAAAAATAATATAAAGCTTATAAATAAAAAATAATATGAAACTTATAAATAAAAACAACTCTAAAACATTAAGCTCTAAAGTGCATATTGCTAAAAACTTTAGCTCGCGATTAAAAGGGCTTATGTTTAGCAATCCTTTAGAGGGGGATCACTGTCTTTGGATTTCGCAATGCAAAAGTGTTCATAGTTGTTTTATGAAATTTACTTTAGATATTTTGTTTGTTGATAAAAAATTAAAAGTTGTAAAAATTATTACAGACTTCAAGCCTTGGAGAGTAACTTCGATATGTATGAAATCTGATTCTGTATTTGAGTTTAGTGCTGGTAAATTAAATAATATAAAAGTTGGCGATCATCTTTTAGTACAAAAAACAGAGTAATATTATGTGGTCTATTCAATTTTTAAATGGCCCATTAAAGGGACAAAGCATAAAAATAAATGATCAAGACATTGTTGGAAGGTCTAAAAATTGTGAAATTCATATACCACATACCAGTGTATCAAAAAAACATTGTCGTTTTTATTTTAAAAAAAATAAACTTTATATAGAAGACTTAGATTCTAGTAACGGAAGTTTTATAAATGGAAAAAAAATTACTACTTTGCAAGTAGAGCACGGATCACAATTAAATTTACATGACTTGCAGGCAATTATTACAGGAGACGACAAAAAACTTGATTTAAAAGATTCTACAAACCAAAAGTCTGCAGAAGATAATGTTACAAAATTTGATTCTATTAAAGGTTTAATAAATAATAAAATAGAAAATGTTTTATTACCTGGAGTTTACAAATTGCCAGAGATATTAGACTTTCATTATGTTCTTGGTATTTTGTTAATTGGTTTTGTTTTAATTATGACAAGCCTGTCTTATATTCCTTTAGGAACTTTACTAAAATCAAGTATAAAAAAAGAAAGTCAAAAAAGAGCACTGGGGATTTCAAAACATTTGGCAAGTTTAAACAAAGTGTATCTACAAAAAGGGCCTAGAGCTGCAATTAGTACCTCTGTAGCATTGCAAGAGTCTGGAGTAGAGCAAGCTTTTATTATTTCTGCAGAAAATAATCGCATTATTGCACCTCTTAGTGAACAAGGAAAGTTTCCTCCAGAAAATATTAATAATTTGTTTGTTGGAATAGATAAAAATAATGATTATGTTAAACAATTAGATTCAAGCACAATTATAGCAATAAAGCCTATTCAATTTTTAAGCGCATCTGCAGAACTAAAAACTTTAGCATACTCTGTTGTTATTTATAACATGGGAAGCCTAAGCTTTAGTGACGGACGAGCTTTAAGTTTATTTATACAAACTTTGTTTATTGGGTTAATGATTGGTTCTATTTTATTTTTCTTTTTATTTAAAATTATTAGTTATATTTTTAATCAATTAAATAAGCAGATACACACTTCTTTAGAAAAAAATGAAGGAAGCATTAATATACCTTATAAACTTGCTCCACTCCAAAAATGTATTGAGCAAATTAATAATATTTTAAATCGTCTAGCTATGCTTAAAGAAAACAATAATTTACAAAATGCTAAGCCAGAGCTTATTTATGATAAGTTTGCCGAGGTTAATAGTCTTGTTAAGTTGATAGGTCATGCCAGTATTATTATAGATTACAAAAGTCATAAAATAATTAGTGCAAATTCTGAATCTGATCAACTTTTTTCAGGTAGCTTGCTTCATCAAGAGGTAGAAAATTTATCAGATCAAAGTTTAAAATTAAATTTACAAGACCTACTAGAAAGGTCTAAACAAGAAGATAATGTTTCAGGATTTATAGAGTTGCAAGATTATACATACAATATTGACTTGCAATTACTCTTTGGCCTTAGGTCAGTAGATTATGCTTTATTAGTGTTTACTCCAAAAGAATAACTTATACTTAAAAAAGAAAACTAAATTAAGTTTAAATATAATTAATAATATAAATATGAATTTAAAATATAAACTACACATTTTATCAGGGCCAAAACAAGGCAGTTTTTTTAATGTACAAAATAAAAAACTAAGCCTAGGCAGAGGTTCTGACAATGATATTAATTTAGATTTTGACCCTAATTGTAGTCGCAAACATGCTGTAATTGAATATGGTTTTAATAATTCAATCAGCATTTATAATGTAAGTAGTAATAATAAAGTTACAATAAATGACAAAGTTATTAGCTCTCAAAGTATTTTAAAAGATTCTGATAATTTTACTATAGGAAAAACTAGCTTTAAAATAGAAGTTCCAAGCACTATACAATCTGTGGCCAAAAACTCTAATCAAACTTTGGGAGGCGAAGCTACACAATCTTTTAAAAAAAAATCATCTAATACAAAATATATTTTTATTGCAGGCATTGCTTTAGTTTTATTTTTTGTTTTAATGCCATCTAAAAAGAAAAAAAAGCAGCCAGAGTTTACTAGTTTTCAAAATATAGAAAAAGAAATTAAAAGTATTAAAGAGCAAACCACTAAATTATATAATCAGCAAAAAAAAGACGGAGTTAGGGATCAGCTTTATAAAAAATCACAAATTTTTTATCTATCTGGGTTTAGAGAGTACAGACAGGGAAAGTATCAAAATGCTACTTCATCTTTTCAAGCTTGCTTGTCTTTAATACCTACGCATAAACTTTGTAATCGTTATATTATTTTAGCTCGTCGTAAATTTTTAGAGCTAGTGCAATACCATATGTTGCTTGGACAAAAATATTTAAAACAACACCAAAATAAAGCATGTAAAACTGCATTTAGAAATGTAATGATTATGCTAGATAACAAAAATAACAACATACACAAAGAGGCAAAAATAAATTTTCAACTTTGTGCATTGCGCTTAAAAGGGCAATATTAATATATGGCTCAATTATTTATTACATACAAATCTCAAGACTATGCCGAATTAGAGCTAGAGCAAGGCCAAGAATATTTAATTGGCAGAAGTGATGACGCAGATATTCCACTAGAGGGAGAGCAATCTTTATCCAGAAAGCACAGTAAAATTTATTACAACGAAGGCTTTTGGATTATAAAAAAATTATCTAAATCAGGGCAGCTAACTTACAATAACGAAGATGTAGAAGAGCAAGCATTAGAGGATAATAGTGTTTTTAATATCGGAGATTTTTCTTTTTCTTTTAGTTTATCTTTAACAGCAGATGATTCTAATTTTACAAATCAAGAAAAAGACAAAGATTGCGACAATAAAGAAAGTAAGGCAGATGATCAAGCCGAAGAAAGCAAATCAGATGATCAAGATTTTAAAAATCCAGAAGATAACAAAAACTCTACAAATGATGAAGGCTCTGAAAAAAATAAAGATAATAATCAATCAGAAAATAATGACAAAGATGATTTAATCAAATCAAAAAAAGATATTAATCAAGAAGATGAAGACTATACATCAGAGTACACTGCTATTATTCAAAATAGTTTAACAGCTCAGCTAACTATTTATAAGCCTAAACAAAAATTACCAGAAAGTGTTAACTTAGACAAATCTTCTTGGGTAATAGGAAGGGCAAAAGAATGTGACACTAGTATAAATTATGTAAAATTAAGTCGCTATCATTTTGAAATAACTAAAGACAGCAACAATTACTGGTTAACAGATTTGGGAAGCGCAAATGGCACAAAGCTTAATGAAGCTAGATTAAAAAAAAATGAATCACAAGAGTTAAAAAATGGCGACATTATTAAAGTTAAAAATTTAAAAGTAATTTTTGAAATTATAAATGAAAATTATAAAAACTTTCAATTAGATAATGTAAATTTAAATACAGACGACACAGGTGGCAAAGATAATAAAACTGGATTAGCTGGTTACTTAAGCCAATTAAAAGAAAAAAAATATTTATATATTGGAGTTCTGTTTATTGTTATTCTGGCTGGGTTGTTTTCTTTAGAAGAAAAAAAACCTGTTGCAAAAAATACTAATAAAATAAACAAGCTAAAGCCAGAGCAAATTCAACTTCTTGAAGATAATTTACGACTTGCGCAAACTCATTACACTAGTGGAAAATATCAGCTATGTAATTCTGCTTTAGATAAAATTCATATTAAGGTTAAAGAATATAAAAACTCTAGAGAGCTTGAACACTATTGCAAGCAAGCTTATCAACTAAGACAAGAGCAAAGCGAAAAAAGACTACAGGTAGAAGAAAAAGAAAGAATTAATAATAAAATTATTGCTATTGTAAAAAAATGTAAAAAACAATTTACTGCTGGAAAGCTATCTAACAAAGAGGTAAATGCTTGTCTATACCCTGCAATTGAAATTAACCCAAATCACCCTGATATTGCAGATTTAAAAAGTATAATAGAGTCTAAACAAGTACAACTAGAAAACATAGCTGCTAAAAATGAAGAAAATAATAAATCTTATACAATAGGTTTGCGCAAATACCAAAAAGCAGTAAATTTGTATAAAAAAAATCAATTAAGAAGCTCTATTAAAGCATTTAACATATTTTTAAAAAGCCAACACTATAGAATTGGAAATTTAAAAATAAAAGCTAAAAAAAATCTACAAAAGGCAAAAACAAAATTTGGCAATATTATAGGCTCTTCTTTGGAGGAGTGCCAAAAAACTTTAGACAGCAAAAAGTATAAAGAGTCAGTTGTTTTTTGCAGAAAAGTTTTACAACAAGACCCAGAAAATACAAAAGCTTCTAATTTTTTATCATCAGCATTAAAAAAATCACGAAAAGAGTTAAAAGATATATATAAAAATTCTGTATTTGAAGAAAGCGTAGGGTCTGTAGAATTAGCTAAAAAAATGTGGAGAGAAATGATAAAAAAAGGTATCCCTAATGAAGAATATTATGAAAAAGCTAGTAGAAAATTAAAAAAATATGAAGGTTTATAATCGGCAAAACTATGAATTTAAATGAACTTTATTTTAATAAAAATATTAAAACACCTAAAATTTCTGCGTCTAAATATGAATCTGATTTAATATTTTATACTTTTATAAAATCTTGGGGTATGTCTATAGACGCTAGTCAGTTTTCTGAAGATCTTTTTAACGAATTTCAACTTTTACAAGAAGACAAAGACGCAACAACTCCTTTTGAGTATGAAGACAATTTGTCTATGGAAGAAAATGCATTAAAAAGTAGTTTAAAATTACTTAATTCAAAAGTATTAAATAATTATAATAAAGAAGAGATTAAGTTAGGATTAGAGACTTCTTGTCTTTGTTTAAAAAATAATTATTTATTTTGGGCAAATATAGGCCAGCCTCATTTACTTTTATATAGAAAATCAATAGGATTACTGCAATTACATAATCAAAATGATTTAAGTTTTGACTATTGCAACTCCTCACAAAACCCTTTGCCAAAAAATGTTTTAGGCTTGCACAACTCCGTTAATATATCAGTAAATAAATTAAAATTAAAAAAATCTGACAAATTATATTTAATAAGCAGGCCATATATTAGCCCAGATATTTTTAAGCTAAGTAAAGAAGATATTACTTTAGACAAAATAGCTAAAAGTTTAAGCCAAGATAATAATCAATTGTCTTTTTGGATTGCAGAATTAAGTAATTAACAAACTAGATTGAGTTTTCTGTTTCGCTGTCAGACACATTGCCTGCGGCATTGTCAGACGCATTGCCAGACACATTGTCTGCTACATTGTCTGCTGTATTGCCAGACGCATTGTTTGCTGAATTGTCTGATGAATTGTCAGAGGTATTTTCTGCTGTATTGCCAGAGTCATTGTCAGAGTCATTGTCAGAGTCATTGTCAGAAAGTTTAGAAAATTGAACATTGTCGCCCTGCTCTTCTGGCAAATTATTTAAGTGTTCGGTGTATTGCTTATCTGTAACAAAATTATTTTTCAAATTTTTTTCTACCATGCGAACATCAAATTTCATTTTATTAATTTGGTCTAATAACATAATCTGTACCCCTTGCAATTAAAAGACAATCTACTTATTTACTTAATATAAGTCAATGCCAGTTTGTGTTGTTAGTGCCATGTCTCTTGTTTGTTGAGGTCGTCTTCTACTAATCTTAGGTGTTTGTTTCCAAATCTTGCTGTTTTTTTGGCTGTGTTTTTTGGTTTTAAATACAGCATTTTTAAGTACAAAAAGCCTACCAGCAAACCTCCCAAATGAGATAAATTTGCAGTATGCCCGCCTAAGCCGTTGTCTAATAAATTAAAAATTTCAATACCTGCTAATAATAAAACTAAGTTTTTTGCCTTCATTGGAAATATTAACATAAAAAAAATAATACGATTTTTAAAAAGCATTCCGTAAGCTGCAAGCAATCCAAAAATAGAACCAGAAGCTCCGACAACAGAAATATTAAAAACAGAAAGAGATGAATAAAAAAACTGTGCTACAAAAAATACTAAGCTGTAAATTAATGCACTACCTACTCCGCAAATTAAATAATATTTTAAAAAAAATTTTGATCCCCATTTTTTTTCTAACTCCGATCCAAGCATCCACAGCATAAACATATTTAGTAAAATATGAAATAAAGATCCAGAGTGTAAAAACATATAAGTAACAGGCTGCCAAAATAAAAAGTTTTCAAACATGGGGCCTGGTGCTAGGCCAAAATACTTAAAAACAAGATTGCTGTCTAAAATAAAACCTTGAATAATTTTTACAAAAAATATCCATATAAAAACATTCAGAAGAATGATTTTTTTAACCATTGGCCCTGATGAAATATTAGATATATACAATTGTGTTTTTACTAAGCTTTTGTGTCAGTTTTTGTATCAGCTTTTGTATCAGCTTTTGTATCAGCTTTTTTTTCAACTTTTTTTTCAGTTTTTGTATCAGCTTTTTTTTCAACTTTTTTTTCGTCTGTGTCTGTAAGGCTTTGTAAATCAGATCCAAAGTTACTGGTAAATGATGAGCCTTTGTTAGCTTCTTTAGTTGCAGCAGATGTTTCTTGTCTCATTGTTGAGCGTTGCGCTAATTTAATACTTAAGCTAATTCTACGAGCTTCTTTATCAATAGAAACTACCTCTGCTTTAACTTTATCACCAACACTTACCACCTCTGATGGATTTTCAATTCTTTTAGAAGATAACTCGCTAATATGTATCATGCCTTCAATAGTGTCTGTTAAATTAACAAAAGCACCAAAGTCTACAATACGACTAATTTCTAATTCGTGTTGAGATCCGATCGGAAATTTATTATCTACAATATTCCATGGGTCATCTTCTAGTTGTTTAATACCTAATCTTACTCGACCATTGTCTGTGTCAATTCCTAAAACTACAGCTTTTACGCAATCATTTACAGAGTATATGTCAGAGGCATTTTCTATTCTTTTTGTCCAAGAAAGTTCTGATATATGAACTAAGCCGTCCATGTCTTCAGACAAACTAATAAATAAACCAAAATCTGTAATAGATGTAACCTTTCCTTCTATTATTGTTCCAACTGGAAAAAGCCCCTCTAAAGATTTCCAAGGATTTTCTTGTAAGCGTTTTAGACTTAAACTAATTCTGTGATTATCTTTGTCAATGCCTACAACAATTACTTCAACTTCGTCGTTAACAGCAACTACTGAATTAATATTTTTCTTTTTATCCCAACTAATTTCGCTTGCGTGAATTAAACCTTCAACGCCTTCTTGTAAATTTACAAAACAACCGTAGTCAGTTATTGATAAAACTTTTCCTTTAATTTTGTCACCAATAGACATTTTAGAAGTAATTTGTGCCCATGGGTCTTCTTGTAATTGTTTTAATCCTAAATTAACTCGGCCTTTGCTTTTATCTAATTTTAAAATTTTAACTTGAATTTTTTCTCCAAAAGTTAATACATCTGAAGGATGTTTAATGTGATTCCAGCTCATGTCTGTTACATGAATTAAACCGTCAATCCCACCTAAATCAATAAATGCACCGTAGTTTGTAATATTTTTTACAATACCTGGTATAACTTGCCCCTCTTCCATGTGTTCTAAAGATTGTTTGCTTAAAGTTTCGCGGCTAGCCTCTAACAAAGCTCTTCTAGATAAAACAATGTTTCCACGCTTTTGATTAAATTTAATAATTTTTAATTTGTAAGTTTGCCCAACATAAGGAGTTAAATCTTTAACTGGATATAATTCAATTTGTGACCCTGGTAAAAAAGCTTTTACGCCGATGTCTACATTTAGTCCGCCTTTTACAGTTGATATCACAACTCCCTCAACAACTTCTTCATTTTCTGCAGCTTTAATTAAACTGTCCCAAGCTTTAATCATATCTGCTCTGTCTTTAGATAAAACAACCATGCCGTTTTTATCTTCAGATTTAGAAACATAAACTTCTACAGAATCTCCAACTTTAATATCTGGAACTCCGTCAATAAAACTAAACTCGCTGCTAGAAACTAAACCTTCGCTTTTGTATCCGATGTCTAAAACAACATACTTGTCTGTAATGTTAATTACATTTCCAGTTACTACCGAATCAACGATGCTACTAATTGAATCTTCTTTAAATAAAGATTCAAACGACTCTGTAGTTTTTGTTTTAGTAAATTCTGCCTGTTTAATGGCTTTCGGATTTTTAGCAATATTTTCGTCTTCTTTGTCTAGCATATTTGCTAGGTCGGCATACACGCCAGGTTGTGATGATTTAAGCATAAAAAATTATATCCCCCTTTTAAGATAGTACAAACTTTATAAAAATCTATAGCCAAAAAGTCAAGGTATTAAGAAGTTTTGCTGACAAATTTATTATCACTTTTTGGTTTGCAAAAGTTTTTGAATTTCTGTATATAGGCGGTCTACAATTTCTGTGGCAGAATATAAGCTGCTATTTATTAACAAAGCTTGTTTATGAATTTCAAGTGGAGCTGTTTTTCGCAAACTATCTTGCTTGTCTCTTTGTTTTTGTTGAGTTTTTACTAAAATTTCTGAACTTCCAGTTTCCAAGCTTCTTCTTTTTGCCCTATCCTCTAAACTGGCGCTTATAAATACTTTTAAATTAGATTCTGGAAACACAACACTAGAGCAATCTCTACCCTCTGCGATAAAAAAGTTTTTTGCCAAGTGTTTCATTTTTCTTTGTTCGTCTAAAAGTGCTAACCTAATGTCTGGATTAACTGCTAATAAACTAGCTAATGCCCCTATGTCTTCACCTTTTAAATCTAAGTTATAATTTGTTTTTTTGTAATAAAAACTTGTTTCTTTAAGGCTCATTTTTACCTCCCAATCCTGCTTTTTTAACAAAGATAATACATCTTTTATTTGGGAGGGGTCGGCTTGTAACTTATTAACTAAAAATGCTAAGCCTCTATAAAATATTCCTGTAGAAAGCCATGAGCATTTTAATTTTTCTGCAAGCAATCTGCTAACTGTGCTTTTGCCAGATGCCGCTGGTCCGTCGATGCTAACTACAAATATTTTTGACATAAATTTATGTATAATTATAACAAAGAAGTCTTGCAAGTAATTTTTTTGATTGCCTTTTTGTTTAAATTTATTATTTTATCTTAAGAGGATTATATTATGAGCTACACTTCATTAAACTTTATAGATATTGACAGCTTGCTTACAGAAGAAGAAATAATGATTCGCCAAAGTGTGAGAGATTTTGTTAGTGATAAAATAGAACCTCTACTTCAAAATTGTCATCGCGAAGAAGTTTTTCCTCATCAACTTATAAAAGATTTTGGAAGACTTGGATTACTAGGCTCTAGTTTAAAAGGCTATGGTTGCTCAGAGCCAGGCTCTGAATTAGGGCCTGTAGCTTACGGCTTAACTATGCAAGAGCTAGAACGAGGCGATTCTGGAATTAGATCTTTTTGCTCAGTACAAGGTGCATTAGTTATGTATCCTATACATACTTTTGGATCTAAAGAACAAAAAGAAAAATTTTTACCAGGCCTTGCAAAAGGTGATTTAATTGGATGCTTTGGGTTAACAGAGCCAGATGCTGGATCTAACCCTGGAGGTTTAAAAACCACTGCAAAAAAAGTAGATGGTGGTTATATTTTAAATGGTAATAAAATGTGGATTACAAATGGGTGTGTTGCAGATGTTGCTGTTGTTTGGGCTCATGTGGAGGGGGTTATTAAAGGTTTTATTGTAGAAAAAGATTTTGAAGGTTTTTCGACAAGCACAATGAAGGGTAAATTTTCTTTACGAGTAAGTGTGACATCAGAATTACATTTTCAAGATTGTTTTGTTCCAGATAAAAACTTACTTCCAAATAGTCAGGGATTAAAAAGTCCGCTTAGTTGTTTAACTCAAGCTAGGTATGGAATTTCTTGGGGAGTTTTAGGTGCAGCAAACTCATGTTACAAAACTGCCTTAGATTATAGCAAAGTTCGCGAAATTTTTGGCAAACCACAGGCAAGATATCAGTTAGTGCAAGCAAAATTATCTTATATGGTTCAAGAATTAAGTAAGGCTCAACTTTTATCTTTGCAATTAGGAAGATTAAAAGAAAAGTCTCAGCTAAAACATTGGCAAGTTTCTTTAGGAAAAATGAATAACTGCAAAATGGCATTAGATATTGCAAGAATTGCAAGAGACATGCTTGGCGCTAATGGAATTATAGACGAATACCCTATAATGCGACACATGCTTAATTTAGAAGCTGTAAATACTTACGAAGGAACAGAAGATATTCATAAATTGGTTATCGGGGCCGAGGTAACTGGCATACAATCTTTTAGGTGATACATTATTGTGTGACAGCTTGAGTTTGTAGAAGGTTTAAAAAATAAAAAATATATTTTTTTGTTAATTTGTAGGATATTTTAGGTTTTGGTTTAGTTTTTGGTTTAGTTTTAGTTTTAGTTTTAGTTTTTGGTAGTGGGAGGTGCAGGGTGGATTGGCAGTTTTTGCAGATTTTAAATTCTGTATTTTTAATACTCCATGGGCCAATAAAAATATTTGGTATTGTGATTTTATTACCTACTATTAGTTCTTCTTCTAAAAAAAAATAATTTTCTTCTAGATCGGTTAAAGAAATTTGGCTTTGGTTTTGGTTTGGGTTTTGGCTTGGGTTTTGGTTTGGGTTTTGGCTTGGGTATATTTTTAATGCTTGTATTTTAGATGTTTTGTTTTTTAGTCTCATTGGTATAAAAAAGTCACCTCCTCTTACAGAAAATAAACTTAAGCTTTTTGGTTTGTCTTTGTATTTAGATAAATTTTTAAAAAAACTTTTTTTACTAAAATTTAATAGCTTGGCAAAGCTGTTATAATCAGATGAGTCAAATTTTTTAGATTTTTCTTTTAAAAAATTATAATGTTGACCGTTAAAATTAATGCTATCACCTAAAGAAGAGTTTTTAATGCTAAACAAAAAAGACAATGCCTCTGTTGAGTTGTTGCTAGAGTTTAATAACATCACTAAAGCTTGTGTTAGCCTTGCATCTCTTTTTTTTGAAAAAGCCAAGTACAAAATATCTAAAGAGCTTTGAGTTTTGTTTAATTTTTGTAAAATTTTAGAATATAATAAATAAGCTTTTATATTATCTTCTTTTAAAGATAAATAGTTTTGCAAATATGATTTAGATAGTTTTAAATTATTTTTTTTGTACTCAATATAAGCTAAATTAAATAAAGCTAATGAGTCGTATGGATATTTATTTAGTAAATATTTTAATAAAAAATCAGAACAAGAAAAATATTCTAATTTATTACAAATACCAACTAAAGAGTAAATATTTTGTTTTTTTTTAGTTAAAACAAACGAACTTTTTAAAAACAAAGCTTTAATGCTGTATTGTCGCCAATATAATAAATGGCTTAGTAAAAGTATTACTGCAATATAAATTGCAATAAAACTTATTTTTTTTTTTAATAACATAAAAGTTAATTAAAATAAAATACTAGTGATAACAGAAACCTCAGAGGTGCTTAGTGCTAATAAATCTTTAAAACTTTGTTTGTTTGAAATTTTATTTTGTAAGCCTAAGCTAATGCTCATTTTATAAGCCATATTCCACTTTATGCTCATGTCGGCTGAGTAAGTCATTCTGCTAGAATCTGTTGAGGTTGTTTTTTCATAAAGCCCTATTTCTTGCCCTACTCTACTAGAAACAGAAAATTTATCAGATGTTAAATAACTTAAACTAAAAAAATGATAAAGTTTTGAATTTTTTTTACCAACAACTTTGTTACTTTTATTTTGATAAGTTCTGCCTTTGTAAAAATAAGAATTAGCTTCTGCTTTGTAATAAGCTTGAATTTTATAAAACGGATAAGCTCCAATAGAGGCGTATAGCTGACTTCTAGTTTTTAAGTTTTTCTTTTTAGACGAAAAACTTAAAGGCAAATAAATTCTAGCGCCAATTTTAGCTTTTAAAAAAGAATTAGAGTATGCTGAGTATTGGTATTCAGAATAAAAATCACCAATTTCAATAGCTCCGCCTTTTACTTTAGATTTTTCTGTTCTTTTTCCTGCTGTTGAAATATTAAAAGTTGGAACAAAAGCAATAGAAGATGATCTTCCTATGTATCTTTTTGCTTTAAAATAATTGTAAGAAAATAAAGATCCGTAACCATTTTTTAAAGCTTTGCTAGGTTCTGTTGCAATGCTAAAAAAACTCCAATACCAATTTTTTTTATTATAAGACTTATAACTGCTATGAGGAGATTTTGTTATTTCATCAATTGGAGCAAATGCTAGCGAACTAAAAGAAAATAAAAAAATAAAACTTGCAAGTATGTGCTTCATAAAATGCTCCTTAGTTAAAATTTGTATTTACTGCCCCAATGTCAGCTATGGCTGTGACAAGAAAGTAACACAGTAAAAAGTAAAAAGTCATGAGCTTTAAAACTCTATAACATCATGCAAAATCTAACCACACTTGAGGTCAAACCCACTTGAGAGCCCACTTGAGAGCCCACTTGAGAGCCCACTTGAGGGTCAGGTACACCATCTTTTTAGCGGATCAAACCACTTGAGGGTCAGGTACACCCCCTAAAAAGGGGTGTACCTGACCCTCAAGTCGAAATTATCTAAGGCGGGGTCAGGACCCCCCTTAAAAAGGGGGTGTACCTGACCCTCAAGTTGTTCTTAAGTGGTTTACATTGTATTTGCCCAAAATTGTAGATTTTGACATTGATAATATAGTGTTTTACTTTGAGTTTTGTTTTTTGCAAAAATTTATTTATTATATGGAGAATTTTGTATGTATATTACTAAGTTATTTTTTTGTTTTTTTATATTAACTTCTTGCACTCACTCTGAACAATGGGAACAAAAACAAGAGGCAAATACTGTTAGCATAATGGCTTATAATGTAGAAAATTTATTTGATACTTTGCATGACAAAGGCACAAGGGATTTTTCTTACTTACCTAAAAAAGATAAACATCTTTTTGTTAAAGAGTGTAACAAAATTAATAATTCTTATTACAGAAGAACTTGTTTAAATTTAGATTGGAACAAAAATATTTTAAGTAAAAAAATAAATAATTTAGCAACAGCAATTTTACAAGTAAACAAAGGCATGGGCCCTGATATTTTAATTTTATCAGAGGTAGAAAATTTACGAGTTTTGCAGCAATTAAACAAAAAATTAAAAAAAGCAAAATACGCTATCACTCATATAGAGGGCTTTGACACTCGTGGCATTGATGTTGCATTTTTTTCTAGATTAAAAAAAATAGGTAAATCAAAATTACATAGAATTAATTTTAAAGCTCGAAATTTAAAAGATAAAAAAGGCATGAGCCGCAGTCGAGGAATACTTGAATCTGTGTTTGCACTTCCCGATGGAAATCTTATAAATATTTTTGGAGTTCACTTTCCATCACCTGGCAATCCTGCGTATTGGCGAAGACAAGCTATTGCATCGTTAAATACATTAGCAAACAGGTTGCCAAAAAATAGATTGGCTATTGCAGGTGGTGATTTTAATATTCCTAAAAAAGAAGATAATAAAAATCATTTTTACGAAAAACATTTGGGAAGTGTATGGAGAGTTTCTCATCTGATAGGTTGTAGCTCGTGTAAAGGTACTCACACTTACAAAGGGCATTGGTCATTTTTAGATGCCTTGTTAATACGAAAAATAAATAAAAAATCTTGGAGCTTTAAAAAAAATTCTGTCGGCACTCCTAACAAAACTAGAGTTCAATTTAATAATTTTTCTCAACCCGCAAGGTTTGATGCAAAATCAGGTTACGGAACAAGCGATCACTTCCCTATCTATCTACAAATAAAAAAAACTAAAAATGAAAAATAAAGAAAATCCGCTATTTAGTTTACTTTTAACTATTGTAATACCTAGTTTTTTACTAGAAAAACTTTCAGGCTGGATAGATTACGATAATGCGGCTCTTATTAGCCTTATAGTGGCTTTATCTTTTCCGATAGGTTACGGTATTTGGGATTATGTAAGTAAAAAAAATAAAAGCTGGATGGCAATTTTAGGTGTAATTAATATTAGTCTTAGTGGAGGTTTTGCTCTGCTTCAATTATCTGGACAGTGGTTTACTTTAAAAGAGGCAGCCTTTCCTTTTTTGATTGGTGTTTTTGTTTGGATGTCGTCTACAAAAGAAAAAAACTTTTTTCAGCTAATTATGATTAATCCGCAATTTTTAAAAATTGATTTATTAAATAAAAAAATACAAGAAACAGGTACTGGCAAAAAGCTTGCAAGTTTATTTGTCAGGTCAAACAAACTATTTGCTGTTTCTTTTTTCTTAAGTGCTTTGTTAAATTTTATACTAGCTTATAAAATATTTATTCCAATACAAGAAACAGACACAAATAAAATACAAAACATCTTAAACAGTCAGGTTGCTCAAATGAACTGGATGGGGTTTGTAGTTATAGCCATGCCTCTTATGGTATTTTCTTTATATATTTTTATGGATTTTTTTAAAAAACTAAAATCTTTTTCTGGCCTTGGGTTTAAAGAAATTCTGAATGTAGACAAAACTATTTAAAAACCATTTAGTTCTGCTGACATTTGTTCAAGGTAATTTAAAAATGGAAAGCTTTTTAAAGAAGATAAATCTTTTTTGTTAAATTTTATTTGATTTAATTTGTAGATGTGTTTTCCGGTATCTTTATTTATTACTTTTTTATACTTAAAAAACATTTTTGTATTTTTTAAATTTTTAGTGGCAATATTATTTAATTTAACAAAAATATTAGATAAGTCAGAGGTGGTTTTAACATTTAAATCTATTTTTGAAACAGATAGCCACTCTAATTTTTTATCTTTTGTAAATTTTAAAACACTATTTTTTATATTAGCATCAAAGTTCCAAATACCATTTTTTAAAATAGAAAATTTTCCTAAAGCAACGCCTTCTGCAAAAGTTGGGTTAAGTTTTGTAAAGTAAGTAGATTTTTTTTTCCACTTAGACAAAATAGGATTAACTAGTTTGTTAAGATAAAGATTAGAAAAAGATAAATTAATATTTTTTTCTACTCTAAATGGATGAAGCTTCCACCTGCTATTATTTAATTTTGCAGTAAGTCCTTTGCCATGAAAATTACAATTGTTTATACTAAATTGCGAATTAGAAAACGCAGACAGTGATTTAAAAAAATTTAACTGCACTGCAAATCCACAAGAAAGCCAAATATTTAGTTCTGGAAATTTTATATCTATAATATTTGTTTTGTTTAATAAATATAAAACAGAAGAAATTGGCAAATAAGAAAGGTCACCCTTTAATTTTAAATTTGATTTGTATTTAAGTTTTTGTCGCTTATCAGTCGAAAAAAGTAATTGAGTATCTAGCTTAACTACGCCCTCGTGCAAATGCCACCACCATTTAGCTTTTATTGTGTCTGGATAAATAAAAATTTTAGGTTTAATATGGTTTATAAATGTAAAAGAGTTTTTTAAATACGGAAATGTGTCACCAGATATCAAAATAAATTTTGGTTGTTTATAAGACTCTAATTTTAAATTTTTTATTAACACAAGTTTGTTAAATTGATTATTAAGAACAAAATTATTAATTTTAATTTTTTCAATCCACTTAATAAAGTTATCTATTTCTGAGCTTGATTTATGATGCATAAAATAAGACATTTTAGAGCTTAAACTTTTGACAGATAAATTGTCACAAAAAGAATTAAGTTCTAAATTTACTTTATCTATGTTTATTGAATTAAAATACAGCTTTCCAAATAAAAGATCTAATGGGTTAATTTTTATCAAAATTGTATTTAATTTTAAACTGCTAACATCAAAACAAGAATTTTTAAAAGGCTTAACTTTAACATTTACCTCAGATGATTTTAGTCCAATAATTGGCAGCACTCCAAATTGAGATAAAGATAATTTTATATCTTTAAATTGAAAGTGTAATTTAGAATTTGGTTTATTTAAGTACGACTCTACCCAAAATTTTAAATGTTTTGGAGACAATGACACAAAAAATATTCCAGAAAAAATTCCAACCAAAAATAAGCTAGAAAACAGCCACAACTTCCAGTGTATCGAAATATTTGGCTCTTCTGATATTTCTAAACCACTATTTAAATTTAAATTTGATGACTTCGTAATCTTTTTCCCCTTTAGGTGTTTTAATCTCTACAATATCTGCCTTTTTTTTTCCAATAAGTGCTTTTGCAAGAGGCGAAAAAATAGAAATACTACCAGACTTAATATCTGCTTCATCTTCTCCAACAATTTGATAAGTTACTACTTTGTCAGAATCTAAATCTTTTAAAGTGCAAATTGCGCCAAACACAATGCAGTCTGATTTTATTTCTGTAGGATTTATTACCTCAGATCTTGCTAATTTAGATTGTATATCTGCAATTCTAGCTTCATTAAGACCTTGCTGTTGTTTTGCTGCATCATAGTCTGCATTTTCACTTAAATCTCCATGCGCCCTTGCCACTTCAATTGATTTAATAATTCTGTGTTTTTCTACATGCAATAAATGATAAAGCTCTTCATCTAACTTTTCTTTTCCCTTAATAGTTAGGGGATAAATTCCATTGGACATATATTTTCCTTTTATAAAGTTATAGAGTATTATAAGCTATTTTTTATAATTTTGAAAACTACTTTTTTTAAGAAAATACATAGTTAGCTATCTTTAAAGATTTTTTCTTAAATCCAGGTTTGGTTTTGATTTTTAAAAAGTATCTGGAGGTGGAGGTGGATTTTTTAGTTTGCCTGTATGAATTCCTATTTTTATTTTATCACTGTTTAATGCGTCTCTAGAAATTATTTTTACAGAGTATCCAACCCTTCCTCCTGAGTAACAATCTCCAATTACTGGAGGTTTGTCTTCGTTGCCTTCAGACCAGCCTTTACATTTTTGAAAAGCTGTATTGTTGAATGTGTATGTATATGCTCCGTTTGGAATCCATGCTGTTAGTACTTGTTGTGGTTCTTTTATAAAACTTCCGTTACTTGGTTCTACTTTTACGCCATTATACGTGCCATTTTCAATACCTTTAATTCTTTCTTTTAATGTTGTTGTTGTTGTTTGTGTTTGGCTG
>JAAOIH010000008.1 GCA_015163875.1 Bdellovibrionales bacterium
TTATGGTAGAAAATTTTCTCAAGTAAGAATTAAACAAACTAAAGTAAAACTACCAACAAAAAACAACCAGCCCGACTGGCAATTTATGGAAGACTACATTAAGTCACTGCCATATTCAAAATCACTATAAAGCGGCCTAGATATCAAGCTTATACTTATTTTGACAAGCAATAAAAATATCAAGGTGCATTTGTAGTCTTTCAAGTTTTTGAGTATTAGCCCAAGTCTTTCTATGAAGTCTTGAAATTCTATGTCTAAACTTAGCACAGATATGATTGATAGCCCATAGACGGCTGTCTTTAGCAGATAAACAACTTTCTGATTGAATATCTTTGTCTTTAAATATTTGTCTAACTGTCCTAGGTATTGAGCCGTCACCTAATATAGTACCTTTAGATTTTAAAACCTTATCTATTTCAAAACACATTTCATTTTGAATATTTTCACGATTAGATTTTTCTTTGGCTTCAAACTTTACTTGTGGGCTTACTGTTTGAGCCTTAACTGGTATTCTACAAACTCGAGCAGATATAACTTCTAAAGTTTTAGGCCTAATTGCTAATTCAATCCCTAATGGGTTTTCAAGTGATTTTTCAAAAGTCTCCATTTCATCAATCTGAACAAAAGTAGTTTCAAAAGTCCCTTGCTTTAATGCTTTTAAATGCTCAACACGGGCAATATGAGCGATAAACTTAAACTTAGATACAACAGTATTATATTCACAACCTAAAAGCCTTGCCATACCTCTTAAGGTGTTTCCCTCGCAATATAAGGCATAAATCTTTTTATTTAATTCTGGCCGTCTTTGGCGTTTTGTACTTTTTCTTGAATTAGCTGTAAACCGAGCCTTACAATCAAAACAATAATATTGCCTAATCGGAACTTGATTTTTTTTAGGCTTAATAAAGCCCTTTTTCCTTAATTCTTTTGAATTACACTTTGGGCAATGTAGCTTAATATTTCCAGTTTTCATTTTGACCTCTTTTTATACAGTTTGTATTTAGCAGTATATAAGTATAGTAAGCAATTCTCAGGCCAAGTGTTGTCTAGTGATTACAGTAACTTACAAGATATAATGTGTATATACTTGTCGCATTAGGTCATTTTAGTTAAGCCTAGTAGAACTTTTTTAATTTATCTTTAAGTGCTTGCTTTTAAGAACTCCAAGATGATAAAGCTATCTTTAATAATTAAAACTTTGGAGGTAAATTATGAAAAATATTATTATTTCAGTATCACTATTTCTTAGTACATTTAATTTCAGTTTTGCAAACCCGCAGCTAGATAATGGAATATATTTAGTTTTATGGTCTTGTGAAATTCACCAATCAGGGAGTCACAAAAATATTCCATTAAAAATAACTTTTCCAAAACCTATTTATTCAAAAATTATTAAATCTAAATTTGGAGGCAAAGTAAATACTCCAATGATGTTCAGTTACGGTGAGGGTCATTTTTTAACATCAATTTTTAAAAAAAAATCTCTCGTAAAGTTAGCACAAAATAGCTCAATAAGTATTGAATTAAATGGAAAAGAAAAAATACCTGGGCATATAGGAAAAATAGTTGGTCTGCAAATTACTACTTCTAAAAAATTCACAACATATCTGACTATAATAATGAACAAAAGTGGGTCAGAAGCTAACTTTAAAGCTAGCTGTCAAATAAACCCTTATGCACACGAGCTAGGTAAATAGCAGTAATCTATTTAGCGCAATGGCGGAATAATTTTTACAAATTTAAAATACGCGACTAACTTAAAAACTTATCAACAAACCATGGTAATAACTGTTCTGCGTCTTCAGGGCCGGGGTGGTGTTCGGGGTGAAACTGGACTGCTAGTAGTTTTTTTTCTTTAGAAAAAATTCCTGCTACACTTTTGTCGTTTAAATTAATGTGACTAAGTTCAATATCTTTTGGTAATGATTTTTCGTCAATAGCGTAGCCATGATTTTGGCTGCTCATGTAAATTTTTTTTTGTAAAAAATCTTCTATTGGATGGTTGCTTCCTCTGTGCCCAAATTTTAATTTATAAGTTTTTGCTCCTAAAGCTAAAGCTAAAATTTGGCATCCCATACAAATACCAAAAATAGGAATATTAGAATTTAAAAAATTTTTTACAATTTCAATAGATTCTTTTTGTTGTTCTGGATCACCAGGTCCATTAGATATCAAAATCATATCTGGTTTATTTTTTAAAATTTTTTCTACATTATAATTATATGGATAAACAACTACATCTTTAAATAAAGTTTTTAAAATATTTAAAATATTTGTTTTGCAACCCATGTCTAAAACAGCAACTTTGTTAAATTTTTTTTTATTTATATCTTTAGGCTTAAAAAATGATTCTTTTTTATTAAAAGAGTGCTCAAAATTATAAACCTCCTTACAAGAAACTGCTTTAGTATAGTCAACAGTGTTTAATATTTTATTACTAGCAATTTGATCTTTTGCAAAATCTGCTAAACTTTTTTTACTTTTTAAGTATTGTGATTCACTAAAAACACATGCCCACTGAACTCCAGATTCTCTTAAGTGCAAAACTAATTTTCTAGTATCTACTTCAGAAATTACTGAAATATTATTTTGTAATAAATGATCAAGCCAAGAAGAGTCTCTTTTGGAATTTTGAATTTCTAAACACACAAAAGCTTTAATCCATATTTTATCTGACTGCCGCCTTTGTGTTGTTAACGAATAATTGCCTTGCATTGGGGCCGTGTTAATTAAAATTTGACCAGCATAAGATGGATCTGTTGACATTTCTTCATAGCCTGAATGAGAAGTATTAAAAACAATTTCGCCAACAGAAGTATTAACTGCATCGCCGTGCCAAGTTGCCTCTAAATTAAAACCGTCTTCTAAAAACAAATATGCTTTTTTCAATTAATCACCTTGTAATAAACTTTGTATAATTGCAGCCCTAACTGGTACAGAGTTTTTAACTTGTTTATATATAAAGCTATGTTCATAATTAGTAACTGATTTTTCTAAGTCTAAGCCTTCAACATAAGGGCCAGGATGCATAACTTTTAAACAGTCTGATTTTTTTAAATTTGCTGTTTCAATATCTTTTAAAGTAAGTTGATATTTTTGTTTATAGTCTTCTAAAAAATCTGAAGAAAAATTTTTTCTTTCACTTTGTAATCTTAAAACCATAACAATATCTGCCCACGCCAAAGCTTCTTTTTTATTTTTAAAATATTTTAATTCTTTGGAGGTGTCTTTTAAACAAAGTTCTTTTGGATAAGAGTATCCTATTTCAAAGCCCCAGTCTTTTAATAAATTTTTATGAGAATTTGCAACTCTGTTAAGTGATATGTCGCCTAAAAATAATAGTTTTTTATTTTTATTAACCATGCCTTCTTTATGCAAAGTAAATAAATCAAGCAATGCTTGTGTTGGGTGCGAAATGCTTTCGCTGCCTGCACTAATAATTGGAATATTTAATTTATATAATTCAGAAATATTTAATTGATCGCCGTGTCTTATTATTAATAAATCAGCTCCCATAGCTTCAATATTTCGCAAAGTTTCTATTAAGCTTTCTCCTTTATTTGTACTAGATAAACTTGTGTTAAAATGCACAACTTTAACTCCAAGTTTATTGCAAGCCATTTCAAAACTAATTTTTGTGCGTGTGCTGTTTTCTAAAAATACAAATACTGCTGTTTTATTTTTTAAAATTTTAGTTTTACCAACGGAGAAAAAAATTTTTTCAACAATAGATTTGTTGATATCAGAAACAAGAATTAATTTATTTTTTTTCAATCCTGCCCTTGTCAGCAAAGTTATTTTATCATATGAAAAAATCTTTTCCATCTAAGCTCTAATGGGTCACATAAAAAAGAAATTAGTGGCAAAGTTTTTTTACAACTTAGCCAAACAGTTAATGCTCTTCCTATTAAGTTTTCTTCTGGAACAAATCTTTTTTCTTCTCTCCAAAATCTAGAATCTTGTGAGTTGTCTCTATTGTCTCCCATCATAAAGTAATGTCCCTTTGGAACTTCGTATGGTCCATAAGAAAAATTTCTTTGTTGATTTTTTAATAAAATACTGTGCGGTCTTCCGTCAATGTTTTCTTCCCAATGAGTAAAAAAACTAAAATCTTGTCCAGAAGAATTAGAAGAATTTTTATTTAACCAATCAAACTCTGCCTTTACTCTGCCTTTTGGAATTGTTTTAGAAGCTAAAATATCATTAATATATAAATCGCCTTTTTCATAAAAAATACGATCACCTGGAATTCCTACCACTCTTTTTATATAATATTCTGATGGATTTTCTGGATAACGAAAAACTATTACCTCTCCTCTTTTTGGTCTAGAAAATTTTGTAATCCATTTTTTTGTAAAAGGCCATCTAACTCCATAAATAATTTTATTTACAAAAATATGATCATGCACTAACAAAGTTGGCAGCATACTTTCTGAAGGAATAACAAAAGCCTCTAACAAAGACCATCTCAATGTTAGTGCAACTAAAACTGCAATTAATATAGAACCAAAACCTTCTGTCCAAAAAGTATTTTTATTTTTTTCACTAGCCATTGATGTCTCCATTAATTATTTATTATCTGTTGTTTTTAAAATAGCTAAAAATGCCTCTTGTGGAACGCTAACCTTTCCTACTTGCTTCATTCTTTTTTTACCTGCTTTTTGCTTTTCAAGCAACTTTCTTTTTCTGCTAATGTCGCCGCCGTAACATTTAGCAGTTACATCTTTTCTTAAAGCTCCCAAGCTTTCTCTTGCTAAAATTTTTGCACCAACTGCTGCCTGAATAGCAATTTGATATTGCTGTCTTGGTATTAATTCTTTTAATTTTTTTGCCAAAAATCTGCCTTTTGTGTCAGCCTGACTTTTATGAACAATTGCAGATAATGCGTCTACAGATTCATTATTTAATAAAATATCTAATTTTACTAGCTCTGCTTGTTCGTATTCTAAAAATTCATACTCTAAAGAGGCATAGCCTTTAGATAAAGATTTTAACTGGTCATAAAAATCTAAAATCATTTCATTTAATGGTAATTTATAATCAATAACAACTCTATTTCCGGCAATGTATTCCATATTAATTTGAGTTCCTCTTTTTCTTTCGCATAATTTTAAAATAGTACCAACAAAATCTGCAGGAGTATGAATACTAACTTTTACAAATGGCTCTTCCATATATTCAATTTTAGAGGTGTCTGGCATGTCTGCAGGGTTTTCTAATTCAAAAGCCTCTCCCTTAGTTGGATACAATTTGTAAACTACTGATGGCGCTGTTGAAATTAAACTTAAATTAAATTCTCTTTCAAGTCTTTCTCTAACAATTTCCATATGCAGTAAGCCTAAAAATCCACAACGAAAACCAAAGCCCAATGCTCCAGAATTTTCTACTTCGTATGTAAAACTTGAATCATTTAAAGATAGTTTTTCTAGGGCCACTTTTAATTCTTCATAATCGGGAGCCTCTACTGGAAAAAGTCCCGAAAAAACCATTGGCTTTACTTGTTTAAATCCGTCTAAAGATTTTTTTGCTTGGTCTAAATTTGCAGATTGTTTATGAGTAACTGTGTCACCAACTTGCACATCTTTAATAGTTTTAATTCCGCAAGTTAAAAATCCAACCTCTCCTGGATTTAATTGCAAAGTATCTTTTGGAAATGGAGAAAAAAATCCTAATTTTAAAACTTCATACTCTTGATTAGTATTCATAAATAAAATTCGATCACCTTTTTTTAAATTTCCATCAACTAATCTGCAAAGAACAATAACCCCTTGGTAAATATCAAACCAAGAGTCAAACACCAAGGCTCTTAATGCTTGCAAAGAACTTATTTTTGGAGGGGGAATTTTAATAACAATTCTTTCTAAAACTTCTTCTATCCCAATTAAATTTTTTGCACTAACTAACAAAGCATCACTCGTGTCTAAACCAATTGCTTCTTCGATTTGAGATTTTACTCCCTCAACATCTGCTGCTGGCAGATCAACTTTATTAAGCGCTACAATAATTTCTAAATTATGTTCGATGGCCATATAAACATTTGCTAATGTTTGCGCCTCTACACCTTGTGCGGCATCGACTACTAAAATTACACCCTCGCAAGCTTTTAATGATCTAGAAACTTCATAGGCAAAATCAACATGTCCAGGAGTATCAATTAAATTTAACTGATAAGTTTTACCATCTTTTGCTTTATGGTTTAGCCTAACAGTTTGGGCTTTAATAGTAATTCCCCTTTCTCGCTCGATATCCATTTGATCTAAAAATTGTTCTTTTTTATTTCTGTCAGACACCGCGCCAGTTACCTGCATTAACGCATCTGCAAGCGTAGACTTTCCGTGATCAATGTGTGCAATAATAGAAAAGTTACGAATTAAAACTTCACTCATATATTTTTTGGTAAAAAATTAATGTCCAAAATCTGATTTTTGAGGCAATAAATTTAATTCTAGTTGTCCTGGGAGGTGTTCTTTGTACTGAACTAAAACCTTATCAACGCCTTGCCTAATATACTCAGCCACCGGAACTTTGGTTCTAAAATTTAATTCTTTTAATTGTTTTAACTGCTGCTCTGTTAGATATACTGTTGTTGCAATTTTTTTAGACATTAATCCTCCTGTTTAATTGTATTATTTAATTTTTTTTATTTAGTTGTATTACCATGTCTTTTAATTCTTCTACTTTGTTTAACTTTTCCCAAGAAAATTCTGGCTCTTGTCTTCCAAAATGTCCATAAGATGCAGTTTTTAAATATCTAGGTTTTAATAAATCAAAAAATGAAATAATTCCAGATGGTTTTAAATCCCAAACTTCACCAACTGCTTTAGCTAAAATATTTTCATCTACTGTAGAGCTGCCATAAGTTTGCAACATTAAACTAACTGGTTCAGAAACTCCAATTGCGTAAGATAATTGTATTAAACATTTTTTAGCTAATCCTGCTGCTAAAATATTTTTAGCAATATGTCTAGCGGCATAAGATGCAGACCTGTCTACTTTAGTTAAATCTTTACCAGAAAAAGCTCCGCCTCCGTGAGACCCGTGTCCTCCATAAGTATCTACAATAATTTTTCTGCCAGTTAATCCGCAATCACCTTTTGGTCCACCAACAACAAACCTTCCTGTTGGGTTAATAAAAAATTTAGTTTTGTTGTCTATTAAATTTTTTGGAACTACAGATGGTATTAATTGGTCTCTGATTAAATCATAAATTTGTTTTTGCGAAACTTGTTCGTTATGTTGTGTAGATAAAACAATACTTTGTATGCGTTTTATTTTTCCGTCATTATATTCTACAGAAACTTGGCTTTTGCTATCTGGTCGTAAAAAATCAACTGCTTTTGATTTTCTTAATAAAGATAATTCTTTAACTAATTTATGAGACACAGAAATACTTAGCGGCATATATTCTGGAGTTTCAGAACTTGCGTAACCAAACATTAATCCTTGATCACCTGCACCTTGTTGACCATTGTTTTGTGTTTTTGAATCCACTCCCAATGCAATGTCTGGACTTTGCGAACTTAAAGAAACAATTACATTGCAAGAGTTAACATCAAAACCTTGCTCCTCACTTGTGTAGCCAATATCTTTAATAACTTTTTTTGCAACTTCTTTGATATTTACTTTGGCCTTTGATGTAACTTCGCCTCCAATTACTAATAAATCTTTAGTAATCATTGTTTCGCAAGCAACTCTACTTAGTGGGTCTTGTGATAAAAATGTGTCTAAAATTCCATCACTAACTTGGTCTGCAACTTTGTCTGGGTGACCTTCTGACACAGATTCGCTGGTAAATATATAATTTGACATAGCTTGCCATATATCAAATTTTTGCATATTTGTTGAGGTGTTTTTATGCAAAATATTTTTTTGTGGATTGCGTTATCATCTATCTACAAAAATTTTATTTCAGGGTTTTGTCTTATAAATTCTTTGGCTTTAATTTTTGGTCTAGATGGCAATTGAAGCTCTAGTATTTTTAAATATGTTAAATTATTTTTATCTGGTCCACAGGCTACCGAAAATGACTCTTTATCTATATTTGTCACACAGCCCTGTAAAATATTTTTATCTACATTTGTAGGCATACTACATATTTCTGTTTTATGAATTTTGCATACCAAGACTTCTTTGTTATTTTTAAAATCACAACTTGAACCTTTGTTTAAGGCAAGGCCTCTGATAAAATTATGAATATCTTGTGCTGATAAATTCCAGTTTATTTTTTGTTCTGATTTTTCAATTTTATTAGCATAGGTCACTAATTTTTGGTTTTGTTTTATTAAGTTTATTGTTTCTGTGGAGTTTAAGTAATTTTTTAAATCTTCTAGCAATAATTTAGGTGCTAAATATTTTAATTTTTCGTGAAGCTCGATAGAATTTAAATTATTTTCTATTTCTATTTTTTTTTCTCCAATAATATCGCCTGCATCTAATTGTTTAACCATTACTTGCAGGCTTACTCCAGTTATTTTATCGCCAGCCATAATTGCTCTTTGTATTGGGGCGGCACCCCTCCACCTAGGTAATAAACTTGCGTGTAAATTTACTACTTTTTTTGGATACAAATCTAAAAAATCTTGAGATAAAATTTGTCCATAAGCTACAACTACTGCGGCCTGTGCATTTAAATTTTTAATTTCATTTAATGCAAGGTTCATTTTTTCTGGAGTTATAATATGTAAATTATTTTTTATAGCATATTGTTTTACACTGCTTTGCTTAAGCTTCATGTCTCTGCCAGCTTTTCTGTCTGGCTGGCTTACAACCATTACAACTTCATAATCTTTTGATTGATGCATTGCCTGAAGTTGATGGGCTGCAAAATCTGTTGTGCCTAAAAAAATTATTTTTGTTTTCATTCTTCTGATTTTGTATCTTCTTTTAAGTCGTATCCGTGTTTTTTAATTTCAGTTTTTAGTCTTTTAGATTTTACAAAACTTAGTCTGTCTAAAAATAATTTTCCATCTAAATGGTCAATTTCGTGCTGAATACAAATAGACAGTAATCCGTCGGATTGAAGTTCGCAAAATTCTTTTTTTTCATTTTGATATTTTACTTTAACCCATTTTTTTCTTTGAACAGTTTCGTAATAACCTGGAATGCTTAAGCATCCTTCGTCAAAAGTAGTTGTTGATTTACTTTCTATAATTTCTGGATTAAATAAAACCAGTGGCATAGAAATTTTTTTTTCTAAATCTGTTAATTGGTATGAGCTTGGCTCTTTGTTGTCAGATTCTTTGTTGTCAGATTCTTTATTGTCAGATTTTTGCAAATCATCGTAGCGCGAAGATCTAATATCAATAACTATTAATCTTTTTAATTGACCAACTTGAGGTGCGGCAAGTCCAATGCCTCTAAATTTATACATTGTCTCTAACATGTTTAAAGACAAAGCTATGTCGCTTTCTAAAATATTGTTTAATTTTTTAGAAAGTTTTTTTAGTCTTGAATCCGGAAACTTTAATACCTCTAAAATAGCCATATATTTAAATAACATAGAGTTTATTTAGAGTCAAAAATGCATGCTTTGACTCTAAATAAATACCAATATAGTATTCACGCTACAGCAAAAGCATCAATAAAAGGAGGCCTTAATGCCCAAGTTTCAATTAGTTAATTTTAAAGATTTTGAAATAAAAAATTTTATAAACCAATTACAAATTATTTTAAAAAATAATAGAGAAAAAGTAGAAGCAGCTTTAAAACAAGATTCTTTTACCTATGATAATTTTGTAAGAGTTTTGTCAGACACAGACGAAGAGTTAGAATTATTTTATTCGCCATTAAATTTACACAGCGGAGTTTTAGACTCTCCAGAAGTTCGTGATGTTGTAAAAAAAGCAAGGCCATTGCTTATTGAATATTCTTTAGAGAGGTCTCAAAACAAAAATATTTTTAATGCTTTTAACAGTATTAAAAACTCTGATGAATTTTTAAAATTAACTTTTGTTAAACAAAGAGTAATTACAGAGGCAATAAAAGGTTTTAAATTATCTGGAGTAAATTTAAAAGATAAAGATAAAGAAGAATTAAATAAAGTTATTCAAAAATTATCAAAACTACAAACTCAATTTTCTAATAATGCATTAGATTCTAGACAGTCGTGGTCTAAAACTATTACAAATTTAAAAGACTTAGAAGGCGTTCCACAAAACACATTAAATTTAATGAAGCAAAAAGCTGAAGAAAAAAAAATTGACGGGTGGCTTATAACTTTAGACTACCCTATTATGTTGCCGTTTATGCAATACTGTAAAAATTCTGAGTTAAAAAAACAAGTTTTTAAAAAAAGTTCTTGCATTGCTTCGGAGCTAGAGGGTTTTGAAAAATGGGATAATCTTCCTATAATAAAAGAAATTTTAGATTTAAGACAAAAAAAAGCACATTTTTTAGGTTTTGAAAGTTTTGTTGAGTTATCACTTGCTAGTAAAATGGCCTCTAACTTTAACGAAGTAAATGATTTTTTATCTGGCCTGTCTACAAAAACTAAATCACTAGCAAAAAAAGAATACGAAGAATTAAAAAACTTTGCAAAAACAAAAGATAATATAGATATGCAAGAGTGGGACAAAGCTTATTATTCAGAGCTATTAAAAAAAGAAAAACACAATGTTGATAGCGAAGAAATTAAACAATATTTTGGAGACTCTCATATTATAAAAACTTTATTTAATATAACTGAAAAGTTATACAATATAAAAATTAAAGAAAAAACAACAGGCAAAAATATTTGGCATCCAGATGTAACAGAGTATGAAATTTTTTCTTCATCTGGAGACTATATAGCAAGATTTTATTTTGATCTTTATGCCCGTACTGGAAAAAATTCTGGCGCATGGATGTCATCTTTTAGTAGCTATTCTAAAAATCAAAAAGCTATTGCTTATATGGTTTGTAATTTTCCTCCAAGAGTAAATAACAAACAGTCTTTGCTAGATCATAACGATGTTGTAACTTTGTTTCATGAATTTGGACACGGAATTCATCATTTATTAAGTGTTATTTCAGAATTTGATTTATCTGGCGGAGGTGGAGTTGAGTGGGATGCAATCGAGGCACCTAGTCAATTTATGGAAAACTTTTGCTGGGATCCAGAAATGTTAAAAATGCTTTCTGAACATCAACAAACAAAAGAAAGTTTATCTGATAATTTAATTGATTCGTTAATTGCATCTAAAAATTATAATGTAGGTTTATTTTTTGCAAGACAAATGGAACTTGGATTATTTGATCTTCGTTTGCATAAATATAATTCTGATATTTATGAAACTTTAAATAAAGTTAGGCAAGAAGTTGCAGTTAGCAAAGCTCCAGATTACAACCGCTTTCCAAATAATTTTGGACATATTTTTGCTGGAGGTTATGCCTCTGGTTATTATAGTTATATGTGGGCCGATGTATTGTCTGCAGATATTTTTATGGCATTTAAGGAAGAAAGTTTAAGTAGTAAAACTAATTTACTTTCTGTTAATGCTGGAAGTAAATTTTTAAAAACTTATTTAAGCCAAGGCGGATCCAAACCTGCAATGGAGTTATTTAAAGATTTTAGAGGAAGAAAGCCAAATATTGATGCCTTGCTAAGCATGAATGGAATTAAATAAGTTTATTTAATCAATGCTAGAGTAAACTCTGCGACTATCTTCAAAATCATCTAACTGCTCAAGCAAGTTATATACTTCTTGTTTTTGACTATCTGTTAAATCTGGGATTTGTTTTGCTTTATACGAAGGCTCTGCTTTTAAAATTTCCCACTCTCTTTTAACTAAATCTTTTCGCATAGTTTCTAAATTTTCTAAATCAGTATAAAAAATATAAGATGTAATTTTAGTAATATCTTGTTCGTCTACTTCGCCAGTGTCTACAGAAGATGCATCAACTTCTATTGCTTCTTCTTCTATGTCTTTAAAATTTTTTGCAGTACTTGCCTCTACCATTCCTATTTTATCAAAATTCCAAGAAACACTTCCGCTTTCTGCCCACAAACCAGAATTTTTTCTTAATAATATTTTTAAATCAGAAACACTGCGATTTTTATTATCAGTTTGGCATTCAATAATAATTCCTACTTGGTGAGGCCCAAAAGCTTCATAAATTTTTTCTTCAATAACAGAGTCGCCAGTATCTCCACTTGCTTTTTTTAATGCGCGGTCAATAGTATCATTGGGGCATGATAAAGATTTGGCTTCAGAAATAGCAGCTTTTAGCCTGGCGTTTCCCTCTGGGTCTATGCCTCCAAGTTTTGCTGATACTAATATTTCTCTGGCAAGTTTGTTAAAAATTTTACCTTTTTTTTCTGCCTTTACTGCTTTACCTGCGTTCTTCCAAGCTTTTCCCATTTTTTAAAACCTTTTTTAGTATTTAAAAAGTGTGGTCAAAACCAACATCACCACTTACGCCAACTTGGTATGCAGAAACTTTTCTTTCAAAAAAGTTAGCTAGCTCTTGTGTATTTTGTAATTCCATAAAGCCAAATGGGTTTTTTGAATTATATACTTTTTTCATTCCTAGTCTTACAAAATGCTGATCTGCTACAAATTGTAAATAAGATCTCATGTCTTTTTGACTTAAGCCTACAATTCCTTTGCTTAAAAATTCTGTTGCAAAATTCATTTCACACTCAATTGCTTCATCTAACATTTTACAAATAATACCTTCAAATTCTGGTTGCCATAATTCTGGCTCTTCTTTTCTAACTGTTTCTACAACCTTAAATGCAAAATTCATATGACAGCTTTCGTCTCTAAACACCCAATTAGTTCCCGTAGCTAATCCATTTAATAAACCCTTTGATCTTAAAAAATAAACATAGGCAAAAGATCCAAAAAAGAATAATCCTTCGATACAAGTTGCAAAACAAATAATATTTAATAAAAATTTTCTACGATCTTCTAAAGTATTTAATTCGTCTACTTTTTGAACAAAACTAATCCATTTAAAAGCAAAGTCTCCCTTAGCTTTTATAGTTTCTATATTATGAATAGCTGAAAAAGCTTCGTTTCTTTCTTTTTCATCTGGAAGATATGTATCTAGCAAAGTTAAATAAAATTGAACATGAAGGGCTTCTTCATAAAGTTGGCGAGATAAATAAAGTCTAGCCTCTGGAGAATTAAGATGTTTGTAGTAATTTAAAACTAAATTATTACTAACAATGGAATCTCCTGTTGCAAAAAAAGCCACTAATCGTTGAATTAAAAATCGTTCTGCTTCTGTAATTTTATTTGAATTTAAATCTACTAAGTCTGAGCTAAAATCTACTTCTTCTACAGTCCATGTATTTTTAATTGCATCTTTATACATTTCAAAAAATTCTGGATACTTCATTGGTCTTAAAGTTAATTCATAACCTGGGTCTAATAACATAATTTGTTTCTCCTTATATTTTTTATATAAAATTTTATCTAAAGTCTTACTGACAAGATTCGCAAATTTCTGGGTTTTCTAAAGAACATGCAAGCGCTTCTTTGTCAGTATAAGTTTTGTTATCACCAGAGGTGTTATTTTCTGTAAATGTTTTTCTAATTTTTGTTGCTGGGCGAGATCTTAAATAATAAGTTGTTTTTAAGCCTTGCTTCCAAGCATACATATACATGCTAGACAAAACTCCAACACTTGGGTTTTCTATAAATAAATTTAAAGATTGGCTTTGGTCAATAAAAGAACCCCTTCCTGCTGCTAAATTAATTAATACTTTTTGAGGTAGCTCCCATACTGTTTTAAATCTTTGTTTTAAATTATCAGGTATTTCTACAATTGATTGGATAGATCCTTCGTTAAATTTAATTTGGTTTTTTATATTTTCTGTCCATAAAGAATTATCTTTTAATTCCTTAGCCAAATATTTATTTACCTGTAAAAATTCACCAGACAAAGTTTCTCTTTTAAAAAAATTAGAAAGTTGAGGCTCTGTGGCTTCGTAAACTCCTGCCAAAGTTGCAATAGTGGCAGTCGGTGCAATTGCAATCATTAAAGAATTTCGCAAACCATGTTTTTTTATTTTTGTTTTTAATTTATCCCACATTTTTGTATCTTCTGGCACAACTCCCCATAAATCAAATTGCAAAATACCTTCTGAGGCTTTTGTTTCTTTAAAACCTGGGTGGCTTCCAAATTGTTTGGCCAATTCGCAAGAGGTTTCGAGAGCTGAAAAATAAATCATTTCTGAAATTTTATTAGATAATTTTAAAGCTTCTGGGCTATCAAAATTATAACCTAATTTAAAAAATGCGTCTTGTAAGCCCATTAGTCCTAGGCCAACTGGTCTCCATTTTTTATTAGAGTTTTCTGCTGTATCAATAGGATAAAAATTAATATCAATAACTCTGTCTAAATATTTCATAGCCACAGATACTGTATTTTTTAATTTATCAAAATCAAATTTAGAGTTTACCACATGTTGGGCGATATTTATTGATCCTAAATTACACACTGCTGTTTCTGGGTCAGATGTTACTTCAATAATTTCTGTACATAGGTTAGACAGGTGAACAGTTGGTGCTTTTTTCATAGCTTCGCGACTGCTTTCTGCAGAAGATAAAATTTGATTACATTTTTTATTAGAGGAGTCTTTAAAAGTCATCCACCCGTTGCCTGTTTGTGCTAAAGTTTTAATCATTCTAGAATATAAAGTTCTTGCAGGTATTTGTTTAACAAACTTTTTATTTTTTTCTCCCTCTAAATAAATTTCTTCAAAAATTTTGCCATAACTATCTACCAGCTCTGGCATATCATTTGGATTAAATAATGACCAAGTTCCGTCTGCTTCTACTCTTTTCATAAACAAATCTGGAACCCAGTTAGATAAATTTAAATTATGCGTTCGTTGGTACTCGTCACCAGTGTTGTCTCGTAGTTGTAAAAATTCTTCTATGTCGGCGTGCCAAGTTTCAAGGTACACACAAGCTGCACCTTTTCGTCTGCCACCCTGATTAACTGCAACAACAGATGAGTCTAAAGTTTTAAGCCAAGGCACAACTCCATTTGAAAAACCATTAGTTCCTTTAATTAAAGAGCCTCTTGATCTAACTCTTGAAAAAGATAAACCAATGCCTCCTGCAAATTTTGATAATAATGCTACATCCATATATTTTTTATAAATTCCCTTTAAGCTATCTTTTGGAGAATCTAATAAATAGCAAGAAGATAATTGCGTTCGCTTAGATGCTGAATTAAATAAAGTTGGGGAGCTTGGCATATAATCTAGCTTAGAAATTAATTCATAAAACTCAGAAGCTTCTTCAAAAGTTTTTGCAAGTCCGCAAGCCACTCTTAAAAAAAAGAATTGAGGTGTTTCTGTAACTTTTCTTGTAACTGGGTCTTTATATAAATATCTATCATACAAAGTTTTTAAACCAAAATATTCAAAATAATGGGTTCTTCTTTTATTAATAATAACATTTAAAGCTTCTTTGTTTGTTTTTACAAAATTAAAGCTGTCTTTAGAAATTAATCCAGCTTCATAGCTGGTTTTTACTGATTGATAAAAATTATGAATAGACTGACTTGTAACTTCTTCGTCAATGTATCTAGATAATAATCTTGAAGCTAATTTTGAATATTCTGGATCCTCTGATATTAAAAAAGATGCAGTTTGAATACAAATTTTATCTAAGTCCGCAGTGCTTGCTCCATCATACAAGCCGCTAATTGCTTTTGTTGCAACCTTCATTGGGTCCACTTCTTGAAGGCCGATAGAGCATGCCATAACAACATTAACAATTTTATTAATATCAACTGGCTCTAAGCTTCCATCTCTTTTTTGCACTCGCATAATTTTTGGGCCGTTTTGAGAATGTGGTTGGTTAGAAAATTCAGCATCTGTAATAGTATTTTTATCATCAATGTGGCTGTTATTTATTGTGGGTGCGTTTACAACTTTGTCTTCTTTTAAAGTAGATGTTTTTTCTTTATCTGATGTATGAGAATCAGAATTTGAATTAACTAAATTATTAAAATCAGTATTTGTATTATGTAATTTATTTTCTGTGCTCATAAAAAGTCCCCAGTTATTATTGAGAGATTAAGGAAAAAAACCTTGTCTATAGAATAAAAAAAACTAGGGATTTTTCAAGTACTGTTAATTATTTGACACGCCCTTATATATAAATTTCTTCTCTACCTAGAACAGGTTTGAAATGAGCATTTTTAGCCAAAAAAATTATTTGTTTTTGACAGATAAAAAGGCTTCCTTTTTGGAAGCCTTTTTTAGTCTTATAAGTCCTATAAAATGTTAAGTGGTAAATTTAGTAAAAATATACGAAGCTTAAGCTTGGATTAATTTCTTTTGTTTTTTCATTTTTTATCTCTGTGCCATTTATTGTGTTGGTAATTACTTTCTTTCCAACAATGTAGGATAAATCAAATGTTGCAGCTAAATTTTTTGTCATAAAGCAACGAGTACCTACAGACAATATGTAACCAGGCTCTTCTAATTTTAAAGAACTAGCTTTAGTAGCTCCAAATGGTGAAACTCTTATCCATCTATATGCTGCTCCAACATAAGGGGTCATCCATGTTTTGTGATAGTGCTTTACTAAACTTGGGCGTTTTTTAAATATATATTTTACAGCTAATTTTGCGCCGTAAGCTTTTGGCTCAAGACCAAGATTTTTATATTCAGCTAATCTTTTATACTGAACACCTAAAGATACATCCCATTTTTTGTTAAAAATATATCCTTTTGCAGCTCTTAAAGTAATATTGTTTTCTTTGTCAGAGGTAACTGTCCCTGCTGTGTTAGTTTCTTTGCTGATATCTATACTTGTTCCTATTTCAAAATATTTATCAACTTGATTTTTTACCACTCTGTGTTTTCTTGCTTTTCGCTTAGCAAATGTAGGCATAGCTATTGATGATACAAATAATAATGCGATTAGTAATTTCATATTTTCTCCTTGTAGTTTTTATTTAGTTTTTAAAATTAATAAAAATAATTCCAGTCCATAGTAACTCTAGAACCTTTTGTTTTGTTTTCTACATCTGCTTTAGTAAATTTTCTAACATAATTTGTGTACTCTAGCCCCATCATCATATTTTTACTTATTGAAAAGCGTTTTCCTACAGCATATTTTAATGTTTTAGTATCTTGCTCTGACTTGTCTATGCCAAATCCTAAGCCAACATAAAAATTGTTATAAGTATTTTTATATTTAGATAGCTTTCCTTTAAAAATACGCATTGTACTTATGTTAAATAAATATTTTGTCCCTACTTCTAGCCCATAAGATTTATCTTCGCCATCTTTGTTATAGTTTAACAAAAAAGATACATCATATTTTTTTTTAAAAATAACACCTTTTCCTAATTTAATTTGGTACGAAGTTGTTTTTTCTGTACCTACTTCTTTTTTAGAAAAATTTAGTGCAGTACCAACTGTTAAATAATGTTGGTTATTATGATGAAACCTGTGGTGCCAAGATTTTTTGTGACTTTTAGATCTGTATCTATGATTTTTCTTTTTTCCCTTGTAGTGTCCTGCCTGTACAGAAAGTGGCAAAACAAATAGCAATGCAATTAATAGTTTCATAAAAAGCCTCCTATAGCTTTGTTTATTTTCAAGTAAAGTGTCTATAAATTGGATAAATAGGTCAATACCTTTGTATTAACTAATTGCGTTATTTATATCTTAAAAATTTGTCTAATTCCGCCTCCAACTTCTTTTAAAATAAATTGTTGTTGAGATATTTTTGAATCTTCTTTGTCATGGCTTATCATAAGAACTGGAATATTCCACTCTTTGCTACAGATTTTAATTAAGTCTCTAGACTCTTGCCTTAATTCTGAATCTAAGGAAGAAAATGCTTCGTCTAAAAAAAGAATTTTTGGCCTAGTTATTAAAGCTCTTGCTAGTGCAATTCTTTGAGCTTCACCTCCAGATAATAAGCCTACTTTTTTTAAAAAAAATTTATCTAAATGAAAAGTTTTATTTAAAAAATCAAAATTTTTTCCTTTTAAAGAAGCTCCCCTAGCTTGTGCTGCAAATTTAATATTTTCCAAACCACTCATGTGAGGAAACAAACATAGGTTTTGAAAAACTACTCCTATGTGCCTGTTAGCTGTGCTTTGTTTAGCTAAATCTTTTTTTTTAAATAACCATTGAAAACTAGATAATGGCTCTAGTCCTAATAATATATTTAATAAAGTTGTTTTGCCAGATCCAGAAACACCTTTAATCAAGCTAATTCCTGTGTCTGGAAGTTCCCAGTAAGGAATATCTAATGAAAATTGGTCTCTAGAAAAAAGTAAATTTTTTATTACAGACAATTTATTACAACTAATTGTATTTAAAAATAGTAGCGAAAATGAAAGTTTGTTTTAATTGAATATTTTTTAGGTGAGTTTTTTGGTTTAATAGCTATATGACTATAAAATATTTCTGGATTGATTGCTAAGCGACTAGTTAAAAAATATTTAAATCCAGACCCAGCATTAACTATAAAAAATGTTTTTTTATTTTCTGGCAAAGAATATGATCCGCCGGCTAAAATATAAGGAATAAATCTTTTTCCTCGTCTATTTTCTATAATATTAAGGTGAATATTTAATCCTAACAACAAATCTTTTAGCTTTAATTTTTTAGATTCTTGCAGGGCTTTAAATGATATATGTGGCTGAACTTCAAAGTTTCCCATATTATAAGCATAGGCAATTCCAAAAGACCCCTCTATATCTGCTTTACTGTAATTAAAAGATTGAGTATTTAAAACAACTGCATGTCTTCTTTTAAAGTTAGATGTTCTTCTTCGTTTTGCAAAAGATAAGCTTGGAGCTAAAAAAATTAATATTAATAATGCACTTAAAATTTTCATAAAACACCTCTTTAAAATTAAATTTTATCTATACTGTTAATAATACAAACACATAAAACAAAGTCAATTTTTTAAATATTAAAATAAACCGTAATCATAGGCCTTATTTTTAAAAAAAAGTCTTATTTTATTTGCCTCTTTTTTTAAGCCCCTGTTTTGATATAATTTCATTCTATGAAACAGGGCAAACAATGAATATTTATTAATATTTAACAAATCCATTACCCTGTTTTTTATGCATTTTTTATTTTGCTTTTCTATGCAGTATCGCAACTCTAAATTTAAAAGTAGTAAAGATTTTCTGGCATTTGGACTTTCTGTTAAATGTGCTAATTTTATTATATATTTATCCATTAACTTTTCTTGTTTATAAATATAGGCTAAAACAGATCCAACAATTATATCTTTAGATCTGTCTAAAGATTTTATCAAAACTCTCCAGTTTTTCTTTTTTTGGTTTCCGCTAGATAGACAAAAAACTTTTAGCGCACTAGAAATTAATTTATCAGAAGATGCAAGTGTGATTTTTTCACAATAAGAATTTAAATTATCCCAAGACCACAGGTGTGAATAAATAAATAAATTTACTTTTACATGCTGCTCTAAATAAGGGTCTTGATCTAAAATATATGCTATGTCTTTTTTGCTAGGTTTGTACCCAGATAAATGCTTAATGTAAACTTTAATCATGCTTAGTTTTTGTTTGTAATAAAAACTATTTTTAAAAATATCTATTGTCTGGTTTGCTTTATCTAGCCAATTTGATTCTAATGTTTTTTTATACATTTTTATATAAATAATAATGCTTAACATTTTAGCTTCTTTTGATCTTAATTGATTTAAAATATTTAAAGATGTTTTGTATTGGCCTGCTTGATAATGTGCACTAGCTGTATTTAGCCAATCTTTAGTATTTTTATTAGTTATAGACTTTAAAATACTTAAAGCTTTTTTATTATTACCTGATGACAAATAACTTAAAATCAAAAATTGTTTTTTATTGGCCGAATTTTTTAAATAAGTGTTTGTAAGTTCTTTTACCTCAAAGCTGTCTTGGTCTACTAGTAATAATAATAAAGCGTAATTTTCATAGGCATTGCTAGAAATACTAAGCTTGTTGGCCTCGCTTAATGATATTGTTTGTTTGTACAAATTTAAGGATTCTTGAAACTGATTTGTGTTTAATAACTTTTGCGCTAATGCTAGGTTTAATTTTTGATTATTTTTTATTTGAAAATTTTTTCTTTGCCATAATAAAGCCAAAATAATAAAGAAAAAAACACAAATACCTATCCACCAAGGTTTGCTAAGTTTAAAAATTGCTAATTTTATTTTTTTATTTTTTTCAATATTGTAAAAAGATTGATTTTTAGTTTTTGTGTTATTTTTTGAGCTAGTTTTTGCGTTAATTTTTGTGTTAGCTTTTGTGCTAGTTTTTTCGTTAGCTTTTGTGCTGTGAAAAGAGTTTTTTTGTTTTTTTACATTTGTTTTTGTAGTTTTTTCTTCATCTTCTGGAAAAAAAATAACAGTCCCCTCTTCTTCTTCGTCTGAGTCGGTGGATTTAACTATTTTAGTTTGCTCCATTACTACATTTGGAACTGTGAGAGTGTTACTATCAAATTCTAAGGATGTGCCTGTGTTGTCGCCTTCGTTTATATATGTCGAGGTTACAAAAGATGCAGTTAAGCTATGGGTAAGGTCTTCAATATTATTATCGTCAATATTTAAATCGGTAATTTTACTGCATATTTCTAAAAAATTAGGGTGGGCGCTAATGCGAGTCCATCTTTGACTGTGTACTAAAATTTCGTGTATAGGTAAAAATCGTTTTTCTAACAAATTTCTTACTACTTCTTCGGCAGTATATGGACCTAAAATTCTACCAGATGTATTTACTAAAATATTTTTCATGCTTGCCTAATTATTAACTGTATAAATATTTTTATCTTAAAAATCTTAATAAGCTTAAATCGTTGCTATCAATAAATATGCCTAATCCCATAAAATAATTAGATTCTTGGCCTGTTTGTTTAAATGCATTTTCTCGCCCTCCATAAATATACAAACTTTTTAATGGAGTATATTTAAGAGTTGTTTTTAAATTTAATTCTTTAAAATTAAAAGCCTGAACAGAAAGTTTAAAAGATTCAACAGGGTGATAATCAATTGCAAATCCTCCTGCGCTTTCTATTAATCCACCTCTAAAAGTAAAATCAGAATAAGTTTTAGCAAGCAGGGCATTAAATTTTAAACTGTCTAATGTTTTATATTCTGTTTGTGTAGAAGACTTGTCGTCTTCTTCTATCCTTGTAGTAGTTTTTTTTGTTGTGCCAAATGGGCTATTTACTACTGCCAATTCGTAATATCTGCTTGCACCTGGCTGTAGCTTAACTCCAATAAAAGATTTAAAAGCCTTGTGCCCAGATAAATATTCTGAATGAAAGTCTACTTCTGTTTTTAGCTCTCCAACCCCTCCTAATAAACTACTTACTTTTTCTAATGCAGAATTAACTTTATTAATAGTTTCGTCGTCGTTTAATAATTTTCCAATAGTCCCCTCGCCTCTGTCTACTTTTTCTACTATGTTATTAATAGATTCTAAAGAATTAGAAAATTTTAACAATCCATCTTTTAGTTGACCCCAGTCTCCACCATCTTTTTCGGTTTCAAAAAATTTTCTAAGTTGTTCAGATATATAATGAAGATTATTAACGGTGCTTCCAATTTTGCCTTGATTTGTTTCTGTAACTGTTAATAAAGTTTTTGTTAATAAGTTAATATTTTGTATGATTTGTTTAATTAAAGGATTTGAGTAATCGTCTCCTATAATTGCTTTTTCAAAACTAGTGGCTAATTTTTGTATTGATTGCGAAACATCTCCGACTTTATTTAAAAAATCAGAAATAGATCCTCTAACTTTAACTCTTTTTATTTCAGAGCCTGGTTTAAGAAAGTTTTTTTTATCTTTTCCTAAAATTAAACCTACATACTTAGCACCTAAAATTCCTTTTGCTCTAATTTCTACATAACTATCTATTGGAATTTTTGTTTCGCCCTGAATTAATAAATTTAACTTTGCCTTTCCGCCACTTAAGCCTATCGAAGAAACATGACCAACTGGAACTCCAGAAATTTTTACATAACTATTGCCAATAATTCCTGTTGCATCTTCAATTAAAAACCAGTGTGCATTTCCAGACGAAGTAGAATATCCACCTCCCGCAATTTTAATAGAAAATAATGCGAGTATAGATAAAAAAATAATAATGCTAGCGCCGACTTTAAATTCTTTTGATTTAATTTTTTCCATATTTGTTTAACCCCTGCTCTCTAAAAGTTGCAACTAAATTATCTGATGATTTTAAAAATTCAGAAACAGACCCCTCAAATAACACTGCGCCTGCATTTAACATTACAATATGATCAGCAAAATGCAAAGCCGATGGTAGGTCATGGGTTACGACCAAAGTAGAGGAAGACCTTCTTTTGTGAGTTGTCAAAATTAATTCGTCTACTTTTTGCTTTAACACTGGGTCTAATCCAGTTGTTGGTTCGTCATAAATTAAAATTTTTGGCTCTAAAACCAAGGCTCTTGCAAGTGCTACTCTTCTTTTCATTCCTCCGCTTAATGCTTCTGGAAATTTATTAAAATGCTCTTCGTTTAAGCCAGATAATTTTAATTTTTCAGAACCAATTGCTTTTCTTTTATCTTCTGACATAGATCTTTTATGTTCTTTTAAAGGAAAGCAAACATTTTCTAAAACTGTTTGATCGTCAAACAAAGCGGAGTCTTGAAACACAACTCCTAGATTTTTTCTAAATGCATTTAGCTCGGCAGGCTCCATATTGTGTAACTCTTTTCCTAAAACTCTAACTATTCCAGATGTTGCCCTGTCTAAGCCTAGAACTTGCCTTAAAAATACACTTTTACCAGTTCCGCTATATCCAATAATTGCTGTAAATTTATTTTTTGGAATACTTAAGCTTAAAGAATTTAAAACAAAATCTCCATCTTTTGTAAATTGTTTTGATAACTTAATAGCTTCTATAATTGGTGTATTTGACATAGTTACCTTACAAGCTTAATTAAATTAGACAAAAAGAAATCCATAATAATAATAGTTACCATGCTATAAACAATTCCTAAATTAGTGCTGTCTCCAACTCCCTTTGCTCCGCCTTTTGCAAAGTATCCTTTGTAACAACAGATTAAAGAAAATGTTCCTCCAAAAATAAAAGATTTAAATAAGCCTTCATAAACATCGGACATTTTAAATATGTTTTGAATTTGTTGCCAAAATACTGCTGGGTCTAAAGAAAGTAATCCAATACAAATTACATAAGCTCCCATGATTGCAATTAAATCAAACACTGCACACAAAATAGGTAGTCCTAAAAAACCTGCAAGTACTCTTGGTGAAACTAAAAAATGTAATGGCCTAACTCCCATAACTTCTAAAGCGTCAATTTGTGTTGTTACTCTCATAGAGCCAAGCCTTGCGGCCATTGCCCCTCCCGCTCTTGCTGAAACTATTAAACCAGTAAGAACTGGGCCAAGTTCTCTGGCAACTCCAACTGCTACAAGAGGTCCGACTAAATCTGCTGCATTAAAACGAATAAAACCTAAATACATTTGATGTGCTAAGGCCATTCCTGTAAAAATTCCGGTTAAAAGAATAATAGATAAAGATTGATTTGCTACAAATTCAAAATGTTCAAAATAATTTTCTAAGCGAAAAGGTTTTACAAAAATATTAAGTATCGATTTTTTACAAAATTTAAAAAAAACACCCATTTTAAAAACAAAATAAAATAAAGCAGACATAGCTTATAGCTCCTGCTCTTTTTTTGCAGTTAGGTGATTTTGATTTGAGTCAACACTGCTTAAAGGTTTTTTGTCTAGGTCGTCAATTAAATTTTTTAAATCTTTAATGATAGATGAGTGTGCAGGTAGCTCTTGTAAAGAAATTAATTCTTCTTGGTCGTTTAATAATGAAGTTTCTTTTTTTTGTTGTGACAAATTGCTTTTTGATGCTGATAAATTTTGATAAGAATTTTTTAGATTGTCTTTTGATGCTGGTAAATTTTGATGTGGGCTTTTTATATTGTCTTTTTTACTTTGTTTTTCTTCGTAAAAATCTTTAACTTTTAATTTATTTTTTTTATTTAAAAATAACTTAGGCAAAAGTACAAAAATACATGTAAATACAAAAAGTAGTTTAAAAAACATTGGCCAAAAATACATTTTAAAATTAGAGCTTAATAATAAAGAGCTTTTTTCTATTTTAGAAAACATTTGAATATTAAAATCAAAATTTTTGTAATTAAAATTTTGAGATTCTAGTAATCCTAATTGATTTTGTCTTGCAGCCCAAGATGACTTATTTTTTTTAGCTACATAAGAGTAATTAGAATGACTTATAATATCTGACGAAGAGTTTAATATGCTAAATGGCTCTGTAGATTTATTAATTGGCAGCCAAGAAATAAAGCTTAACTTTGGCAACACTGCCAAGGCCCACAAAAAAGAATTGCCCTCTTTGTATGGAGCAGCTAAAATAAAATACTGCTGGTTTAAAATTTTTATAGGAAAAACACTAGCGGCTGCTGTTGTAGATTTTTTTATACTTTTTGATAAATATAAATTAGATTTTTTTAAAACTTTTTTTATAACTTTTTGATTAGAAAATTTATAAGAGTTAGCAGTAAACCAAGAAAATTTGTTAAAGTTTTTTAAATTTAATACTGCTAAAAATTTAATGCTACTTTGTGACAAATCAGTAAAATTATTTTTTTTACTAACATTTTGTAATCCGGTTTTCATTTTTGCAAATCTTAACACCTGCCGTGTTAATATATAAAATTTTAAATTTATAGATGATTGCAAAGTTCTAGAAGAAAGCCTTCCAAAATTTTGTAGAGTATTTTTTTTAAATTGAAAGACAACAAAAATGCTAATCAAAAAACTTAGCAATCCTGCAAAAAAAAGCGTATTTCTTAATTTTTTATTCAATTAAAAACCTCTAGACTTATGTTTTAGTTTATTATCAAATTGCTATTTCTTCCTTAATAGTAGAAGCTTTGAAAAGGGAAAACAAATATTGAAAATATGTGTTGCGGTGAGTTAACCATAGGTTTAAACTAAAAATAAAAAGGAAAGCTGAATGCAAGTTTTAGAGTCTACTTTATTAAACAAACAACATAGTATTTTTTATCAAATTTGGAATCCCGCAACACCTCCAAAGGGACATATTTTAATAACTCATGGGTGGAACGAATACTCTTCGTGTTATCAAGATTTTGCTAAATTTTTAGTATCTAAATCTTGGAAAGTTTGGGCTTATGATTTGCGTGGACATGGAAAAAGCTCTGGAGACAGAGGCAGCATTGATTTTTTATCAAGTTATAGCTCTGACCTTAACGAAATGGTTGATTTAATAAATAGCGAAAAAATAAATTCAGATCCATTAATTCTTTTTGCGCATTCATTTGGGGCTTGCATTAATGTATTGTCGTGGGAGGAAAATATAAATAAAAAAGTAGATGCCTTAGGCTTAAGCTCGCCTGCTATTGGATTAAAAGATTCTGGTTCAAAGTGGCAACAAATTTTAGCTCATATAGGTTTGAGATATTTTCCAGAGCTATCTATAAAACACAGTATTGATGTAAATAAACTTACTTCTGATAAAAAAATACAAAAAAATAATTACAATGACCCATATAGGCACAATAAAATTTCTCCAAGTTTATTTAATATAATGGACACAGCCTATGACAAAGCCAAGAAAAGTATATTAAAGCTTAAAAAGCCAGTTTTTATACAGGCCTCTGGAATAGATAAGATTGTAGATTTAGAAAAAACAACAAAAATATTTGAAAAAATACCAGCTAAGTCTAAGCACTTAAAAATTTACCAAAACAGCGAGCACGAAGTTTTAAATGACATAGAAAAAGAACAAGTATATACAGATTTTATAGAGTTTGCAGAAAATTTACCACAACAAATAAAAAACTAAGGGCAATATGAAGTTAATTTTTATTTTATTTTTATTTTTAAATTCTTGTCAATTTTTTCCATTTTTACAACTAAAAGATAACTATTATTCTAATATAATAAATAACAAGCTACACACTAAAAATGTTTATAATGCTTTTAATAATATTTATACTATTAAATCTTTATTTTTAAACCAAGAAAAAATACAAAAAGCTTTAAAGGCTAGGTTAAAAACTTCTGGGTCTTCTTCAACAACAAATACTAAGCAGCTATTATTAACTAAAGACTATGTAATTTTTTTTGTTAGCTTGTACACCTCTAGGTTTAGTTATAAAGATTTACGAAATAGAAAAATTTGGAATCTTGTTTTAACAACTAACAACAAAACATATAGTCCAAGAATTTTGGCATCACCTTTTATTCACGAACAAGGACATTTTTTATTTCCATTTCATAATAGTTTTTCTAAAGGTTTTTTTGTAAAGTTTGATATTCACCCAAGCAAAATAAATAAATTTTCTAAATTAACTTTTTATAGTTTTTTAGGAAACAAAACTATTACTAAGTTTACTAACAATTAATATGTGGAATTCCAAAGACAGTGAAAAACTGTACTCACTTAATCAATGGGGAAAAGATTTTTTTTATATTAATAAAAAAGGATCTTTAGAAGTAAAATTAAAAAACTCAAACATAGACCTTTATAAACTTACTCAAGACTTAAAACTAAGAGATGTTCAATCCCCACTTCTTATTAGATTTCCAGAAATTTTAGAAGCAAGGTTGGGCCTGATAAACAAATGTTTTAATAAGGCCATAAAAGAATACAAGTACAATGGCAACTATCATTATATTTACCCTATTAAAGTTAACCAAGAAAAACACCTTGTAAGAGATATTGCAAAATTTAGTAAACAATTTTCCAGTGGAGTTGAATGTGGAAGTAAACCAGAGCTGTTAATTGCATTAGCGCTTAACTTTCATAACAATCCTGTTATTTGCAATGGATTTAAAGATAATGATTATATAAAAACTGCTTTGCTATCATTAAAATTAGAAAAAAAAATCTATATTGTAATTGATAGAAAAGAGGAGCTAGATATTATTTTAAAACTTAGCAAAGAGTTAAACATTGTTCCTTTAATTGGTTTGCGAATAAAATTAACTTCATCTAGTACAAGTCGTTGGGACGAAGCCTCTAGTAAATCTAAATTTGGGCTTAATGCTACAGAAATTATTGAAAGTATAGAAAAACTTAAAAAAAATAATTTATTAAAATCTTTAAAATTAATTCATTTTCATATGGGGTCACAAGTTTCTAGTATATTTTCTATTAAAAGTGTTTTAAAAGAGGGTGCTAGGTTTTTTGCAGAAATTTATAAATTAGGAGCAAGGCCAGAAATTATTGATGTTGGAGGAGGTCTTGGAATTCATTACGGATGCAAAGATACAGATTTAGGTGCAACTAATTATACAGAGCAAGAGTATGCAAATGATGTTGTTTTTACAATTCAATCAATATGTGACGAAAATAATATTCCTCATCCTAATATTATTACAGAATCAGGAAGAGCTTTAACTGCTCATAGCTCAGTTTTAATTTTTAATATTTTAGGAACAAGCTCTGCAGATGATAAAAAAAAATTAGAATTAAGTAAGCCAAAAGACATAGCATTAATTAAAGAGTTATATGAAATTTATACCAATGTTAATATAACTAACATTAATGAATACTTTCACGACTTAACAGAAAAACAAAAAGATATTAATCAGCTTTTTAATTACGGACATTTAAATTTAAAACAAAAATCACAAGCCGAAGAGCTTTTTATTAAAAGTTGCAAAAAAATGCACAAGCTATCAGATGAAAATAAATCTTTAAAAGATATTAACAGTCAATTAAGTGACAAGCTTACTAGTATTTATTTTGGAAATTTTTCTTTATTTCAATCAATACCTGACGCGTGGGCAATTAAACAAGTGTTTCCAATTATGCCAATTCATCAACTAGATACAGAGCCTACAAAAAGAGCCGTGATTGCAGATTTAACTTGTGACTCTGATGGAAAAATTAATAATTTTATATCTCAAGATCCAGAAAAATCTACAAAAGCTTACTTGCCTGTTCATAGTTATAAAAAAAATCAAAATTATTACTTGGGAGTTTTTTTAATAGGCGCATATCAAGAAATTTTGGGTGACTTGCATAATTTATTTGGCGACACTCATGCTATTCATATAGAAAGCACTAAAAAATCTTACGAAATAAAACATTTAGTTTACGGAAACTCTATTGCAGAAGTATTAAAGTATGTAGAGTATAATGAACACAGCTTAATAGAGTCTATCAGAAAGGTCTGCGAAAAAGGACTGCAAAATAAAACTATTACTCATTTAGAGGCCAGACAATTTATGAAAAATTACCAAAGTATGATTAAGTCTTACACATATTTAAACTAAAACCTTAGAGAAAATTTATGACAAAAAATAAAACTATTTTATTAACAGGAACTGGCATTACAGCACAACTTTTATGGGAGGTTTCTACCAATGAAAATATTAAAGTCCAACTTTCTGAATCAGCAATTACTAAAATAAAAGAATCTAGAGAATTTATAAAAAATAAACAAGAAAAAGAAACCATTTATGGCGTAAACACAGGCTTTGGTGCTTTTAGTAAAATAAAAATACCTCAAAAAGATATTCAACAATTACAAAAAAATCTTATTCGATCACACTCCACAGGTGTTGGATCTTATTTTTCAATTGCAGAAGTAAGAGCTATAATTTTTTTACGCGCCAATGCTCTTGCAAGGGGTAAAAGTGGAATCAGGCTAGAAGTTGTCCAAGCTTTATTAAATTTTTTAAATAATAAAATTTATCCAGCAATACCGGAGCAAGGCAGTGTTGGGGCAAGTGGTGACTTAGCTCCTTTGTCTCATTTAGCATTATCATTAATTGGAGAGGGAAATGTATTGCAAAACCCTACTGGTGAAACAGAATATTACTTTCAGACAATAACAAAAACTCAAAAAACTATTGTTAAATTAAAAGAGCAAAATATTAATCCATTAATTTTGCAATTTAAAGAAGGCCTGTCATTAATTAATGGCTGCCAAGTAATGACCGCAGTTGGCTTACTTAGTATTTACAAAGCTTGCCAACTAATAAAAGTTATTGATTTATCTGGGGCAATGTCTTTAGAGGCTCTTCGTGGAAGTCGAAGTGCTTTTGACCCTATTATTTTTAAAGAAAGACCACATTATGGCGAAGCAGAAACTGCAAATAATATTTTAAATTTGCTGGGAAAGTCATCTACACTTTCAGAAAGCCACAAAGATTGCAACAAAGTGCAAGATGCATATTCAATTAGATGTTTGCCTGCCGTTCATGGAGCTTTTAAACAAAGTTTAGATTACGCAAAAAAAACTTTAGAAATTGAAGCTAACTCTAGCACTGATAATCCATTGGTGTTTGTAAAAGAAAATAAAATTTTATCTTGTGGAAATTTTCATGGCGAGCCTGTTGCAATGGCTTTAGATTTTTTAACAATTGCAACAACATCTTTATCAAATATTTCTGAAAGAAGAATTGCACAAATGATTAATCCAAATATGAGCGAGCTACCTGCTTTTTTAACTAAGCAAGGAGGCCTAAATAGCGGAATGATGATTGTGCAAGTTGCAGCAGCATCTTTAGTTAGTGAAAATAAAACTCAATCATTTCCAGCATCTGTAGATAGCATTCCAACTTCTGTAGATAAAGAAGATCATGTTAGTATGGGAAGTATTTCTAGCAGAAAGTTAAGAACTGTTATAAAAAATACACAGCAGGTAGCGGCAATGGAATTACTTTGTGCCTGCCAAGCTTTTGATTTATTAAAACCACTAACTCCATCGTCTACAGTATTAAAAGTTTATAATTTTATTAGAACTATCGTGCCATACGCAGAGCAAGATAGAAGTTTTTTTGAAGATATACAAAGTATTAATAAAAATATTAAAAATGGTGAAATTTTAAATTTGATTACAAAAATTTAGATAAAATTTTTAAACTTATCGTAAAGATTGAATTTGTGTTTTATAATTTTTGGAAAAAATATAGCTTCCGGCAACTAGTATGTCGGCATCAGTGCATAGTTTTGCTGTTTCTTGATTAATTCCACCGTCGACTGAAATCTCTATTTTTAAATTTTTTTCTGTAATATATTTTTTTAGAGATTTAATTTTGCTAATCTGCTCTGTTAAAAAACTTTGTCCCCCAAAGCCTGGCTCTACAGTCATAATTAATACTAAATCAACTAAATGCAAATATGGAATTATTTCATCAAGCTTTGTATTTGGCTTAATTGATATTCCTGCTTTAACCTTAGATGATTTAATTATTTTTAAGCAATTTTCTACTTTTTTAGTGGCCTCTACATGAATAGTTAAATAATCAGCGCCAGCATTTATAAAATCTTTTAATAAATTTTCTGGGTTTGTTATCATTAAATGTACATCAAATTTTAATTTAGTTAGTTTTTTAATATCTTTTAATACTGGTGCACCAAAAGTTAAATTTGGAACAAAAACTCCATCCATAACATCAATATGTAAAAGATCTGCGCCTGCCTTTTCTAATAAAATAATTTCTTCGCCAAGTTTGGCAAAGTTAGCAGATAATATACTTGGAGCTATTTTTTTATTTTTCATAAGTAAGATAGCTGTGTTTTAAATTTTTTATTGTTTAAATTAATAGTTAAATTAATTGGTGTCATAAAAGCTAGTGGTTGATTTGTTTTTCCATGCCCAACTTTTAGTCCACTTACAACTGGAATTTGCAAAGTATGTGAAAATTCTTTAAATATTTTATTTATTTTTTTATTTTCTAATGTTGAGCAGTCAAAATTACCTAAAATTATGGCTTTTATATTTTTAAAGTAGCCTGATTCTTTTAATTGATTTAGCATTCTGTCTATTTTATATGCAGGCTCATTTAAATCTTCTAAAAACAAAATACTTTTAAAAGATGGAATGCTTATTTTATTTAATTTTAAGTTTGTAGATCCAAGCAAAGAGGTTAATGTGCACAAATTACCTCCCACAACAACTGAATTTAAGCTATAAATATTTTTTTTTATATTATTTTTAAATGTCGCCTTTGTTAAGATTGAGTCGGGATTTAATAAATTTAAATTTTTGTAGTCTAATTTTTTTGATTTTGTTAAATCTAAAAATTGTGAATACCCTGGTTTTTGTTTTTTATTTTTTAAAAAAAAAGTACTTAGCTCCTCTATTCCTGAAAAATGTAAACTTGGCCACTTCCACTTTTGATTAAAAAAATAATGTAAAGCTGTTATATCGCTATAGCCTATTAATAATTTTTTGTTTGTTGGTTTTTTTATTTTAGATAAAAATGCTAATAATTTAAAAGACCCATAGCCTCCCCTTAAGCACCAAATAATATTAGAATCTTTTGACAATAGGGCATTTTTTATCTCTTGTTTTTTTTGTAATAAAGATTGTGAACATAAAACTTTTGTTGATTTAGTTAATAAATTTTTATTAAATCTAGGTTGAAACCCTAAATGTTTTGCATATTCAATACTTTTTTTAATTTCTGAAACTTGGCATAGTGAGGCCGGAGCAATAATATCTATGATATTACTTTTATTAAAATATGATTTTAAATAACTAGGCATAAAATATTTTTAAAAATTTAATCCCATAATTACAGAAGTTTTAATAAAGTCTCCTGTTTTATTACCAAAGCCATCTTCTTGCCCGTAACTTGAAGAAAAATTATATACAACTTGCGTGCTTATAAAAAACTTTTTTCCCGGAAGTGGTAGCTCAAAGCCTAATCCAAAATTATAAGCTGAATGTGATACCTCTGACAAATCTTCGACACCAGGGAGGCTTCGCAACTCTGTTATAAGGCTAACTGATGTTATAATATATGGATTAAATCTAGATAAAGAGTATACAATTTTGTCTGGATTAACATAATATTTTATACCTATTCCTAAATTTTTAAATTTTGCACTACTTTTTATACTTCCATCAGCACTTTGATATTTATGATCCTGCTCGCCTATATTTACTTGCAAGGCAAAGCGTAAATCAAAAAAATAAGTAGCAAAAATATTTACGCCAAATGACCCTCCATAAATTTCTGATAAATCTCCAATTGGCACTGACCTTTCTAGTGCAAGTCCTAGAGATAAAAATCTGCCGTCGTTAAAAAAATTAACATCTTGTTCTTCTTCTTTTACAATATCAAATTCACCGTAGTCTGAAAATGTGTAGTATGAGTCTTCTGCCAAGCTATAATTGTAACTAAAAAAAATTAAGGAGGTTGTAAAAAAGATTAGAATTTTTTTAATATGTGACATAGTTTTAATTTACGATTTTTCCTAAGCTACATCAACTCTTTCCTAGCCTTTTGAGTGTAGTTTTGCTACATATAAGTCTATGTCTGGCAAACCTCACATATTTGTTGTTTCTTTATATGGCAAAGGGCATTATATTGCTAGCTTATTAAGCCAAGAAGGATGCTCTGTAAGTCTTCTTAACTTACAAAATCCACAGCCTAACCAGTGTTTAAATATAGAAAATTTAGTAGGCCCGTTTGATTTTTTTGAAGACACATCAGACAGTTTGCAAAAAGATTTTTTAAATTCTTTTATTAATTTTCAAAACACCTCATCTGGCTTTACTATATGGCCTAAATCTGGGCCTATTGATTTTCAAAGTTTTATTAAAAATTATGCTTTAGATAGCTGCGGTTTAAATGAAGAAAATATAGAATACTTAAGCAATGTAAATTTATTAAGCTTTGAAGAAAAAAATCATCTAAAAAAAAATCTTAATCATCTTGATCATTCAGAAAATTGGCTAAGCAAGCTGTCACATCAATTGTCTGCGTCTTTATTTAAACTTCAAGATTATAATTTAGAAGAAACTATAACAGAGGCCATGCCTTTGTTTAATAAAAAAAAAATTGCTATATGCTCTCATAATAATTTACAAAATTCTTTAGACTGGTGCGTTTCTAATAATGTTAATGTAATTAATATAGATAAAGATTTATCTATTACTAAAAATAAAAACAGCATACAAAGCATTAGCTATACTAATGCAGAAACAAAACAAAAAGAAAGCATTGCGGCAGATAAAGTTGTGTGGACATTAAATTCGCAAGAGACTAAAAATATTTTTCCAAAAATATTTCCTTTATTATATAAAAAAGCATTAACACCTTTGTGGCAGTGGCAAAAAATTACAACCTATATTGATGAAGAATATATACCTGAGTTTTCTAATCAATCGTTTTTAATGATAAACGATAAAAGGCTTTCTTTTTATGGAGACAACTTATGTATAGTAAAAAAAACAAGCCTTTCTAATATTTGGAATCTTTGGATGTGTCTTCCTCAACAAATACCAAGTGAAAAAATAATTAAAGATTCTATTTTAAATTTTTTTAAAGACAGAATACCTAAGTTAAAAATAAAAAAAATAGATGTACCTAAAAACAGCAACACTCCACTGTTCCCTGTGTTTGATAATTTTAATAATTTATACACAAAAACAATAAATAATTTTTATTTCTGTAATTTTGAAGCTTGCTCTAATTTAGATTGGCCCAGCTTTTTAAACTTTCAAAAAAATATAAATAATAAAATTCAAAAACAAATAAATGGGAGCCAGTAATGATTAGCAGATACACAAAGCCAGAGATGGAAAAAATTTGGTCAGAGAATAATAAATTTAACAAAATGAAAGATGTTGAAGTTTGTGTTGCAGGTGTTCAGGCTAAAATGGGAATCATACCCGTAAAGGCTGCTTTGCAAATTAAAAAAAAGGCATCTTTTAATATTTTAGAAATTAAAAAAATTGAAGAAAAAACAAAACATGATGTTATTGCTTTTGTGCAAAGTTTAGCTAAAAGTGTTGGTAGCGATGGGCAATTTATTCATTACGGCTTAACCTCTTCTGATGTTCTTGATACGGCATTAAATTTACAAATTAAAGAGGCTGGAAAATTATTAGAATCTCAATTAAAAATTTTTAAAAAAACTTTATTAAAAAAAATTAAAGAAAATAAATCTAGCCTTTGCGTTGGCAGAACTCATGGGGTGCATGCAGAGCTTACTAGCTTTTCATACAAATTATTAAGTCATTATTATGAACTACAAAGAGCTCAAGAAGACATTAATAGATCTTTAAAACAATTAGAGGTTGGTCAAATCAGTGGCCCTGTTGGAAACTATTCTTTTTTGCCAAAATTATTAGAAAAAAAAGTATGTGCACAACTTAATCTAAAGCCAGAAGATGCTTCGACACAAATTATCCCTAGAGATAGATACGCAAGACTTTTGCAATCAATTTCTATGCTTTCATCATGCATGGATCGCCTGTCTGTGGAGTTGCGGCACCTTCAAAGAAGCGAAGTTGCAGAAGTTGCAGAGGGGTTTGCAAAAGATCAAAAAGGTTCGAGTGCTATGCCTCATAAAAAAAATCCTATTTCTGCAGAAAATATATCTGGCCTAAATCGTTTGTTAAAATCTTACGGGCAAGCATCAATGGATAATATTAGTTTGTGGCATGAAAGAGACATAAGTCATTCATCTATTGAAAGAGTTATTATTCCAGATGCTTTTATACTTAGTCATTATATGCTTTGCAGGATAACTAGTTTGGTAGATAATTTACAAGTAGATAAGCAAAAAATGTTAGATAATATAAAAATTTCTAAGGGAAAAATATTTTCTGCAAGTTTGCTATCTGCTTTAATTAATAAAAAATGGAACAGAGACAAAGCCTACGAATTAATACAAAAATTAAGCTTGGGCTTAAAAAAAGATGAATATTTAGAACAAAAAGTATTAAATAATAAAGATATTATTAAAAGTTTGTCTAAAACAGAAGTTAAAAATATTTTTAATGGAAAAAAATCAAAAGATAAATTAATAAAATTAGTAACCGAACATTTAAAAAAATTATAATTAATTTTATTTTTTCATAACAAAAATACGCATAGGCACGCCATACCAGTCCCACTTGGCTTTAATTTTTTTAATTAAAAACCTTCTGTAAGATGGGCTAACTCCATCTGGAAAATTAGCAAAAGCAATAAAACTTGGTGGTTTTTGGTTGGTTTGTGTTAAGTAATAAAATTTAACATCGCGCTGCCTGTAAACAGGAGACGGTGCCTGCCTAATTGCTTCGTAAAAAAATTTATTTAATTTTGCTGTTGGAATTTTTTTATTAAGCTGCTTCCATGTATCAGAAATAGTATTAAATAAATCTATTTTTCCAGCACCTGTTACCGCACTTGTAAATACAATTGGAATATCTGGATAAAATCTAAAAACTTCTGATACTTGTTCTCTAAATTTTTTTCTAAAAGCTGGGACATCAGTCTTTGCTTGGTCAGATTTATTGGCTATTAAAATTGGCGTTTTATGTTCGGATAAAATTTTTTCTAAAATTCTAGCGTCTTGAACCGTTGGACCCTCTATTGCTGACACTAAAAGCAATACTATATCTGCAGCGGCTATGCTGTGCTCTGATTTATAAACAGATAAAACTTCTAGATGATCTTTTTTTGTATTTCGCCTTAATCCAGCGGTGTCTACAATAACATATTTATTGCCATCATGTTCAAATGAATCCTCTACGCTATCAATTGTTGTACCTGCTTTTTCTGAAACTAAAACTCTACTATGACCAATTAAATTATTATACAAAGAGCTTTTACCAACATTTGGTTTGCCAACTAAACATAGTTTTGTAAAGCCTGATAAGTCTTTAGCTTCTTCGTCACCTTTAACATGGCTAATAATCCACTCTATAACTTCGTCAACTTGAATATATTTTTCAAAAGACACTGGCATTAAATCAACGCCTAATTTATAAAATTCTCCCAATGCCTCATCTTTTTTATGAAATTGATCAATTTTATTTACTAAAACTAAAAATGGAACACCGCTTTCTTTAGCTAGTTGCACAACTTGTTTATCTTCTGGAATTAAACCAGCTCTTCCGTCTAAAATAACAATTAAAAAATCAAAAATAGGCAAATAGTTAACTACTTGTTCTTTTATTAATTTAGAAAATAAATCTTGTGAATCTGTTAAGCCTCCAGTGTCTACAACTTCAAAATCATGTCCCCACCATTTTGCTTCTTCAATTAATAAATCACGAGTAACGCCAGATAAATTTTTAACCACAGCTTTTCTTGTGCGAGTTAAAATATTAAATAATGTAGACTTTCCTACATTTGGTCTTCCTAAAATTCCTAACTTCTTCACTATAGCTTACCTTTTTTATTTTGTTTGAGTGTATTTATATTCTTTTAAAAAACTGTCTTGGTCTTCCCAATCTTCTCTTACTTTAACAAATAATTTTAAAAAAATTTTTTCATCTAACATTTTTTCAATTAAAGCTCTAGAGTTTTGGCCAATTTTTTTAATCATTGATCCATTTTTTCCTACAACAATGCCTTTGTGACTTTCGCGAGACACAATTAAGTCTGCATAAATATGATAGATAGATTTTACTTTTTGCCATTTTCTAATTTGAACTACCAATGAGTATGGAAGCTCTTGAGAAAGTAAATTAAAACAAGATTCTCTAATATACTCTTGACCTAAATCTCTCATAGATTGGGAGGTGTAAATTTCTTTGTCATAAAATGCTGGCGATTCTGGAAGAATATTTGTAATATTTTTAAGTAGCTCTTCTCTAAAGCTATCATTATCTTTTGATAAAGAAACAAACCATGTTTTAATATCTTTGTTATCTGTTTTTTTTTCTTTGATTTTTTTTATAAATAAATCAGACATACTTTGAATTTCTAATATTTTATCTTTGTCTTTAACAAGGTCCATTTTATTTATAATAAGAAGACATGGTTGTTTAGAATAAATTAAAAAATTTTCAATATAATCTAAATCTTTTTTAATATGATTAGCTCTTGCTAAAAATACCAAACAGTCTGCATCTTTTAATGCCCCTTCCCACTCACTTTGTAAAAAACTATTTAAGCCTTTTTTTGCATAAATAAACCCTGGTGCATCTACAAAAACTAATTGTGAATTTTTATCATTATAAATTCCCTTAACTCTTTGGCGAGTACTTTGAACTTTTGTGCTTACTATAGATACTTTTTCTTGTATTAAAAAATTACACAGAGTGCTTTTGCCTGCATTACTTGGGCCAACCAAGCTAACAAATCCAGACTTATGTTTTTTTTCTTTCACCTAAGTCTCCAGATTTATACATTTTTAAATAAAATTATAAAAAATTTATTTTTTAAATTTATCACTTTCTAAAAGTGCTTTTTGTGCAGCCATCTGCTCTGCTATTTTTTTATTACGCCCACTGCCTTCTGCTAAAACTATTCCATCTAATAAAACCTTGGCTATAAATAGGCGCTCTTCTTTGTCAGTTTTTTTTTCTATAACTTCATATGATGGAGTTTTTTTAAATAGTGATTGTAGTTTTTCTTGCAAATTAGTTTTGTAATCTAGCTCTAATAATTTATCAACATTAGTAAGATCTTCTTTAAAAATAATTTCAATCCAGGCTATAAGATTTTCTAAACCAGCCTCTAAAAAATACACAGCACAGACAGACTCAAAAACTGATGCCAATAATCTTGCGTTGGTATTTAAATTTTTTTTTTTTCCATTATCGGATAATAAAATTTTATCATCCAAAGACAACAGTAAAGCTTTTTTGTGTAAAAATGCTTCACTAACTAATACTGATCGAGCTTTAGACAACTGCCCCTCTGATAATTTATTATATTTAGAATATAATAAATTAGTAACGCTTAAATTTAAAACAGAGTCTCCTAAAAATTCTAATTTTTCATTAGATTCGCTACATGTGTCTAGGTTTTCTTGATAAAAACTTTTATGCGTTAAAGCCTGTGTTAAAAAAGCTTTATTTTTAATGGGAGGTAATTTAAGTTTTGATTCTATTGTTTTGCTCATTTTATCTAATCCATATTAGTGGCTTGTATATCCAATATTTTTTTTTATCTTTTACCTGCACCCAATTATTTTTTTGAGATATATATTTAAAAGTTACATATTTTTCTGCATGAGGGTATATTTTACTTTTTGAAAATTGCTTTCCTGGGCCAGTTCTTAAATTAGCAAAAAGAGTTTTTACAACTACACATTTATATTTATTAGTTACTAAATGTTTTGCAACCCAGTGATAATCCCCCTCAAAATCTTTAACTTTATACCATAAATTAGTTTCTGATACTTTTTCTAGTGGCATATACTTTGAAACAGACCATGTTTTTTTATATTTAGTCCCTGCCCCACTTCTAAAATTAGCTTTTTTATGCTTAGTACACAAAGCCCAAGCAAAACTAGATGCAGTAAACACAAAAAGAAAAGAAAAGTTTTTTATTAATTTCATATCTATTTTAACCTTTTATCCAAAGTTTTTTATGCTAATTAAAAATACACCTATAATCATTATAATAACAGAAATAATTTTTTTTTTATTAATATTTTCTTGTAAAAATATTTTTGCAAATATTAAAGTTAAAAATAAAGTAACTGCTAGCTTAAATGCCTCAAATATACCAACAAACAAGCCCTCTATAGACCAAAATTGAAAAAATATTGCAAACATAGAGGCAACAACTGATAGCAGCAATAAATATACTTTTTGCTTAGTCCATTTAACTATTAGCTCTTTTGGCGATGAAATTAAAAAATAAGTTATCAATACGCAGGCAATAACTAATTGTTGTTGAAAGGAATACGCAAATTTAGATATTTCTTTTAACACCATTTTGTCTGCAATGGGTGCAAATGCCCAGCACAAAGAAGATAAAATCATATACAAAGCTCCCTTGCTTAAATTAATCTTGCCTTTATCTGAGGATTGTATAAAAAAACTAGCAATTACAATAATAGATGCTCCTATAATTTGACTTAAACTAAGCCACTCATTTAGGACAACAGAGGATAATATAATAGAAAATATTGGGGTAAAAGAAAGTATCGGCAACACAGATGAAATTTCTGATAGTTTAATTGATTTTAAAAAAGTAATGTTTCCTAAAAAAATTGAAACAATACTTATGACATATGCTTTAAAATTATCTTGAGGAATAAATATTTCGTCGCCTCTAATAACAATAAGTACATAAAAAAATAATGATTGAGTTGAGCTTAAAAATAATAAAAGAGCTGGTGCAGAAAAATGCTCTACTAATTTTTTTCTAGATAAATTTAAAACAGCCCAAGAAAAACTAGAAACAATAGCTAATATAAATGACATAATTACAACCCTGCCTGATTACTTATATAGATTTAGTATCAACATGTATACACCTGGCATATTCTTCCTGCATCAATGTTTTTACTTTATTTTTAAATATGCCTAAATCTTCTTCTAAATACTGGGTAACGGGCTGGCTTGGCAATATGCTAATTTTAATATTACTTTTCCACCTCCCCCAATTACAAAATATTGAAGATTTGTTAAGTACTTGATGTGCTCCCGTGATTACTATTGGCACAACTGGAATTTGAGAAAAAAAAGAAAGCAAAAACGGGCCTTTTTTAAAATCAGCAAGCTTGCCATGCTCGTAATGTCTTCCGCCTTCTGGAGCTAAGGCAAAAGAGTCTCCATTTTGAGCTCTTTTGCTGGCTTCTTTTTTATACATATCAATAGTTTGTGAGCTTCTGCCTCTGTAAATTTTTAAAGCCCCGTATAGCTTCATTGCCAATCCAAAAATTGGAATTTTAAATAAAGATGATTTTGCTCCAAAATAAATATGTGGGACTACTAGCAACACTAAAGGGATATCTAGCAAGCTACTGTGGTTAAATAAATAGAGTGTTGATTGAGATTTTTTTGGTAAATTTTCTTCTCCAGTTATAATAATATTTACATTTAATATCTTTAACAGTGGTGTTGCCCAAAAATATTTAAACACTGTGTGAATAAAAATTTTTGGAAAAGAAAAAATAGAGAAAATTAAGCTAAGCACACAAATTAATAAAAACTGAATTAAAGCCAGTGGAAGTACTAAAATTGCTCTAAAATAAGAAAATAAAACTAATAAATATCTCATAGGTAACTTTATACACTCAAACCTTGCCTTTATACAATATTTTAGTAAGTTTCATTTATGAGCAATAATACAAAGTTTAAAAGTTTATCTGGAAGAAGTTTTCCAAGATTTTCATCTCTTAAAAGTTTTTTTAGACTGCCATGGGTTAGCAATGATGATGATTTTGATATAGGCATTTTGGGGGTTCCGTTTGACGGTGGTACAAGTTACAGGCCTGGCGCTAGAATGGCCCCTACAAAAATTAGAGAAATGTCTTCGCTGGCTCGTAATTTTAATTGGGAAATAAATAAAGATTATTCTAAAAAATGGAAAGTTGCAGATATTGGCGACTGTCCAACCACTCCAGTAAGTTTAGAAAAAACATACAATCAAATAGAAAAATTTTTTACTAGCTTAGACTTAAAACAAAAGAGATTTATTTCTGTTGGAGGTGATCACTCTATTACATTGCCAATTTTACGATCTTTAGCAAAGCAACATGGTCCTTTAAATTTAATTCACTTTGACGCGCATATAGATACTTATCCCGCAGCTTGGGATTGCGAATATCATCATGGAAGTTTTTTAAGACATGCATTAGATGAGGGGCTAGTTAACGGGCCAGAAAGTTTACAAATTGGATGCAGAAATCCGCTGACCTCCAAAAATGATTTAGAATATATTGAAAAATATAAAATTAAAAGTTTTACTATGGATGATATACGAAAAAATAACTTTCAAGATTTTCTTAAAAAATTACCAAAAGTAAGCGGTAACAGTTATATAACATTTGATATAGACAGCATTGATCCAGCTTATGCACCAGGAACCGGCACTCCAGTTCCGGCAGGTTTAACATCATATGAGGCTATTAAAATTTTACAAAATTTAAAACTAGAAAATTTAGTTGGAGCAGATCTTGTAGAGGTGGCTCCTGCCTATGATCATAGTGATATTACTTCTATTTTGGGTGTTAGTATATTGTTTGAGTTTTTAAATTTAATGTAAATAATAATTTTATTTATAATAATTTTATTGGCCTGTAATATATCTATAAATTTAAATACATAGCAATGTTGTATTAAATTAGAACACAATATTAAAAAAAATTATTAAATAAAAAAATTATTATGGCGATAAGAAACAGTAATTAAAACAAATGGAGAATTTTATGCAAAAATGGAATGATAAAAATATTCAAATAAGCCCTGCTTATTTAGATTCTGATGGGCTATCAAGTACGGCTAAAAAAATATATAAAAAACTTAGTATTTTTTATGCAGATACTAAGCTTTTAATTAATTTTCAAAAACAAGGTTCTCATAGTGTAGAGTGCTCTATACATATAGTTGATACTAAATTTACCTCTTCTAACAAGGCGCCAAATTTTCAACAAGCTTTGTATTATTGTGGTAAAAGACTTTTAACTCAAGTTAAAAAACAAAACAGCAAAGATGTAAATTACAAACAGGCTGCTTAATATTATATTTGTTTTTAAATTTATAAAATCCAATTGACTTGCAATTATAAGTGGCTATTTATTTAATTAATAATGCCTGATAAAAATAATAAGTTTAAAGAAAATGTTTTAGGAAAATTTTATGTAGACACAGACTGTATTGCCTGTGATGCATGCTGCCTAGCTGCGCCAGATAATTTTGAAATTCACGAAGATGACGGACATGCATTTGTTAAGAAACAGCCTATAACAAAAAAAGAAATAGAAGATTGCCAAGAAGCTTTAGATACTTGTCCCGTTGAGGCTATCGGCAGTGATGGAGAGTAGTATTTTTTTGTTTGTCACAGATTTAAAACTTTTTATTATGCTTTTATTTTCTAAAGGATAAAGAAGGGCTAATTGAATTTTTTTATCAGGAAACTTTAATGCAATTGCTTGTGCATATAACTCTAGTTGATTAAAAAATAACTCGGTATTTTTAGAGCTACCAAATTTATAATCTATAATCCAAATAGTGTCTTTGTCCCACCCCCACAAATCTATTTTACCCTCTACAATATATTTAGAAAAAAAACAAAATTGAAACTCCCACTCAATAAAACTATTTTTAATAATTTCTAAAAAAGGAATTTTTGAATCTTTAAATAAAAAATTTGCAACACTGTCTAACTGTTTTTCTGTAATTCCATTTTCTGATAAATTATACAAAGATTTTATCTCGCCTATTGCATCTGATGGTTTTTTATTATTTTGCAATAAAAATACTAAATGCTCTAAAAGTTCGTGCCAATAAGTTCCTTTTATTCCTTTTTCTATTTTATTTTTAAAACTTTTTTGTGTAAATAAAATTTGATTATTTGTTGCATCTGATGTGGTTGTGGATTCGGAGGTTGTGGCTTCGGGTTCTGAGGCTGTGGCTTCGGCTGTGGATTCTGCGGTTGTGGCTTCTGATAAAAAATTTATAAGTTTGCTGACTGTAAAAACTGGCAGGCTTGGTTTGTTATTTTTATTTTCTTGGATGTGGTTTTGTTTATCTTTAAAATTTTTTGCAGAGGCGCGCTTGTCTAGTATGTTTTTGTTTTCGTTTTCGTTTTCGTTTTCGTTTTCGCTTTCGTTTTCGCTTTTGTTTTCGTTTTCGCTTTTGTTTTCGTTTTCGCTTTTGTTTTCGTTTTCGCTTTTGTTTTTAATTTGTAGAATATTAAATTTTTCTGATTTAAAACTTGTAATATTTGTTTTATTATTAAAGATATCTTTTTTATGCCAGCTATAATTAGTTAAAAAAGTATCACAAATTTTAGCCAAAGAATGTTTTTCTAATGATTTGAATTCTTTTAATGCAGGCTCTTTTAATGCAGGCTCTTTTTTTGCTGTTGTTGTAGATTTGGTTTTACTAACTTTTTTAAGTTCTTGTGTCCAAGATAAATATATAGATTTCGCAGCTCTAGTTAGTGCAACATAAAATAATCTTTCTGACTCTTCTATTTCTAATTCACTTTTAATACCTAGAATATATGCTCCATACATATTTTGAGCTTTAGAGCTTTGAATATCTTTTTTAAAAGGACTGGTGCAAACTGTATTTTCTTCATCTACTACAAATAATTTACTGCCACCATCATGACTTGATGTTTTAAGTCTTGAGTTTAGGCCTATTACAATTACATGATCAAATTTTAATCCTTTTGATTTATGAATAGTCATCATTTGCAGCTGGTTAGATAAAAAAATTGGAGGTGCCTCTTCCTCTTGATCTAGATTTTCTAAATTATATTCTGTTTTTAAATTATTTAAAATATTAAAGTTACTAACTCTACTTTTTTGAACAAGTTGGGTTAAAAATTTATAAATATTTGCCTCTCTCCTTCCGCTAGAGTCATAAAATAATGAGCTATTAATAATATCACTATTATTAATAAAAAAGTTTAACCCGTGCACTGCTCCAAGCTTGTTAAATTCTTCAACAACAGATGCTAAAAATATTAAAGATGGGTGTTTTTTTTGTTGCTTAAAAAAATGACTACAATAAATATCTTTTGATTTTAAATTTTTAATAATATCTGCAATAACCTGATCTTCTAGTGCAAACCAAGGGCTACGCAATAAATGTATAAAATTAATATTGTCTTCTGGAATAATAAAAAATCTAAGTAAGGCTGCTAGGTCTTTAATTTCATTTAAATTAAAAAAAGAAGATCCGCCATGATAATAAAAAGAAAGTTCTTTTTTCTTAAAAAATAAAGAACAAGATTTTAACATATCTTTTTTTCTTGCCAAAATAGCTATGTCGCATTCTTTTACTCCCTTTTTCTTTAAATTTTGAATATGCAAATAAATAGCCTCTAATTCTTCTTTTTTGCTTAAAGAAGAATTAAAACAAATATTGTCTTCTGGTTTTTTTAGATCTTCTGGGTTTTTAGGGTCTATGCATGGCTTGCATGCTACAAATGTTCCATTAAAATGTTTAAAAAAATCATTAAAAAAATAAACTAAGCTTGGGTGAGATCTATAATTAATGTCTAGCCTGCTAAGTTGGTTTTTTGACTTTGCATTTTCTTCTTTGGCTTCAAAAACTTCTTTTCTGGAACCTCTAAAAAAATAAATACTTTGTTGTGGGTCTCCAACAATAACTGCAGCGGCATTGCCTATTAAAACTTTTAAAACTTTTTCTTGTAAAAAAGATGTATCTTGGTATTCATCTACCAACCAGCAATCCCATTTTTTAGAAAACTCTAATCCTAAGTGTGGATGCTCGGTTACAGTCTTTAAAGTTAAAAGCAAAATATCTGAAAGATTAATTTTTCCTTCTTTTTTTTTATAATCTTGAACTTGCTCGTAGATTTTTGTTAATAGGCTATTTAAACTTAAATGAAGCTGTTCATTTAAATCCCATAACGAAGTATCTCCGCATGATCCTTCTGTTAAAAAATTTCCTCTAACTTCTTTTATGTTATCTTTAATGTCTTGGTGAATTGTTTTATCTACTATGGATTTTGATGAAAGCCTGATATCTTTAAATTCTTTTTTTACTTTTATTAACAAATCTTTTATTTGTAAAAATTTTTCTTTATCAGAAAGGCTTAGAACATGATTTATAAAATCTAAGTGCCCTTGATAAAAAGTCGAGCATTTTATATCAATACCATCAAATTCTAATCCTCTTATTAAAAGATTTTTTTGTATTTTAAATAATGTTTTTGCTTTTTTTATGTATGCATCTTGTTGATCATCTTTAGTTGCAGTTGCAATTTTTGGATTAGATATCTTTGCTACATAAAACTCTTGCGCAATAGTAAATAGTTCTTCAAAAGAAAAAGTATTCATTAAAGGTAAATATTGGCTGTTATTATTTATTTGCTCTGATAAGTAAAATTTAATAATTTTTTTTAATTCTTTATCATCAACAATATTAATTACTAAAGGATATCCTATACTAACTGCATTTTTAGTTAAAAACTTAAAGCATAAACCGTCTATGCTGGTAATTAATATTTTTTCTGAGTTTAAATAAGATAAAAATTCATAATTCTTTTTTTGAAAAGCTATTTCTAATAATCTTTCTCGTAGTTCTTCTGTGGCTTTTACTGTAAAGGTTGTTAAAACTATTGATGGCTCGCTGTTTGTTTGTTTTTTATATTCTTGGTAAATATCAAATACTCGGTTTACAAGGCTAGTTGTTTTTCCAGTCCCCGCACCAGCCCTTATTACTTCTGACTTTAAAAAGTTTCTGAAATTCGACACAGGCCGCTCCATTTGCAATTATCACATATTTTATTATTATCATTTTTATCTTTTGGGAGGGGTGCAAAGCTTCCATTTAATATATTTTCAATTATCATCTCTAAGCTTTTGTCTAATTCTAAAAACAATTTTGTTATATCTTTTTTTTCAAGCACTGACTGTGGTGGAAAACCTTTAAGCCATGATTTTTTATCTTCGCTTATTAACACTCCTTTTGATTTTAAATTTTTTATTCCTAAGTAAAATGCTCCTAAAAAATCTTTTTTACCACCACAGGCTTGCCATAATTTATAATACAAAAAAAGAGATATATCTTGTTTATTTTTCCACTGATTAACGCTTGCAAGACTTTCAACACTTGTTTTGTAGTCTCTAATTACAACTCCGTTATCGCTGATATCTATTCTATCAGCCTTTCCCTTGATTAATAATCCATCTTTATTTTTATGATCTTCTTTATTAAAATCACTTGTGTCAAAATCATTTAGTAAAAAACTTTTTTTATCTTTGCTCCAAAAAGCCTGTAGTGAGTTCTCTGTAGAGTCTATTTTTAATTTTGGAAAAGATAATTTTTGATTTTTTTCTAATTCTATAAAATTTTTTGCAATACTTGTTAGCTGTTTTTGTAAAATAGCCCAGGTGTTGTCGTCTATTTTTAATTCATTTTTTCTGTAAATATTTAATTTAAAAAATAATAATTTTATATCGTCGTTTTCTACAATATTTTCTGTAATAATTAATTCTAATAATTTATGAAACAGACTTCCTTTTTCAAGGCTACTTATATCTAGATCCCAATCTGGAATGTCTTGAAGTTTTAAAATTTTTTCTGAGAAAAAAATAAATGGGCAGCTTATATAGCGAGTAATTCCAGTAACAGAGGTTGAATTTATTTTGCTATGAATACTTTTCATTGAAAATTCACCTTTGTCATATAATACTCTTGATAAAGATATATTTGGAGTTTTAGAATTAAAATTTTCTATATTTTTTTTATAATCTATTTGCGTTAAATCAGATTTATTAAATTGATCTGGCTGTATATTAGTTGTCTCTAAATTTTTATCATTTCGGGCAAAATACTCTTCTAAAAAAAATGTCGAAGCAGTTTGACCTTTTGACTCTAAATTAGCAGCAGACCAAGAACACATAATTACTTTGTTTTTTAATTGAAACATGTATTTTAATATAGATTCTAAACTAGAGCCTAAGTTTTGCTCTAAAGAAATACCTAAATCTTCTGACAAAGACAGTGCCTGCAAAAAAGAAACTGTCGAAGAATTTTTATTTTTTAAAGAATTAAAAGATAAATCTGATAATATAATATATTTTTCTTTTAGGTTATCGCTGTTAGAAATATTATAACAAGAAATTGAATCATAAGATTCTTTAGCTAAAGAATATGTTTTTTTAGAAAGAATATCTTCTGCATATAGCATCCAGCTTTCAACAGAAAGTTTTACAGATATGCTGCCTGACTCTCTTAATGTGTGATATACCTGCTGCCATGCTGTGTCTGTAATTTTTTGTTTTGTGTTAATTTTATCATCGTCTAAATCTATTAATAAATTTTTATTTAAATTGTCTGGCCCCCAAAAAGAAAATGCCCAATCTAAAAATTCTAATAAATTTATTTCGTTATTTTTATTTACAGGTTTTTTTAATAATTTGTTAGACCAAGGTGTTTTTTTATAACTGTCAACAGAGTAGGTGTTAAAAAAATTATATTTTAAATCTTTATAAGAAATATCATCATTGTCATTACAGGCAAAAGACATTTCTATGTCAGGATAATTGGTGCCGCCTAATGCTACCCTTAGTTTTGCCAACCAAAGCATGACTGATTTATCAGAGTGCAGACTAGAAACAACTGGCTTGTTAACTAAAATTTTTTCTTTGCTTAATTGCAAAGATAAAATTGGCCATAAATATTCTATATCTGCCGAAACTATTGCAATATCATTTAAACTTACCCCTAAGTTTAACAATTTTTTAATCTCTAAAATAATCCCTCTAATTTCTGCTAATTGATTGCTGTATTTAAAAAAAGAAATCTTATTATTATTTTTTAATTTAGAATTTAAACAATTATTGTCATTATTGCTACTTTGGTTTAAATGTGTTTGATAAAGGCTTACTCCCTCTAATAATTTATAAGTCCATAGGCTGTCTTTTATATTTGGATTATAAAAACTTGGTTTTAAAATTTTTATATCAGAAATTTTAGATAAATTTTTAATACATTCTGCTTCTAAGGCTTGCATTTGAAATCCTAAGTCAAAAATTATTTTTTTTTCTTTTAAAAAAAAAAATAAATCTGATTGGTCAGAAGACAAAATACCTGTCAAAAATGAAATAGAAACAATTTTTTTACTTAGTAAGTACTTCCATGCATCAAAAGATAATTTAAAGCATTTTTCTAAATGATGATCTGGGTTTTTTTTTAGCCATTCTAAAAAATGATCTACAGAATCTACAGAGGTAAAAATTGGCAAAAAAGATTTAATATATAAAAATAAATTTTTAATATAGTTTTCATTTTCAAATCCACTTAAATTATTTTTATATAAAAAATGTTTTAATAATGCTATGATTAAAGAATCTTCTTTAATCATAAATTCTGGATATAATCTTTTAAATAAAAATTGCCAAAACTCTTGAGCCCTAATTACAGACCCAGAGTGAGTGCAAAGATTATCTTTTAACAGTATATTTTTTATTCTTTTTTTTAAGACTAAGTCTGGCACAACCCATATATCAGTATCTGAATTAAAATCTTTTAAATATTTTAATCTATCATCAAAAGAAAAAACTGGAATATGTTTTATTTTACTCATACTTTTGTTTTAAAAATTTTAAAAATAATTTAGTTTTATCTTTTAAGTCTAATAAGTTTGAATTATTAAAAATAACATAATCTGCTAGCTCTTCTTTTTTTTGAATTGGAATTTGCATATTATATATTTTATCAAACTTTTGTTTTGACATATTTTTTTTTAACAGCCTAGATTCACAATGTTCTTTATTTGCACTTACAACAAGAACACAATCGTAATCTGTTGTTTCTTTTTTTTCAAAAAAAACTGGTGCTTCGTAAAAAAAATATAAAGATTTTTTTTGTTTGCAAAGCTCTTTATGCTGTTTAACTCTTTTGTTTAGCTCTGGATATAAAAGTTTTTCTAATTTTTTAAGTTTTGCCTGATCTTTAAACGCAATATCTGATATAGATTTTTTACTAACTTGTTTTTCGGTTAAAGAAAAAATATTTGCCATCTCTTTTTTAAAAATACCGTCTTCGTAAATATTGTTAATTATAATATCTGCACTAAAAACAGAATAAGATTTATGTTTTAAAATACTAGCAACGCTGCTTTTTCCACTACCCAAACTTCCTGTTATTATAATATTGTACATTTAGCTTCTCTTTTTATAAGCACGCCCTAGACTTTATTCCTTGTTATTGCCTATTTTTTAATACGACTAAAGTATAAATTAAATAAAAAGTTAAATCTACCTCTTAAATTAATGTAAAATTTAAGCATATATATGACAAAATACTTTAGATTTATAATATAGCTACCGATTACTTAATGAACACACAGAGTTAAAGATTATTATGAAATATCAAAAAATTGGACCATATATTTTATTACAAAAAATTGCCGCTGGTGGCATGGCAGATATTTTTTTAGCCAAAAAATCTGGGCCTAATAATTTAAATAGCTTTTATGCTGTAAAAAAAATTCTAGAAAAATATGCAGAAATGCCTAAATTTCATAAAATGTTTCATGAAGAGGCTAAAATAACCAATGCATTAAGCCTAGATATTCATAAAAATGTAATGACTTCGGCCACTTATGAAAAGGTTGGATCTTCTTATATTTTTGTAATGGAGTATATTAAGGGTCTAAATTTAAAGCATTTTTTAAAACTTGCGGATAAAAAAAATAGTCCAATTGGCTTAGAGGCGGCTTTATATATAACTGCAGAAATAGCCTCTGGGTTAGATCATCTTCATAATTTAGTAAATCTAAAAACTGGACAGCCTCTAAATCTAATACATCGTGATATTAGTCCTCAAAATGTGATGATAAGTCATAATGGTCAAATTAAAATTATCGACTTTGGTATAGCGAAAGCTTCTATTTTGGAAGAAACTCAAGCCGATTCTGGAATAAAAGGAAAAATGGCATACATGAGTCCGGAGCAGGCGACTGGAAATAGTCTAGATAACAGAAGTGATATTTTTTCTTTAGGAATTATGCTTTGGGAGTTGCTTGCAAAAAAGCGTTTGTTTTTAGCAGACTCTAGCATGGAGACATTAAGAAATGTTAGGAATTGTGAAGTTCCAAATATTAAAACTTTTAATCCTAATATATCTCCAGAAGTTGAACAAATTTTAAAAAGAAGTTTGGCAAAAAATAAAGAAGACAGATATGCTCGTGCTACAGATTTTGCTCAAGATTTATATAAAGCATTGCAGGGAAAAGAAAATTTTTCTTCTTATAACTTTGAAAAATTAGCAAAAAATATTTACACAAATGATATTATAAAAAATAGAAGACTTTTAGCAAAGTACATTAATCTTTCTTTAGATGGAAAAAATTCAGCTGTAGATATTACTAATATAGGTGTGGATTTTGACAAAATAGGAAAAGAAGAAACAGAGGATCTAAGCTTGGTAAAAAGTGAAATGCCCAGTAGCCCTGTTGTAAATACATTAATTGATAAATTTGAACCTGCCCATGCGCACAATCAGACTGGTAAAAATAAACACAAAAAAAATATAGATTTTAATTTAAATACCGTTGTTGAGCATCAAATAAAATCAAAACAAAGAAATTTATTAGCAGCACAAGCTAAACTTAAAAAATCTGCATTAAACTATAAAATCTCTAGCAATACTCATACAGGATATACTAATACTAAAACATTTAGAAAAAAAACTAAAAACTCTCCTTTTTTTGGAATAGCATTTAGTGCGTCTTTGGCAATTGCTGGATTTTTTTTATTTTCTAGTCCAAATCAGCAAAATTCTTTAATACAAAAAATTGTAAAATTAAAAAATAATATTGCAAAACAGCCAAAAAATAATATTGTAAATATTGTGTCCCCTGTAACAAAAAATATTATATCAGACTACGCTAATAAAAAAATTAATGTCCGTGATGCTGTAGCAGCTGCAACTATCTTAACTTATTTTCATACTAAACCAGCAGGAGTAGAAATCTTTGTTGATGGAAGGCCTGTAAATATTTCTCCAAATAATATTGAGCTTCCAAAAAATAAAATAGTAGAAATAACTTTAAAAAAATATAAATATAAAACAGAAAAATTTAAAATAAACACAAATTTACTTTTGAAAAAAAGAAGAAGTCCTGCATCTATAAAAAATAATATAATTATCAACAGTCAGGAAATACTAATAACTTTAAAAAAGTTAAAAATCTTTAATAAAAGCGGAACTTCTGAATAGCTAAGGTTATTTAATAAGGAAATTTTATCTATACACATTCAATTAAAAATATTTTAATTTTTTACAAGAATGATTGTAAAAAATCAAAAGATACTGCAAAAAAATTATCTGCATGGTTTAAAGAAAAAAAAAAGAATGCGTCTATTGTTTCTAGCTCAAAAAAGATTAAAATAAACAGCAATTGCGACCTTGTAACTACAATTGGTGGCGACGGAACATACTTAAAGGTTGCTAAATTATTTAAAACCAAGTCAATACCAAGTGTAGGCATCAACACTGGGTCTTTGGGTTTTTTGACACATGTTTCTGAAAAAAAAATGAAAAGTTTTTTTAATAAAGTTTTTTCTAAAAAAGCTATTTTACATAAACATAATTTAATAAAAATAAAAATAAAAAATAAAATTTTTTATGCTCTTAATGATGTGTCTATAGAGCGTAATAGTTTAAGCAATTTACTTTCTTTAAAAGTTTGCTTATTTAAAAAAAAAATTTACACTATAAAATCTGATGGAATTATTTTATCTACGGCCCTTGGGTCAACGGCATATAATTTAGCAGCAGGTGGCCCAATACTGCACCCCTCTTTACAAAATATATCTATTACTCCAATTGCTCCGCATAGTTTAACTGTTAGGCCAATTGTTTTAAACGATAATTATCAAATTAATATTCAAATAAAAAAAACAAAACATAAAAATAAAAATAAATCCACACTAAGTGTTGATGGCAAAAGATATATTATGCTTAATCAGGGCGATGATATACATATTAGTAAGTCGCCTTATCAGCATTATATATTAAGAGAAAGTAATTTTAATTATTTTTCTATACTAAAAGAAAAATTTAATTTTGGAGAAAGAGGTTAATTAATTTTACTAACTTAAAAAATTGTCTAATCTATTTTAATTAAAACTTAATAAAAAATTATTTAAGCTAATTAATTTTACTAACTTAATAAAAAATTATCTAGGCTATCTAGTTTAATTTTTTTATCAATAATAGATAAAACATGAGGTGATTTTTTCCACTCCCCCAAGTTAATTGCATATTTTTCTTTTTCAATACATTTATATTTATACATATCGGCTACATGAACATGTCCGTTAATAAAAACATCTACAGATTCGTTTTTGCATCTAACTTCTGCATAATCATGCAACATTTTGCGAATATTTTTTTCATACTCAGTTTTTTTAATATGTGTTTTATTTAAAAAAAATATTTTTCTTTTAAGCGAGCTAAGAAATCCTAAAAAAAATCCCAAATAAAATATAAAAAAACCTGGAGATATATTAACAACATGCTTAAAGATTTTAGTATTAATAAGTTTTTTCCATTTAAAATACCAGTGGTCATTTTGATTAATTAAATCTCCATGTTCTACTTTTAAATTTAGTCCATCAAGGCAAAAATTTTTAGGCGAATTATAAGTTTTGATTCCATCTTTATCTTTATCTTTAAAAAATTTATCTAAATACAGATCGTGATTGCCCTCAAAATAATGTATTTGTGTTCCGTTTTTAGAAATATCTTGTAATAAAATTACAACATCAGAGAAATGATTAAAAAAAATAGGTTTATCAGAAATCCACAGGTCAAAAATATCACCTACTAAAAATAAATGGTCTGTGTTTTTTGATTTTAAAACAAATTTTAAAAATTTTAAAAAATTAATATACTCTAAGCCCTGATGTTCTTTTAAATGAACATCAGATACAAATAATAGTTTCATATAAATTTAAAAATTTATTTATCTAAGTCCATCCACTTTTTTTTAAAAGAGGCCCAATCTAATCCTGCCTTAAAAGGAGATGATACAACTTTTTTTGCTATATCTTTAACTGTATCAATTGGATTATTTTCTACATCGTCTTCTAAATTCATGCTAAGTTGTTCTTTGTTAGTATTACTAGTAGTTTCTGATTCTAAATCAAAAACTTTTGCTTTTTCTAATAATAATTTACGAGAATCTTCTTTTTTTGTTATTTTTTCTTCTAAAGCATTATTTTTTACAAAATCTTGTTCAACAAAAGCTTCTTCTTTTGTATTAGCTTCGGTCTCTTTAGTTAAAGCAGTTTCTTTTGTATTAAAACTTTTTTCTGTTGTGCTTATTGGCGTGCTTGCAATATTAGTTTTAGTAAAATTTTGCGCCATGCCTTCTATATGCATATTATTTTGATTAGTCTGTGCTGGTGGATAAGAGTGTGCTCTAGAATTATGTGAATTATATAAATGACTTTCTTTTTCTTTAAATCCTGTTGCAACAACAGTTACAAAAATTTCGTCATCTTTAATTTTTTCATCAATCACTGATCCAAATATAATTTCTGCATCTTCGTCGGCTGCATTAGAAATTAAAGAAGCTGCTTCGTTAACTTCCCATAAAGTTAAATTTGAATTTCCGGTAATATTAATAATTACTCCAGTAGCTCCGTCAATTGATACATTTTCTAATAATGGTGACTTAATAGCGGCTTGAGCAGCTTCGACAGCTCTTGATTCTCCAGAGCCAGTTCCACTTCCCATTAATGCAACACCTTGTGAATGCATTACTGTTTTAATGTCTGCAAAGTCTAAGTTAATTAAACCTTCAACATTAATTAAATCAGAAATACTTTTAACAGCTTGTAAAAGTATAGAGTCTGCTTTTCTAAAAGTTTCTATTAAAGGTGTTTTTTCGTTAGAAATAGCTAATAGTTTTTGATTAGGTATAACAATTAAGGTATCAACATTTGATTTTAATAACTCTATTCCTTTTTCTGCATTCTTTGCTCTTTTTTTACCTTCAAAAAGAAATGGCTTGGTTACAACACCAACTGTTAAAATTCCTAATTCTCTTGCAATGCGAGCAATGATTGGCACGGCCCCAGTTCCAGTTCCGCCTCCCATTCCTGCGGTAATAAATAACATGTCGTGGCCTGTTAGCATGTCTTTAATTTCATCTTCTGATTCTAGTGCAGATTGTTCGCCGATTTCTGGATTAGCGCCAGCCCCTAGGCCTTTGGTCATGGACTTTCCTAAATAAATTTTTGAATCTGATGGGTTGTTGTCTAAAGCTTGTCTGTCTGTGTTTGCGGCTATAAATTCTACGCCTTTTAAATTATTATCCAGCATAGTTTTAATAACATTTCCGCCTCCGCCACCTACTCCTATAACGCAAATTTTAGCTCCTGGAGTATCTATAGTACTTTGTGCAATTTCAAACATAGGCATTGTCCTTAGTAAAAGTTTTAAAGCTTATTAGGCTCACACTCTATTAAATGATGACGCACTTATTAAGAACAATCAAGCCCTCTAAACAAAGGGCCAGCTTGCTTAGTTGTAAGAAACAAAAATTTTATTAATAAATCTGGCGTCTATTGTTAGCGCCTTGTATGAATTTTTATCTAAATAGTTTAAAACTTTTGTAAATTTTTTTATAATTTTTTTTAAATTATTTTTTTTGTCTAAAGATAAATTTTTCCAATTAAGTTTTATTTTTACATAAGGTTTTTGTAAAAACAGATGGGCTTCTTTTTTTGAAACATAGTGCATGGTTGAAATTTTGTTTGCAAATAATTTAAATTCTAATAGCTTAAAAATAAAATCTAAAAACTCTTGTTTTTGTTTTTTATTTTTTGGCAATTTCCCCTCTAAAACAGGAGATATATATCTTGTTTTTGTATTTACACTTAGAGTTTTGCCATTGCTTAGCATTTTGTACAATTTTCCATTATTGCTTAAATATAAAAAAAATTTAGGGTTTAAACTAAATTTTATTTTTAATGTATTTGGAAATTTTTTATAAAAAGACAAATTTAAAAAAATATTTTCTTTTTTTAAAATTTTAAATATGTTTTTAAAATCTAATAATAATAAAGATTTGCCTATATATGGATTTAATAATTTTTTAACTTTATTTTTATATTCTTGTTTGCTGTAAACAGACTCAATGTATGAATTTGTCTGATTTTGTTGCTGTAAAATATTTATTTCAATAGTTTTTAATCTAAAAAAATAAAATGTTGCACTTAAAGTAATGCAAAAAGCTAAAAGCAAAAAAAATAACTTCCATTTTTTTTTAATCAAGTTCATAATTTGCACTATACTATGTTTTTTGCATATAAAACTAGCATTTTTATACTTTTATGATGAATAAAATTTACATACTACTTGTTAGCTTAATTTTGGTTTTTTTATTTAGCCTTAGGGATACAAATAAAATGCTAATTTATAATTTTTTAATTAGCACAATAAATGAGACAAAAAAATTAAGCATAGATAGCAAAGATAAAAATACAGTTAAGGATAAAGATAAATTTAAATATGCAGCAAAAGATATAGCTAAATACATAAACAAGTATATATATAAGTACAGAGATATACTAAATAACAAAAAACAACTTTTAGTAAAAAAAATATTTTATAAAAAAATCAATTTTTTGTGGAAAAAAGATTTACATAACTTAATTAAAAAAAATATACCTCCAAAAGAATGGTATAAAATAAAAAGCATAGAGTGGAATAATAAAGAGATATCTAAGAATTTAAAGTCTCCAGTAATATTAAAAAAAAATGGAAGTTACCATTTAAACATTTACGCATATTTATTAAATGAAGATTACTCTGCATTAGTTATTCAATACAATCTTACAAATATTAAAAACAAAAATCTAATTTGGGAATTTTCTAGAACTTTTAAAACAAAAAGTTTTACAAATTAAAATCTTAGGCGAAAGCTTTCAATAATAATTTCTGCAATAAAAAAAGCTATTTTTTTACTAATAAGCTGAGATTCTTCTAAAGATTGAGAGCTTAACTTGTTTACAATAGTAGTTAGTTGATCTAATTTTTTCAAAATTTTTTCTTTTTCTTTGTTCTTATTTTTTACAAAATTCAAAATATTATGAACTTCTTTTACAAAAGCTTGGAAAGACTGATCTTTATTCAAAGCTTTTAAAGTATCTAAGCTCAAAATATTAGCTGTTCCCTCCCAAATGCTTAAAACTTGAGAGTCTCTAAAAATACGAGGAATTCCTGTATCTTCAATATAACCAAAACCTCCAAAACTTTCTAAAAGCTCACTGGCAACTAACATATTTTTTTTGGCAGTGTACAATTTACATACTGGAGTTAAAAGGCGCAAAATCTGACTTTGTTCTTTTGTTGATCTTTTATTTTCTTCTAGGCCAAGAAGATAAACCGCATACATGGTTAGATAAAAATTATTTTCATTATTTAAAGCCGCCTCATCTAAACTTTGTTTGTGCAAAGGGTGGTCTATGAGTTTTTTTCCAAAAGATAATCGTTGTTGCGCAAAAGATTTGCTCAAAGAATGCAAATGTTTTCCCAAAGAACAGGCAGTAATAGAATTATGTAAACGGGTAATATTAAGAAGTGGTGTTATTTTTTTAATACCATTTCCGTATTCACCAATTACATGAGCTATGCTTCCTTTTAATTTTATCTCTGCTGTTGGAAGAGCGTTTGTACCTAGTTTATTTTTTAATCGACATATTTCCAAATTGTTCCATTTGCCATTTTTGTTTTTTGTTTCTAAAAAAAATAAAGAAAGCCCATCTTTTCCCTCTATACGAGCTAAAGTAAATGCTACAGAGGCAGTAATTGCAGAGGTAAACCACTTTTCTCCATACAGCCTCCATGTTGCATTTTCTTTTTTAGCAATGGTTTCAGTAGATGCCCTAACATCACTTCCTCCTTTTTTTTCTGTCATCCATTGTGCAGAAGAAATAAATTTTTTGGAATCTCTAGAAGTAAACTTTTTAAAATAAGCCGCCAGTGGTTTGTTATAAATTTGAGACAGCTTTGCCGCTCCATCTGTCATAGCCAGTGGACAAGTGTAAAAAGCCGATGCAGGGTTAAACAAATACAATTTTAAAAACTGAAAACAGCCCATGGTTTTGCTTGGTTTTCAAGATGGTTTCCAAATTGTGTTAGTTCTTCTATAATTTCTTTTTGCATTTCTACAGGAAAAAATTTTTTAATGTAATTGTGCAACATTTTGTCATCAACAAAAGGGTTTTTAAAAGAAATGTTAGGATAAGATGACATTTTATTTATAATGAATTGTGTCTTTTTTTTGTCAAATGGAATATTAAAGTAGCCTAATTGTTTGAAACACAATTATATAGGTATTTTAAAAAAAGCCAATTGTTTTAAAACAACTGGCAAGAGAAAAATATTTATATCCGGATTTTAATACTGACTACTAGGAATAAAAACAAGCGAGCCAATAGGGCATCTGTCTACAATAATCTCGTTGTTAAGTTCTCTACTAATAGAGTAATGACTTAAAACCTTTGCAATAATCATTATTTTTTTGTCTTTGTTAGAATATGTATAGACAATCTTAACTTGGGATTTAGTGCCTGCAACACTACAGGTGTCAGAGATACGAACATTAATACCACTGCGTCGAAGATATGGATTTAAAAAATAGTCCGACCTTCCTTTTAAGCTTTTGTTTGCCAATTCAATTGTCAGAAATTTGTACATCTCTTTATAATTTTTTACAACTTGATTTGGTGTAAAATAAAATATTTTGTTTTTTAAATGTTCATAATCTGCTGTTATTTTATAAGGCTTTGAGGAAATTAGTTTTTCTATAATTCTTATAGGTTCTAAGTTTTCTTTTACATTAGTTTTAGAAAATTCACTATTAAAAGCAGAAGCATCAACTTTCAATATTTCTCCATCTCTGCAAGAGAACGCAGCGGTTTCTTTAAGTTTTTTTGAAAACTGAGAGCTATATTCAACAACATATTTGTTATCTTTGGTTGGGCCCTTTTTAACTATAAGTTTGTCTCCAAAAAACGGCATACATTTTTCAAAATCCATATGACTCTTGGTGATATCATCTACATAGCTTAATAGGTAATTATTGTGTATATAAAATTCACCATCATTAGCCTTTTTCCAATTTTTTTTTACAGAAGATAATCCTCTTTTAGTTTTATTTTTTACATTTAAAAAATTAAGTGGATTTATTTTTTTCGCTTTTGTAGATTTCCAGCTTGCAGAATTGCAGGCTATTAAACCCAAACTCAATAATACAATAAAAACAGATTTCATACTTACTCCTTTTTGTTTTTAATTTACAAATTATTTTTATTAATAATTC
>JAAOIH010000009.1 GCA_015163875.1 Bdellovibrionales bacterium
TAATTCTGCAGACACAAATAATAAATTTTTAAAAAGTAAAATTTTAAAAAGCCAGCTGCAAAGGCTTGATCTTAATCTTAAAAAAGATTTACTAATTAATAGTTTTAATTTTAAATATAAATTAAAAGAAAAAAAAATATACACCAAGGGTAAAACTCATATAATTATAGGGGATTACCAATTTAAATCTGTATCATCTACTATTAATTTAAAAAATAAAGAACTTATATTTAAAAATGGGGTTAAGCTAACCTCTCATAAATTTTCTGTAAAATGTAAAATTTTATATTTTCAATTAAAAAACAAAAACTGGAGATGCTATAATGCAGACTTTAAAACAGAAAGGCATCATTTTGTAGGAACAAAAATATTTAAAAAAGGTGTAAAATATCAAATAGACGATGCATCTTTTACCTCGTGCAAAACATGCCCCAAAAGCTCTCCTGATTGGTCTATGTATAGCAAAAAGATTTTAATAAAAAATGGAAGAAGTTTTATAAATGTTCCAACCATAAAAATTAAAAATGTTCCAATAATAGCGCTTCCCTACTTATCTATACCCTTTAACACAAAAAGGGCGTCGGGCTTGTTAATACCTAAAATATCCTTTAGCGAAAGATGGGGCTGGAGCTACTCTCAATCTTTTTTTATACCATTTAATATAAATAATGATCTTAGTATAAATGAAACTATATATAGTAAAAACATTATTAAAAGTGGCTTAGAATACAGGCATATATTTGAAAAAAATAAATATCTTAATTTTTACGCAAGTCATCTTTGGAATAAAGATCAAGACATTAATTATGCAGCCCTTGCTTACAGTCATTATTTTGAATACAAAAAAAATTGGACTCAAAGACTGAGCCTTAAATTTATATCTGACTCTCAATATTTACAAGATTTTAATAATGAAAGAGAATACATTTTAAAAGAGTATGGCGAAGCTTCTTTAACAAATAAAATTTCTTTAACAAAAAACTTTCAAAAAGAATCATCTATTCATCATTTTAATATAGAGGGGGTTTTGTATCAAAATATTTTAAATACAGCTGACTCGTTTAAAAAAAATCTTACACACAGTCTTCCAAATATTCAATACTCTTTATTAACTAATAAAAATCTTTTAAAATATATATCTACTAATTTAAATATTAATTTTAATAATTTTAATACTAATAATAAGGGATTTATTGCAGGAAAGCTTGTCGATGATCAAAGATTAATAGACGATGATTTGTCTCACTTATTTGACCCAAGCACAGATATTATTACTTCTGGAAAAAGATTGCGAATAAGACCAAGTATTGGCTTAAGTTTTCAGCCTAATAACCTTATAAAAACAAGTTTAGATTTATCTTATAATCAATTTTTATATTCTTTTAATCCAAAAATAAATCAAACAACAGATTCTGATTATAAAAATTCTGCACATCAAAGTTATGTTAATTTAAATTATTTTATTAAAAGCAATTTATACAAAATATTTTCTTATAATAAAAATAAATACAAACATAATATAGAGCCCAGTTTAGAGGTGTCTTACATACCTATAATATTAAAAAGCAAGCATAATTTTTTTAAATCAAAAAATAAAAATGCAAAAAAAACATTAAATGATAATAGTTTTAAAAACTCTGACGAAGTTATTCAATTTGACTATTTTGATAATATTGAAAAAAATAATAAAATTAATTTTAAGTTATATAGCCAATTAATTAAAAAAAATAATTCAAAATATACCAAATTATTAGATTTTCAAATTTCACAAGCATATACAATTATAGATAAAAATACATACGAAGCAGAAAATCTTTTAACAGAAATAAATTTAACCGTTAACAGATTGGGCGTATTAAGTAAAACTGGATACGGTCACAAAAGTAAGTTACTAAGCACTAGTAACCATATTTATTGGTTATCTAAAAATAAAAAGTATAAAATAAATTTAAACTATTCTAATATTTTTTTTACAGGTACAGATAAAAATGCATCTTATGACAAACAAGAAAATTTAAAACTCACCAGCTTATTATCTACTGACAACTGGGGCATAGAAGGCAGCGTTGATTTATTTAAAAAATTCAATCAAGACAGGCAGGTTCAATCTTGGGATTACAGAGTTTTTTATCAGCCAGATAATCAGTGCTGGAAAATTGGATTTCAACAAAAAACAAAATTTGAACAAGACAGCAGCTTTCATCTTAATGTTAAGCTAAACATATAGCTAGTATAGAAAATCAAAAAATATATAAAATTCTTTATTTGGAGTGTCCACAGACACTAAGTGCGAGCGAAGTGGATAAAAATCTTTTTGTAAACAGCAAAAACTTTTTTTTAATCTTTCTTTTTGCTTGTTAGATATAAACCCCATGTCAAAATTATAAGGGCTATGGGATTTAACCTCTATTAAATGATAACAGCCTTGATAAAAAAATAATAAATCGACTTCTGAAAAATATTTTTTACTGCGATATAAAATCCATTTATAAGATTTTTTTAAAAAAAAATTTATAATAAAAAATTCGTTTAAATAACCTTTTTGTTCAGATGAAAGGCTTGTATAATCAGAAATAAGAAATTCTTTTTTTATATAATCAGAGCCTATAACTTTTAAAGCTTTTGATAAATTAATTAATAATTTGTCATCAAAAAAAAATTTGTTTTCTTTTTGACAAATATTATAATTATCCTTGGTATTATAAAAACTCTTTAACGCCTCTAAATGAAGGTCTATGCTCCTTACATGGGCCCCATTTTTTAATCGCTTCTTTGTGTAATTTAGTTCCATAGCCTTTGTGATTTTCAAAAAAATATTGCGGATACTGTTTTGACATTTTAATAAGAAGATTGTCTCTTACTACTTTTGCCACAATAGATGCCGCTGCAATTTGTTGATGTTTAGAGTCTCCCTTTATTACTGCTTTTTGTAAAAATTGAGACGACAAATTAGGAATGGTAAATTTTCCATCTACTAAAATATCTGCTTTTTTTAAATTTAATTTTTCAACAGCTCTTTTCATTGCCAGCAAAGAAGCTTGTAAAATATTTAAATCATCAATTTCTTTAACTGTTGCAAAAGCAACTCCAACCTTAGCTACCTTTAAAATTAAAGTTGATAGGTCTGCTCGTTTTTTTATTGAAAGTAATTTAGAATCTTTAAATAAATTTTGCACGGCATATTCATGTGGCAAAATTACAGCGGCCGCAAATACAGGGCCTGCCAAGCAACCCCTTCCAACTTCATCTACGCCAATAATAACTTTATTGTGCATAAAATGACCTTAAATTAATATTGTAAAAAATTAAATAATTTAAAATTACTCTTCTTTGTCTTTTTCTTTTTCTTTGTCTTTTTGAAAAATATCAGATTTTAATCTTGCAGCTCTGCCACTTAATTCTCTTAAAAAAAATAAACGACCTCTGCGAACTTTTGCTTTAGAAATTAACTCAATTTTGTCTAAAAATGGGCTAGAAAATGGATATGTTTTTTCAACACCAATGCTTGAAGACATTTTTCTTACAGTAAAGCTTTTGCCCATTCCACTGCCTTGAACTTTTAATACAACGCCTTGAAATTTTTGAAGTCTTTCTTTTCCACCTTCTTTAATTTTAGAATAAACTGCAATTGTGTCACCGGCTTTAAATTCTGGAAGTTTTTTTATTGCCTTCTGTATGTCAGTTGCCTTTCCAAATGTAGCATCTCTTACAAAATCGCTCATAGTAATTACCTTAAATAAAATTTATCACCTTTAAATGTTAAGTATCGTTTTAAATACAATAAATAAGCAAAAGTGTGGTTAGTAGCCAATGCTAATAACTGTGAAAATCTACCTTTTATCTTAAAAAAGGTCAAGGTCATCTACCTCGCCTAGAGATAAATATTTTTTATACAAATCCGGTCTTTTTGTTTTTGTAATACTGATAGATAAGTCTTTTTTATATTTATCTATTTTTTTATGATCACCACTAATTAAAATTTCTGGAACTTGCAGAGACTTAAAAACAGAGGGTCTTGTAAATTGAGGCGCCTCTAAAAGATAATTCTTAAAAGAGTCATTATTTGCAGAATCTTTGTGCCCCAAAACTCCTGGAATAAACCGACTAATGCTATCTATTATTGTTAGCGCAGGCAGCTCGCCACCGCTTAATATATAGTCACCAATTGAAATCTCTTCGTCGATATATAAGTCTATAATGCGCTGGTCTAAGCCTCCGTATCTGCCACATACAAAAGTAACTTCTTGGCAATTATTTGCCCATTTGCGAGCCTGGACATCAGTCCATGTTCCTCCTTGAGGTGATAAATATACAACTTTATGGGAGGTTAGTTTTTGCAGATTATCAGAATTCTTATCTTTGATTTTGATGTTTAAAGACTCTAATGCTTTTGCCATTGGCTCTGGTTTTAGCAACATTCCGTCGCCTCCGCCATAAGGTTTGTCGTCTACTGTTTTGTATTTATCATCTGCAAAATCTCGCAAATTAATAATGTTTACTTCTAATTTTTTATCCTTAACACCTCTGCCAATTACTCCACAAGACAAAGCTTGCTCAATCATTTTTGGAAAAATACTAATGACATTAAATTTCATAATAACCTAATTTAAAACTTTTTTTAAAAACTTAATTATTTTAATATATTTAATAATTTCTTCTTTTTTGTTAGATGGCCCATGGCCTGCTTCTTTTAATATATTTATAGTATAGTCTTTATTTGAATTCCGTAACTTGTTTAAAAAACCTTCCATAGACGATAGAGGAACTCTTCTGTCATTTTTTCCGTGAAAAATAAATAAAGGTGCTTTTAAGTTATTAAAGAAATACAAAGGCGATCTATCTTTATACTTTTCCTCAGCCAAATCATATTGTCCCAGCATAGATACTAACCAATCTGGAATATTAGAGGTCTTATAAAAATCTATCAAATCTGCAAAACCAGACAAACAAATACCAAAGCCATAAGGATAAAAAGAGTTTGTCATAGATTTAAAATTTTTTGGCATAGTTAAAGATCTTAAAACTGCATAGCCTCCATGACTCCTGCCTTTTACACCAATTTTATTCGAACTTAGTCCCAATTCTTTTTCTAAATATTTTGCACCCCATTGTAAATCTAAAATTTCATTTCCCCCCAAATCTCCTTTAATCATATCCCTCCAATCTGTTCCATGGTTAAATGAACCTCTAACTGCTGGTGAAAGAACGGCAATGCCTAATTCAGAAAAGATTTGAGTTTGAAAATTATAATCATTATTACCACCATAGAAGGCTGTGATCACTGCTCCTTTAATATCCCCCTTAGGTAAAGACAAATAAGCTGGAACTTTTTTTGAATCAAAACTGCTATATTCTAAATATTTATAAGCATTATGAACCAATGCCTCTTTACTTCCAATATAAGGACATAGTTTTTTTTCTTTAACTAACTCTTGATCAAGTCTATATTTTGTAAACATATGTGGCTGATCCAAAGACGAAGACCCTAGCCATAAATCTTCAGAGTCAGCAAAAAAATGAGTTCCGCTTAAAACATGTTTAACACTATCAAATCTTTTTTCTCCCATTAACATTATTTTATTTAAATAAGTTTCATTCTTTTTATAATTAACCACTGTAACATACAGAGTTTTATTATCTTTGCTTACTAAATAATCAGAAATCTCATTAACAAAAAAACTAATTTGATCAATTTTATTAGTATCCAAATTTAACACATATAAATTTTTATGCTTATTTACTTCAGAAAAAAAAAATAATTTATTAAAAGCAATAAATTTACAAGCAAAATATAAAGAACAACACTCTTGGTCTTCAGGTAACAATTTAACACAGCTCTTACTTGTTAAATTTATTTGTACTATATTATATTTTTTTCTAAGGTTATCTCTATCTACCATAAAAAAAATATTTTCTTTTTTTAAATCAAACTTAACATCAGACCAAGAGAGCTTATACTTCCAATTAATATCATCAATTAAAAACTGACTATCACCAGTATTTAAATCTTTTAAATATAATTTAGTATAAAACCTACCTTGACTGGTTTTATATCTATCTCCATAAACTAGCAGCATTCTATCTGCGCTAAATCCATATACTCCACAGTAAGTGCAATGAGTTATTTGTTCTATCTCTCCGGTCTCAATTTTTAAAGAATACATATTGAAGTTTTCTTTATTATTTTCATCAGATTGAAAGTATAGAAAATTAACTTTAGAGCAAAAAAATATTGGCATATAGCTTCTTTTAGAAAAATCTTCAGAACAAATCTCAACAGCGTCATCATAGCTATCTGATTGTTCTAAATCTAGCTTATATAGTATTTTGCTATTTTTTAATTCTTTTAAAAAGAAAAGATATTTAGACTCCCTAGATATATAAGTTTGTGTATAAGGAAAAGCATTAAGATATTTTTCAATCATTAATTTCTCTGCTATAGGCATCATTGCTCCGTGCTATAAGTAAAATCTTCTAAGCCTTCTGTTACAGATAGTTGTAGTTGTTTTTTTTCTTCAATAATTTTATGTTCTAATTTTTTAAAAAATGGAATATCAAAAAATGTATCTTCTTTTGTTTTAATTACTAATAAACTTTGCGCTCCATTAAATCCAAAATCTACTACCCTTCCACAGATTTTATTTTTATTTTTATCAAATATATCCCATCCTAAAAATTGTAAAATAAATCCTGATTCTTGTTTTAATAAAAAAGATTTTTTTAACCAAAGTTGAGTGCCTTTTAATTCTTCTGCTTTGTTTCTATCTTCTAGTCCACAATTAACTATAAAAGATTGTTTGTATGCTTTAATAGATTTTATTTTATATTCTAAAACTTGCTCTTTATATGCATATAGTCTTAAGTTTTTTAAACTGATAATATTAATTACAGGAAAAGTAAATAAACTAATAAGAATATTTCCATCAATGCCGTGAGCTCCAGAAACATAACCTGCTGGATAGTCTTGCCAATTTACTTGTTGTGGTTTTTTTGGAAAATAATGCAGAACTTTAGAATTCAAAAGCTAGTGTTACTCTATAATTTCTAAAATACTTCGTTTTTGTAACTTAGTGCTAGCTGCTGATAAAATAGTTCGCATTGCTCTGGCTGTGCGACCTTGTTTGCCAATAACTTTTCCTAAATCTTCGGAGTCTACTTTAAGTTCTAAAATAGTACTGCTTTCGCCATTAACTTCATTTACATCAACGCTATCTGCTTTATCCACTAAAGATTGAGCCATAAAAGATACTAATTCTTTTAAATTTGATGATTCCATACCAGCTCCTTAAAGTTTTATGTATAAAAAACTATATTATTTTGATTTAATTTACTTAGCAGAGTACTTAGCCATTAAGCTTTTTACTCTTTCTGAGGGCTGGGCACCTTTAGAAACCCACTCTTCTACTCTGTCCATCTCTAAAACTAATCCATCTTTTTTTGCAAATGGGTCGTAGTGACCTACAACCTCTAAAAAACGCCCAGTTGCGCTAAATCTTTGGTCCGCTACAGTTACGCGATATTTAGGTTTGTGAGTACTTCCAAAACGAGCTAAACGAATTACTACCATATTTTTCTCCAATTCAAGTCACATTTTTACTAAGTTTATAAAAGAAAGTCTAGTGTTTTTTAGCTCTTTATTTAAATAAATCTATGATGGCTGTATTTTATCTTTAAATAGCTTAGATGCTCTGGCAAATACGCCCTCTTTATCAACGCCCAATAAAAAAGAAATTAATGGGCCTGATAATTGAGATGAAAAATCTTGGCTACTTTCTTTAGGAAGCACAGACGGTAAGTGATCCACGGCTGTTAAGTTTAAATTTATATTTGTGTATGATAAAAAGTGAATTGGTTTTTGAAAAGTATTTTCTTTATTGTATAAAGGTAGAGGGTTATATGGCCCAGTAGGGTCGCAGCTAACATCAGATATTACTTTTAATTTACATTCAGAGTTTTGTTGATTTAAAAAATCTATATCCAAAAATGCGGGAATGCTCTTTTTTATAAAAACACAATTAAGTAATAAGTGATGCTCTAATATTTCTTTAAAAAGCCCCCTGCCCTTAGTATCTTTAGGGCCCCAAAGACTTGGTTGTATATTTAAAGATTTTAATAAATCAGTAGCCCCTGTTCCGCAACGACCATTTGCCCCTATAACTAAAGTTTTTATTACATTGGAGGTAACTATCTTTTTGTCCTCAACTTGCTTGAGTAAGTTTTTTAAGTGATCTAAAAAATAACTTTTATTTTTATAATATTTTAACTTGTATTTAGTTAAATCTTGAGACAAAAATTGTTTTAATAAAATTTCTAAACCAACACCTGCCCCGACAAAACCTGCCCAGTAACCAAATGCTGCAACTCTTTTAAAGTTTTCGTCTACTAAATATTCTAAATCTAGTAGCTCTCCCCCTCCAGCTTTAAATCTATTTAATAATTTATCAGATCCTGTTTGATTTTTATAAGCATGTGCAAAATAAATATGTTTATGTTTTAGTGCTAAGTCTTCATCTTCTAATTCTTTTAAACCTAAAATATAAGTCTCTTTTGTGGCTTGATTTTTCCAACTTCCAGATTCTACTAACTTGCAGCCTATGTTTAAATAATCTTTATCATCAAAAATTCTGTTAATAGATTTTTCTACAACAACTTCAATATTATTTTGTATTAAAATTTTTGCAGACTCAGGGCTTAAAGCACTTCTGTATTCAAATTTTTTTATTTCGTCTCGTAGCCATAAAATTTTTTTTGTCATTTTTTTTACCTGTTAATACAAAAATATTTTTGGTTTTATTTTTTAAACATAGACATCATGCTTCCCATTCCGCCTTTCATAATTTGTGACATCATTTTTTTACTTTGTTCAAATTGTTTTAAAAAACGATTTAAATCACGCACTTCTGTTCCGCTGCCTTGTGCAATTCTTAATCTACGAGAGGCATTTAAAATTTTATGATTTCGCCTTTCTTTTGGAGTCATAGATTGAATAATTGCTTCAATTTTTTTCATTTCTTTATCTGGGGCATTCATTTTACTTATTTGTTTTGTTAACTGACCAGAGCCTGGTAGCATTTTTAAAATACTCCCCATTCCTCCCATTTTTTTCATCATCTTCATTTGTCCTAAAAAATCATCAATGCTCCACTGATTTTTTGACATTTTTTTAGCAGAAATCATTGCATCTTTTTCTGAAATAATATCTTGAGCTTTTTCTACCAAAGACAGCACATCTCCCATATCCAAAATTCTAGAGGCTAGGCGATCTGGATAAAATACTTCAAAATCAGATGACTTTTCACCAACTCCTAAAAATTTAATTGGCAAACCAACGGCTTCTCTTATGCTTAAAGCGGCTCCACCTTTTGCGTCTCCGTCTACTTTTGTCATAATTAATCCGCTAATGGATAAATCTTTATGAAATGCTTCGGCAACTGTTACAGATTCTTGTCCTAACATTGCATCAACTACTAATAAAATTTCTTGTGGGGAGGCTATTTTTTTTAATTCTTTTAGCTCGTTCATTAGCCCGTCATCAATTTGCAAGCGTCCTGCAGTATCTACTAATAAAACTTCTATATCATTTTCTTTGGCCCACTTTTGAGCAGATTGTAAAATTTCTTTAGGTTTTTTTGTTTGATCTGAATCAAAAAATAAAAAATTATTTTGTTTTGCTAAAATTTGTAATTGTTTTATTGCTGCAGGCCTATAAACATCTACTGAAAACATTCCTATTTTTTTTTTAAATTTTTGTCGTAAATGTAAAGCAAGTTTTGCTGTGCTTGTAGTTTTACCTACACCTTGCAGGCCAACCATAAAAATTATTGATGGATCTGCTTTTAAATTTAGAGGGGTTTCTTTTTCGCCTAACAGTTGTTTTAATTCTTCGTGAATAATTTTAGTAAATTGTTGGCCTGGGTTAATATTGCTTAAAACTTCTGCCCCTAAAGCTTTTTGCTTAACTCTTTGTGTAAAAGTTTTAACAACTTTAAAATTAACATCTGCCTCTAGTAAATGAAAACGAATTTCTTTTAATGCGTCTTCTATATTAGACTCGCTAATGCGAGCTTCTCCTTTTAATTTTTTAATACTAGATAAAAATTTTTCTGATAAATTTTGAAACATACTAAATACCTTTAAAAAATAATTTTACTAAATGATAAATTAATAAACATCTACCACCTTTGGAGATTAACTTTTCCGCATAAGTAATAAGCTACAGAATAAATCATTAAAACAGAAAATACAGAAACCAACATGCAAGTTAAGACAGGTACATCTGATGATCCTAAAAAACTATATCTAGTTCCGTTAATCATATAAAATATAGGGTTAAACGAAGATGCTGCCTTCCAAAAAGGGCTAAAGTTTTCTACAGAAAAAAATACTCCTCCTAAAAAAATTAAAGGTGCTAGTATAAAAATACCAATGGCAGAAATATGTTCATGATTTTGTGCCCAAATGCCAATGGCCGCGCCCAAACAACTAAAAGTTAAACCTCCCAATGATAAAAAAATTAATAATAAAAAAGGATTTTCTAAGGGAATCCAAGATTGATATAAATAGTAATAGGCAAGGCTTCCTATAATTAAATTAAAAAAACTAACAACCATGCCTCTTAACCAACCTCCCAAAATAAAACCAATTAATAATTGATTAGAGCTAATAGGTAATCTTGCATAGTCTTCAATTTCTCCTGTATATTTTGCGGTAACAAAGGCCGCTGTTGTTCCGTGAAAAGATTGATTTAGGCAGCTCATCATAATTAAACCTGGCAATAAAAATGCTATGTATGGCAAATCATTTGTGCTAGTTAATTGTGCAGACATAGCCATTCCAAAAACTACAATATATAAAGTTGTGCTAATTACTGGTCCTAAAACAGTTTCGATAAATACACTTTTAAAACGGCGAACTTCTTTATAAAAAACAAAAAAGAAAGGTACCCAAAATAAATTACCTTGTTTTCCGGATGGTACTTGCATTATTAAACTCCGCCTGTTGTTTTAGATTGTAAAAAACCCTCTACTACACTTTCTAAATTGCTTTTTTCCATTTGAATATCTACTACATCTTTTGTTTCAATATTATTTTCTTTAAATAGTAAGCCTAATGAGTAATCCATTGGTAGATTAAAATGTAATTTTTTTCCATCAGATTTTATTAGCAAAGGATGTTCTGATTTTATAGGCTCTGATAGTTCTATGCATATTATTTTTTTTCCTAGCCTGCTAATTAAACTATTTGAATCTGTTAAATACTTTAATTTTCCATGATGTAAAATTCCAAGCCTGTCAGATAATTGCTCTGCCTCTTCTAAGTAATGTGTAGTTAATAAAATTGACATTCCTTCTGATTTTAATTCTTTAACAAAAGACCATAGTTGTTTACGAAGTTCTATGTCAATGCCGGCTGTTGGCTCGTCTAATAATAATAATTTTGGTTTATGAAGTAATGCTTTTGCAATTAACACTCTTCTTTTCATTCCACCACTAAGTTTGCGAACTCTTTTTTCTCTGTGCTCCCATAGCCCAAGTCTGTCTAATAAAAAATTAATTCTGTCTTTATTTTTTGCGATAGCATAAAAGCCAGAATAAAATTCTAAAATTTGTCTAACATTAAAAAATCCATGATTAATAAGTTCTTGAGGCACAACTCCAATATTAAATTTAGCATCTTTTACGGAGCTAATAACATCAGAGCCTGCAACGCTAATACTTCCTTCTGCAAATTTACTTACTCCAGAAATACAAGATATAATAGATGTTTTTCCTGCGCCATTTGGGCCAAGTAATGCAAAAATTTCGCCACTTGCAATGTTAAAACTAACATCGTCTACTGCTTTAAAGTTGCCGTAGCTTTTGCTTAGGTTTTTAATTTCTAGAATGTTTTTATTTTGTGACATAAGCGTTAGTGTGTTCTTTTTTTCAAAGTTTATAAAACTTGCTTTCAAAGTTTATAAAACACAGGCCCTTTGCTATGGCATTCCTTAGGGCTGAGTCGCAAAGGGTCTGTGTTTTATAAACTTTGAGAGTAAGTATAGCTAGGCTTATGAAAAGTGTCTATAATGAATTTTTGCTTAACTTAAAAGAGTCTTGACTTATTTTGGGCTTTAAAATATTGTTGTGACACTTGTCGCGGGGTGGAGCAGTCTGGTAGCTCGTCGGGCTCATAACCCGAAGGTCGTGGGTTCAAATCCCTCCTCCGCAACCAATTTTTTTATTACTTTAAACCAATCACTTCTACATCTCGCCTTTTTAAAGATTTAATTTTTTTAGGTAAATTATTAATAATAATTTTTTCTAATGCGTTTATTATGCTGGCTTTTAAAAAACTACGACTATAAACCAAGCTTACCTCTCTTGTTGGCGCTGGCTTTTTAAATTTACGAATATGTGTTTTTTGATCTTCTAAAGATAAGTTATTTACTGATAATTCTGGAAGCAAAGTGTACCCGCAATTATTTTTTACTAAATTTTTTAATGTTTCTAAATTTCCTCCAGAAAATTCTACATTATTTAAAACGGTATTTTTTTTATCTTTAGAACATATTTTTAATATTTGATCTCTAAAGCAATGCCCCTCCTCAAGAAGCCATAAACCTTCTGACTCTAAATCTGATTCAGAAATTTGTTTTTTTTTATTTAATTTATGTTGTGATGATATATAGGTATAAAAAGGTTCAAAAAAAAGATGTCTTTCAAGTAACCTGCTATCCTCCAAAGGGGTTACCAATAAACCTGCGTCAATTTTGTCATCAACTAACATATTAATAATATCTTCTGTTTTGTATTCGTTAATTTTTAAATTTACTTGTGGGTATTTTTTAGAAAACTCCATAACAAACAAAGGTATAAGGTTTGGCGCAAGTGTTGGTATTACCGCTAAATGAAAATCACCTTTTGGCTCAATCGAACCTAAGTTAGCTAAGTGATAAAGTTTTTTATGCTCTTTTAATATTAAACTAACTTGTGATAAAATTTCTTTGCCAACCTCTGTTGCAATAATTGGTTTTTTTGATCTATCAAAAATTATAACATCAAGTTCTTCTTCTAATTTTTGAATTTGAATAGAAAGTGTCGGCTGAGATACATTGCATTCTTGTGCCGCTCTGCCAAAATGACCAAATATATTTACTGATTTTAAATATTCTAGCTGAGTAATAGTTGCCATAATTCCTCTTTTTTTAACTCTACTGCTTAAATATTAGTATTTCACAATAAATACATGGAATGTCAACTTTACTATTAAAAATAAAATTATAATAGTTTTTAGCTATCATTTAATTAAAAAAAAATATTAGTAATTAAGTAAAAATGAATATATTGTTTTTAACAATAAAGCATAAACCAAAATATGGAGGAAAAATGCAAACATTAATTAACACACAGTCGCCTGAGTTTAAACTAGAGGCATATCATAATGATAATTTTAAAACAGTTACTCAACAAGATCTTAAGGGAAAGTGGAGTGTATTCTTTTTTTATCCTGCAGATTTTACTTTTGTATGCCCTACAGAATTAGGAGACATGGCTGACAAATATGCTGAGTTTCAACAAATGGGAGTAGAGGTATATAGCATTAGCACAGACACACATTTTACACATAAGGCTTGGCATGACGCTTCTGAAACTATTAAAAAAATTAAATATCCAATGCTTGCTGATCCAACAGGATTTTTAACTAGAGCTTTTGGTGTGCATATAGAAGAAGCAGGTCTTGCTTATAGAGGCACTTTTTTAATTAATCCAGAAGGAGAAATTAAGTTAGCAGAAATCCAAGACAACAGCATCGGGCGAAATGCTGACGAGTTATTAAGAAAAGTTCAGGCTGCTCAATTTACAGCTAAAAATCCAAATGAAGTTTGTCCTGCAAAGTGGACTCCTGGCGCTGATACTTTAAAGCCTGGCTTAGATTTAGTTGGAAAAATTTAATTTTTTTTAAAAGCCTATCGTTCTAACAATAGGCTTTTATACCCACTTAGCTCAAATAATTGAGCGTTTAAATATTTAAAAGTTTGTGTTAAAACTTTTTTTTCAAAATTACTTATTTTAAAAGTTTTATTTATGCTTTTATAATAAGATTTTACTTCAAAATTTAAATTTGGAACTAATTTATAAAACATATCTTGATAGGCTGTTTTTAAAAGTTTAGATCTTTTTTTGTACATGGCTAACTTTAAGTTAGGGTTGTTTTCTGAAAGTCTTCTTAAATCATCAATGGCATCATTATGCCATTGATTAAACTCACCTATGCACTGATTTGTTTTGCAGTGCTTTTTATAAATATTTTTTATAATATTTATATAAACTAAAAATTCTATCTCTAAAGATTCCATTACAGACAATCTCTGCTCTTCTTTGTCTAATAGCTCAATGATTGATAAATCATTGCTTTTAGTTCTTACTGATTGCTTTTCATATAGCGTTGGAAGAATTTCTTGATTTAAAATTTTTTGTGTTGCCTGCCTTGCTTTATCCATTTGGTCTAATACATAAGAATTAACATTTGTAGTCCACCAAACTTTAAATACACTTAAACTTTCATTTTGTAATTTTGCATTTGCAATCTTTTGCCTACAGTTATCATCAGAGCATATTAAAAATGTTTTTTTTAAATTTCTAATAACTAGCTCTGCTAAATTATTATAAGCGCTAATTTTATTGTTATCATTAACTGCAAAGTAAGTAGACATTACAGAATATTTTGCAGATTTATTAGATTCTACATTCCACAGTTTGGCACACTTAAAATCATTAGTTAAAACTTTTTTAAATAACTTTTCAGGTTTTTTAATATTAAAAGAATTAATATTAATAGCATCTTTGCTCATCGACGAATCACATAACATATGCACATAAGGTGTTTTTATAGAATTAAATTTACAAGAATTATTTTTTAAATTAATTACTTTTGGAGGATAAAAATTTTTATCCCAACCTACAAATGTAGAAAGCTCACCTTTTGTTTTTCCACAAACCATGGAAAGTAAAAAATCTTCTGCCAAATTTTTAGCAAAGGCTTGGTTTTTTAGATCTTTTCCATAACTATAATCAAACACCTTTCCCCAAGTTTTAATATATTTTTCTAAATAAGTTGTGCTTTCTGGCTTGCCTAGATGATTATATAAATATACAACAGAGCAGTTTAAACTTTTCTGTATAAGACTATGGCATGTAAATTTTTTATTGTGATAATTTGATAATGTTTGTAAATTTTTAAAACCAATTGATTGTATATTTAAATTTTTAGAAAATAATTGTCTTTTTAGCCCTGTTAATTGAATTATTAATGACTTTTTATGCAGAAACCATGTTGATTTTTTAAGTTTTGATAGCTGTTTATTTATAAAAACAAGCGTGTCTGTAAGATTTTTTTTCTGATCAATGCTTAAGATTAAATTTTCTTGTTCGTTTATTCCTGCAAACTCAGCTGCAGGTGCAAAATTATCATTTTCTTTTTTATTTGGTAAAATATAAACTAACGGCATTAATTTAGATTGAATTGATTCATCTTTGTTAGAAATTTTTTGTATAAAATCATAATAAAATTGAAAACTAGCATCGTGTTTTAAGCTTAATTTTTTAAAACTATCTAACCAGTTTTGATAATTCATTTGTCCTTTAGAAAGTAATAGCTTACGACGCTCTCTTAAAGTTTGTGAATATAATTTTAAATTTTTTAAAAAATCTTTTGCATTAAGAGCTTTTGGCGAATTTGTATAGTAATCTTTAATACATTCTTTGCTGCTGCATTGATCCAGTGATATTTTGCTGATGTCATCTGTGCTGTTTTGTTCTAAATCTTTAATATTGTTATAAGAAAATAAAGATTTTTTAAAATATATTTGTAAAGCATTTTTATAAGAATTTAAAAATCTTAAATTAATTTTTTTAGAGCTCCACTCTACAACATGAGACATTAATAGTCTTTCTATTCCTACAAATAAACTAAAATTTACAAGTGCCCCTACCCATGTCGCTGACAGCGCAACCTTAGCCCCTGATGCAATTTTTCCAGCTACTACAGAAAATTTTCCTACTTTAATTTTTTTTACATTACTAGCAGAAGAAAAAGCTTTATGATCTTTTAACCAATTTTTAGCAGAGCCTATTTGTTTAAAAGATTTTTTTCCAAGTGCACCAACGCCATGGGATAGCGCGGCTGCTGGAATTAAACCCAAGGCTAATTCATTAACCCATGCTGATTGCATTTTTCCAGACACAAATCTTAAATATAAATCGTCACAAGCTGCAAAATGTTCAGATGTTGTTGCAAAAATATCTGAAACTTGATTTTTTTCTACTTTTTCTAATTTATTTAATCCGCAATTATAAATCATGGACCCTAGGTCTGAAACAATACTTGCTCCAAGGCCCGCAACCGCCATACCTGCAAATGAATTTGCAGCACTTTTTAAAAATTTATTTAAAGCTACAGATGCCGTTCCTGATTGAACTTTTTTTATAGACCATGCGGAATACAATTGGTTAAAAAATATAAAAGAAAAAAAATGTGCCCCACCCTCAAGGGACAAAATGCTATCTAATTCTGTTTGAAAAAATCTAGGATTATCTACTTCGCTAATTCCAAAACCATAATCGGTTAAGGATACTAAGTTTCCAGCTAAATAAAATAATAAGGATTCTGGAATAAATCTTTTTGCAGTAGTTCTTAAAGCTTGCATTCTTTTAGGCTTTGAAAGAGTATTAGCAGCTCTTAAAGACTTCATTAGCTCGCTAGGGCTAAGTTTTTTTAAATCATCTATTTTTTTATTTAAATTTATATCGCTACTATAATTAACAGCGCTAGACCATTGTTTAAAATTTATTTTATTTTTTACAGATGTTTTGTTAGAGGCTGTTTTATTGTTGTTGTTTGTGTGAGTGTTTTTTTTATCAGATACATTTGAAGCTATTTTTCTGCCTACAATACTGGATTTCTTAATAGCTGTAACTGTTATTGTATATTTTTGTGAAAATAAATCATAAAAAGATATGGCAGAAAATAAAAAAATAGAAAAAATAAAAATTTTAAACATAAAGCCTTATGTGTGTATTTTTATTATTTATTACAACGCTTTCTTAGCTCTGATAAAAATTTACTTCCCTCGGCTTCTTTTTTAGAAGCAGAAACTTTTTTTCTAGCAACAACATAATCTTCTGTAGATTCTTTTAAAACATCTTTTAATAAAACATTATTAGATACAAGTTTAGAGTTAATAGAAGTTAATAAAAATTGAAAATTTTCGACCTGAGTTTTAGATTTTGTAGATATCATTGATAAAGACTGCTTGCTAACTAGGCTAACTAATAATTCTAAATTTTCTTTGTCTTTTGTTCTTCCTCTCAAAACTTCTAAAATTTGTTTAGATTCGTTAAAAATATTTTTTTTCTGAATTAATAATTTAGGTCCTAATTTATTAATTTTACTTTCCATTTCTTTCATATCTTTTTCAGCTTCAAGCTTTAGCTTTGTGTTAATAGCTAAATTAGAAGTAAATTTTGAATCATATTTACTTGGTATTAACGGCTTATTGCTAGGTCGATTTATTTTAACAGGCCTTGAAGTTTTTGGCCTCCTGCTTTTAGCCGGCCCTGACCAAGACTTAAATCCAACAAAACTAACTAATAATATTAGAACTATTTTAAACATAGAAGACCTTTTTTTATATTTTCACATAACTTTATTTACACTTAGCTTAACGGTATTTATAAAAAAAATTACAGTGCATAAAAGTCTAGTTTTTAAAAACAATAAATTAAATTAAAATGTATATGGAAAATCATTATATCCATAACTTTATGGCCTTAAAAAGCAGTTTGTCTTAAAATTAAACACCATTAGTCTGCGACTCTTAAAATGGGCATTTATACTGGCAATAATCTTGCTTCTTAGTAGTCCTGTAGTGTGATTTAGTTTTCATAAACTATTAGCTCACATAATAAGAGAGGTCTCATTAATGTTTGTGAAAGCTTTATTTTTTATTCTATTTTTTTCTATTTCATCACAATCTTTAGCTCAAAGTTGTGTCAGTTTATTTCAAGGTTCAGATTCATCTAATAATAGTTTTGAAAATCTTAGTATAGAAAATTTATTACAATATATGCCTAAAGACCGACTGCTAATGTACAATGGAAATATCTTTATAGGTCATCATTTTGCAGAATCAACGAAAAAACAAAAAGACTTTCGTATTCAGCCATGGGCCGAACAGAATTCTGTAAATACTAGTTTTAAGTATCATCCATCTGGAGCATCTTCTAAGCTTTTAAAGGAACTTTTTAAGGACGGTAAAGACTTATATCGAGGGGCCACTGTCTCAGAAATTACATTTTATCAAATCTTGAGAGATTTTTTATGGCCAAATCGTAACAGCAAGCCTCTTAGAGACATATACTCAAGAAAACTTGATTCTTCTTTTTTCACAGAAGGCGTAGAGAACAAGAAAGCAAAAAGAGCTATAAAAAAAATTATATCCATAGTTTTTTCAAAAAAATATTTTTATAATAATCTCTCGTTTGAGAAAAGAGAAGCTTTGGCTCTTAAAGCAGTTATGGCCTACGGCCAACAAAACAAAGCTATTTTCTTTAGTAACTCTAAAAAAGCTGGGAAAGAATGGGGTAGGTATTCTGAATCAAGAAACAAAATTAAAAAGTTTATTTTTGAGTCTTCAGGGGCTGTAGTAAAATTTCCTGTCAGTGTAGTTAAAGAGTTGCCTCAGCTCCCTTATGTAGGAATGGAGTACTTTACACGTAATTATATAGAAGTTGGTATTTTTGATGCAAAAAGCCGCCTAGAAATAATTAAACATCTTGAATTGCATTAAATATGTTTAGTATTTGGAGGTGGTGACTGGATTCGAACCAGCGTTCAAGGATTTGCAGTCCTCTGCCTAACCGCTTGGCTACACCACCTCAGCAAGATTATCTGGTCTAGTGACTAGTTAATCTTAGACTCTATTAGCTTGCAATATTTTTATAATATTTTCAAGCTAAGCCTTTAAAACATCTTATTTTTTAGCAAAAAATTTGTTTTAAATCATAAAAACTTTGCACGCACATTTCTCTGGCTTTTTCTAGGTGCTGTTTTTCTATTTTACTAGATAAATCTAAGTCTGCATAAGTTCTTGCTACTCTTAAAAATGCCAATTCCCTTCTATAGCTTTTAAAAAGTGGCATGCAGTTTTTATAATAAAACTCATCTATTCTTTCTATATTTTCTGTGTTTTTTATAATTTGATTTTTTAATAAAAAATGATTTGTTGTTTTTTGCCATGGTCTGTCTTTTTTTATAAACTCTCTTACTGATTGTACTTGTTTAAAAATTTTTTCTACAGATAAATATTTTTCATTATCTAAAGTTTCGTCAAATAAATTTAAATTATTAGATTTGTCTTTCCACTTATGAGTAAAACTTAATATGCTAAATCTATCTAACAAAGGCCCGCTTAACTTTTCTAAATAAGACCTGCACCTTGCCAAACTATAAGAACAGTTAATTGGAATTTTTGGAACTAAGTCTCCACATTTGCATAAATTACTTGTTGCAATTAATTGAAACTTTGCTGGAAATTTACAATTTTTTCCGCGGCGTGAAACAAAAATTTCGCCACTTTCTAAAGGTTCTCTTAATGCCTCTTGAGCTTGGCTGGCAAATTCTAAAAATTCATCTAAAACTAAAGTTCCTCCATTTGCTCTTGTAATTTCTCCCGGTTGAGGTGGATATCCGCATCCAATTATAGACAAAGCCGGAGTGCTGTGGTGCGGGCTAACTAATGGTCTCCATTTACAAGGCTTGCCAAAGTATTGACTAATTTTTTTTATTTCTTGAATTTCTTCTAAAGATGGATCTGACTGCAACTGATGCAAGGCTTTGCAAAAAGTACTTTTTCCAGAACCTGCAGGACCTGCTAAAAATAAAGAATGTCCTCCCACACCTGCAACTGATAAAAGTTCTGAAACATTTAATGGAAAAGTTAAATCTAAAAACTGCGGGCGCGTGCTAATAAATTTATCTTTAATTTTGTTTGTGCTTTCTTGATTAGATTTAATATTTTGTTGATTAGGCTCAGTTTGCTTTGTAGAAAATTTTAAATCAGACAAGCTATTAATAAAATAACTTTCACCAGAAAAAATAAAATTTTCATCTATGCCAGAAACTAAAACATCATCTTTTGTTAAATTTAAATTATTATATAAAAAATTTTCTGGAATAAAAATTTTTCCTTCTAAATTAAGCTCGCCATACGCAAATAATTTTCCTTTTTTTAAAATATGCAAAGGTTTTATTTGTTTTGTTTTTAACAAGTATGCGTAGGCAATAGCTAAATCTAAACCTGGGGAGGTTTTTTTTACATGTGCTGGTCGCAAATTAACTAAAACTTGTTGAGCTTTAGGCCAAGAAAAACCTTGATGCTTTAAGGCAGATTTAATTCTAAACAGGCTTTCTTTAATTGCCGAATCTGGCATGCCCATAATTTGAAAATTAGGCAAACCTTTAAGCAGGCTTATTTCTACTTCGATACTTTGCAAATCAAAAGACTGATGCACAAAAGAATGTACTGACATATAATCTCCTTATATTAATATAATCAATGGAGTATGCAAAAAAATAACTTTTTATAATGTCGCAATAAAGGCCTTGTAAAATAAAAATCCGTATTTAGTTTTTTAGTTTATTTGACTGATTTATAAACTAAGCCTTTAATATAAAAATATATGCCAAAAAAATTATCAACAGAACATAACGAATTATCGCCAACATCATCTTTGGTGCTTTTTTTAGCTGGAAAACAATCTTATTTGCAAAAAAATACACAAAAATATTTAGAATATATTAATTTTGACAAAGAAGCTGTTTATATTAAAGAGTTTATAAAAATTTGGCCGCCAATGGATAATGTTATAAAAAATAGAAAATATGCTATAAAAAAAATGGCTTTTGATTTTTTAAATAAAAATAATAATGCTCAAGTTATTATACTTGCTGCAGGACTTGATCCATTGTCTATTGAAATTGCATCTGTATATCCAAAATCTTGTATTTTTGAAATTGACAAATACAATATGGATGTAAAAACACAATTATTAAAAAAAGTAGGAAATTTAGAAGCTATTAAATGTATTACAGCAGATTTAACAGATATAAAATCTGTAGAAAAAAATCTTTTAAAAGTTTTGTGGAATAAAAAAAAGCCAACTTTGCTTATTGCCGAGGGTATTTCTTATTATATTAGCGAAAAAAGCTTATGGAGTATTGTTAATATTTTTAAATCGCCAAATAAAAATAATGAATTAATTTTAGAATATCTTTTGCCATATAATTTAGTAAATGAAAAATATAGAGATATTGCAAAAAAAACTTTTCAAAAATTAGAAAAAGATTATAATTTATCAAGCATTGTACATTATTCTAAAGAATTAATAAAAAGACAATTACCTAAAGTGTCTGGAGATTTAAAAAAGACATTCAATTTTTGTCAAATAGAAAAAGAAAGGCTAGGAAAAAATTCTTTTTTTACAGATAGCAAAGACTGTTGGATTGAAGTTAGCAGTATTACAATATAATTTAAATAAAGTTGCGATCTTTTAACCAATCATCATTTAAAAATTTAGTCATATAGTTTCGAATACTGTCTGGTAAAATTACAACACAGTTTTCATTTTTTTTTAATTTTTTTGCAGCTTGCATTGTAGCTTGCATAGCAGATCCGCTAGAGCCTCCGCACAATAAACCCTCTTCTTTAATTAATTTTCTGGCCCATTTAAAAGATTCTTTGTCATTTGTTTTAACCCACTCGTCTATTAAATCACGGTTTAAAACATCTGGAATAAAATCATAACCAATCCCCTCCACTTCATAAGAAGAAATTTTAGAAGGCCCTGCAAGTAAAGAACCTTCTGGATCTGCACCAACAATAATTGTTGAAGAATTTTTTTCTTTTAATTTTTTAGCAACTCCGCTAATAGTTCCGCCAGTACCTGCGCCTGCAACAAGCATTGCAAGAGGTGTGTTTAAATCTTGTAAAATTTCTTCGGCTGTTTCTTCGTAATGCACCAAAGGGTTAGACGGGTTTTTATATTGATCTAAAATAAAAGCATTTTTTAATTCTTTTTCTAATTTTTTAGCTACACCAATATGACTTAATGGAGAATCCCAAGCTTCTTTTGTTGGAGTGCGAACAACTTCGGCTCCCAAAGCTTCTAAAGTCATGGATTTTTCTTTGCTCATTTTATCTGGCATTACAATAATAATTTTATAGCCTTTTACAGCCCCTGCTAATGCTAATCCAATGCCAGTGTTGCCACTAGTTGGTTCTATAATAGTATCACCAGGTTTAACTCGACCTTGTTTTTCGGCATCTTCTAGCATTCGATAACCAATGCGGTCTTTAACAGAACCACCTGGGTTCATAAATTCACATTTTGCATAAAGGTTGCACTCTAAGCCTAGGCCAACTTTGTTTAATTTTACCAATGGAGTTTTGCCAATGCTTTCTAAAATATTATTATAAATCATAAGCAAAAGAATAGTTATGAATTTATATAAAGTCCAGCTAAAAAAAGTTTGATGTAAAGCTGTGGAAAAGATAAGCTTAAGAAGTAATTAAAAATAAATATTAAAAAGCGTTTAAAAAAAATATTAAGAATAAATATTTTTCAAAATAACACCTACACTAAGGCTTTTAAGTGACTGTAAATAAAAAATTATTTGGTACATTTGAGGGGGTTTTTATACCTAGTATTTTAACAATACTTGGTATAATTATGTATCTTCGTATGGGCTGGGTTGTGGCAAATGCTGGACTAGTTGGAACATTAGTTATTATTAGTGTTTCATCTTTTATTACTTTTTTAACAGCACTTTCTGTTTCTAGTATGGCAACTAATATGAAGGTAAAAAGTGGTGGCATATATTATGTTATTTCAAGATCATTTGGAATAGAGGTTGGCGCAGCTATTGGAATTCCATTATTTTTATCACAAGTTATTGGTATTACTTTTTACTTGGCTGGTTTTTCTGAATCATTAAAATATATTTTTCCAAATGCCTCATCAACTATTATAGCTGTTATTAGTTTGCTTGGTTTAACTGCGCTAACATATTACTCAACCGACCTTGCTATGAAAGTGCAAACTTTTATTTTTATTGCAATTGTTTTGTCACTAGTTTCATTATTTTTAGGACAACCTGTTGCAGAAACTAATGCAAATTTACCTTTAAATTTTTCTACAGTGTCATACCTTGCAGTCTTTGCTTTATTTTTTCCTGCAGTTACAGGGATTAGTACGGGATTGTCTATGTCTGGTGATTTAAAAAATCCTGCTAAATCTATTCCGCTGGGAACAATGGCTGCAGTTATTGTTGGGTATATTATTTATATGGCTGTTGCTGTTGCTTTATATTATTTTGCTCCAGCAAATTTATTAAATTCAAACTCTTTAATTGTTACAAAGATTGCATACTTTGCGCCGATTATTTTTTTAGGAATTTGGACAGCAAGTTTATCTAGCGCATTAGGGTCTCTTCTTGCTGCACCAAGAACTCTACAAGCTTTAGCAAAAGATAATGTTTTGCCAAAAATTTTAGGAAAAGAATTTGGGATATCTAAATCACCTCACATTGCAACTTTTATTAGTATTTTGTTTGCAGGAGGTGCGTTGTTTTTGGGAGGCATAGATATTATTGCACCAATACTTTCTATGTTTTTTTTAACATCTTATGGAGCTTTAAATTTAGCAGCTGGTCTTGAAAGTTTTATGAAAAACCCATCGTGGAGACCGCAATTTAAAACTCACTGGAGCTTAAGTTTTTTAGGCGCTGCACTTTGTTTTTCTGCAATGTTTTTAATACATGCCCCCTCTACTATACTTGCTTTTATTTCTTGTTTTTGTATTTACCTTATTACCCACCTTAGAAATATAAGCTCTTCTTGGTCTGATATTAGACAAGGTCTTTTTATTATGACTGCAAGATTTGCCTTACAAAAAATTTCTTCTTATAAAAAAGAAGCAAGAACTTGGAGACCGCATATTTTATTTATTCAAGTTTTAGAAAATAATTTTACTAGTAGTTTAACTAATTTAATTTATATGAAGCACTTAACACAAAATCGTAGTTTTATTAGTAGTATTTTTTTAGAAAAAAAACAAATAGCTTGTGTTAACTCCGAAAAGGAGCAAAACGAAATAAGCATGCACTCTTTTATCCCATATAATATTTATGATATAAAAAAAGAACTTTCAAAAAATAAAATCAATAGTTTTTCAAAAATACAAGAGTATCAAGATTACACGCAAACTAGTCTTGATTTGATTCAAGATTACAGCATTGGGCCAATAGAAATGAACAGCATAGTTTTAAATTTTCCTAAAAATAATGATATAAAATTACAAAGTCTTCTTTATTTAATTGACGAAGCAAAAAAACAAAAAAAGAATGTTTTAATTTTTAATTTTCATAATGCAGAAAAAATAAAAAAAATTGAGCTTTTTTTAAATTCAAATAAAAATGCTGAAGGTAAAAATGCAGAAAACTTTTTATTAGTGTTAAGCCACATGCTTAGCATATCATTAAAAAAGAATGTGTCTTGTATTGTGAATTCTAATATAGAAAATAATACAGAAGACAATACAGAAGACACAACAAAAGAGTCTGCAAAATATATAGTAGAAAAATTAAAAAAAGAGTTAAAAGAAAAAAGATTAAGGTTTAAAGTAATTGATAGTAGTTTAGGACAAAAATCTTCTGGATCTATTTTACAAAGAATTACTGGAAAGGGTCAGTGTTTGCAAATATTAAATCTTGCGTCTAAAGAAGATTTTAATACTCCAGAAGAATATTTAAATTATTGGAAGGGCTTACAAAGTAAATATATTTGTAATGCTGTAGATGAAGAAAAAAATACCAATCATCAAATTTTTGCAATGGCTAATGAAGAAATTTCGTTTAATGATGTGTTAAATTAAAATGTGTTAGATTAAATATGTATTAAGCTAAATATGAAAAAAAATATTATTTGTACAGCAGCTCTACCTTACGCAAATGGCCCAATTCATATAGGCCACCTTGTTGAATATCTACAAGTGGACTTTTGGACTCGTTTTAAAAAAATGCAAGGTCATCATTGTTTATACATCTGTGCTGATGATGCGCATGGAACTCCTATTATGCTTAAGGCAAAAAGTTTAAATATTACTCCAGAAAAATTAACAGCAGATATGCAAACAGAACATTTAAATGATTTTTCTAAATTTGAAATAATTTTTGATCACTACTCAAGCACTAATACAAATTATAATAAAGAACTTTGTTATGAAATTTATGAAAGCATGAAAAAAAATATTACAGAAAAATCAATAAAACAATTATATTGCAATAATGATAAAATGTTTTTGCCAGATAGATTTACAAAAGGGACTTGTCCTAAGTGCAAGGCAGAAGATCAAAATGGGGACTCTTGTGATTCTTGCGGCGAAACATACTCGCCTACTGAAGTTTTAGATCCAAAATGTTCTATTTGTGGCAAAACTCCTATTCTAAAAGAAAGCAGTCATTTATTTTATAAGTTAGAAAATTTTAGAGAGTTTTTAAAAGAGTGGATAAAAGATCATACTCCAAAAGAGGTGCAAAAAAAATTACAAGAATGGCTAAAAAATGATTTGGCTAATTGGGATATATCTAGAGATAAACCTTATTTTGGATTTGAAATTCCAGATCATAAAGATAAATTTTTTTATGTTTGGTTAGATGCCCCGGTTGCTTATCTTGCTAGCACAAAAGAGTGGGCTGAAAAAAATAAAATTGATTTTAAAAAATTTTGGAATGCAACGGATACAGAAATTTATCATTTTATCGGCAAAGACATTGTTTATTTTCACTGTTTGTTTTTTCCAAGCATGTTAAAAAATTCTGAATATAAATTAGCTAATAATATTTTTGTTCATGGTCATTTAACATTTCAAGGTAAAAAAATGAGCAAGAGCAAGGGAACTTTAATTTCTGCAAAACATTTTGGAGAAACTTTAAATCCTTTATATTTAAGATATTACTTGGCATCTAAATTAAACTCTAATGCATCGGATCTTGATTTTAGTATTGAAGATTTTTATCAAAAAACTAATTCAGAATTACTGTCTAAAATTACCAATTTAGCATCTAGGTCTGTGCAAATGATTAACAAAAAATTAGAAAATAAGCTAAGTAGTTGCTCTAAAGAAGGTTTATTATTAATTAAAAAAATACAAAAAGCTAATATAGAAATTGCAAAATTATATGATAATAGAGAATTTTCTAAAGCTATTTCTTTAATTAGAAGTTTGTCAGAAGAGGCTAATCAATATTTTGATAAAAAAGAACCTTGGAAAAAAATAAAAGATAGTCCTTTAGAGGCTCATCAAGTATTAACTGATATTGTAAATGTATTTAGAATTTTAAATATTTACTTAACACCAATTTTGCCATCTTATTCTAAGCAGGTGGCTAGTTTATTTAATGAAGACGCTAATTATAAATGGAAAGATCACGAAACTATTTTAGAAAATTGCGATGTTAAAAAATATGAACACCTGCTAGCTCGTATTGATATTAAAGATGCTGAAAAGTTACAAACTGGCTCACAATAGTGGTCACAACATTTCATAACTCTTAATTAATTATGTTTAAGGTATTTTGTAAGCATTATGTGGGCCATTTTTAGTCAGCCTTAATAACCTCTATAGAATACTCTGCCTCAACAAAATATTTATGATCACTAATATAATGTATTTTTTTATTATTCTTAGGAAACTTTTTTCTTAAAGATTTAATAGAACCATCTAGAAGCATTTGTACAAGAATGTGCTCACTACTGCCGTACACATGACTAAATAATCCATCACTTTCACTAAATGCAATTCTTAAACGATAGTTAAAATCATTTGGTGAAGTAAAAATTGCCTTCCTGATATCTTTGCCCAATATTCTTACTTCTTTATTTACAATTTCTTTTTTAGTACGGGGGTCAAAAGGGTCAGAAGAAAATGACATCTTTGCAATATTATTCGTAGAAATAAAATATGTAGAAGATGTAGTTACTCCAATATTTAATTCAAAATCTAAGTTGCCATTCCAGTCAGTTGCGCTGCCATTTTTTACTGATTTCCATTTAATAACAACTACATCATTGTCTTTTAAACCACTTAGTGGGTATTTTTGATATTTGTTAAACGTTACCATATCTGATGCAACATCTCTTTTGTTAATTGTTGATGACATTAATTTTTGCTTTAATCCTGCGCAAGAAATAAGACTTAAACTAAGTAAAAAAATAACAATTGTTTTCATAAAAATCCCATATATTTTTGTTTATACAAAAAGTGTAAAGAGTGTTTTTATTAATACTACTTTAATTTAATATTTATAGTCAAAAGTCTTGCAGGATGACTCGCAATAATGGCCACACAAGTTAGCTAAATTGCTTATTATTAATCTCTTTTTATTAATAAAACTTTCCCTTTTCTTCGGCCATAGCTTTTAGCGAACTAGAAGGTTTGAACCTAGGTCCGTTGCTATTTGTAAATTCATTTAAGCGATTAACAATATATTTGGCGCCAAGGCTGTCGGCATAATGCAATAGTCCTCCCTTAAATGGAGGAAATCCTGTGCCCATAATCATGGCGATATCAATATCTTCTGGGGTGTCTACAATTTTATCTTCAAGTAATGCTCTTGATGCTTCGTTAATCATAGTTAAAAAACCTCTGTCTAAAATGTCATTACTTTTTAATTGGTCTGTTGGCTGACAGATAGATAAAGTTTTATAAATATTTTGATTTACACCAGTCTCTTTATATTTTTGATCATATAAATAAAAACCTTTAAAATCTTTTTTACCTAAAATATTTTTTTCAACCAGTGTATTGCATAGCGAAGAAACTTTTATTTGATCTGGAAATTTGTTTACAAAAATATTTAAAATTTTAACAGACACATCTATTCCGACTTCATCAATAAGTCTTAATGGCCCCATTGGCATTCCAAAATTTTTAGAAAAAGTTGCGTCAATTTTTTCTACAGACTCCCCCTCTTCAAGCAATAATAATGCTTCTGCCATCCATGGAAGCAGCAATCTATTAACTAAAAATCCTGTGCCATCTTTTACAACTACTGGTATTTTTCCCATTTTTTTTGCTAGTTCAAAAGTTGTTACTACAGTTTGGTCACTAGTTTTTTTACCTCTAATAACCTCTACAAGTGGCATTTTATTTACTGGATTAAAAAAATGCATACCAATAAAATTTTCTGGCCTTGGGTGAGCCTCTGACATTTCTGTAACACTTAGCGAAGATGTATTTGTTGCAATAATACAAGAGTCTTTACTGTTGTTTGCCATTTCTTTAATTACTGATTTTTTAATATCCATATTTTCTACAACAGCTTCGATAGCTAAATCTGTGTTTTTAAATCCCGAATAATCTAAAGTGGTAGATAGTAAATCCATATTTGATTTTACTTGATAAATATTAATTTTTCGTCTTTTTAAAGATTTATTCCACAGGCTTTGTGCAAAATTTAATGCCAAGCTTAAAGATTTATAATTTAAATCTTTAATGCGAACAAAAATTCCTTTGTTAGCTGCTAAGTGGGCAATTCCGCCTCCCATAGTTCCTGCTCCTAATACCGCCATATTTTTAATTTTAAGTGCTTTAACTTCAGTTGAGCTAACTCCTGTTTGTTTTTTTAATTTTTCTGTTAAAAAAAATAAATTAATTAAATGTTTGCTGACATCGGTTACAACAACATCAGAAAAAAATTTAGCTTCTAACTTTAAAGCTTTTTTTCTTGATAATTTTTTATAAGTTTTTTTAATAACATTTAATGCTGCAAGCGGGGCTGGATAAAAACCTTTAGTTTGTTTTAAAACTCCCTCTTTAGCTTTGTTGTAGACAATTTTTCTTCCTAAAAAAGATTCTAAAAAAATATTTACAAGTTTTTTTACAAAAGCTGTTTTTCTTTTTTTTGGTCTAATTATTTTTTTTTTGTTAATAAATTTTTTAGCAACAGACAGGCAGTGGTCTTCTAAAAGTTCTAAAGAAATTACTTCGTCAACCAAGCCTAATCGCAATGCTTTTTTTGCATTAAACATAGCTCCTGATAAAATCATAGACAAAGCGCCTTGAAGTCCAACTAATTTTGGTAATCTTATGCAGCCGCCAAATCCTGGAAAAATACCAAGCTTAACCTCTGGTAAAGCTAAAACAGAATTGTCACTTGCTACCCTGTAATCACATGCTAATGCTAATTCACACCCGCCTCCCAAACAATGTCCATTAATTGCTACAATTTTAGGTATTTTTAAATCTTCTAGGTAATTTAAAATATCATGTGCAGTGTTTAACATTTCTAAACAATCTGTTTTTGAATTTACTGTTTTTATTTCTTTAATATCTGCACCAACAATAAAACTTTTTGGTTTATTTGAACCAATAATTAAAGCTTTAAAGTTTGAAGAGTTTTTTACTTGCTCTATTAAAGTTTTAAATTCTTTTAAAACAAAACTTGATAAAGTATTTACTTTTTCGTTTTCGTTATCAAAAATAATAACAGCAACATCGCCTAAATCTTTTAATTTTATATTTTTTGTGCTCATATTTTTCCTTTCTAAAAATCTATTTTTTCTAGCAACAAAGCTCCGCCTTGCCCCCCTCCTATACATAAAGTTGCAAGTCCAAATTTTGCATTTTGTCTTTGCATTTGTTTTGCTAAAGTTAAAATTAAACGAGACCCAGTAGACCCAACGGGGTGTCCAATTGCAATTGCCCCTCCGTTTACATTTAACCTATCAAGGTCAATGCTTCCCATAGATTTTTCAAGGCCTAATTCTTTTTTACAAAATTCATCACTGTTAAAAGCTTTTGTACAGGCTAAAACTTGAGTTGCAAAAGCTTCGTTTAATTCTATTAAGTCAATATCTTGTAAAGAAATATTTTGTTTAGCTAACAATTTTGCAGTAGCGTAAACTGGGCCAAGCCCCATGCGACTAGGGTCACAACCTGCGTATGCGTAAGAGCGAATATATGCTAAAGGTTTTAACCCAAGTTCTTGAGCTTTTTCTTTGCTCATTAAAAGTAACATAACTGCACCGTCAGTTAGTGGGCAAGCGTTGCCAACTGTTACGCTTCCATACTTTTTGTCAAAATAAGGTTTTAATTTTTTTAAACTCTCTATTGTTTGAGTTTCTCTTGGGCCGTTGTCTTTTTCTAAAACTTTATTTAACTTTGGAGGAATAAATAATGGCATTATTTCTTCTGATAATTTTTTTGTTGCAGCTACTGCGTTTTGATGACTTTTTAATGCAAAAGCGTCTTGATCTTCTCTGCTAATTTTAAATTCTTTTGCTAAAATTTCTGCAGTTTGGCCCATGCTTAAGCCAACAAATGGATCTGTTAAGCCTTCGATTACAGAAATTCTTGGCATTAAATCTTTTAATTTTAATTTTTTTAAAGCTTTTAATTTTTTTGACAAAGTTTTAGAAAAAGCAAACTCTCCAAAAATATTGCTAAATCTTTGTGTAAAAAGTAATGGGTATTGTGACATATTTTCAACACCTCCTGCTATAACAATATCTGCTGAGCCTGAACTAATTTTATCAAAAGCTGAAGAGGCGCTTTCTAAAGCTGACGCGCAATTTCTATGAACTGTGTAGGCAGAAACACTTTGGGGAAGGCCAGCTTTTAAAGCTACAACTCTTGAAATGTTGGCTGCATCAGAAGGGTTGCCAACATTTCCAATAATAACTTCGTCAATTTTATCACCAGACATATTTGTTTTAGCTAAAAGCTCTTTTAATACTTGTGCGCCCATATCTGCTGCGTGCAAAGATTTAAAATCTGTTCCTGCTTTTGAAAAAGGACTTCTTAAGCCTTCTACTAAAACCACTTCTTTCATACATGCCTCCTTGGCAATTATGTTTTACACTGCTAGTTAAATCTGTTCAAGTAATGACTAGTAATTGTCTTAAAAACTACTACCATAATCAGTAATATTACAGTATTTTAACAATGACTAAAAAGGAAGCTTATGTCTGAACAGTTATACAAAGAATCTTTAAAATATCACAAAGATCCTAAACCTGGAAAGCTTAGTGTTGAACCTTCTAAACCATGTAATACTAAATATGAATTATCATTAGCTTACTCACCTGGAGTGGCTGCCCCATGCCAAGAAATTTATAAAACTCCTGCAAAAGTTTTTGACTATACTAACAAGGGTAATTTAGTTGCAGTAATTACAAATGGAACTGCGGTTTTAGGCCTAGGAAACATTGGGCCTGCGGCATCAAAGCCAGTGATGGAGGGCAAGGCAGTATTATTTAAACATTTTGCAGGAATTGATGTTTTTGATTTAGAAATTAAATCAGATTCTGTTGAAGATTTTGTAAAAACAGTAAAATCTTTAGAGCCAAGTTTTGGAGGAATTAATCTTGAAGATTTAAAAGCTCCTGAATGTTTTGAAATTGAAGAGAGATTAAAAAAAGAAATGAATATTCCAGTATTCCATGATGATCAACATGGAACAGCTATTATTAGTGCTGCTGCTTTGATTAACGCTTGCGAAATTCAAAATAAATCTTTATCAAAAATTAAAGTTGTTTTTAATGGTGCCGGAGCTGCAGCTTTGTCTTGTGCAACATTATTTATAGAAATTGGAGTTAAAAAAGAAAATATAATTTTTTGTGATTCATCTGGTGTAATTTATAAAAACAGAAAAGAAAATATTAATAAATACAAACAATTTTGGGCATCTTCTACAAAAGCTAGAAGTTTGCAAGAGGCATTAAAAGATGCTGATGTTTTTTGCGGACTTAGTGTTGCTGGTGCGGTTAGAGTTGAAGATATTAAAAGCATGGCAAAAAAACCTATTGTTTTTGCGCTGGCTAATCCTGAACCAGAAATTTTACCAGAACTAGCAAAAAAATCCTGCCAAGATATTATTATAGCCACCGGAAGAAGTGATTTTCCTAACCAAGTTAATAATGTTTTAGGATTTCCATCTATTTTTAGAGGTGCACTAGATACTCACGCAACTCACATTAACACAGAAATGAAATTAGCAGCAGTTTATGCGTTAAGTAATTTAGCAAAAAAAAATGTTCCAGACAGTGTGTCTTCTGCCTACAATAATAAAAAATTTTTGTTTGGCCCTGAATATATTATACCTACTCCATTTGACGAAAGAGTTTTAATTTCTGTAACTACTGCTGTTGCAAAAGCTGCTATGGAATCTGGAGTGGCTCAAAAAAATATTACTGACTTTGAAAAATACAAAGAAGACTTAACAAGGTTGCAAGGTTTAAAGCAAGGTTTTATTAGATCTACAATTAACAAAATTAAAAATAATGATATTTGCAATAAAGAAAAACCTGTAAAAATTATTTTTGCAGAGGGTGAATCTAAAAGAATTTTAAAAGCTTTAAATACTTTAGCTTTAGATAAAATTTGTGAGCCTACTCTTATTGGTAACTCTAAAAAAATACAGGCTTTAATAAAACAAGAATCTTTAAAAAATTTAGATAACATTGCTATTATTTCTCCTAAAGAAAGTCCAAATTTTGAAAATTATATGAATAAATTTTATGAAAAAAGACAAAGAAAAGCCATTAGTCATGCAGAGGCTGCTAGATTAATGACTAATCCTTATTATTTTTCTGCAATGGCATTACACTGCGGTGACTTTGACACTTTAATATCTGGAGCTAAACAAAACTATGCAGATTGTTTAAAACCTATTTTACAAATTATAGGAGCCAAGGATAAGCAAACAGTTGCTGGATTAAATATTTTATTATTAGATGATAAAATGTTTTTTTTAACAGACACCACTGTTAATATTGAGCCAAGTAGTCAACAGCTTGCACAAATTGCTATACAAACTTCTATTGTAGCAAAATATTATGGCATTTCGCCTCGTATTGCCATGCTTAGTTATTCTAACTTTAGCGGCAACACTCCCCTGTCTAAAAAAATGAAAGAGGCAACACAGCTTGTAAAACAATACAAAAGCAATCTTATTATTGATGGAGAAATGCAAGGCGATACCGCTGTTAATACAGATATATTAAATAATATTTTTTCTTTTTCTGATTTAAAAGAACCTGCTAATATTTTAGTTTTTCCTAATTTAGCATCTAGTAATATTTCGTATAAATTATTAAAAAATTTAGGAAAGCTTGAAGTTTTAGGTCCATTTTTAACAGGAATTAATAAGCCCGCAAATATTTTACAGCGCGGTGCAAGTGTTGATGATATTATTAATAGTATTACATTAAGTGTAAGGGCTGCAAGAATTCACCAAAGCCCTAAAAAACATCTTCAGACTATTAAAAATTAATTAGAATTGTTATCAGAAATAGTGCTACGACCTGCTGGTATAATAGAAGAAGTTGCTTCTTCTTCTGTGTTTCCTGCAGTAAAGCCAGGCACTGCTTGGTTGGCATTAGCCTTCATTTCAATAAATTTTAAGTGAGGCATGCACCATACAATTAATTTAGAACGAGATTTAACATACATTTTTTTATAAATATTAGTTAAATGAAATTTAATAGTTTTTTCTGTTACAAATAAGCGGTTTGCAATTTCTTTATTAGACAGTCCCTGAGTTATTAATTCTGCAACTTCAGATTCCCTTTGAGATAAACCGTTTTTTACTAATATATTTCTCAGCATCCTTGCTTCTCCTTACTTAAGTTTTATAGCCTTCAAGCTATTTACCTAAAGTCTGTCAAGTTTTTGTAAGGTTTGCAAGATTTTCTAATTAAAAAATTTCAAACTAGACTAGAGGCTACAGTTTATATTTTTTAGTTATTCAGACAAAATTTTAAAATTGTTCAATATTTTAGCATTTTTAGATAAAAACAAAAAAAATTGTTAACAAAGCTTATCTTATAGCTATAAAAAAGAAATCAAATAACAAAAAGCTAACAATAATTGCAAAATAATATTAAATAATCAGTTATGAAGTGCAGTCTATGCAACAATCAAGACTTAAGTCTATTACATCAATATGTAAATAAATATAATAACAAGCTGTATAATAGAGTTTATTATTTATGCTCTACCTGTGAGCTTATTTTTTTAGATAAAAATCTTAGATTAAATTTAAGCGAAGAAAAACTTCGCTACAGTCAGCACAACAATGACATAAATGATAAAGATTATTTAAAATTTTTAGATAAATTACTTGTGCATTTAATTCCAAAACTTTGCAAAACAGATTTTGGTTTAGATTACGGCTGCGGACCAAGTGTTGTTTTAGCTAAGTATTTATCTAAAATGGGGTTTAAAACTCATCACTATGATCCTTTATTTTTTTCTGATACAAAAATTTTTGAAAAAAAATATAATTTTATTACATGCACAGAGGTTGCAGAGCATTTTTACCACCCTTTTGAAGAGTTTAAAAAAATAAATAATTTATTAAAAAATAATGGCTACTTTGGTGTTATGACTAAATTATATAAAAATCCACAAGATTTTCATGCATGGTATTATCATAATGATATGACTCATGTTAGCTTTTACACAAAAAATACTATTAACTGGATAGCAAATAAATTAAATTGGAAAATTATTTTTTTATCTGCCCAAGTTATAATCTTTCAAAAACAGGGCTGAGCTTTTTAAAACTTCATTTTTTAAAGATGCATTAATAACAACTGTTAAAGATAGATCTTCTTTTATCCAATCTGTAATAGAGGGGAATTGTTTAGACAAATAATTTGTTAAATCAATTTTGTTTTTATCAGAATCCTTGTTAGAAAAAATAAAAGACACTGTAGATAAATCACTTGCATTTGTTTTTAAGGATTTTTTTAAATATTGTAAATCAGAGCTTTCGCCAGTAACTAAAAGATTATCACTTCCTTTAAATAAATCATATAATGTAAATAGTTTTTCTTTTTCTTTGATAGATCTATAATTTTTTATATCAGATTTTTTTATACAAAAAACTGAAGTATGAAACTCTACGGATACGCACTCACTGTTTGTTTTATCTTTATTAAATACTATTTGTGTGCCTGTATTTTTTGATAAAGATTTTTTAATTTTTAAGTTTATTTTTTTTTCTTTAGCTAATTTTATGCAATCTTTATGTAAAATAGGATTTCCCCATTTAGTCATAGAAATTAATTCATCATAAGTTATTTTGTCATACTTGGTTACATTAGAGAATTGATTTGGGTCAGCAGAGCAAACTCCGTCTACATCTTTATATATTTCGCATGGAGCTTTAAAATAATCTGCCAAATAAACAGCTGTAGTGTCTGAACCTCCCCTTCCCAAAGTTGTTATTTCTTTTGTTGCTGGGTCAACTCCCTGAAAGCCTGCCAAGATTGCAACTTTTTTTTGTTTTAAAACTTCAGAAACTCTAAAAGGTTTTAAGTCTACAATGTTTGCGGAGTTGTGCTTGTCACTTGTTAAAATGCCAGCCTGACTTCCAGTTAAGCTAACAGATAAAACTCCTAAATCATTTAATGCAATACTTAGCAAAGACATAGTAATGCGTTCGCCAGAAGTTAAAAGCATATCTAGTTCGCGCTTTTCAGGTTTATCACTTATTGTATAAGCCATGTTTAATAAATCATCAGTTGCCTTTCCCATGGCACTAACAACTACAATTAAAGATTTTGTTTTAGAAATTTCTGCTAAACTTTTTGCAATACTTTTAATTTTTTTTAAACTCGATAAAGAACTGCCACCGTATTTATGTACTACTAGGTTTTCCATAAATTAAGTATCTAAATTTTATCTAAATACATTAAGGATAAAACCAGGCATTCTTGGGTGAAGTCCGCACATAATAGATATGTCTAATTGATCTACTATTATTTCAAATGTATCGTTTGTCATTAAAACACCGCTGCTTTTAAAGTAAAAATATGAGTCATCTTTAGGTGCAACAGAATGTGGTGCAGAGTCTTTATTAATAAAAATTAATTTATCTCCTACTTTTGCATCTAGCTCTTCTGGGATAAACTTAAAAGATTTAATTTCTATAATGTGCTCAACTTGTTTGTTGTTATCTTTTTTTGAGGTGTTGTAGCTATAGGCTTGTACAAATAATGAAGAAAGTAATATTGCTACAGAGCCTAAAATGTTAAATATTTTAATCATTTGTAATCCTTTGTTTAAATTTTTAAATTTTTAAATTTTTTTTTGAATAATTAATAATTTTAAAAACTATTAATTATTAACTACCAATTAAAATGTGCAAATGCTCTGTTAGCTTCTGCCATTCTGTGAATGTCTTCTTTCTTTTTAAAAGATGCGCCTCTTTCGTTATATGCATCTAAAATTTCTGCAGACAATCTGTTAGACATAGTTTTTTCATTTCGACTTCTTGAATAAAAAGTTAACCATCTTAATGCTAAAGTTAATCTGCGAGCAGGCCTAACATCAACTGGAACTTGGTAAGTTGCTCCTCCAACACGACGGGAGCGAACCTCCACTAATGGTTTAATATTTTCAATAGCTTTTTTAACAACATCTAAAGGACTTTCTCCCTCTACTTTTATTTTTAATTGGTCCATTGCAGAGTACATAATTTTAGATGCTGTAGTTTTTCTGCCATCTAACATTACTTTGTTTATTAACATAGATATTGTGGAGTCATCATACACCACATCGGCAACTATATCTTTTCTATATTTTCTTGCTCTACGACTCATGTTTTACCTTTTATTTTTTTATTATTTAAATTAAGATTTTGGTTTTTTTGCACCATATTTAGATCTGCTATTTTTTCGATTAGCTACACCATGAGTATCTAAAACTCCCCTAACAGTATGGTAACGAACACCTGGTAAATCTTTAACACGGCCACCGCGAATTAATATCACACTATGTTCTTGTAAATTATGTCCAATACCTGGGATATAAGAGTTAACTTCAAATCCGTTAGATAAACGAACTCTAGCTACTTTGCGCAAAGCAGAGTTTGGTTTTTTTGGAGTTGTTGTAAATACACGAGTACAAACTCCTCTTTTTTGAGGGCAGGCCTCTAAAGCTGGTGAGTTTGATTTATCCTTTTGGATTTTTCGATTATTTTTTATTAGCTGATTAATGGTTGGCATACTTTCTGTCTCCTAATAACCCAAGAAAATTACTTATTCCTTTGTCTATCGTCAAGCTTTTTATATATTCTTTCTTTCCTCTTCGCTGTCGTTAGCAATTGGAGCTTGATAAGTATCTGTCCCTGGTAAAACTAAATTTTCTTCTTTAGCCTTTGGCATATCTACTCCAATTTTCCATTGAGAATAACAAGGAAGTCCCGTTCCTGCTGGAATTAATCGTCCCATAATAATATTTTCTTTTAAGCCTTTAAGATTATCCATTTTAGAATTTATAGAAGCCTCGGTTAATACTTTTGTTACCTCTTGAAATGAGGCCGCAGATAACCAGCTTTCTGTACTTAAAGAAGTTTTTGTAATACCTAAAAGAACTGGTTGTCCTGTAGCTAATTCAACACCTTCTGTTACAGCTAATTTATTAGCCTCTTTAAATCTAACTTTTTCAATTACCTCTCCTTGAATTAATTGAGTGTCGCCAGAGGATAAAATTTTAATTTTGCTTAACATTTGTCGCAAAATAGTTTCGATATGTTTATCATTTATAGCTACACCCTGAAGCCTGTAAACTTCTTGAACCTCATTTAATAAATAAGTAGATAGAGCAATTTCGCCTTTAATATCTAACAAATCATGTGGATTAATTTCTCCATCAACAACTGCTTCGCCTGATTTAACAAATTCTCCTTCCATTACTTCTGCGTTTTTTCCTTTTGGAACAAAAACTTCGCAAGCATCGCCTGACTCTGGAGTAATTATAATTCGTTGTTTTCCTTTTAAATCTTCTCCAAAACTAATATAGCCATCAATTGGTGACATAACAGAAGGATCTTTTGGAATGCGGGCCTCAAACAATTCTTTTACTCTAGGTAAGCCACCTGTAATATCTTTTGTTTTTGAGCCCTCTTTTACCATCTTAGTAATAATGTCACCTGCAAAAATTTCTTGGCCATTATCTACTAATAGCTGAACTCCTGTGGACAAAATATAGCTAATGTCTCCGCCTCGTTCAAATTGAATAGGCTCGCCTTTTTTATTTACTAAATGAACAGATGGTTTAGATCCGTCTAAACTTTTATTGTTAATAATTTTTTTAGCAATAAATCCTGTTGTAGTATCTCTTTCTTCTGTATAGGTTACTCCCATATCTAATCCTACAAATTTAATGTAACCGCCAGCTGCTGCAATAGTAAATTTAGAATAAGGATCCCAAGATGCAAGAATGTCAGAGGCTGCTATTTTAGATCCAATTTTATAATTTAAAACAGAACCATAAGGAAGTTTAAAAGATTCTTTTTCAGAACCACTTCCATCTTTAACAGATAAAATTCCGTTACGACCTAAAATAGTTGTTTTGCCTTCTTTGTTTACAACTGTTTGAACTTTATTTAAATGCATTTTACCAGAATACTTTGCAATATATTCTGAATCTTCAACATTTCTACTTGCTGCTCCACCTAAATGGAAAGTTCTCATTGTTAACTGAGTTCCTGGTTCACCAATAGATTGTGCTGCAATAACTCCAACAGCTTCTCCTAAATTAACAATATGCCCTCTTGATAAATCGCGACCATAACATTGAACACAAATCCCTCTGTCAGACTGACAGGTTAAAGGTGACCTAACGGTAACTTCTTCAACTCCTAATTCATAAATTTTTTCTACAGAAGTTTCTGTAATTTCTTCGTTAGAACCTAAAACAACTTCTTTTGTGTTTGGCTCTAATATTGGTTTTAGTGTAATGCGTCCTAAAATTTTTTCACCTAAGCTTTGAATAATTTCTCCACCCTCCATTAAAGCTTTAACATTTATTCCGTTAGATGTTCCGCAATCTTTTTTAGTTACCACAACATCTTGGGCAACATCTACTAAACAACGAGTTAAATATCCAGAGTTTGCAGTTTTTAAAGCTGTATCTGCTAAACCTTTTCTTGCACCATGTGTTGCAATAAAATATTGAATAACCGATAAACCTTCGCGGTAGTTTGCTGTAATTGGAGTTTCAATAATTTCGCCAGATGGTTTTGCAAGTAGTCCACGCATACCTGCTAATTGTTTAATCTGATCAACAGCTCCCCTTGCTCCAGAGTCTGCCATAATATAAATGGAGTTAAAGCTATCTGATTTAACTTTTTTTCCATCTACTTCAAAATCTTGTGTTTCAAAATGCTTCATCATTATTTTTGCAACTTTATCTGTGGCATTAGACCAAATATCAACAGCTTTATTATATCTTTCACTCTCTGTTGTTAATCCTTCGTCGTATTGTTCTTGAATACTTTGTACTTGTGTAACTGCCGCAGCTAGAATTCCATCTTTTTCTTTTGGAATTTTTAAATCTCCAATTGCAATAGAAATACCTGCTTGAGTAGAGTATTCAAAACCTGCTTGCTTTAAAGAATCTGCTAATAAAACAGTTGCCTTTGGACCAACATTACGAAAACAAAAATCCATTAGCTCTGCTAAAGTTTTTTTATTCATAACTTTATTAACTACTTTAAAATCTAAATCTTTAGGTAATTTTCCACCTAAAATTGCTCTACCAACACTAGTTTCATAAAGAGTTCCTGCAATTTTTACTTTTACAGCTGCTTGTAAATTTACTAATCCTTGGTTGTATGCATATTCTACTTTATCAATAGAGCTAAATACTCTTCCAGTTCCCTTAGCTTCTAAATTAATACGAGTCATCCAGTATAAACCTAAAACCATATCCTGAGTTGGATTAATTACTGGTTTACCATTGGAGGGGCTTAAAATATTATTGGTAGACATCATTAACACGCGAGCTTCAATTTGTGCTTCAATAGATAAAGGTACATGAACAGACATTGTGTCACCGTCAAAATCGGCGTTAAAAGCTGCACAAACTAACGGATGTAATTGAATTGCCTTTCCCTCATGAAGTAGTGGTTCGAAAGCTTGAATACCTAATCTATGTAAAGTTGGAGCACGGTTTAACAAAACAGGATGCTCTTTTACAACCTCTGATAAAATATCCCAAACTTCATCTACGCCTTCATCAATTAATCTTTTTGCTTGTTTAACTGTTGTTACTAATCCGCGTTTTTCTAATTGGCCACAGATAAATGGTTTAAATAATTCTAAAGCCATTTTTTTAGGCAAACCACATTGATGTAATCTTAGGTGAGGCCCAACAACAATTACCGAACGGCCAGAGTAATCTACCCTTTTACCTAATAAGTTTTGACGAAAACGACCTTGCTTACCTTTTAAGGCGTCACTTAAAGATCGAAGTGGTCGCTTGTTTGCACCTGTAAAAACTTTTCCGCCACGACCGTTATCTAACAAAGCATCTACTGCTTCTTGTAGCATTCTTTTTTCGTTACGAATAATAATGTCTGGTGCATTTAAATCTTGTAATTTTTTTAATCTGTTGTTTCTGTTAATTACTCTTCTGTATAAATCATTTAAATCTGAAGTAGCAAATCTTCCTCCGTCTAAATGAACTAGAGGGCGCAAGTCTGGCGGAATAACTGGTAACACTGTTAGTATCATCCACTCAGGTTTGTTATTAGAACCTCTAAAAGATTCTACAATTTTTAAACGCTTAGAAAGTTTTTTCTTTGTTAGCTCTGATTTAGTTTCGCGAATATCAATACGCAATTGTCTTGATAAAAATTCAAGATCTAAAGAGCGTAGCATTTCAATCACAGCTTCCCCTCCCATTCCAACTCTAAAGTGGGGACCGTTTTCGTCTAAAGCTTCTTGGTATTCATTTTCTGACAAAACTTGCATTTCTTTTAATTCTGTTTCCATTGGGTCTAACACCATGTGAGATTCACAATACAAAACAGCTTCTAATTCTTTAAGAGTCATTCCTAATAAAGTAACAATACGACTTGGGAGTGATCTTAAAAACCAAACATGGGCTACTGGAGAAACTAAACTAATATGACCCATTCTTTCGCGGCGAACTTTAGAGCGAGTAACTTCTACTCCACATTTTTCACAAACAACGCCTCTGTACTTCATTCTTTTATATTTTCCGCAAAGACATTCGTAATCTTTTATTGGTCCAAAAATTTTAGCACAAAATAAACCCTCTCGTTCTGGTTTAAAAGTTCTATAGTTAATTGTTTCTGGTTTTTTTACTTCGCCAAAAGACCAACTTTTGATCTTTTCTGCTGAAGCTAAAGAAACTTGAATTCCTTTAATTGATAAAGGTGATTGTGGTTTGTCTAAAAAGTTAAGTAAGTCTTTCAAAAGAACTCCTGTTTTTTATTTTTTCTTTTTTGTTTGCTCTATTAATAAAAAGGTTTTAGCTATTAAAACCTTTTTCCTCAGAAATTACCGCTTTGTTATCTTCTGTTAAAATATCTGATTTTACTAAATTAATATCTAATGCCAAACTTTGTAGTTCGCGAATTAAAACATTAAAAGATTCTGGCAAGCCTGGCTCTAATACATTTTCTCCTTTAACAATACTTTCATAAATACGAGTACGACCTGCAACATCATCAGATTTTACTGTTAAAAATTCTTGTAAAGAATATGCGGCTCCGTAAGCCTCCATAGCCCAAACTTCCATCTCTCCTAGTCTTTGTCCTCCAAATTGTGCTTTACCACTTAATGGTTGTTGAGAAACTAAAGAGTATGGCCCAATAGATCTGGCATGTATTTTTTCTTCTACTAAATGATTTAGTTTTAATACATACATAATTCCAACAGTTACATCATTATGAAAAGCCTCTCCAGTTCTTCCGTCAAACAAAGTTGTTTGTCCTGTTTTTGGTAAGCCAGCTAAGTCTAACAAACTTTTAATATTATCTTCACTTGCTCCGTCAAAAACTGGAGTAGCTATGTGAACGCCATTTTTTGCTTGCTTTGCAATTCCTTTTAAAGAATTGTCGTCTGCTGTATTAATTTTTTCTTGTAAATCTTTATTTTGATAAATTTTATTTAATTTATCTCGCATTTTATTAGCATTAAATTCTTCAAGCATTTCTTCTAACTGGTTTCCTAAATCAAAAGCTGCCCAGCCTAAGTGAGTTTCTAAAATTTGACCAATGTTCATACGAGAAGGAACACCTAGCGGATTTAAAACCATATCAACAGGTCTGCCATCAGCTAAATAAGGCATATCTGCCTCTGGTAAAATACGAGAAACAACAACTTTGTTTCCGTGACGACCAGCTAATTTATCTCCAACTTGAATGCGTCGTTTAATGGCTACATAAACTTTAACAACTTTAATTACTCCAGGAGATAATTCGTCACCTCTAGATAATCTGTCTGATTTATCTCCAAAAATAACTTTAACTGCTTTTAATTTACTACGAACAGCTGTTACTATTTGAGTAACTTGTTTTTCTAAATCTGGAGTAACAGGAATGTAACTTAAAAACTCAAATGGAATAGCTTCTAAATCATCAGACCCAATTACTTGACCTTTTTTTAATAATTCAACAGATCCGTCTTCGTTTAAAAATTGATCAGAAGATTTTTGTCCAATTAATAAATCTTTAATGCTATCTAGTGCAGCATTTTTAATCATATTTTCTTCGGTTAAAAGATCTTTAGCAATTTTTTCTTGTTTACTTTCTACAATAGCTTTGTGACGATCGTCGTCTCCAACTCCATCGCGATTGTAAATTTGTACATCGATTACTGTACCAACAACACCAGATGGAACTCTTAAAGAAGAGTCTCTAAAATCACCGGCCTTGTCTCCAAAAATTGCACGCAATAATTTTTCTTCTGGAGAAAGTTGAGTTTCACCTTTTGGAGTTACCTTTCCAACTAAAATACTACCAGGAGATACTTCTGCACCAATTCTAATAATACCGTTGTTATCAATGTCTACTAAATCACTATCGCTAATGTTAGCAATGTCTCTGGTAATTTCTTCGGCTCCTAATTTTGTGTCACGAGCTAAACATTCAAAGGCTTCTATGTGTATAGAAGTATAAACATCTTTTTTTACTAATCTTTCAGAAATTAAAACTGAATCCTCAAAGTTGTAACCCATCCAAGGAGTAAATGCCACCAACATATTTTGACCTAAAGCTAATTCTCCAAGTTCTGTTGCTGGTCCATCTGCGATAACATCGCCTTTTTTTACAATGTCGCCAACTCTAACTAATGCTGTTTGATTAAAACAAGTGTTTTGATTTGTTTTGCGATATTTAACTAAATTATAAATATCTATATTTGCTCCCATAGCTCCTTTTTTAGCGCTACGACGAACTACAATACGATTTGCTTCTACCTCTACAACTGATCCTTCGTTGGAACAAACAATACTTGTTCCAGAATCACGAGCGATAAATTTTTCCATTCCAGTTCCAACTAAAGGAGCCGCAGATTTAATCATAGGCACTGCTTGTCTTTGCATGTTTGCGCCCATTAAAGCACGGTTTGCATCATCATGTTCTAAAAATGGAATTAATGCAGTTGCAACAGAAATTAATTGTCCTGGCGAAACATCCATTAACTCTACTTCTTCTTTTGCTACATTTTCATACTCACCCATTCTACGAATAGTAAGTTTGTCATCTTTTACTTTATTGCCTTCTCTATTTATTTGAGAAATTTTCTTATCTTTTTCATCTAGTGCTGACATATAAATAATGTCATCATTAATAACTGCATTGTTTACTCTTCTAAAAGGAGTTTCGATAAAACCATAATCATTAACTTTAGCATAAGTTGCTAAGGCAGATATTAATCCAATGTTTGGCCCCTCGGGAGTTTCAATAGGACATATTCTTCCATAATGAGTATGATGAACATCACGAACTTCAAAGCCGGCTCTGTCACGAGATAAACCGCCAGGCCCTAAGGCAGACAATCTTCTTTTATGAGTTACCTCTGATAAAGGATTAATTTGATCCATAAATTGTGATAACTGACCTAAGCCAAAAAATTCTTTAATTACAGAATTAATAGCACTTGAGTTTACTAAGTCATAAGGCATTACTGCTTCTAAATCTTGTTGGAATCCTACTTTTTCACGAATAGATTTTTCCATTCTAACTAAGCCTAAGCGATATTGGTTTTCTAGTAATTCGCCAACAGCTCTTACTCGTCGATTACCTAAATGATCAATGTCATCTATGTCGCCTTTTCCGTCTTTAATATTTAATAAAATTTTAACAGTAGATAAAATATCATCATTTGTAAGCACATGATGATCTAGTGGAGGGGGTGTTACTAAAGATTCAATTCTGTGATTAATTTTTAAACGACCAACCTTTCCTAAGTTGTAAGTATTTTCGTCAAAAAATAATCTGTTTAAAAATTTTGTAGCAGATTCTAAATCAGCTGGGTCGCCAGGTCGTTGTCTGCGATATAATTCTAAAATAGCTTCGTCTTTAGTTGAAACTTTATCTAACAATAAAGTATTTCTTAAATGATTTCCTACAGAAAATTTATCAAAAAATATAACAGAAAATTCTTTTAATTTTAATTCTGCAATAATATTTAAAACTTCTTCTGTAATATCTGTATTAACATCGGCTACAATTTCGCCTGTTTCTAGGTTAATAATTGGTTCAGACAAAGTAACGCCTAGTAAATTTTCTTTTTCCATTCTGACATCTTTAATTTTTGCCTGCTCTACTTTTTTAACAGTAGCTCTGGTGATACGACGACCACGAGAAACAATAATGTTGCCCTCTTTGTCAAAAATATCTGCCCCTGCTCTTTGTCCAAGCAGTGAATTTATATCTAATGCGTATTTATAAGTTCCATCTTTTTGAGGTTTTAAAATATCAGATTTATAATAATAATTTAATAAAGATTGATCGTCATAGCCTAAAGCTTTTAATAAAATAGTGGCTGGAAATTTACGACGCCTATCAATGCTTGCATATAATATATTTTTTTGGTCAAATTCAAAATCTAACCAAGATCCACGATAAGGAATCATTCGTGCAGAGTGAAGTAGTTTTCCAATAACACTTCCCTTTCCGTTATCATGTTCAAAAAATATACCTGGTGAACGGTGTAATTGACTTACAACTACTCTTTCGATTCCGTTAATTACAAATGATGCATTGTTTGTCATTAATGGTATTTCGCCCATATAAACTTCTTGCTCTCTTACATCTTTTACAATTTTTGGTTCGTCAGAATTTTTATTTGTTCTTTCTGAAATATCAAAAATAACTAAACGAAAATTAACTTTTAAAGAAGACGAGTAGTTCATTCCTCTTTGTAAACATTCTTCAACATCATATTTTGGCGACTCTAGTCGGTAACCTAAATATTCTAGTTGAATACTTTTGTTAAAGTCTACAACTGGAAAAACAGATTTAAATACTCCATGTAATCCTTGATCCAACCTTTTGTCAGAATCAAAGTCTGATTGCAAAAAGTTTTTATAAGAATCTCTTTGAAGATTAATTAAATTTGGTATTTTAATATCTACTTTTATTTTACCAAAATTATGTCGTAGACGAATTTGAGAGGCTGCGTACGGGATAGTGCCCATTGTATCTCCTAATTAATTAACTATTTTTCAACACACAAGTAACAAATATTTTTGGCTATTATTTATATATTAGCCAAAAATAAAAAATCATAAAAGCTTAAGCTATTTAACTTCAACTGTTGCACCAGCTTTTGTTAAAGCTGCTTTAATTTTTTCTGCTTCATCTTTTGGAATTCCTGTTTTTACAGGTTTCGGAGCAGCTTCTACTAATTCTTTTGCTTCTTTTAACCCAAGTCCTGTAATTGTTCTAACTTCTTTAATTACAGAAATTTTGCTATCTCCTGCTGCAGATAATACTACATCAAATTCTGTTTTTTCTTCAGATGCAGCAGCGGCACCAGCGGCTGGAGCAGCGGCAACAGCGGCAGCTGCACTTACTCCCCACTTTTCTTCTAATTCTGTTACTAATTTTGAAACTTCTAATACTGACATATTAGATAAAAATTCTACTACTTCTTCTTGTTTAATGGCCATTTTATTCTCCTTAATTATTGTT